>JAGAXG010000029.1 GCA_017941035.1 bacterium | reverse complement strand
TGCCCAACAATCTAATACTTGTATTTTACCTGTCGCAAATACACGCATACTAAATTTGTCATAGCTCTTCTTATTATTTGATGCACAAGCCGGACTATAACTCGATTGACCACAATTTGGGTCTTTTTTCGTTCCGTTTGTGTCTACAGTTATTATTATATGTGCTAATTTCTTATTCTTTGTATCTTGAAAATTTAATATGTTTTCAGTTTCTGTAGGTGAAGTTATTGTCCAAACTAAACCATCCTTTGTCGTAAAACTCTGCTTATCGTCTGATATTGTTTTTATATCTAATTTGTCAGTAAATAATGTAGCAAATTTCTTTAACGCATCATTTTCCTGAGTTCGGCCATATACACATCGACTATAACCACTGCCATCATCAAATCCTACTCGAGGATCTGTTTTATTTGATGTTAAATCTGGATAACAATAACGGTTATTTATCATATCTGCTACTATTGTCTCGGTTGTATAAAACGCACGTTTCGCCATTACCACATTTCGATCCGGTAAAATATGAACTATTATTGGATACAATACCGCTGACAATATCCCAATTATCGCTAATGCTATTAATAATTCCGTTAAAGTAAATGCGCGTTTAAACATTAATTACAATCCTCATTATAATTAATATTATAAATTATGTTAATGTATTTTTCAAGCTGTTTACATTTTTTCAGGGGCTGAAACACCTAAAATACCAAGCGCATTCGCCAAAACCGTTTTAAAAGCAAAAACCAATGCCAATCTGGCTTTAGTCAATTCTATATCATCCGTAATAACTCTTGTTGAATTATAAAAAGAATGGAATTCAGATGCTAAATCCTGAACATAACGGCAAATTGTATAAATTTGTCGGTCACGAGCAGACGTAACTACTAAATATTTGAATTCTTCAAGTTTTAATATCAATTTTCTTGCTTCAGCCAAAGTTAAATTTAGAATATTTTTATCAAAATTGCTTATTAAATTATCAAAATCTGTTTTTGAAATAATTGATTGAGTAGTTTTTCCTGTTTCAATATCAAGCTTACCATTTGTAGCATTTCTTATAATAGAACAAGCTCTGGCATGAGCATATTGAACATAGAAAACAGGATTTTCATCTGTTGATTTTTTTGCAAGTTCTATATCAAAATCCAAAGTAGTATCAATGTTTCTCATAGACATCCAAAATCTTGTAGCATCAACCCCTACTTCGTCTACCAAATCTTCAAGCGTAACCATATTTTTACGCTTACCCATTCTAACCTCATTACCATCAATAACAAGATTTACTAACTGCCCTAATAAAATTTCTAATTTATCAGGATTATATCCTAAAGCCTCTAATGATGCCTTCACTCTTGCTACATAACCATGATGGTCAGCACCCCAAATATCAATCATTCTGTCAAATCCACGTTCTAACTTATCAGCATGATAAGCAATATCAGCAGTTAAATATGTATTTGAGCCGTCAACCTTCTTAATAACTCGATCTTGATCATCACCATAATCCGAAGATTTAAACCAAGTCGCACCGTCTTTTTCATAAATTTTGCCGGATTGAGCTAATTTATTAACATAATGAGCAACTTTACCTGAATTGTGTAAAGTAAGTTCTGAATAAAAATTATCAAATTTTACCCGTAATCTATCAAGTAAATTTCTTTGAACTTTTTCTTCGTATTCCTTTGCAAAATCACAATATACTTGTAAATCAATATTATCAACGTCTTCAAGTTTGATATTTTTTTCACCAATAAAAGCCTTTGCAACAGAGATTAAATAATCTCCCGGATAATAATTTTTTCTTTCAACTTCATCAGACGGAAAATCAATATTTTCACCAAGTTCTTGTTTCACACGAATTATTAACGAACGTCCTAATTTTTGAATTTGAGAACCGGCATCATTTATATAAAATTCTTGATAAACTTCATGACCATAAAACTTTAAAAGGTTTGCTAATGCGCTCCCCATTGCAGCCCAGCGGCCATGACCTATATGAAACGGTCCGGTAGGGTTAGCTGAAATGTATTCCAAAATAATTTTTTCAAATTTCACATTTTCAGGACGTCCAAAATGTTCTTTTTTATATAAGATCTCATCAATCAATGATGTTAAAAGATTTTTTCCGGCTTTAAAATTTATAAAACCGCCAACAACCGAATAATCATTATCTTCTTTATCGACAAATTCTATAATAGCATTAGCTATCATAGGAGGAGCAATTTTTGCAGTTTTGGCCAAAGAAGAAACATTTATTGCAAAATCACCAAATTCAAGATTTTTAGGTCTTTCAACGACCAAAGAACCTCTATTATATTCGCTCATACAACCAACTTTACCCGCTTTTACAGCTTCAGATAAAGCAGTCTCTATTTTGTCTAAAAAATAATCTCTTAACATAATATTCCTCACTACAAAATATTATATTACAAACAAATTAAAACTCATAATCAGGAATATCAAACGGTTCATTGTTTGCATCTTTATTCACAAAAGCAAGATAATATTCCATAGCACGCTCTTTGCAATTTTGATAAAATATTTCACTAATAAAAGATTTATGTAAAGGAGTTCTTTCTCCTGAATAATTTCCAAGAATTGAAGCATATTTTTCAATATTATCTTTGTTTAAACCGCCGCCATAAGCTTTTGTCTTTGCATCAGTACCGGAAGGACGTATTTCGATAAATTTATCTTCAAATTCGAAATATGTACCATCACCAACAAATTTAACGGATTTAAGATTATTGAAATTTAAATCCTTAAAAGTATCAGATAATACTTCTTTGACATTATCAAGCGTCATAATATTTTCTTTCAAAGCAATAGCCATAGACAAGTAAAACATATCATTTTTTGTACGCTTAGCCTCTCCAATTATTTTATCTGCTTTCAATTTGTCAATATCAGGTTCTGACTCATTATAATAGGCAATATCAACTCTTGTATCATAACGACCAATAATATTATTTTCTTCGAAAACATTTTTTAAATACTCCGAAAGCAAAGTATCATTAAGGTAAGCACTAAGCGCAGATGCAACAATTATTGCTTCTGTAGCACTCTTTTCCCTCATTGCAATAGCTAATCTGCCATGCTTAGATTTTATAAGTTCTTCGGTTCCCATAATCATACCGCCGGATTCTTCACCTGCAAATAACAACCTCGGGTTAGTACCTAAATCAATAGAATTTCCTAAAACATCTTCAATAATAACATTTTTTAATGCTGAATTTTTAATTTTTAATTCAACCTTTTTCATTATATTTGCAATTTCTTTAAAACCTACAGGGACATTAACAACTTTAATACCCTTAGATTTTGCCCATTCATCCCAAGAAAGAGCAGAAGCAGTAGTTTTAATCATAAATCTTGGATGTTTATTGGATAATTGCCTGCTTTGAAAATCCATCAACATTAAAAATGCCTGATTCGCAGTAAATACAGACAAAACTCGCCCATTATCAAGATTAACATAATCAACGCCAATTTCATTTAAACAATCAACTCTGTCTGACGGCTCAATTTGAGCAACAGTAAGCCTGTCATGGTCAGGATCTGTAATCAATACAACTGTACCAACAGGATAATTTTTTAACCTCTTATCATAGTTTAATGTTTCAATTACAGGAAAAAATTTTGTACCATCTTGTCTTTTCGCAACAACAGTCGCATCTACAGAATAATCATAAAAAGCATGTTCGCCTTTCGGAGTTACATCATACTTTCCGATTGAATGAAAGAAAGGATCTTCTTCAATATCAAACCAATCGAAAAATTTTTCAATATTGAGCTTTTTCAAAACTCGAGACAAAGTTCTATATGCTGAGCCGCCAACACATTCTACAACGACCTTAGAATTATAAGATTTTATCAAATCAATATTGGAAGATTGCGCGACTCCAGACTTTAAATATTCGACATATAAATCAATACCATCCTCAATAGAGTTCATAAAATTTTCATTTATTAAAGGATTGTCCTTCGCAGAAATTTTGATTTCATAAAATCCTTTTTCATTTACCTCATTAAAAATTTGCTGAATCTTATTTACAAATTCCATTGATTCTTCAGGCAAATATTGGCTTCCCTGAGAGTTTAAATCTTTAGTAGCATTTTTAACCGAAATTCCATGGCTGGAAGTTATATATTCTCCTCCAAGCAAATCGAGTTTAAAAGCTAAAAATGATGCAAGCCAAATAGGAATAGATTTTCTGCCGGATGGGACTAAAGTTTCTATACCTTGAGAAGCCTGAATTCTTGCTATAGCATCTAAAAATAATTGAGAATTGTAACGGACTTCGCATCCTGCGACTTTTACTATCCTTTTATTAGGATATTTTTCATTTGCAACTAATGCTTTTGCCAAAGTGGCAAGGACAATTCCTACCAGATTAATAGGGAAACGAGTATCTTGCGGTTGCAATATATTTTGAGGTCCCCTAATACCTGCAGTAGAAACTTTAGCTTCTTTTGCATAATTTGCGAACCACTCTTCAAGTCCCAAGCCTTGAGGATTTTTTTCAGGATCATAAGGACTTAAATATTCTTTTTTTAAAACAAAAGTAAATTCACCATCGTAGGAAAAATCCATCAAATTAAGTTTCTTTACATAATCTGGGGTCTTTTCATAAACACTTTTAAAAAGTTCATTCTCTAAATTATTTTCTGATTTTTTTAACTCTAACATATACCCGTACTCCTTTTCATGTAAAAATATTACACTAAAAATAATTTTATTGTATAATAAATTTAGATTTGGAGAGCAAAATAATGACAAAAAAGAAAAAAATATATTCTGAAAAACATGCCTCTCAATTTAACTGGTTTAGAGCAATGTGGCAGTTTATTGTTTGTAAAATTATTTATATGATAAGACTAAAACTTGTTTATAGAATAGACGTGCGAGGGAAAGAAAACATTCCTAAGGGTAACAAATACATAGTTTGTCCCAATCATTTATCAACACTTGATCCTCCTATGATTGCAGGTATAATGCCTAGAAGTGTAGCATTTATGGCAAAAAAAGAACTTTTTGATATCCCTTTATTACGCTGGTGGCTTGATTGGCTCGGTGCGTTTTCAGTTGACAGAGAAAAACTCGGACCTTCAACCATAAAAACAGTTGAAGAAATCAAAAAAAGCAATTGGGTATTTGGAATTTTTCCACAGGGAACAAGAGGCATTCCCGGAGAAATAAGGGGGGTTACCAAAGGTTTTGCTGGGCTTGCAAGACTAACTAAATGCGATATTCTGCCAGTAGGAATTATTGGTTCAGAACAGGTTAAAAGAATTCCATTTACAGGTAAAATAATTATCAATATCGGGAAAATTATACCTTATGATAGAAATCCTGATGTTGTTAAAGATAAATGGATAAAGGAAATTCAAGAATTGACAGGCTTCAAATATATTGAGGAAAAAGAAACTGCGGAGGTAAATAATTAATGGTCAAAGAAACAAGAAACTTTAACAGACGATTTGCTAAAGAGTACAACTTTTTTAGAACAATATTTTATATGTCATTTCTATATATAGTCGTATATGGGATTTATAATATATTTTATGATTATAAAATCATAGGAAGAGAAAATATTCCTCCTGCAACTGCAAGAAAAGGGAAATATATTTATGCTGCAAACCATGTTTCTCAATTCGATCCTCCAATGGTTGTTATGGCAGCTCATTGTCCTATCGCATTTATGGCAAAAAAAGAACTTTTTGAACCTGATTCCAAAGTAGGATGGCTTGTTAAAAGATTAGGAGCTTTCGCTGTTGATAGAACAAAACCTGAAATTGCGACTTTTAAAACAGTAAAAGATATTCTTAAAACTCACTGGTCACTAGGTATTTTCCCACAAGGAGGCACTCGGCCTTACGGAAAACTTGAAGGAATAAAAAAAGGATTTGCCGAAATTGCAAAATTCGCACAAGCAGATATTGTCCCTGTTGCTATTGCAGAATGGACAGGTTATCTTAAATTATGGCCATTTAAAAGACAACATGTAGTAATTAAAATAGGAAAGCCTATTTCTTACAAACAATCAGATGAAGAAATTATGTATCAATGGGCACAACAAATTTCAGAAATGGCAGACTATGAAAATTGTGTTCCAAAACCTGAAATTTCTGAACAAAAAGCATAAAATAAAAAGCCCCTTTTCAGGGGCTTTATTTTATTTAAAGAAAGGAATTTTATTTTATTAACGCTTCTATACCTGAGCAAGCTTATCCAATGCGGCATTTGCAGCTTGTGCAACTCCTGCATCTTTATCATTCTTAGCAACTGTGAACAAAGTTGTTAAGTCTTGTTTATATTCAGGTTTTTGAATATAACTTAATGCTTCAATTGCAGAAGATCTAACCATTGGATTAGGGTTATCTTTTAACTGATTTACCATAGTTGAAGCTTCTGGCAACTCAGTTAAAGGAACTGTTTGATTGGATAATTTAGCAACTTCATCAGCATATAATTTATCCATTATTGCAATTGTAAATAATGCATAGCTTTTATTTCTTTCTGCCTGTTCTTTTGGAGTAATAGTATTTGCTAAAGTTTTTTCTTCTTCTGTAACTTCTTTACCTTCCATTATTTTTTGTCTTGCATCAACTTGAGCTTGAGAAGGACCTTCTAATTTTGAAGAATCAAATGACACAATATTATTTAAAGCATCAAAAACTTTTGTATCTACCAAATCGGTAGCTTTTTCAGGATTTTCTTTTACCATATTAGCTATTTCTTCCATCGCAGAAGCTTGACCTTCAAAATCAGGATTTGCTAATCTTGTAATGAATTCATTTATATCAAGCTGAGGTTTTAAAGACTCAGGTGAAACGACTTCAGGTTCTGAAACTTTTGGAGCTGGAACATCTTGAGCCACTTTTGCTTGTTCAGGAGCATTTATATTTTGTTGTTGAATAACAGGTGCTTGTGCAACTTCAGAAGGTGTAGTCTCAACAGAAGCAGGTTTAATCTGTTCAATAGGTGCTTGAGCTTCTACAGGCTTGCACGAAGGGCATACCGCTTGTTGAGGAACTTGAACAGCAGGTTGTTGAGAAACCGGAGTTTGGACTACAGGACTCTGTGGATAATAATATATCGGTTGTTGAGCCTGTGGATAATCATACACAGGTGCTTGAGAATAATTATAAATAGGACTTGTCATCGGAGCATATTGGCTCTGAGGAATCATTCCTGTGCTGGCTTGAGGATTGTGAATGTCAATTTTTACAGCATTACAATTTGGTTGTTGGGGAACAGACTGCTGTGCCATTGGCATAGGGTATTGGGGCATAACTGGTATTTGGTTCATAAATTTTCTTCCTTTCCTTCTATAAAATTAAAGTCTATTACCATTCTACCGTTTAAATACCCAAGAATAAAAATAATTGCTAAAAGTATATACTAATTTAATAAAAGTTTACATTTTTAAGCTTAAAAGCAATAATAACAGGAAAAATAATATTTTATTTTTGAATTTTTGGATAGATAATATTTTTTATGATAGAATAATATTAATCGGGGAAGGGAATAAGACCATATGGAAAAAATAAGTAAAAAATCAATCAGAAAAGCTTTTGGGGAAACTCTTGCAGAAATTGGAGAAATTAATAAAAATATAGTTGTCATGGACGCAGATCTCTCATGTTCAACGCAAACAAAGATTTTTTCTGAAAAATATCCTGAAAGATTTTTTAATTTTGGGATTGCAGAGCAAGATATGGTTGCAGCTGCTGCAGGATTTGCGTCAGAAGGTAAAGTCCCATTTGTTGCCAGTTTTGCCATGTTCGTAACAGGAAGGACATATGATCAAATAAGAAATTCTATATGCTACTCAGATTTTAATGTAAAAATTATCGGCACGCATGGAGGAATAACGGTAGGAGAAGATGGAGCGACTCATCAAGCTCTTGAAGATATATCTTTGATGCGAGGGTTGCCGCATATGACAGTAATCGTTCCCGCAGACTGCAAAGAATGCCAAGAAGTTATAAAATATGCAGGTTTGCACAAAGGTCCTATGTACATAAGAATCCCTAGAAGTAATGTTGCAGATATATTTGATGAAAAATATCATTTTAATATTAATAAAGCTGTAATTGTTGAAGAAGGAACGGATATAGCACTTTTTACTAACGGAGAGACATTATATGAATCAATTGTTGCTTCCAGAGAATTAAAAAAGGAAGGTATCTCTGTAAAAGTAATTAATGTGCCTGTTGTTAAACCAATCGATGTTTCGACAGTAGTTGAAAGTGCAAATTCAACTAAATTCTGTATCACAGTAGAAAATCACTCAATTATTGGGGGGCTTGGCTCAACAATATGTGAAACATTAGCTAGCAGAACACTTAGAAAAGTTTTTATGATAGGAATACATGATGAATTCGGTCAGAGTGGTAAAGCAGAAGAATTAATTGAATATTATGGATTAGATAGTAAATCATTAGTAAAAAGAATCCGAACTTTATATAATAAAAACAAGGAAGAGGCATGATTAAACTAAAAAATGTAACCAAAAGATATAAAAATGATCATTATGCACTAAAAAATATAGATTTAGAAATTAATTCCGGAGAATTTGTTTTTATAGTGGGAGCTTCAGGAGCAGGGAAGTCAACGTTAATGAAACTTCTTTACAGTGAAGAAAAACCAACTAGCGGAATTGTATCTATAGGCGGTATAAATATTGCCAATATTAAAAATAACAAAATCCCAAATCTTAGAAGATGCATGGGGATCGTATTTCAAGATTATAAACTTCTGCAAAACCAAACGGTATTTGATAATGTAGCATATGTTATAAGAACATTAGGCATAAGCAGCAAAGAGATAAATGCTCGTGTTCATGGAGCATTAAAAATAGTTGGGTTGTATGAGAAAATGAAAGCAACTCCTGCTGAGTTATCCGGTGGCGAACAGCAGAGAGTAGGAATTGCCCGCGCTATTGTGAATGGACCGCCTTTGCTTATAGCAGATGAACCGACAGGAAATTTAGATCCTCAAAATTCTATGGAGATTATGCAGATTTTAGATCAAATTAATCAAAGAGGAATTACTGTTATTGTTTCGACACATGACCATAACATGGTTGATTATTTTAGAAAAAGAGTAATAAAATTAGACCATGGAGAAATAGTTAAAGATATTCAAGCAGGTACATATGAATAATAATTTAAAAACAAATGTCAAAAAGCATATACCAAAAGACTGGTTGTGCGAATTACGAATTTTATATAGACTTGGGATACAGACATTCAACGATATAAGAAGAACTGGGTGGGTTAATATTGTAATTATTACAACAATGGCAGCAATATTAATGATATTTGCAGCATGCTTTAGGACTGCGCTTTCGATTTCAACATTTTCTAAAGAATTAGGCAGCGCATTAGAAATTTCAGTCTATTTAAAAAATAATGCAGATCCTGCTGAAGTAAGAAATGAAATTAGTAAATATGAACATGTTACAAGTATTTCAGTTAAGCCAAAAAATGTTTCTTGGGCTGAATTAAAAAAAGAAATGAATTTGCCTGAAATTGATAATCCTTTACCTGATACATTGCACGTAAAAGTGGATAATCCTGAAAATTTACAACTTGTATTTGACAATATAAAACAAGTTAAAGCAGTTGAAGATATGAGTTATGCTAGAGATTTAGCAGACAAAATGGAACTTGTTAACCATGTCGTTAGAACTATTACATTTGTCGTTATATTAATAATGGGATTGCTTACTGTCACAATTATTAACAACACGATACAATTGGTTATTCAATCGAGAAAAGAAGAAATTGAAATTATGCGTTTAATGGGTGTAAGCAATTGGTATATAAGATACCCATTTGTTATGCAAGGTGCTTTTTATGGATTCGCAGGTTCAGTTTTAGCAATGATACCTCTTAGCTACATTCAAAGTGCGCTTGATAATATGCATAGATTCTTTATGATCCCAACTCCTCTTTATGCTCAAAATTTTGTTATTCTTGTCATGTTTACAATGAGTATACTATTTGGGGCAGTAGGAAGTTTTATGTGTATAAAAAAACATTTACAGGTGTAGGATGTCTGAAAATATTCTGCTTGTTACAGACAAAGAAACGGATTTAAGTTCTGTTATAAAAAAACTTTCCAGAGAAAATGATAAAGTTTCTGTTATTAGCACAAAAGATTTGAAGAAATATCTTAATAACAGGAATAATGATGTTGTAATTTTACATTCTGAAAACAACGAAAACACATTTAAACTCATAGAACTGATAAAAAAAACTAATACTCCAATAATATTAGCTTTAGATAATGAAAATCCGGAATTTATACTTCAAGCGTATGATAACGGAATTTTTGATTACTTTGTACTTTCAGATGAAAGTTATAAAATTATGATTAAGCTGGTAAATTGTTTCAAATTTAAAATTCAAAATGAAATTATTGAAACAAATAAATTATTTTTAGATAAATTTAATTCTTTTGATGATAAATATGACATGTATAAGCTTAAATACTTTAAAGAAATTTTTCCCGATCTGAATGAAGAATATAACGTCAGAAATGGATATATGTGTTTATTAACACTGGAAGAGGACACTAGAACAAAAATATCTTTAAATAGATTAGCCGGTATTATAAAAAAAACAATTAGAAAAAATGACATATGTGCAGTATCCGGGAAAGATTTATTCTATATATTGTTAAAAAATACAAATTTTGAAGGAGCAAAATGCTTTATACAAAAAATTCAAAATTATATAGGAAACGAGATAAAAATAAGAGCAGGGATAAGCAAAATCGGAATTCAAAATTTTAATGTGATACAAAAAAATCTTAAAGATAGTCTTGAAGCATCTTTAAAAAATAACGAAATCTACACTTCATTTACAGATAGCATTTTAACAGATGATTGGCTTGAAAATAATTCTAATTTCGCAAACGAAAAACACTACAAACTATTTAAAAATGCATTTGACAAGAAATTAAATAAGGTGATTTTACCTATATTTTTCAGATTTCAAAAAGAATATAGCTCTAAATTGAAAAACGTCAAAATTAATCAATATGCTAATAATATTGAATGCGTATTTAGTTTAAAAGATCAATTTATACATAGTGAATTAACTATTAGATTTGATGGTTTCACTAAATTAAATATTGAAATTTCACACACAGGTTTAAATACTCCTGAAACGACCAAATTTGAGATTCCTATGAATAAATTCGATGAACATAATTTAATAAAATTTTTAAAGCAACTTAAAAATGAACATTGTACTAGCAAAAAAGAATTTGAAAATACGGATTAAATGCTATGTATTAATAATAATCATCTCACAATTTTTGCAGTCAAATTTTAAAAGATATTTTTTTCCTTTATCATCTCTTAAATATAAATCACCTAAATTCTGCTTACATTTTCCTAATGCAAATTTTAAACAATGCTTTGAACGCATAAGTTCAACACCTGATTTTATATCATTAGAAGTTTCAAGAGCATATTCACAAACTTTACAATTACAAGCCTCATAAAATTCTTTGGCATTTTTATTAAAAATATTCCCTCGGTAGTCAATTTTTTTACAAGGGAATTCTGCATATTCAATAGGTTTTTGAACTAATTTTCTATAATTACTTAATCTTTTATTCATTAACAAATTTAACAATTCTCTACGGAGTGAATTTATTTCTGAAACAGGTAAAAAGCACAAACTATCAGGATTTATCGATATATTTGTAATACAAAAATCACTTTCACCTGACTTAAAAAGTTGTTTTTTGTATGAATCAATAAGTTTTTCAGGATTTTTTGGCAAACTGCCAATAGGCATTTTAAGTGAAACGATATTATTATCTTCGTCAATAGCAGTAATTAAATTTTTATCTACAGAAATCTGAGCACGAATTTTTCTTTGAATTTTAGAACTGTTCAAAGCCTTGCTATATTCATAGTCAAAATTCCTGAAAACAATAGTACCTACGGCTAACTTTCCCATATTATTAGGATAAATTTTATTTTTATCAACACTATTGATTAGACAACCTAACATTTTTCCATCCTCAATATAACAAATGCCATCTTGAGGATGTAATTCAGAATCCAAAATAAAATAATTTTTACCTACAAAACTAATTTTACCGAGCTTTTCACCCATAAATTTTGGAGATACAAAATTAAAACATTTATTTCTTTTTTTTAAAAAATAATCAGTGTAATCTCTATTAAATGTTTTATCAACATTCGGTGTAAAATCAGTGATGACAACACCAGACGAAGTTCGTTTTGCATATTTATTTATTAAGTTATTATAAAAAAGAGTAACATTTTTTACGTAATTTTCATCTTTCAAACGTCCTTCTATTTTAAATGATTTTACCCCTGCATTGATAAGTTTTTCAATACTTTCAGAAGCATTAAAATCCTTAAGAGAAAGTAAATATTTATCTTTTAAAATAATATTATCATTATTATCAACTAAGCAATATTTTTTTCTACAAGGCTGAGCACATTCACCACGATTTGCAGAACGACCTCCATTGGCAAAAGACAAATAACACTGACCAGAATATGACACGCACAAAGCACCATGAATAAATGTTTCTATCTCACAAGAAACACTTTTACATATTTCTTCGATTTCTTTTATCGATTTTTCTCTGGCAAGAATAACTCTTGAAACTCCAATTTTATCAAAAAATTTAACTTTTTCCAATGTTCTGTTATCACATTGAGTACTAGCATGAATCTGAATAGGAGGCAACTTAGCTTTAGCTGCATAATTCAATATCCCCATATCTTGGACAATAATAGCATCTACACCTATTTTATATAATTTGTTTATTAATTCAATTGCTAAATCGAGTTCGGAATCATTAAGAATTGTATTAATTGTTACATGAACTCTGACATAAAATTTATGAGCATAATTTACAAGTTTTTCAATATTTTCAAGAGAATTTGAAGCATTTTGTCTTGCCCCAAAATCACTCGCTCCGATATATATTGCATCTGCACCACTATTTATTGCGCAAATGGCAGTTTCAAAATTTTTAGCTGGAGATAATAATTCAACCTTATGCATAATATCATTTTATAACAAAATTTAATATTTTGGATAATATTTAGCTTATTAATGATAAAATCAATTTATGAAAATAGCATTAATAAATCACGGTTGTGCGAAGAATTTAGTTGATTCTGAGCTTATGCTGGGAGCATTAGATAAAAAAGGATATAAGATAACGCTTGATGAAAATGATGCAGATATTGTAATAGTAAATACCTGCTCATTTATACATGATGCAGAAAAAGAATCTGTACAAAGCATTTTACAAATGATTGAGTTAGGTAAAAAGGTTATAGTAGCTGGGTGTCTGCCACAAAAATACAATAATGAATTAAAAGAGGCTATTCCGGAATTAACTGGAATGATAGGAGCTACAAATGTTAAAGATGTAATTAGCATTATTGAAAACATTGACGAATATAAAAATTTAGTAAATAAAAAGCCTAAATATATTTACCCTGAAGATATAAAAAGACAACAAATTACAGTCGGTGCGAGTTCATATATCAAAATTGGAGATGGGTGTAATTATGAGTGCGGATACTGCATTATCCCAAAACTCAGAGGCAAATATGTATCACGTCCAATAGAAAATATTGTAAGAGAGGCACAAGAACTTGCAAATAAAGGGGTTACTGAAATTATTTTAATAGCCCAAGATACATCTTCGTATGGAATTGATTTGTATAAAAAGCAAGCATTACCTGATCTTTTAAAGAAATTAAACGAAATTAAAGAAATATCATGGATAAGAATTATGTATACATATCCTACACAAATGACAGATGAACTTATAGATGCCATTGCAAATCTTGATAAAGTTGTAAAATATATAGATATTCCATTACAGCATTCACATCCTAGAGTATTAAAAGCCATGAAACGTCCTGTAATGGATTATAGCGAACTTATAAATAAAATTAGAAATCGGATACCAAATGTTTCAATAAGAACATCACTTATAGTTGGTTATCCAACAGAAACAGATGAAGAATTTGAACATTTATATAATTTCGTAAAAAATACTAAATTTGACAGAATGGGAGTTTTTGAATATTCACGTGAAAAAGGGACTTATTCAGATTCTTTAAAACCTCAAATTTCTGCTAAAGTAAAAAAAGAAAGACGAAAGAAACTAATGGAATTGCAACAATTAATTTCATTAGAAAATAACCAAAATTACATAGGGAAAACAATAAAATGCATTGTTGAAGGATACACAGATGAAGGAGAAGTTATTTTAAGATCAGAGCACGATGCTCCTGAAATTGACGGTTTAGTATACGCTTCCACACAAAAAAACGTTGTTCCGGGAGATATAGAAGATGTTAAAATTACAGATGCCGATGAGTATGACTTATACGGGGAATTAATAGAGGAATAATTATGGAATATATAGAGAATAAAGAACTTGAAGAAAAAGAGGTTAAAGGCATATTTACTGACATGTTAAAATATGCACCATCAAAGTTATGTGGAATGTTTGGGAACGTAATAACAGTACCTATTTACACAGGATTATTTTCAACAGAACAATACGGATTATATACTGTCTCAATTGCAATGCTATCTTTCTTGTGCATTATCTTTTCAGATTGGGTAGGATTATCTGGTTTAAGGTTTTTCAGACACCACCAATTAGAAAAGGATTTACCAAAGTATTTAACGACATTAGTAGCAATGCTTACAATAAATATGTCTTTAATGTTTGGATTATCATTTTTATTTAGGGATAGCTTGTACAGCTTTTTCCATATACCATTCAAATACTTTATGGCTGTACTTGTTTTAATTATTCCTGTTGCAATAAGAGCTCTGTTATCACAGCTTTTAAGAGCACAACTCAAATCTGTTTCTTATTCCCTTGCGACAATTGTAAATCAATTTGCAACTATATTTCTTGCTGTATTTTTTGCAAAATTTTTCAATATGGGAGCAGCATCAATACTTTTAGGTATGGGAGTTGCAATATCATTGATTGACATATTATTACTATATCAATGTGATATAATAAAAATCTTTAAATTTGAAAAAATAGAATGGAAATTTGTATTTCCTATAGTCAAATATGGTATTCCTGTTGCAGCAACATCATTAAGCGCATGGCTTATTACCCAAAGTAATAAATTTATAATGAATGGAATAAGCGGATTTTCAAAAGCTGCACTTGTGGGAGTAGGCTACGGATTAACATTACCAATTTTAATGACATTATTTGCAATGATTACGGTTGCAGCGATTCCGAGAATTTACAATATGTATGAAGCAAAAATTGATGTAAGACCTGTAATTTCAAGATTTTTAGGCTATTACATATTAACCGCTTTGCCTATAATCACTGTAATGTCAATTTTTAACGTTGAATATACACAAGCATTTGCGAATGCAAAATTTGCAGAAGCTTCTGTACTTGTGCCTTATTTTTCATTTGGTGTATTTTTTCTTGCAATGACAGACTATACAACGTTGCAATACCACTTAGCAAATAAGACCCATTATGAATTTATAATGAAACTTGTTTCAGGCATAATCGGAGTAATTCTAAACATCATTTTAATTCCTAAAATGGGACTTATTGGCGTAGGTATAGGAACTTTTAGTGCGAATTTCTTGTATTGTTTGTTTACTATATTGTTTATTTTGCCTAATTTTAATTTAAAATTTCCAAAATATACAACATTAAGGATTTTAATTTCAACTATACCATCAGCATTTGTATATTATTGGTTCAAAAATTTCGGAGCAGATATCTCCGGAATGATACAAATGATTACAATACTGGTAACATTCTATATTGTTTATGCAATAATCAAGTTGACATTGATTAAAGCGTCAGATAGAGATTAATATAACTTAACAAAATAAAATATACTAGCAAAATTAAATATTCAGGGCTTTAAAATAACTGAATATAATCATGCATTATTATGTGCATAACTAAAAAGAAAACCAACGAAAGGGATATAAATATGAATAGCGGTAAAAAAGCGAAGAAAATTTTGTCAGCAATGCTAACAGGATTATTTCTTTTTCAACAAAGCGCGGTACTATCGGCTTTAGGAACAGAAATAACCGGTGTCGTAGGAAATAACGGAGTTTATAATATCAAACCTACTGATATGATAACCGGAACAGATATTGGTTACAGAAAATATACAAATTTCAATTTAAGCCAAGGGGATATTGCGAATTTAATATACGAATACGGACCAGATAAAGTTAATTCCTTTATAAACTTAGTTGACAATCAAATCAAAATTGACGGTATAGTCAACACAATGAAAGGAAATAACTTCTATAACGGTAAAGCTATATTTGTATCTCCTAAAGGTATGATTGTTGGCGCTTCAGGGGTATTAAACGTAGGATCTTTAGGTATTTATACTCCAACAGACAATGTATACAATTTTTATAAAGAAAATCCGCATGCCGACTTGAATTCTCTAAAAGATGCTAAAGGAAATGCTCTTGTTCAAATTAACGGAAAAGCAATGGCTATGAATGATATAGATATTCATGCCGGTCAAATTGATATTCCGGGGAAAATGATAGCAGGAGTAAATAATAATGAAATTTTAAGCTATCAAACACGCGCAGAACAGCTATTCGAAAGCTTGGTTAATACAAGTGAAATGCATAAAGCTAAATCATTAACTAATAAAAATGGGAATATTACATTTTCTTCAGAAATAGGAACAAATATATCAGGAAGTGTAAAAAATTACGGAACAGGTGATACAAAAATTACTAATAATGGATCTCAGGGAATTAAGATAGCGACAAGCGGAGCTTTAGATAACCGTCAAGGTAATATGAAAATCGAAAATTATGGAGATGGAATTTACATAGACGGAGAAGTATTTAATCATAACGGAAAAACCGAAGTTATAAATTATGCGAATGCAATTAAAGGCCTTAATTTGGGAGGATCATTTGTAACGACAAATGGGGATACATATTTTAACAATGAAGGTGAAGAAGGATTAAATATTTCAGGTAATTTAAATGCTCAAAATGATATTTATCTTACAAACACCGGCTCTAAAGGATTAAATATTGAATCTGCAGGTAAAGTTACAAGTACCGAGAATAACATTAATATGAATAACGCTTCTAAAGGTGGAATTAATATTAAAGGGCTTGTCAATGCTAAAAAAGATGTCAATATTATTGATAAAAATGGTGATGTCATAATAGGAGACAGAACTGCAAACAATAATTATGTAAAAGCAGGAAAGAATATTAATATAAATGTTGATAACGGAAGCATATTAAATTATGAAGGAACATTAGCAGATGCAAAACATTTAGGAATAGATAAAGCGAAAACGCTCCTTGTTGCAGACGGTGATTTAACTATGCAAGTTAACAACGGAACAATTGGTCTTGAAGTTGGAGATAGTTGTACGGATGGTTTTTGTACAGGTATATCCAATGAACAAGGAACCAGAGATTATGCAAAATCTGTTAACGGGAATATTAAAGGTGTAGTAAAAGCTTCAACAACAGATTCTACGGCTGTAAAAAACAATGATTATGTCATTAACTATGCTGCAATAGATTCTGATATGAAAATTGATGCTATTAAAGCAGATGGAAGAGTAATACTAACAACAGATTACAACACTCAAGACGGAACAACCAGATATGATATGATAAATGCTTCAACTGACAAGACAAAAGCAAATGTTGAGGGCTGGGGAATTTCTCTTATTGCGAGCAAAAGTATCGGAACAAAAGAAAATCCTTTAACTTTTAACCAAACTATGGCAGGCGCACTTAGAAATGCAACAAATCCTATTTCAAGAAGCGGCTACGGAATGGATGTATTAGCTAATGAAAATATTTATATAAAAGGACTGGATGATAAATATACTGTTAACAATATTTGCTCAATGATTGCAAGAGAAGGTGATTTATACGCAGAATTCTCAGGCGATACATATATAGATGAAGTAACATCAGAAGGAGCATTAACTCTTATAACCAGAGGAAAATCAATGGAAGTAAATCATCTTGGGACGGTTCCTCGAACACCTGTCGACTACTTTGGGCCAAGAACAAACGGTCAAGCTGATGGTGGATATATGAAACCTGACTTAAGGGATGAAACATTGCCTAATAATGCAGTTGTAAAAGCTCTTGATATAAACAAAAAAATAAGACCAAATGGTTCTAATATCGATGGTTACTATGCTTATGCAGATTCTACAGTAAAAATAAATAACGCTCAATTAGACAACGGGACATTAGATATAACGGCGGATAAAATATATGCTAACGGAGTAGTAGCATATATGGGTAAGGACGGCTTCAAAAAAGAAGCAGATCCTACAACAAATCCAGTTGTAGGAGCAAAAGAAATTCCTACAGGTCATGCTGTCAGACCTGAAGATGTAGAAGGTATAAAACATGACAAACATGAAAGAAATTACTATTATCCGGAAGGAGACGGTGACGGAATATTTAATGGAGAACCTTCAAATGTTGATCCTGATAACGGAATAGTTGATGCTACACCACTTGCTATAGAGGATGAGCCAACACCAACTCCAACTCCAACAGTTGAACCAACACCAACTCCAACAGTTGAACCAACTCCAACTCCAACTGTTGAACCAACTCCAACTCCAACAGTTGAACCAACTCCAACTCCAACAGTTGAACCGACTCCAACTCCAACAGTTGAACCAACTCCAACTCCAACAGTTGAACCGACTCCAACTCCAACTGTTGAACCAACTCCGACTCCAACAGTTGAACCAACTCCGACTCCAACACAACCAACTCAACCATCAATTACAGATAATGACACAGATGGAAGAGTCGCATATAGACAAAGAGTTGATGATCAATTAATAAGTGCTATAGATAAACGTCAATTTACAAGATATAGAGTTGAAGAAAACAGAAATCCTATATCTATAGAGCCAAAAGGTGGTGTAGAATCATTGATTGACGTATCAAGGGGCGGAGTTTCAGTAACTCACAATAATGATTTGAAAGTAGGCGATATTATCCCTGTACATATATCTTATGGAGGACTTGATATACAGGCTGATGTTGAAGTAGTATCAGCAACCTCACACAGAGCTGGTGGTCAGTTTGTAAATCTAAACCAGGCTACTGCAAATCAATTACTATACTTAAATATGGTTTTAGATGAAGTAAATAATATTTCTTTGAAATAATATAAGAATACACATATAAAACAAAAATGCTTGATTATTAATCAAGCATTTTTGTTTTGTAAATTTTTATTAACATTTTAATAAAAACAGTAAATATTTATAGAGAAAAATACGTTTATTAATTTATAGAGAATAATTATGTCATGACGATGGCAAATGTGTGTGCTCTATACAAGAAAAGAAAGAAGCAAATGATGGAAAACGACATAACAATGAAAGGATTAGAAAATGACGAGAAAGAGTAGAAAGACACAAAGAAGAATTCTTGCATCATTGATGACAGGAGTCTTTGTTTTACAACAAACAATGACACTAAGCGTTGTTGCCAGTGACATTAGTGGTGTTACTGGTGTAAATGGTATTTACAACATTGATCCGGCAAAAACGGATGGTGCCGTTGGTTTTAGGCAGTATCAAAACTTTAATTTAAGTGCCGGAGATATTGCAAATCTTAATTTCGCAGACATTTCAACATTCGTCAACTTAGTTGACAATCAAGTAGTAGTAAACGGTATAGTCAACTCAGTTAAAAATGGCAATTTTTACAATGGAAAAGCAGTATTCGTGTCTCCAAATGGAATGGTTGTAGGAGCATCTGGGGTAATAAATGTCGGCTCATTAGCAGTATATGCTCCTAGCCAAGGGACATTCTCTGATTTGAAAGATTTGCAAACAGCACAAGCATTTGCAGATTTTGAAAAATATGATATGAAAACCGGAGGACCAATTACAATAGATGGTAAAATTATTTCCTCCGGAGATGTAACATTAAGTGCTAGTTCCGTAAATATAAGCGATAAGGGCGGAGTTATTGCGGGTATAAACAGCGCGAAAATGGATAAAATTAATAGCGAAGCAATGGCAAAAACATTATTCGACAATCTTGTAAATACAGATAATCTTGCAAAAGGGAATCAGTTTGCAAGTGACGGCAATGGTCATATTGTTATTACCGGTGAAGGAGATGGATCAGTAGGTCCAAATAACAACGGTATCAATATTGCCGGAACAGTTAAAAACTTCGCTACCGGTGAAGAAAGTTCGACATACATACATAATTATGGAGATGCAGAAAAAGGTTTGACTGTTAGCGGAAATGTTTCAAATGCTAATGGGAAACTAAGTTTTATTAACAATTCCGCAGATCTTAATATTTCAGGGAACGTTAAAAGTGGCGGGAATACAGATATTCTTAACAGTCCATACAGAGCAGATTCTGAATCAGCCATAAAAGTAACCGGAACAGTAGACACCAAAGGTAATTTGAAAATTGCAAACGTTGGTAAAAATGGTATAGATATTAATGGCACAGTAAAAACTGACGGTGATTCGTACGTTCAAAACGGATTTCTTGTTAAAAATGGAAGTCATGATACTGCAGGAATGAATATTGGCGGATCATTTACAACTAAAGGAAATGCAGAATTTTTAAATAAAGAATCAAGTTCTCAAGGAATGAATATCACAGGTAATGTTGATATCGGCGGAGACGGAACATTTACAAATGAAGGCAAAGCCGGATTAAATGTAAATAATGGAAATATCAATGGTGATAATAATATCACTATGAATAATATTGGCGAATCAGGGACATATGTATCATCTAACGGAAGAGTTAATGCTAAAAAAGATATTAACATTAACGATAATTCTCAAGGCGGTACAAGAGTTCAAGGTCTTGTCAATGCAAAAGCTAATGTTAATGTTGATCAAAAAGGTGGTGGAAACGTAATTATCGGGGACAATTCAGAAAATGATAATTATGTAAGTGCCAATAAAGATATTAACATTACAATTGATAATGGCAGTCTTTTAAACTACGGAGTTGAAAAAGTCTTATTAAATGCTGGCGGGGATTTAAATATGATGGTAACTGATGGTACTATCGGTTTAGAAACACAGCAAGCTGCTTGCACAGGTTCAGGCTGTACAGGAATAGGGCCTAAAAATGAAGGTTCCAGAGATTTTAAAAAGTCTGTAAATGCAAATATTAAAGGAAAAGTAAAAGCCCAAACAAATAAAGTTGCAAAACCTGACGATTTAGTTATCAACTATGCTGCTATTGATTCAGATATGAACATAGACACAATTAAAGCTGACGGTAAAGTTATACTTACTGTTGATGACGATTACGGTTATAATAATACCGGAAAACGTTATAATATGGTAAATGCAAGTGATGGTACAAATGTATCTGGTAAAGGAATTTCCTTAATATCAAACGGAAGTATCGGAACTGAAAACAATCCTGTAACATTTATTCAAACAGGAGCAGAAGATGGCTACAGTATGGATGTTTTAGCTAATGAAAATATTAATCTTAAAGAAAACAGCTTTAACGAATATGGACGTAGCGGTGAAATTAAAACCAACAAAGCTTGCACAATAATTGCAAGAGAAGGCGACGTAAATATTGAATTTGCAGGGAATACTACAATAGATAATATTACTGCTGAAGGAGATTTGAACGTTGTAACACGTGGCAAAACAATGCATATTAAAAATTTAGGCCACATTGATGATCAATCAGTAACACCTAATGATTACTTTGGACCTAGAGATTACGGGCAAAAAGATGGTGGATATATGAAGCCAGACTACCGTGATGAAGCATTGCCAAATCATGCTACAGTAAAAGCTCTTGACATTAATCATAATATCAGACCAACTGAAGAACTTGTTGATGGCGGACACGAAGCTTGGGCTGGTTCTGAAGTAAGAATAGATAATGCAGTATTAGATCAAGGCACATTGGATGTAACAGCAGATAACATTTATGCAAACGGAGTAGCAGCTCATTTTAACAAAGACGGATTTTCAAAAAATGTGGATCCTTCAACAAATAAAGTTGTAGGAGCAGACGAAATTCCAACAGGTCATGCTGTTAGACCTGACGATATACCTAGCGATCGTAGTGAACTTGAAAGAAATTACTACTATCCAGAAGGAGATGGTGATGGAATATTTGATGGAATACCATCAAATGTAGACCCTGATGACGGAATCGCATCTGATACACCATTAGAAATGCCTGATGAACCTGATCCAACTCCGGATCCAACACCAGACCCAACACCGGATCCAACTCCGGATCCAACTCCGGATCCAACTCCGGATCCAACTCCGGATCCAACACCTGATCCAACACCTGATCCAACTCCAGATCCAACACCTGATCCAACTCCGGATCCAACTCCGGATCCAACACCAGACCCAACACCGGATCCAACTCCGGATCCAACTCCGGATCCAACACCTGATCCAACTCCGGATCCAACACCTGATCCAACACCGGATCCAACTCCAGACCCAACACCGGATCCAACTCAAGGGCCAGTAATTGAATCAAATGAAGATGGTCGTATTGCATACAACCAAAGAGTTGACGAACAGAACATTGACAACATTGATAAACGACAATTTATGAGATTTAACGTAAATGATACGAACATACCTGTAGCACTTGAGCAAACAAATAACGGTGTTAACGGATTAATCGATGTTTCGAGAGGCGGTGTCGCACTAAAACACAGCAATACATTAAAAGCAGGCGATATCGTTCCAGTACACATTTCATACGGTGATTTAGACATCAACGCTGATGTAAAAGTCATCACAGCAACAGATTCAAGAGCAGGAGCAATGTTTGTAAACTTGAATCAAGCAACAGCAAATAAATTGTTATACTTGAATATATTATTAGAAGACAGAACTCCTAATATATCATTCAACAGATAATATAAATAGCTGAAAACGAAAAAGACTCCATATTATTATGGAGTCTTTTTTATTGCGCAAAAAAAAATTTTAGAGTTTTTAAAATATATGAACAGGCATGCTTAAAAAAAAGTAATAAATTGACATTTTTAATTATGCTCTTGTTAAAATAGGATATACTATAAGATATATTATAATTTTGAAAGGATAAACAAATGAGTGTAATAAGACTTCGCGCAAAACGTATAATTTCAGCAATGCTTACATCACTATTTCTTGTACAGAATTCAATGCTTTTAAAAGCTATTGGAACAGAAATTACCGGAGTCAAAGGAGAAAATGGGGTATTCAACATTAAACCTACCGATATGATTACTGGTACAGATATAGGTTACAGAAAGTATAATACATTTAATCTTAGCGAAGGTGATATTGCGAATCTTATTTATACATACGGAGCAGATAAAGTAAACACCTTTATAAACTTAGTAGATAATCAAATAAAAATTGATGGTGTTGTTAATTCTATGAAAGACGGGAATTTTTACAACGGGCGAGCAATATTTGTATCTCCAAACGGAACAATTGTAGGCGCATCAGGTGTAATAAATGTAGGTTCATTGGGAATATACACACCAACACAATCTGTTTATAACGACTATAAATTAAATCCAAGAGCAGATTATTCAGTTCTTACACAATCAAATAATAATGGAACAGTAATTATAAATGGGAAAGTTATTACAACAAAAGATATAGACATACATTCAGGGAATATTCAAATACCTGGGAAAATGCTTTCAGGTACAGGCAATAATCACATTGCTGAAGGTAGAGCAAGAGCAGAAGAAATTTTTAACAATATTGTAAATACACAAAACATACATCCTGCAAATAATATTATTACACGCGACGGACAAATTACTTTAACATCTTCAGTCGGTACAAACATCAGTAATGATGTCATTAATTATGGAAAAGGGAATATAGTTGTAAAAAATACAGGAAATAATGGAATTATAATAACTTCGACAGGTAAAACCGCAGGAAACGGTAATGTTATATTAAATGACAAATCCACAAGCGGTATCAAAGTTCAAGGACTTGTTAGTGCTAAAAACAATGTTGAGATGAAAGCAGACGGTGGTAATATTATAATAGGCGATAATTCTAATAAAGACAAATATGTAACTGCCGGTAAAAATATAGATATAAATATCAATAACGGAAGTCTTTTAAATCACGGAGTTGAAAAAATCCTTCTTAGTGCTGACGGGGATTTAACAATGAGAGTAATCAACGGGACTATAGGATTACCTGTTGAACAAAGTGCCTGCACAGGTTCAGGCTGTACAGGAATTGGACCCAAGGAAGAAGGTTCACGTGATTTTACAAAATCAATAAACGGAAGTATTCAAGGGAAAGTTGATGCAAAAACAACGAACACAACAGCATTAAAAGAAAACGATCTTGTGATAAATTATTCCGCAATAAATTCTGATATGAATATCGATACAATAAATGCTGACGGAAGAGTAATACTTACGGTTGATGATGATTACGGTAAAAATAATAGCGGAACCCGTTTTAATATGGTTAACGCTAGACCAAATGATAATAGTGATACTAATATTGAAGGGTGGGGTATATCACTTATTTCAAACGGAAGTATCGGAGAAAAAGATAATGCAGTGACCTTTATTCAAAACAGAGCAGAAGACGGTTATAAAATGGATGCACTATCAAACGAAAATATATATTTAAAAGAAAACAGTTTTAATGACAGCGATTATGGAAGAGAGAATGAAATAAAAACAAATGAAGTTTGTACAATGATTGCTAGAGAAGGAGATTTAGAAGTTGAGTTCGCAGGTAACACTAAAATTGCGAATATTACTTCTGAAGGTGATTTAACAGCAATCACAAGGGGAAAATCACTTGAAATTGAAAATCTTGGGCATATTACAGATGACTCAGTGATTCCTAATGATTATTTCGGACCAAGAGATTATGGTCAAAAAGACGGAGGATATGACAAGCCTGATTATAGAGATGAAGCTTTGCCAAATCATGCAACAATAAAAGCGCTTGATATAAACCATAATATCAGACCAACAGATGAACTTGTTGATAATGGGCACGAAGCTTGGGCAGGTTCTACCGTAAAAGTTAAAAATGCAGTTTTAGATAACGGGACTCTTGATATAAATGCAGACAATATTTTTGCTAACGGTATTGAAGCTCATTTTAATAAAGACGGTTATTCAAAAGATGTAAACCCATCTACAAATAAAGTTGTAGGTTCAAAAGAAATTCCTACCGGTCATGCTGTAAGACCTGATGACATTCCAGAAGGTCGCAAAGAAACAGAAAGAAATTACTATTATCCGGAAGGAGATGGCGACGGAATATTTAATGGTATTCCTTCAAATGTCGACCCTGATGATGGAATCGCATCAGATACACCTTTAGAAATGCCTGATGAACAAACATCCACACCAACTCCAACTCCTACACCAACTTCTACACCAACTCCTACATCTACTCCTACGGATCCGGCACAACCTGCATATGAGGATCAAGATGGACGTGTAGCATACAAACAAAGAGTTGATGATCAATTGGTCAGCGCTGTTGATAAACGTCAATATATGAGATTTAATGTTTCACAAACGACAAACCCAGTCTTAATGGAAAGAACAAATAATGGTGTAGACAGGCTAATTGATGTTTCAAGAGGCGGTTTAGCGGTAAATCACAATAACACATTGAAAGTTGGCGATATAATACCTGTTCATCTTTCATATGGGGGATTAGATATTAATGCACAAGCAAAAGTTGTTTCAGCGACATCTTCAAGAGCCGGAGCAGAATTTATTAATATTGATAAAGCAATTGCAAACCAGCTTTTGTATATGAATATATTGCTTGAAAACAGTAACAACATGCTTGCTGTAAAATAATAAAAACATACCGCTGAAGAATAAACTTAAATATAACGGACATCGCAAGTGCACTATTGAAAATTAAATGCTGCGATTAGATAATTCTTCTTCTACGAATATTAGCATTAGTCGCTCTGTTATTCTGTTGAATAGGATTTGTTACAGTTTGAGAAGCTTCATCTTTGTTAGCGAATGTTTGAGCTGCACCTAAAAGTGAATTACCCAAGTTCATCCAGTCATCTTTAACCATTTTCTTTAATCCTTTCTTTGTTGCATTTTTAGCAACATCTTGAGCGACTCCTTCTGTTGCCGTTTGAGTAGCACTTTCTGCTGCCGTTTGGGTGGCACTTTCTGTTGCTGTTTGGGTGGCATTTTCTGCTGCCGTTTGGGTAGCATTTTCTGTTGCTGTTTGGGTGGCATTTTCTGCTGCCGTTTGGGTAGCATTTTCTGTTGCTGTTTGAGTGGCATTTTCTGCTGCCGTTTGGGTAGCATTTTCTGTTGCTGTTTGAGTGGCATTTTCTGTAGCCGTTTGAGTGGCATTTTCTGTTGCTAGTTGAGTAGCCTCGTTTGTTGTGCTCTTTAGAGAATTTGCCAAATCTTTTGTCCCGTCAATAGCGCTTGCACCTGCCATAACAGCAGTTCCTGCCGACATCATAGCTCCCATAATATTGCCCTGAGCAGTATATACTGCTGTTTTTGTAACATTAGCTGCAGCAATACCATAATTACCTGCAACTTCAGCTCCTTTGCCGACTTTTTCAGTAATTTTACCAGCGGCAGCTGTAAAAGTCCATGCTTGCATCGCTATACCAGTATATTTTACAACTGTGCCTGTAGTTTTTACAATGTTTGAAATTTCATCAACTTTATTAGCTACATTTAAAACCTTATTAGACTTTTGTTCTTCTTGTTGAACAGCTTGAGTATTTTGAGTTTGCTGTTGTTTGAAAGCTTTAGAAGTTTTTGTCAAAGTTCTAATAGATTTGTTTGATTTAGAAGCAATTGTTTTTATCTTCTTTGTACTTTGTTGTTGAGTTCTGGTATTAGTGGCTTGTTTGTTCTGTTTAGAACCAATCTGAGCATTCATCTCCTGAATTTGCGCCTGATAATCAGAATTTTGAGAATTTACTGCATTAGTATCACCAGAAACGCTTGTATTCTGTTCATTATTAGCCTTTTGTTGAGCAGATAACTGTTCAATATCTTGGTTTATACGTTCAATATCCTCATTAATTTTCTGATTTTGAGCATTTGCTTTTTCTGCTTTTTTAGCTTCTTTTTGCATCATTTGAGTATTTTTCTTCATATCCGCTCTAGCAGCTTTCATTTCTTTGTTCATTTTTGCAGTATCTTTCTGCATTGTAGAATTCAAAGATTGCATCGCGGTTGAAGTTTGGATCATTTGAGAAGTACCTTGTTCAGCATCTTTTGTGCCATTTTCAGCTTCAACCTGACCTTGTTTTGCATCTTCATTTGAAAATTCTTTCTTTTGAGCGGGATCGGTATCACTATTACCGACTTTATTACTATTTTGATTATCACTGATATTAAATTGATTTTGTGCTCTATTAGTTATTTCAGCATTAACCTTTTTCAATTTTGCAGAAATAGAATTAGTTAAGAAAGAAGGTAAATTAGAATCTTTTAAATCTGTTAATTCAGATTTTAAATTATTCAAATCTCCTTCACCAAGTGATTGAAGGTTATCAAAATCAATATTAAGGTCAACAATTTTATGATTATTGTTATCGCCTTTAAGCATACTCGCTACTGCACCTTTATGCATAGAAGCATTATTAGCTTTTGTTGTACCCGCAGTATTATTAGTATTTTGAGTTGATAAAGCAGATGTACTACCTTGAGTTCTTACAGTTCTTTGAGCATTAGCAGAT
The DNA here is from genome assembly GCA_017941035.1 of bacterium. Taxonomy (GTDB): domain Bacteria; phylum Cyanobacteriota; class Vampirovibrionia; order Gastranaerophilales; family Gastranaerophilaceae; genus Zag111. The sequence continues at coordinate 36,336 of JAGAXG010000029.1, read as the reverse complement.
TTATTGGCTTTTTGAGAATTTGCAACAGAATTGTTAGTGCTAACCATGTTAGCATTCTTTTCAAAAATTGATCCATCAGCTCTCATCCAAGAAGGCATATTCTGAGTCTTTTTAGTTGACCCAGCTTGTTGGTTTTTCATCGCTTTTAGAAGTTTTTGAATATCTGTTTGTTGATTAACACCATTAATACTCATAAATAAAGCCTCTCTTGTAAATCTCTCTTACATATATAAAAAATTTGAAAGATACTGAATTTCAGAGGTTTATATATTATTTACAATTCGTTACAATCACAAAATACGCAAATTTGATTTAAAAATATATTTTTGATAAAATTTGAATGTAATAAATATTTAGGGAGAAATTAATATGGATTTAATGAAAGGTAAAAAAGGTTTAATTTTTGGAGTTTCAAATACTCACGGTATCGCTTACGGAATTGCGAAACAAATCCATGATGCAGGCGGAGAAATAGCTTTTACATACGCTAATGAAGCTATGGAAAAACGTGTTAGACCGATAGCTGAAGATTTTGGTGCTAAAATCATTATGGAATGCGATGTTACTAAAGAAGAAGATGTAAAAAAAGTTTTTGATGAATGTGAAAAAGTTTACGGAAAATTAGATTTTGTAATTCATGCTGTTGCATTTGCCAACAAAGAAGATTTAACAGGCAGATTTATTGATACATCTAAAGCAGGATGGGATTTAGCTTTAGGAATCAGCGCTTATTCGCTTGTTACTGTTTGTAAATATGCTGAAAATGTTATGAATGAAGGCGGATCAATTTTCGCAATGACATATTTAGGTTCAATATTATCAGTTCCTGGATACAACGTAATGGGTGTTGCTAAAGCAGCATTAGAATCTTCAATGAGATTTTTATCTGTTGATTTAGGTAAAAAAGGAGTAAGAGTAAACTGCTTATCAGCAGGTCCTGTTAAAACTCTAGCAGCAATGGGTATTGGAGGATTTTCTAAAATGCTTAAAGCTGCTGTTGCACGTGCTCCTTTAGGACGTAATGTTGCATTAGAAGATGTTGGTAAAGCAGGTTTATTCTTGGCTTCTGACTTATCTTCAGGTATGACAGGTGAAGTAATTTACGCTGATTGCGGATGCCACAGTGCATATGCTTCTGCTCAAGAAATGGATATCCTTTCTGATAATTTAGAATTATAATTGAAGATATATATAAGAAGAAAAGACACTTTTAAAGGTGTCTTTTCTTTTACATTATTGAATCAATATCCTTTTGTATTTGCTCTTTTAATTCTTCTACACTACTAAACTTGAATTCAGAACGAATCATTTTAATGAATTCAACTTTTAAATTCTTCCAATATAAATCTCCAGAAAAATTTGGTATATGCACTTCGAAAGTATTTGTTTCATTATTATTAACTGTCGGATTATTTCCATAATTAGCAACAGCTAAATATTTTTTGCCATCGGGCAAGGTAACTCGAACTTTATAAACTCCGCTTTTAGGTTCAATTATATTTTCAGGATATGAAATATTAGCAGTAGGATAACCAAATTTTTTACCTAATTTTTTACCAGGAATTACCATTCCAGACACTGCAAATTTTCGTCCTAACATATCGTTTGCAATATTTATGATACCCGAATGAATAAAACTTCTAATTGCAGTACTGCTAATAATATCTCCATACAAAGATTCTGCAGGAGTAGCAAAGTATGTATAATTAAATCTAGACTGACAATCAGATAAAAATTTAACATTACCTGTTTTACTTGATCCAAAATGATGATTAAAACCGGTTGATATTGCTTTAGGAGAGAAATATTTATACAGAACATCTCTTAAGTATTCTATCGGATTCATTTGCGAAACTAATGCAAAATCAAGTTCTATTATATAATCTACACCTATTTCTCCCATTATATTATAAACCTCTTCTCTTGGAATAATATACTTCGGAGGTAATCCTTTTAAATAACATAAGGGATGTTCTTTAAAAGTAACAACTGCTGACTTTGTAGATGTTTGTCTTGCAAAATCAACTGCACAATTTATTACAGATTGATGCCCCAAATGCATTCCGTCAAAAAAACCTAGCGCAAGTGATAAATTTGGTATTTCTACAAGTTCATTAATTATTTTCATTAAAATAAAATTCCCACAATTGCCGCTGACATATAGCCTGTTAACGTTCCGCATATAAGAGCACGAACACCTAACCTCGCCAAATTCTTTCTTTGATTAGGAGCTAATTCTCCAACTCCACCTAACAGGATAGCTATAGTTCCAAAGTTAGCAAAATTACATAATGAAAAACACGCAATTAAAAATGATTTCTCAGATATAATTTCTTTTATGCTCACTAAATCAAAGAAAGCAACCATTTCATTCATAACAAGCTTTGTTCCCATTAACCCTCCTACAGAAGAAGCTTCACTCAATGGAACCCCAATTAAAAAAGCAAAAATAGCAAAAATCTTGCCCAATATATATTTTAAAGATAAATTACTTAAAACCCCAAAAATACATGCTGTTTCAGATATATGAAATATTTTTATCATACCCGAACCAATAAGACCAAGAATCCAATCTATCATAGCAACAAGAGCTACTAAAGCCAAAATCATCGCTATAACATTTAAAGCAACTTTCATTCCATCAGAAGCCCCGGCAGATATTGCATCAAAAACATTTATATGTGAACGTTTTCTTTTACTGTATTGAATCGTAAAGTTTTCTCTTGTTTCAGGAACATGAGTCTCAGGATAAATAATTTTAGAAATAACAAATGCGCCAGGAACAGCCATTGCACAAGAAGCTAATAAATAAACAGGAGGAATACCCATAGATATATATATAGGCAAAGTTGCACCTGAAACACAAGCCATGCTTCCAGCCATAGATGCTAAAAGTTCAGAACGAGTTAACTTCTCTAAATATGGTTTTATCATAATTTGTGCTGAAACAGAGCCGACAAAAGCACTAGCTACATTTGATAGTGCTTCAGCCCCACTGATATTCATAATTTTATTCATTATTCGGCCCAAAAAAGGTAGAATTCTTTGAATAATTCCATAATAATAAAGAATATTCACAATTATCATCATAAAAATTAATGATGCAATCAATTGTAATGCAAATATATTAGCATCACTGCCCCAAACTAAGGATAGTTTTAATTGATTCATTAATGGTCCAAAGACAAAAGCTCCACCGTCAGATGCAAAATCTAAAATCTTTTTCACAAGCATACCCAAAGACATAAATATCTTTTCTCCTATTGGGACTTTGAATATGAATATAGCAAAAGCTATTTGAAGTAAAAAGCCAACACCAACGGTCTTTAAATTTATTGCCTTGCGATTATTCGACATTAAATATGCTAAAGCCAAAATAAAAACTATTCCAAGAATTCCAATTAGTTTGCTCATATTATTTCCCAAAAATTTTCATTATTTTATCAATTAAACCTTCTGATTCTTCACCGTCAGATACACCCAAACTTTCAAGTTTTTCAATTTTGTCTTTAACAATTTTATAATCTGAAGGATCTTTTACAATTTCGAGATATCGTTTATAAGTATCCAAAGCTTTTGATTTCGCTTTAACTTTTTCATATGCTCTTGCCAAGTCTTTTACTGCATTCAAATCATTTTTATCAACTTCGACAATTTTTTCCAAATATGAAATTTGCCCCTGATAATCGCCTATACCTTCTCTGTAAGAAGCAAGTTTACGAAGTGCTTCTTTATTCTGAGGATCAATTTTAATAATTTTTACATAATATTCTGAAGCATGATCAATTTCTTTATTTGCAATTAGTAATTCTGCAAGTTCAAACAATAAATCTATGTTATCATCTCGTATCTGAACCGCATTCAAAAATTCATTAATCGCTATATCCATATTATTTCTTAAAACATTGTATTTGCCCCAATTCAAATGAGAATTAAATTCATCTCCATTTTCATCATATACTAAAGCTCTCATCTGATATGTTAAAGGAGAATTTGGAACTAATTTATTATATTCATCTATAGAATTTAAAGCTTCATCAAATTTTTTAGATGAATAAAAATACTGCGCCATTAAAGTATAATAACGTGGAGAATTTTTTAAATTATCTGAAAGATTATTCAATTTTTCATATGCAGGCTGAATTTCACCTATTTCAAGCATACATTGAATTTTTAACAATTCATCATTTGTATATTCTATAGCTTTTTGAGGATCACCGCTTTTTAAATAAACCGCAGAAAGCCCTTCATTGATTCTTTGAGAATTAAAACCTTTTTGTATGGCCCTTTGTAATGTATCAATAGCACTGGAATATGCTTCTTCTTGCATATAAATATCGGCTAATTGCAAAAACATATCTTCATGTAAATCACTACCTTCCAATAGCATATTAAATTCATCAATAGCCTTCATCTTATTACCTGCTTGACGATAAAGATTAGCAAGAGTCAATCTTGTCATCGCAATTTGTGCGCCCTCATCCGCACATGAAAGTGCTTTTTTAAAATCATTTATTGCAAATTCTAATTTACCTTCTATAGAGTGTTTATTACCACGATATACATAGAACTTATATTTATCAGTATTTTCATAAATTGATATCAACTGTTCATAAGCGAGCGGATTAGTCACATCACGCTTCAGAATTTCATTATAGTAAAATGAAGCTTCTTCATTTTGTTCAAGAATTAAAGCTAAATGTCCCAGCCTTTCAAGAATACCTATATCATTTGTATTTTCTTCGTATATTTTTTTATATTCATTAAAAGCCTCACGATATTGTTCATTTGCTTCAAATTGTTCAGCTAATTGGAAACTCATATACACTCCTTAAAATTAATCTGTTCTTTTAAATTATACCATTAATAAAGAATTTGTACAATTAATTAAATCTATTTTGGGTAGCTTGCATATCGTTATCTAAATAAAACTCAATACCCTCTATTGATTTTTTTAATACATGTTTCAAATCATCCAACTGAGATTTATCAAAATTTTGTAAAACAAAATGTTCTGAAGGGATAGGAGGTTGAGGGCCAATTCCGATTTTAAGGCGAGCAAAAGATTGCGTACCAATAGATTTTATAATAGATTTTATTCCGTTATGACCACCATCAGATCCGCTAGGTCTAAAACGTATCCTACCCAAATCCAAAGACAAATCATCATAAACAACAAGTATATCGTCGGAATGAATCTTATAATAATCCATAACGAGCTTTAACGAAGAACCTGAAAGATTCATAAAAGTAGTAGGCTTTATAAGCATAACATCGTCAGATGCATATTTAAATTTTGTTATAAAACACTTTAATTTTATATTTTCTCTAAATTGAACATTTTTTTCTAATGCAAGCTTATCAACGGTCATAAATCCAATGTTATGACGAGTAAAACAGTATTTATCACCGACATTTCCAAGACCAATAATTAATTTCATTATTTACCTCTTATTATTTTAATTTAAATAAATATTACCATAATGATATAGAAAGTTTAAGGTTAAAAAAAAATTAAATGTTAAATAAATTTAAGTATCAAAAGAGGAACAAATTATGAAAAATAAAACATTAAAAAGTTCACAAAAATTAATTGATTTTTTAGAACAAAATTCACTACACAAAAAAGATTTTGCCGAAATGATCGGGGTTACGTTGTCATATATCTACAATCTGATAGATGAAGCCATACCTTTTTCAACAAGAAGTACAACACTTGAAAGAATTGCAACAGTAATGGATATAAATCCTGAAGAATTTGAAGAATACAAAATTCCTCAAGAACCAATTTTACAAGATGAATCAATCAATTTCATAAAGAACATGCTAAAAAAGAAAAAAATAAGTGTCGTAAATTTTTTAAAAGCATTTCCTCGTAAAAAGCGTGTTTATATAGTTGACATGTTAAGAGGAGCATATCCGCTTCCAATTGATTTTAAAGAACTTGTAATGATTGGGAAAACACTTGACTTAGATAAAAATGATATATATAACATTTGGGAAGAACGAATGCGACAGGTTTTAGAAACAAACGGAATGAATCTTGCGAACAATGCCGCTCTCGTAAATGCAATGTTTGAATGTGCAAGAAAATATATTGATAATTAAATATAAAATAAAAGAGGGGTAAAACCCATTTGTTTATTAAAAATGTGCTTGGCGCGATTGTCTTGAAATATTCGCACTAAACGGCAATACAGGTCACGACTTTTGTCGTATCCTTTCAGCCTCAGCTTGCATTTCGCTCGAACGTGACAGGCATTCAAATCTTGACTAAACAGATATTAAAAGAGATAACCGTTGGGTTATCTCTTTTTGTATGCGCTTGGCGCGGTTAATCACTTCGTTGTCAATGCAATAAAAAAGAAAAGAACTAAAGTCCTTTTCTTTTTTATGCGCTTGGCGCGATTCGAACGCGCGACCTATCCCTTAAAAGGGGAGTGCTCTACCTGCTGAGCTACAAGCGCAAATAAGCTATTTAAATAATTTCGGCTACACCGAGCAAATTCATTTTAGCAAGAACATTTTTTAATGTCAACAGTTTATTTTCTATAACAAAAGAGCGGATCTTTAAAAACCCGCCCTCTAGTTTTACTCAATTATTTCAACCGGTTCTTCTTCAATTTTTTCTTTTTTTGTTCGCTTCGCTTTTGAAGCCTTTTCAAAAGAAATTTTCTGATCAACCAAAGTAACTTTTATTGTATCACCATGCCCGTACTTGCCGGAAAGAATTTCTTCAGCCAAACTATCTTCCAACTTACGTTGAATAAGTCTGCGTAAAGGTCTTGCGCCATAAGCCTCTGAATATCCACTTTCTGCAAGATGATCCTTTACCTCATCAGTAACATCTATATTGATTTCTTTTTCCGCAAGACGTTTTAATAAGTCCTTGAGCATTAAATCAACAATTTGCCTTATTTCTTCTTTTGACAAATGAGAGAACACAATTGTTTCATCAATTCGATTAAGAAATTCAGGCCTGAAAGCTTTTTTCATTTCTTCAGAAACTGTATCTTTAAGCATTTCATATTTATCTTTGGCTTCGTCGCCCCCGGTAGAGAAACCAAGTTTTGACTTAGTTGCAATCATGCTGGCTCCGACATTAGAAGTCATAATTATAACAGTATTTTTAAAGCTTATATGGCGACCTTTTGAATCTGTCAATCTTCCGTCATCCAAAATTTGCAGCATTATATTAAATACGTCAGGATGAGCTTTTTCAATTTCGTCAAACAACACAACTGAATAAGGTTTCTTTCTGACAAGTTCGGTTAAATGACCGCCGTCATCATATCCAACATACCCAGGAGGAGAACCTATAAGTTTAGCTGTTGAATGTTTTTCCATAAATTCAGACATATCTACACGAATCATGTTATCTTCAGAACCAAACATAGCTTCTGCAAGCGCTTTTGCAAGTTCTGTTTTACCAACACCTGTAGGTCCGCAAAATATAAAACTTCCAATTGGTCTGTTTGGTGATTTTAAACCAACACGAGCACGTCTTATTGCTTTTGAAATTGCGACAATAGCATCATGTTGACCAATTACACGTTCATGTAAGGTATCCTCAAGCTTTAATAATCTTTCGCTTTCACCTTCTGTTAATTTTGTAACAGGAACACCTGTCATCATGGCAATTACTTGAGCCACATCTTCAGCAGATACTGTAACTTTATTTACGCCATTCTGTTCTTTCCACTGAGCAGAAACCTCACGTATATGATCACGTAAATCAGCTTCATCATCACGAAGTTGAGATGCTTCTTCAAATTCTTGATTTCTGATAGCATCTTCTTTTTGTTTAATAAGTTCTTTCAATTGTTTTTCAAGCTCTTTTGCTTCAGGACACATCGTTGAAGCCTTTAAACGTACTTTAGAACTGGCTTCATCAATTACATCTATTGCCTTATCAGGCAAAAATCTGTCGTTTATATATTTACTTGATAATTTTACAGAAGCAATAATTGCATCATCTGAAATATTCAATTGGTGGTGTTCTTCGTACTTGGACTTTAAACCTCTTATAATTTCAATAGATTCATCTATAGAAGGTTCATCAATAATAACTGGTTGAAAACGTCGCTCGAGAGCAGAATCTTTTTCAATATAACGTCTATATTCATCTGAAGTAGTTGCGCCAATTACTTGAATTTCACCGCGAGACAGAGCAGGTTTCAATATATTTGCCGCGTCAATAGCTCCTTCTGCGGCACCTGCACCAATCAGTGTGTGCATTTCATCAATTACAAGAATTACATTTCCTGCCTGACGAATTTCATCCATAATCTTTTTCAAACGTTCTTCAAATTCACCACGATATTTGGTACCTGCAATTAATAATCCCATATCAAGTTGAATAATTTTTTTGCCGTCCAATACATCAGGGACCTCCGCATTGACAATACGAATAGCTAAACCTTCTGCAACAGCAGTCTTTCCAACTCCGGGTTCTCCTAATAAAACAGGATTATTTTTGGTTCTGCGAGCAAGAATTTGAATAACACGTTCTATTTCTTTATCTCGACCGACAACAGGGTCAAGTCTTAATTCTTGAGCTGCGAGAGTCAAATCTCTTCCAAATTCATCTAGACTTGGAGTTTTAGTTTTTCCTCCTGCGCTTGAGGATCCTGATGAACTTGATGATGAACTTGATGAACCTGAAGCTGTCGGCTTAGATTCCCCTAACATTTTAATTACGTTACTTCTGACTTTATTCAAATCTACACCAAGATTTTCGAGTACACGAGCAGCAACACCTTCTCCTTCACGAATCAAACCTAGAAGTAAGTGTTCTGTACCTATATAATTATGACCAAGCTGTCTTGCTTCATCCCATGAAAGCTCCAATACACGTTTTGCACGAGGTGTAAAAGGAATTTCAACTGCAACAAACCCTGATCCACGGCCGATAATTTTCTCAACCTCAGTGCGAGCATCTTTTAGATTTACTCCCATTGATTTAAGAGTTTTTGCAGCGACTCCGGTTCCTTCACCGATTAGACCAAGCAAAACTTGTTCTGTTCCGACAAAATTATGACCGAGTCTGCGAGCCTCTTCTTGGGCAAGCATAATAACTTTAATTGCTTTTTCAGTAAAACGTTCAAACATTTTTTACTCCTATATCTTCTTATATACAAATTATACACCAAAAAGATAAAAGAATTCAATATGTTACAAAAACTAATATTCTTCAAAACCCAAATCTTTTAAAAAATTATCATTCCCGACAAGATTATTTAATTTTTCAGGACTTAAGGGGTCAATAACAGTACCGCTTCTAAAAAGCTCATCCACAATATTATTATGAGACTCATCTTCTTTATTTGAAAGAGCAAGCATTGTAAATTTTCTAATATCTGATTTTTTTTCATATAAATTCAGAACGTGTTTTGAAAGACCTCTGAGAATCTTCTTTTTCATCTGACTTTTATCAATAACAATAGGGGATGAAACATTTTTGTCCCACCACTCATCATCAATAGTTCTCAATTGTTTAACAAGATTTTTCAACATGACTCTAATAGCCATTATAAAATATATTTTTAAAAAGGGCAAATGTATTAACAAGTTTTTAATTATAATTTAATCACTTACACATAAAATTTGATTATTCTCACTCTCTCTATCATAATAACTGCTGTAATATGTAAATGTAGCATTAAAAGAACGAGCTCCAGCATCTTTTTTTGAAGACTCAATCGAAGACCATAAAATAAAACTATGTAATTTCGTATTTAAAGTTTCAGCTAAGGTAAATGCTTTTTTCTTTTTGGCAAGGAAATTAGCTAAAAATGCCCCCTCCGAAATTAGCTCTGCGGCTGCGTTTTAGCATAGTTTATCTCCTTTTATTCCGTTAATTCCTCTATATTCTTTTTATAAACTATGTTTTTACTTTTCGCAAGAGGAATAAACTTATAAAACTCTTGATTATAAATTTTATTTAAATTATCATTATAACAAAAAAAAGGAAAGAGGGAAAAGATGTTAGATATTAAGCTTATCAGAGAAAATCCGGGAAAAATAAATGAATTATTAAAAAGAAGAAATCCACAATGGTCAATAGATGAAGTTATTACAATAGATGAAGAGCGAAGAAAAATTCAAGCTCAAGCTGATGAGCTTCGAGCAAAACGTAAAAATGAATCTCAAAAAATTGGTATAATGAAGAAAAATGGAGAAAATACTGACAAGATTCAGGAAGAAGTTCGTGCATTGGGAGACGAGATTAAAGAATTAGAAGAAAAACAAAACGAACTTGATGCTAAACAAAGAAACGTTCTTTTGCATATCCCGAATATTCCTGATGAAACGACTCCAATCGGAACTTCTGAAGACGATAATGTTGTTGTTTCAACTTGGGGAGAACCTACAAAATTTAATTTTGAACCAAAAGCTCACTGGGATATATGTGAAGAAAAAGGTTTGGTTGATTTTGAACGAGGGGTAAAACTTTCTCAGTCAAGATTTACATTATATCGTGGCAAGGGTGCACGCTTAGAAAGAGCAATTATAAACTTTTTCTTAGATCAGCATACTGAAAACGAAGGATACGAAGAAATTTTACCTCCATTTATGGCAAATGCTGCTACTATGACAGGAACAGGACAGTTGCCAAAATTTAAAGAAGACATGTACAAATGTGAAAATGAAGATTTGTACCTTATTCCGACTGCAGAGGTGCCTGTAACAAATATTTATGCAGGAGAAATTTTGTCAGAAGATGATTTACCAATGTATATGACTGCATACACTCCATGTTTCAGACGTGAAGCAGGATCCGCAGGTAAAGATACAAGAGGATTGATCAGAGTTCATCAATTTAATAAAGTTGAAATGGTTAAATATACTACTCCTGAATCTTCCCCAGAAGAACATGCTAAGCTTACTGCAGATGGAGAAAGAATGTTGCAGTTATTAGGTTTACCATATAGAAAAGTCGCTCTTTGTACTGCAGATATAGGATTTAGTGCAAATAAATGTTGGGATTTAGAAGTATGGTTGCCTTCTTACAATACTTATAAAGAAATCTCAAGTTGTTCAAATTACGGAGACTATCAAGCAAGACGCGCAAACATTCGTTACAAAGAAAAAGCAACAGGGAAAACAAAGTTTGTACACACAATTAACGGTTCAGGGCTTGCAGTAGGTAGAACATTTGCCGCAATTATAGAAAACTTCCAGCAAGCGGACGGCACAATAATAATTCCTGAAGTTTTAAGAAAATACACAGGTTTTGATAAAATTTAAAAACAGGTTTAAAACCTGTTTTTTTTTGTAAAAACTACAATATTTTATTGTTCTATGCTATAATTTGTATATGAGTATAGAAAAAGAAATTATGGAATTTCCTTTTGAATTAGATGATTTTCAAAAAGAAGCTTGCGAAATTATTGACAACGGGGAAAGCGTTGTTGTTTGTGCACCTACAGGAGCCGGAAAAACTGTAATTGCACAGCATGCAGTTCACAATGCTTTAAAAGAAAATGTAAGAATTTTTTACACTACTCCTTTAAAAGCTCTTTCAAACCAAAAATTTTATGATTTTTGTGAAGAATACGGACAGGATAAAGTAGGACTTTTAACCGGAGATACAACTATTAATCGTAATGCCCAAATTGTTATTATGACAACAGAAGTTTTTCGTAATATGCTCTACGGCACAAATTTTGGTGCAGTTGCAGATAATTTAAAAAATGTAAGATATGTTGTGTTAGATGAAGTTCACTACATGAATGACGAACAAAGGGGGACTGTTTGGGAAGAAAGTATCATTTACTGTCCTACGAATATTCAAATTATTGCTCTTTCTGCAACCGTTGCCAATTGCCAGGAATTAACAGATTGGATTAACACTGTGCATTCTAAAACAAAACTTGTTAATACTGATTTTCGTCCTGTACCATTAAAATTTTACTATTTTGATTCTTCGCAACCATATAAATTATTACCTTTATTTACGCCTTCAGGGCAATTAAACAATAAAATCAAACCTGAGCGCCCGCAATGGTCTAAAGGAAAACGTGATAAAAATAAAAAATCTTATGTGAGACAAATCATTTCAAACCTTGCACAACAAGATATGCTTCCTGCAATATACTTTACTTTTTCTCGAAAAAAATGTGATGAACAAATGGAAAAATGTTCAGGTTTAGAATTGAATACACGCAAAGAACAAGAAGAAATAAAAGAATTTATAGATGAATTTATTTCACAAAATCCCCATCTTTACGGAAATAAAAACATCGAATATTTAGTCCAAGGTGTAGCTTCTCACCATGCGGGACTTTTACCTGCATGGAAAAATCTCGTTGAAAAATTATTTCAAAAAGGACTTATTAAAGTTGTATTTGCAACAGAAACTTTAGCTGCAGGAATAAACATGCCTGCACGATCTACAATTATAAGTTCTGTTAGCAAACGAACAGATTCAGGTCATAGAATGCTTACGGCGAATGAATTTCTTCAAATGTCCGGACGAGCAGGCAGACGCGGAATGGATGAAGTTGGCTATGTTACTGTTGTAGGAACATCATTCCAATCTCCTGAGGAAGTGGCAGAACTTGTGCTGAGCAATTCTAACCCTCTTGAAAGTAAATTTTCTCCAAGTTATTCTATGGTATTAAACCTTTTGCAAAGATTTTCTTTAGATGAATCAAAAGAATTGATTTTGAAAAGCTTTGGATATTATTCTTCTGATTATAGGTTTAAACCTCTTTTAGCCCAAATTGAAGAATTTGACAAACAAATTGAAGAAAGAAAATTTGTATGTCCAAATAAGCTTACAGACGAAGATATTAAAGAATTTGATAAAATACGATTTATTTATGTTCAAAACCGCAAAACATTCAAAAAAATTAAACAACAAGAAAAATCCAAACACAGAGGATTATCTGCAGAAATTCTTGCTTTTGGAGAACAAAATAAAAAAGATTTACAAAAAATGCAAAGTTTCTTATGTAATCAATGCAATATGTATAAAAAACACTCTAAAGCACTTGAAGTTCGAGCACGTTACGAATCAAAACGTAAAAAACTTGAAAAAGAAATAGAAAAACAAAAAGATATATATTGGAATAAATTTTTAGCGCACCGAGCAGTTCTCGAAGAATACGGTTATCTATCAAATAATTACCCGACAGAAAAAGGAAAGATTACTTCTCAGCTTCGTACAGAAAATGAACTTTATCTTTGTGAAATTATTCATTCAGGATTATTGGAAAACCTCACTCCTGCACAACTTTCAGCTATAATTTGTGCGATTACGACTGAAGATATTCGAATTGAAGTACCATATGTTCCATTTTCGGAAGAAGTAAGAAAAACATTGAATAAAATTAGAAACATTAAACGAAAAATTGAAAAAGTACAAAATTGTCATGACATAGATACCCCTTTATACATTAATCCTTATTTCAGCTCTATGATAGAATTATGGGTTGAAGGAGCAGAGTGGGAGACTGTTACTGAAACAATGGATATTGGGGAAGGAGATATAGTCAGAGCATTCAAACGAGTAGTTGATGTTCTAAGACAATTAACAGTAATAGATAATATTCCGGAAGCATTAGTATTCACTGCCCGTGAAGCAATTGAAAAAATTATGCGAGAACCTGTAAACGTAGACTAAATCTTATCTATTGAAATAGCTTTTACCCCTGCATATCTTGCTTTATCCATTAAAGTAACAACAGCTCCATGAGTAGATTCCCCATCTGTTTTTATAAGCATTCCGTCCGGATAATTTTTTATTTCGTTACTTAGTGTCGTGCCCAATAAATCAGGAGCAATTTCCTCATTATTTATAAAATATTTATTACTTTTAGTTACATAAACAGTAAGAATTTGAGGATCTTTATCAATTTTTTCGGATTCGACATTTTCAGGTACAGTCAAACTTATACCTTGTTGATCAAGTAATGGAGCAACAACCATCATTATAATCAACAGAACCAGAAAAATATCCGTTAACGGAGTTATATTTATTTCATTAAAAGTTTTTCTCATTATTCTTCCTCCGTTGGTAAATTAACAGATTCACGAGCATCTTGCTCTAATTGTTTTTGTTCCTTTTTATTCAAAGGTTCACCGGCGACAATCAGTTTTTTATATTCTGCATTCTGAGCAGAATCCATTATATCCATAATAGTAGAACTTTTTATATTTTTATCTGCTTTAACAATAACCTCTTGTTTTTCGTTATCATCTTTCAATGCAATTAATTTATCAGTCAAGGCAGAAGCTTGTATAGGTTCACCATTAACATACATTGCCCCATCATGAGTAACAGCAACAGTAACTTTGGATTCTTCAATATTTACTCCGTTATTAACTTCCGGAACATCAACATTCATATCCTGAGATTGGAAAGATGGAGCTACAACCATCATTATAATCAACAGAACCAGAAAAATATCTGTTAACGGAGTTATGTTAATTTCTGAAAATATTTTATTTTCTTTATTATTGCCAAATGCCATGTCCATATACCTATTTCAAATTAATTTTTGCTGATGAAGAATAAGAAGAAGTTTCCCCTTCTGAATCAACAAAACTCAAGAATAATAACTTAATTAATTGGAAATCATCTTCGTAATGTTTGACGATAGATTGGAAAGAGTTAAAGAAAATAACTGCAACAATAGCAACCCCCAAACCGAAAGCTGTAGCAATTAAAGCAGAGCCTATGCCTGAAGCTACAGTAGCAGCCTGATTTCCTGCATCTGCCAAAATATTAAATGTTAAAAGAATACGAACAACAGTACCAAATAAACCTAAGAATGGAGCTACACCACCGATAGTACCTAAAATTGTTAAATGGCTTTCTAATTTTCTTGTAGCCAGTGCAGCAGAAATATCAAATGATCTTGAGAAACCTTGCTTTTGTTCAGAAAAAATTCTAACAGCTTCTTCAATAACTTCTCCTATTACTCCTCCGCAATTCATAGCAGTATCCTGAGCGGCACGGAGATCATTGTTTTGAAGTTCTCTATTCAATTCTCTCATGTAAACAGCTATATCACGCTGATTTTTTTTGAAAAACGACCATTTGCTAATTACTACTCCTAAAACTAAAATTGAACATACAAAAATCGGTAGTAATACCGGCCAGTCCATTTTAATAGATTCTAATAACAATTCCATAATTTTTTATCCTCATTTTCTTTTGTAATAACTCTAATATTTAGTAGCTCCAAATACGTTATAATCAAACGTAAATTGGATATCAATATTTGCTCCCTTGTATTCAGGCGGAAGCGGTCTGAACGGAGCAGCTAAATGAACGGCATTTAAAGCTGCTTTATCAGCATTTTGGAGTCCTGATGATTTTAATACACTGCAAGACAACAATCTTCCGTCTTTAGCAATTTTGAATAATAAAACAACACGTTTACTTTCATTACCTTTAGGAGGATCCCAGTTCATTTTAATACGACGCTGTAATTCTCTCATATAAGGACCAAAGTCTGGTTCCTTTATAGCATCAATACCAGGACGTCCTCCGCCGCCACCGGGGTTGCCACCACCAGAACCACTTCTTCCTCCTGCTCCGTGACCACTACCTGAACCGGAAGAACCTGTGCCTCTTGATGCCGTACGAGTACCAGAACCGGTGCCGATAGGCGCTAAAGAAGGATTTGGCGAATAATTTCCACTTCCTGACGAACCTCCGGTTTTAGAAGTTCCGGATCCGCTTATAGGACCTGTTGCATATTGACCTGAAGTTGTTCCCCCAGAAGGAACAGGTATTTTAAACGGAGAAGCAGAAGGTCTCTGAACGACCTTTGGTGTCGACATTGGAGGACGCATCGAAGGGCGTGCAGTCGGCGGTTGAGGGCGAGCAGAAGTCTTATTCGGTATAGCCTGACTAACACTTGGAGAAGGCTTTATATTCTTTTGTGTAGTAGTTTGCGATGATGTTTTTGACGGGGTTTGCTTTTTAGGTGTCAATGCTTGCATAATTTTATTTGCAGGAGCTTTTTGAGCTACTTTTGGAGCACCTCCGCCTGCTGGTTTCGCACTCGGTTGTGATTGGGATGCTGGCATTGATACAGGTAATTTAGGATTATTAATTCCACCTGAGCGTGAATTCATATCAGCCCTGTTTTTTGTATTTGGATCCCTAGGTTTATCCTCATGATCTACAAGTACAAATTCTATATCATTAACTTTTGGTTTTGGTCTAGAGAACTTAAATAAATCAATATTAAACAGCGCCAAAATAATAACCAAAAGCCAAACAATAACAAGAGTTGCTGGATGAAGAATAGACGAGATAGTAATACCTTTTTTTAAAGATATAGACCCATCATTAGTCTCCCTTGTTACAGCGGGCATTCTATATTCCGGCTCATTTGAATAATATTTTTTATTAACTCTAGTTTTAGTATTTTCAGTATATTTTCCTAATAATGACATTTCATTCCCTAATTACAATAATAATTCTTATACAAGTATAATTTTATTTTAACAAACAAATAAAATTATTCCCCGATTTACTTATTTTGAGCACTTGACGGATTGACAGTAATAGGTTGGAGTAAAACGAGTTCAACAGAAGCGCTGACAGGAATTTGTACATCACTGCCTTTATCCCATACTGATTTTATTAACCCGCCACCAGCACCGACAGCCGTCATCATAGCAGCTCCCCTACCAACACTGCCGCCTGCCAACGGACCGGCTATAGTCCCTACCAATGCGCCTGCACCTGCTCCTATAGCTAAATCTTTTGCATATTCTTTTACAACATCTGTCTTAGTACCCCCTACCAAAGTACCAGTATTATCATCTGTTTTAATGACTGCAGATATAGGAATATCAAGCCCGTTAGGGGTAACAATATGAGTAAATCTTAAAGTTAACTTCCCATTCAGAGTACCATGTCTAGCTTTACAAACTTCTATTACAGTCCCGACAACAGAACTTCCCGCAGGTGCAATCTCTTTTCCGTTATAATAAAAATCGGAATGAAGTGCCAAAGTAACCTGTTGACCAGCATAAGCTGTTTCAGAACTTATAGGAGCCATGAAAATCCCGCGAAATTCTTCTCCGGCAGGAACAGTAACAACACGCCCTTTTAAAGTAGTTTCGTTTATTTTATAATTATCCACTTCTTGAGTATTTTCTGTAGTATAGCTGAAATTTTGAGCTGAAAAAGCACTTAATCCACAAAAAACAATTAAAAGTGAAAATAATATTTTTTTCATTTTTACTCAACCTCCATGAGTATATAACATCCATTTATTATAAATTTTAACTCTTTATTATATTTTGTCAATTCATTAAGAACTATTCTGAAACAATATGAGTGACAGTCAAAGGTGCAGTTAAAATTATCAGCACTCTATCTCCTGCAGGAACGCGAATGTGCCTACCCATAGAGCGCTTCCCTCCAGGTCTTATTTGCAATGTCGGACCTCTATAATTCCAAGCTGTTTTTTGGAATTTGTCCTGATAATGAGGCTTTTTAACCCATTCCGAAGGTTGAGTTAATTCACCGCCTATCAAATTGGAATTTGACGTATAAATATACCCTACAATCGGAATCTCAAACCCATCTGAATAAACCATTTTGGTAATTTTTACCTTCATTGAAGCATTTGTTCCAACTATCGGTTCATTAATTTTCTCTATATAACCATAAAAAGCCGTACTTTCAGGAATTACCTTTGTTTCTTCAATAAATAAATCATTGGACGCCAATAATTTAACTTTAAATCCCTCAGGACAAGTTTCTGTCGATATTTCCTGCATATTTATTGCTGAAATGACAACTCCTGCAGGTACTTCTACTCCGTCATAAAGACGCATATCAAGCTGTATATCAGGTAGCTCTTCAGCTTTTACAGGCAATATGCATGATAGGGCAAATATAATAATAAATAAAAATATATGCTTCATTAAATCTAATTATAACAATTTTTTTTTATTTTTCAAGGGTATCCAAAATAATTACTTTACGCTAACCGCCTTGAAGCACGGCGCGGCGCGCCTGTTGACGTCACGTTTCATGTACGAACTGAGGTAGCCGCGGTAGTACGAGTCAAGTTTTTGCAAGCAATAAACTAAATATTTTCTATATAGTCCTTGAAATGCCGTGTATACTTGTTATGGCGCATTTTTTTCAAAGCTTCGGACTCTATTTGTCTTATTCTTTCTTTTGAATACCCGATAGCATTACCTACTTCAAGAAGAGTTTTTGGGGCTTCTGAATTTATGCCAAAACGCATTGAAATCACTTGTTTTTCTTTATCAGACAAAACACAGAGCAATTCTTGAATTGAATCATTTAAAAAATCATGCTTTGCTTGTTCTTCAGGAGAATAACACGACTTATCTTCAATAAAATCAGAAAGGCATAAATCATCAGTAACAGCTGTTTCAAGACTTAAAGGTTCATGAATAATAGAATGCTTGATTTTAAGAACTTGTTTTTCTGGTAAGTTCAAATAGTCAGCAACTTGGGCATCAGTAGGATCTTTATCAAGTTTTTCAGATAAATACTCAACTGCCCCCTTATATTTTCGGATCTTATCTATCATATGAACAGGAATTCGTATCGTTTTTGAATTATTTGCTATAGCCCTTACAATTGCCTGTTTAATCCACCAAGTTGCATATGTCGAAAATTTAAAATTTTTTGAATAATCAAACTTTTCTGCTGCCCTCATAAGACCAATTGAACCCTCCTGCAATAAATCCATAAATAATATTCCGCGCCCAGTATAACGTTTTGCAATACTTACTACAAGTCTTAAATTTGCTTGAACAAGTTTTTTTATTGCACTGTTATCTTTTTGTTCTTTTATAAGTTTTCCAAGTTCTTTTTCTTGTTCCGGTTTTAATAATTTTGTGTGTCCAATTTCTTTCAAATAACACTGTAAAATATCATCTTCAACAACAATATTACTAAAAGTTTTAATATCATCTTCTTCATTAATATCAAGTTTCTCATACTCTGTAATCATTACTTCCTCCACTCTTACTAAAAACAAAGACGAAAAATATTTAAAAAAGTTTCAACAAGGTCTTGACATAAAAAAATGTTCTTGTTAGTATAATCTTGCTAAAGTGAATGCTTAAATCACTTGACCGAAAGTAAATAGTGCAAGGGCGTTTAGCTCAGTTGGTAGAGCGTCTCCCTTACAAGGAGAGGGTCATAAGTTCGAGTCTTATAACGCCCACCATAAAAAAAGAACCTGTAAACGGTTCTTTTTTTATACAAATTCATACTATAAGATTTTAATAATTATTTTCCAATACGTTTTAAGTTTTCATGCTTATAAAGGCGTTTTGCAATATAAATTAGCAATGCTAAACCCGCAAGAAGAATAAATGTAATTGCGTAACTGCTATAAATTACGTATTGAAGCCTAATTACAGTTGGGCCCATTTTTCTTATTTCCCAAATATAAACATTATCTTTTACTTTATCTGCATTATTATAAGAAGCAAAAGAAGGAAGTTTTACTGCAAAATTTAATTCTACATCCTCATTAGACTCATTATTTCCGGCATGAGAAACCTCTTCCTCTGAAATAGAATTATGTTCAAAATTCGCAACAAAATCAGCTTTCCCTTGTTCTTCCAATTGCTGAAACTGTTCATAATTTTGAAGATACTCAGGGGTCATAATTTTTTGAGAAGCTAAAGCTTTTTTTTCTTCGGATTTTTTTAATGCTTCTAATACTTTGGGATAATTATACACAATATCAATATTGAAAGATGTTACAAAAAAATTTTGTTTTAGCTCTACAAATTTTTTGGAAGGATTGTTTGAAACAAATCCCAAAGAAGTCATATCAATATCTTCGTATTTTATATTTTTAACTGTCTTTTTTGCAGTAATAACAGAATTTTCTCTTGATGTAACTTCATCTGTTATGTATGTATTATCTATAAATCCCTTGTAATTATTTCTGATTAAACCAGCATAATCACTATTTTTATTATTTAAATCCCCTTTATATGACAATCTTGTTTCAAGTTGAGCAGATTTATCGTTATTTATAGTTAATTGAGTATCGATAGTTGTACATCCTGAAGCAAATGGGATTAACAATAATAAAGTTATAATAAACTTTTTCATACACAGCCCTCAAAAATTATATATATGACACATATTAGCACACTATCTAATAAATGTAAAATATAAATATTTATGATAAAATTTAAATATGAAAATCGGCGAAGAATTTGAAGTAACAATAGAAAAAATTTCAAATTTAGGACTGGGTATTTGCAGAGTAAACGGTTTTGTTATTTTCGTTGAAAATTCATGTCCTAATGACAGATTGAAAATCAAAATTTCAAAATTAAACAAAAACTTTGGGCACGGTTTTATAACAGAAATTTTAGAACCTTCTGTACACAGAACAGTACCTTTTTGTCCAATGCAAAAAGTTTGTGGAGCATGCCAATTTCAACATATAGATTACAATTATCAACTTGAAATTAAAAGACAAATCGTAAAAGAGACTATTCATAACATAGGTGGTATAGATATTGAAATACCTTCTCCTATTCCAAGCCCGCAAATCAAAAATTACAGAAGAAAAATCCAATATCCTGTGTCCGAAACAAAGAATTCTAAAAGAATTTTGGCCGGTTATTATAAACAATCTTCACATGAGCTTTTAAATATTAAATACTGCCCAATACAGCCCAAAATATGCGATGAAATTATAGAGTTTATAAGAGAAAATGCCCCCAAATTTAATATTCACGGGTATATCGAACAAAAGCATTCCGGAGATCTCAGACACATTGTCATTAGAAGTTCTTCAATAAACAATAAAAATTTAGTCTGTTTAGTAGTAAATAATAATAAAATTTCCCAAAATTTGGAAAATTTTGCGAAAGCTATATACGAAAATTTTGAAGAAGTATCAGGAGTATGCATAAATCTTAATAATAAAAAATCGAATATAATACTCGGGAACAAAACAGTATTTATTGTTGGAAACAAACATATAGAAGAATACATAAACGGTAAAAAATTTTTAATAAGCGCAGAAACATTTTTTCAAGTAAATCCAAGAAGTGCAGAAAATATTTTTAAATATGTAAAAGATTATATTAAAAATAATTTCAAAGAACCTTTAGTGCTCGATGCATATGCAGGAATAAGCGCATTTGGGATATGTATTAGTGATGTTGCAGAAAAAGTCGTAACTATAGAAGAAAACAATAATTCTGTTGAACTTGCTAAAAAATCCGTCGAGTTAAATAAAATCGACAATATAGAAATACACTGTGGAGATGCAGGAGAATATTTTTCCAATGAAAAAAGATTATTTGATGTTGTTATAATTGATCCACCAAGAAAAGGATGTAGTATTAGATCTTTAAACGAAGCATACAGACTATGCAAAGATACAATTATATATGTTTCTTGTAATCCTGCAACTTTAGCTCGAGACTTAAAATATCTAAAACAAAAAGGATGTATCATCGAATCTATACAACCATTTGATATGTTTTGCCACACATATCACATTGAAAATACTGCAATAATAAAAGTGAATAAATAGATTTAATTACATTCCTGCATTTTTTTTGCAATATAATTAAAATCCAATTTTGGAGGTAAAAAATACGGGATTTGCAAAAATTTTGGTTTAATTTTTGATTTAAATTCTTTTGCCTGAGAACGAAATGCAGTAAGGTAAGAATCTTTTACATAATCCATATAAGAATCTTCCAATCCCTTAGATTTTATATCATTAAATGACGGTAATATGTCTGCTTCAACATTTTTATATTTTGAAGGTACACCTTTATTACATCTTATTTTATAGCAAATGTCCTCAACGTGTTTAAGGTCTTCAACATTTTCATCCATAATTTGTATCTCGGCTTTATAACCATGCTTTGTTTTAACAGTTATATGAATTGCCGGATAACCTGATTTTTGAGTCCCGACTTGTGATGTAACTCCAGAAACATTTTCCAATATATTTAAACCATTGTTTGTTCCATAACCTAATTTTTTGATATTTTTTACAGGAATTTTACCTTGTACAGGGTTATATTTTTCTATTTCAACTATACGAAGAGCACCCTGCTTAACAGCATTTGCAATCGAAAATAACACAGCGTCTACTGATCCTGCAGAAGAATCGCGCAATACAATTCGCGCTCCTATTAAATCTCCGACATTTTTGACCCCGTATTTAGTATTAATCATACGCGGGGTAACTTTTTTACGCAAAGAGTCTTCTCCTTTTATTCGAGTCTTTATTTCTCCGTTTGTAACTCTTATCAAATTATTAGGATGTTTTTGAGTTGAAAAATATGGTCTTAAAAATTTATTTAATATAAATTTTAATTCTTGAGCATCCTCTTTTGCTTCTTTAACAACTTTTTTTGCCAATTCATTTCTAATGGTTAAAGCAGTTTTATCAAGTTGCTTTTCTCCAATTCCAAAAGAAACAGTATCTACAGATAGTTGAGATAAATTTTTATAAATAGGTTTCGAGCAAACTTTGTTTGAAGATTGCAAATTGTGAGAATACAAAGGGGTTGAATTGAATTGAATTAACATAAATATAACCTTTCTACAATTTATAAAACAAAATATATATAAATTTGACTTATACTTTACAATTATTTACACTTCAAAAATTTTGTTTAAATTCTATGTTTGTATTATCATAATAATAAGTTGTGGATATTAAGCAGTAAAAATAAGGAGGTTAATAATATTATGGCTAAAACTATCACAGTTGATGGTAACTACGCTGCAGCACACGTTGCGTATGCATTAAGCGAAGTATCAGCAATCTACCCTATCACACCTTCATCTACAATGGGTGAATGGATTGATGAATGGGCATCTCAACACAAAAAAAATATCTGGGGCAAAGAAGTAAAAGTTGCCGAAATGCAATCAGAAGCGGGTGCAGCAGGTGCTGTACATGGTTCTTTGGCAGCAGGTGCTTTAACTTCTACATATACCGCATCTCAAGGTTTGTTATTAATGATACCTGTTATGCATAAAGTTGCAGGGGAAATGTTACCTCACGTTATTCACGTTGCAGCTCGTGCGTTAGCAGCTCAATCATTGGCAATCTTTGGAGATCACACTGATGTTATGGCTTGCAGAAACACAGGTTATGCAATGTTATCAGCAAACAGCGTTCAAGAAGAAATGGATTTGGCACTAGTTGCACATTTAGCTACATATAAAGCTAAAGTTCCTTTCTTACAATTCTTTGACGGATTTAGAACTTCTCACGAAGTACACAAAATTGAAGAAATTTCTTATGAAGATATTGCTTCACTCGTTGAACCT
The DNA here is from genome assembly GCA_017941035.1 of bacterium. Classification (GTDB taxonomy): domain Bacteria; phylum Cyanobacteriota; class Vampirovibrionia; order Gastranaerophilales; family Gastranaerophilaceae; genus Zag111. Next base: position 13,037 of record JAGAXG010000029.1, on the reverse strand, counting down.
AAATATATTGAAGAATTCCGTCAACGTGCATTAAGACCTGAAGCACCTGTTTCAAAAGTCGGTGCTCAAAACGGAGACGTTTACTTCCAAGGTCGTGAAACTTCTAACAAATATTATGAAGCTGTTCCTGAAATTGTACAGGAATATATGGATAAAGTTGCGAAAGTAACAGGTCGTCAATATCATCCATTTGATTATGTTGGTGCACCTGACGCTACTGACGTTATCGTTGCTATGGGTTCAGGTTGTGAAACTATAGAAGAAACAATCGAATATTTGAACTCTACTCGTGGAACTAAATATGGTTTAGTTAAAGTTAGATTATACAGACCGTTTGATGTTGAAAGATTTAAGGCAGCTTTACCTTCAACTGTTAAAAGAGTTGTCGCAATGGATAGAACTAAAGAACCAGGTTCAATTGGTGAACCGTTATTCTTAGATGTTGTTGCAGCATTAGAAGGTAAGGGTATCAGAGTTATTGGCGGACGTTACGGTTTAGCTTCTAAAGAATTCACTCCTTCAATGGTGCTTGCTATTTACAAACATTCTGAAAAAGAAGGTTTCCATGGCTTCACAGTTGGTATAAATGATGATGTAACTCACAAATCTTTACCAATTGAAGAACATATCGTAACAGAACCTGAAGGAACTACAAACTGCATGTTCTGGGGATTGGGTTCAGATGGTACAGTTGGTGCTAACAAAAACTCAATTAAAATTATCGGTCAATATACAGATAAAGATGCTCAAGCATACTTTGCTTATGACTCTAAAAAATCATTTGGTGTAACTGTTTCTCACTTAAGATTTGGTGATAAACCGATTAAATCAACTTATTTAATCACTGCACCTGATTTTGTATCATGTTCTGCTCATGCTTATGTTGGCAGATATGACTTACTTAAAGGTATTAAAGAAGGCGGTACATTCTTATTGAATTCTCCATGGAGTAAGGAAGAAGCTTTCTCTCACTTAACAAGAGATATGCAGGAAACTATTATCAATAAGAAGATTAAATTCTATAATGTTGATGCTGAAAAACTTATTCACGAACAACCAGGCTTACGTGGTAAGGGTGCTAATACAGTTATGATGGTTGCATACTTCAAAGTTTCAGGAATTATTCCGTTTGAACAAGCTTATGAAGGTATGAAAGAAATGACTAAGAAAACCTTTAAGAAAAAAGGTGATGACGTTGTTAATATGAACTTAGCATTAATTGATGCAGCTATTAATGCAACTGAAGAAGTTGTTATTCCTGCTTCTTTAGACGGTGTTGCTCACGCAGATCACGTTGAAATGATTTCAAAAGATGCTGATGAATTTGCAAAGAAAATCATTGAACCTTCAATGAGACAAAAGGGAGATGATATCCCTGTTTCAGCAATGAGCGTTGATGGTGTAATTCCTACAGGTACAGCAAAATTAGAGAAACGTGGTATTGCTCCACGTGTTCCTCAATGGGTTCCAGAAAACTGCTTACAGTGTGGAGTTTGTGCATCTGCTTGTCCGCATGCTGCTGTAAGAACAAAACTTATTGAAGCAAAAGATTTGGCAAATGCTCCTAAATCATTCAAAACTGTTGCCGCAAGACCTGCATTAGCTGATGAAAAATTTAAAGTTCAGGTATACTGCAAAGATTGTACAGGTTGCGGTGTTTGTGTAGACCAATGTCCTACAATGAAAATGGCTCCTGAAAAACAAGCTTTCAGATGGTCAACTATTGAAGCTGAAGAAGCCGCAGGCGAAGTAGTTAATGAAAAATTCTTTGATGAATTACCTGATAATGTTATGGGTAAAAACACAACAAAAACAATCAAAGGTGCAATGCTAAGAAAACCATTATTTGAATTCTCAGGTGCTTGTGCAGGTTGTGGTGAAACTCCTTACGTTAAATTGGTTTCTCAATTGTTTGGAGAAAATACAATCGTTGCTAACGCAACAGGTTGTTCTTCAATTTACTCAGGTACATTCCCTACAATTCCTTATACTAAGACTAAGGAAGGCAGAGGTCCGGCTTGGGCTAATTCATTATTTGAAGATAACGCTGAATTTGGTTTTGGTATGAGACTTGCTGTTGATTCAAATAGAGAACTTTTAAAAGAAAATGTTGAAAAAGTTTTATCAAATCCAAATGCTAAAGCTGATGTAAAAGAAGCATTAGAAGGTGCTATGGCTTATTGGGATAATTCAAAAACTCCTGAAGCTGTTGAAGCTCAAAATAAAGTCAAAGAAGTTTTGGCTAAACATTCTAATGATATGTGTCCGACTTGCAAGAAAATTCAGGAATTGCAAGATTACTTCACTGATAAATCAGTTTGGATTATCGGTGGTGACGGATGGGCTAATGATATCGGTTACGGCGGTATTGACCACGTTCTTGCTCAGAACAAGAATGTAAACATCCTTGTTCTTGATACAGAAGTATATTCAAATACAGGCGGTCAGGCTTCTAAATCAACTCCAACAGGTGCGGTTGCAAAATTCGCTACAGGCGGTAAGAGAACATACAAGAAGAACATGGCATTGATGAGTATGTCTTACGGTTATGTTTATGTTGCATCAGTTGCATTGGGTGCAGATAGAGCTCAAACTCTTAAAGCATTCCAAGAAGCTGAAGCATATAACGGACCTTCAATAATCTTTGCTTATGCTCCTTGTATCGCTCACGGTATTGATATGAGTAAAACTCAAACTGAACAAAAACGTGCCGTTGAAGCAGGATACTTCCCACTATTCAGATACAATCCTGAAGCTGAAGTTCCATTTACTTGGGATGCTAAAGAGCCAAAAGCTGATTATCAAGAATTTATCAGATCTGAAGGACGTTATAAGTCATTACTTAAAACTAATCCTGAAGCTGCTGAAGAATTGTACGCTCAAGCTCAAAAAGATGCCGCAACAAGAATGGATGTTTATAAAGCAGTTGGTGCATTACTTAAGTAATTGCAAAAACATCTTTAAAAGAAAAAGACTCCGGAAACGGAGTCTTTTTCTTTTATATATTTCGTTCACGTTCTATGATATTTTTTAAGGAATTATTAAGTAAATTTATCTTTAAATTAAACATTGCTCTTTCAATTAAGACCAAAGGATTGTAGATTTTTTTTAAATCCTTTTTCTTACATAAAAGAGACATATATTTATCTTCTTCATGGTATGCATGAACTTCCATAGATAAGGATTGTCTAAAATTGTTAAGCATTACTATTTGATCTTTTGGTAAAAACTCTGATAAAAAATTACGAAGTTGCTTTTTAAAGTTTATAAATTTAGCTTCAGAAATAAAATCAAAACAAGTAGGATTATACAAATGACTTGAATAAAAATCTACTGCATCATCTTCTAATCCTCTATAGATAAATGTTTTTTCTAAATTTTTGTTAATTTTCGGATTAAGGGCATGATCTAATAAATGCGTACTTTCATGCATTAAAATTGGAATATCGATAATATTAAACAAATTATTTTCAACGGGTAAAGATATTCGATATGAACTAACTTGCAAATCATTAAAAAAAGATGAAAATAAACCACCTGAATATTCTTTTTCATCCTGAGAAAGTTTCTTAATTTTTAAATCTATCTTTTCAGGTAATGATTGTTTATAAACTTTTTCTATTTGACGCAACGAAACTGTATCTGTATCTTTATATAAGCCGAGAATGTTGTTGAATATATCAGCATTGAGTAATTCTGTCTTTTTTAATCTGTCAACAACAGATCCTTTTGAAAGATTATATGAAAAATTTACTTTTGGTAATCGCATATTTCAATATAAAAACGAACAATTTTTTTTTTTGCGCTAGTACTAGCTAAGATAATTGATCGTATACTCTGCGAACTTCTTTTATATCCTGCCACATCAACCATTTGGGAGATCCTTTTTCTTTAGAATCATTCCTCAAAAGATAAGAAGGGTGAAAAATAGGCATCATTTTTGAAAAATTTGGTCCTTCATACCATTTTCCTCTTAGTTTTGTAATCCCCAATTTTGTATCCATAAAAGAGTTTACTGCAACACGACCGCACAAAAGAATTATACGAGGCTGTAAAATTTCAACTTGGGCGTCTAAAAATTCTTTACACGCAAATTTTTCCTCAGGTAACGGATCACGATTTTCTGGAGGACGGCATTTTAAAGTATTACAAATATAAATATTTTCTTTTCTTGAAAAACCTACACAACCTAAAATTTTATCTAACAATTGACCTGCTTTACCGACAAAAGGTTCTCCTTGCATATCTTCGTAATACCCTGGGGCTTCACCAATAAGCATAATTTTCGAATTAGGAACCCCTGCAGAAAAAACAACATTCGTTCTTGAAGCACAAAGACTACATTTTTTACATTTTAAGCATTTTTGTCTGATAAATTCAAGCTTTTCACTATATTCTGACAATAATCATTTCTCCGGTTCTAAAACAGATATTACCGCATTGTTTATTAATAAATATTTTTTTATAACATCATTTAAATCTTCAACTGTGATATTTTCTAAAATATTTAAATAATCTTCAATAAGTTTTATTCCACCGCAAACGGTTTCATAATATCCAATATTTTCACCAATCTCAGAAACAGTCTCCGCTTCATTTGCAAAACGCGATTTTATGCGCTTTTTAGCTTTTAAAAGTTCCTCTCCGCTTATTTTTCTTTCTAATAAATCAGATAATTCTTTTTTTATTAATTCTAAAGCTTTTTCTTTTGAATCAGGTTTAAAATTAGCCTGAATAAAGAAATTTGTTCCATCTTTAAATTGGTAATGCTCAGTACCTACAACATTAAAAATTCCCTCGTTGGACTTTTCAATTAATTCTTGTTGCAATCTGGAACTTTGTCCATCTCCAAAAATTATACTTATTAAATCAAGACATATAGAAGCTTTCAAATCCTTTGCCCTAGGTCCTAACCAACCAAACATAGCATATGAAGTTTGGACATTAGATTTTGTTTCTATATATTTTGTTGATGTTACCGGCGAATCAATCTCATATTCTACGGATTTGAATTCTTTACGATTTGGGAAAGTAAACTTCTCAACAATCTTATTTAAAACATCTTCATGGTTAAAATCTCCAACAACTATTGTTGTAATATTTTTTGGAGTATAAAATTTTCTGTAATAATTATCTACATCTTCTCTTGTAACTTTAGAAATGATTTCAGGAGTACCAATAACATCACGCTTATATGGATGATTTGTATACATATTATGATTACATATATTATAAACTTTAGTCCAAGGCTGATCCTGACGCATTCTTATTTCTTCAATAACAACATGACGCTCTCTTTTATCAGTAACTTTTGAATCCCCAATATCAAATGGAGCTCCTAATTCTTCAGAAGGGAAAATAGGGTCCATCATCATATCAGCATGCAAATCAATTGCCATATTAAAATATTTATTATCCGGACCTTTTGGTATAGTTACATAATAAAATGTATAATCCTTCCAAGTTGCAGCATTGACAATACCACCTTTGGATTCAAGAATTTTATCAAATTCACCGACTTTATGAGCATTTGTACCCTTAAACATAAGATGTTCTAAAAAATGCGATATGCCATTGTTTTTGTCATCTTCATTTATTGACCCCGTTTTTACCCAAGAAGAAACATTTACCATATTTCCTTCTTTATGTGCCAAAACAATTTTATGACCGTTATCATTCTCATAAACTTCAACATCTTGAGTTAAATACGGATATTTAATTAAAGTTTTTTTCATCATTTCCTCTTTCACAATAATTATAACATAACATTTATTTATGAAAAAGGTTTTTACAAATTATAAATAATTAGCTAAAATATTTTTTACATAATTTTGAGTTTCTTTATACGGAGGGACTCCATCATATTTATCAACAGCAGAAGGTCCGGCATTATAAGCAGCCAAAGCTAAAATTACATTGCCATTATACTTATTTAACATCGATTTTAAATATTTTACCCCGCCTTCAACATTTTGAGCCGCATTATAAGGGTCTTTAACTCCTAATTTTTTTGCAGTAGCCGGCATTAATTGCATCAATCCCATAGCCCCTGCTTTAGATTTTGCATTTGGATTAAAACCTGATTCTTGCTTTATTACTGCTTGAACAAGTTTTTCATCCACTCCGTTTTTGCGAGCAACACGATTTACCATATCAAGAATCTGAGATTTATTATTTGAAAGCTGCTGAGGTACTGAATAATCTCGTTTTGCATCATTAACTTCTTGTATTGCCTTTAATAATGCAGGATTTGTTAAACCGGTACTAATTTCACCACTAAAATTATTTTCGTTATATACATTTCCGTTAACTTTTAAAGACTCTGGATTTAAAAGCAGAGAGCCAAAATTTGTTTGTGTTGTATTTGACAATATTTTTTCAAAAGATTGAACTTTATCTCCGCTTGGAGGGTAAATAGTGTCTAAATTATTCGAAATAGCAGTATTCTTGTCTACATTTTGACCGCGATTTACATAATTATTAATTTGCATAGCTCTTTTCATCGCACTATCACGACCGCTTGTATTTAATAAATTCTGAATCATTTCAGAGAACATAACTACTCTACCTCCCGATTTTATTCTACTAAAATCTGTGAAATAATATATCCTCCATTTGATTTAATGATAAAAATAAAAAAGTCTATAAAATTAACATGCAATCACCATAGCTAAAAAATCGATATTTATTTTCTACAGCCTTCTTATAACTTTCAAAAATAAAATCTTTACCGGCAAGTGCACTAACAAGCATTAAAAGAGTAGATTTCGGGAGATGAAAATTAGTTAATAACTTATCAACAACTTTAAATTCATAAGGAGGGTAAATAAAAAGTTCTGAACTATCATTGCAGGCCTGTACTTTTCCATATTTTTGAAAAGCTGTTTCTAATGTTCTTACTGTAGTTGTTCCGACTGCAACTATATTTTTTCCACTTTGTTTTGCTTTATTGATTTTATCAGCAGAATCTTTAGAAATTTCAAAAGTTTCAGAATGCATTTTATGATCTAAAATATTTTCACATTTTACAGGTCTAAAAGTTCCTAAACCTACATTTAATGTTACGTAAGTAATTTCTACACCTTTATTTTGAAGATTTTTAAGAATATCCTCTGTAAAATGTAATCCGGCAGTCGGTGCCGCAACAGAACCTTCATCTTTAGCATAAACTGTTTGATATCTTTCTCTGTCAAATTTTCTAATTTCTTCCGATTGAATTTTTCTTTCTATATAAGGAGGAAGGGGAATATTCCCCACTTTATGAAGAATTTCGAATAAATCACCGTTATATTGAAGTTCAACAAGCCATTCTCCTGCATCTTCTAGTCTCTTTATTGGAATAACACTTAAATCATCACATACAGATATTTTTGTCCCTTCTTTAATTCTTTTTGAAGGTTTAATAAGCACTTCCCAATTATTTGAACACTCTGCAGAAGGATTCAACAAAAGAACTTCAATCTTTGCTCCTGTACCTTCTTTCTTTCCAAAAAGCCTTGCGGGAATGACTTTCGTATTATTTAAAACAAGTAAATCATTTTCATCTAAATAATCTAAAATGTCATAAAAGTGCTTGTGCTCAATAGATTGACTTGCACGATGCAAAACCATCATTCGTGAATTATCGCGTTTGTCAGCAGGCATTTGCGCGATTAATTCTTCAGGTAAGTAATAATCAAATTCTGAAATTTTCATTATTTATTTGCACTCTTTGCATTTTTTAATTCTGCATCACTAACATCTTCTCTTTTCTTTTCCAATTCAGAATCAATTTGTTTATTTATAATTACTGTTTGAATAATTTGAATAATATTACTTGTAATCAAATAAAGTAAAACACCTGCAGGAATAGGAATTATAATAAACGTAGCCAAAATCATTAAAGGCATGAAAGTTCCCATAGATTTTTGAATCGCAGCCTGAGCCGGATCTTGAGAATCAGTTTTAGACATCGCCATCATGATCTTTTGAGAAATAAACATTGTAATCGCAAATAATGCAATCAAAACTATAACATCCCAGTGCCATGCTCTTTTTACAGGAACCGTCGGAACAGTCGCGGACATAGTTCCATCTTCATTTCTTATAAAAGTTATTTTTTCATTTTCACGAATATTAGAGTTTGTAACTGTAACATCCGCTTTTTGTACCTTTTCAAGCTCACTGAATTTTAGTTTTATATGATCTAAACTAAAAGTTAAAACTACATCCTCTCCAGGAACAAGCTGTCCTTTAATTTCCAAAGCCGAAGCCGGATCTGTAATTTTAGCATTACTAATAGTCTGATCAGGCAGATAAATTGTTGCAGTATTACCTAATATAAATTTGTCATTAGGGGCAGCACCAAGTTTTCCGTCATTAGAAATACCTGCAGTTGCTCTTAAAGTTGTTGCTAAACTATCAACAAACAAAAAGTGTTGATTGCCAGCTACTTGAATAAATTGAGGACTTATCAATGCAGAATACAAAAGAATAAATATAGGCATTTGTATAAGTAATGGTAAGCATCCTCCCATTGGATTAAATTTATGCTCTTTATAGAACTCCATCATCTTTTGCTGCATAACTTGCGGATTACTTTTATATCTATCCTGAATAGCTTTTAATTTTGGCTGAAGAGTCTGCATCATTTTCATTGAACGCTGCTGCTCTACATTCAAATGCCACATTGCAAGTCTGACAATAATTGTTAACACAATAATCGCAATACCATAACCGCCTACGAAATCAGCAAGTTTACTCAAAAACCAAATTGTCCAAGTTATAAAATCCAATTCCCTAATCCTCTCTTAATAGTGTAAAATCTCTCATTAGTAAATTTATTATAAAAATAGAGGAGAGTCAACGGGTAAAATAAAAAAGACTCAACATAAAGCCAAGTCTTTTTTATGGTCGGGATGACATGATTCGAACATGCGACCCCCTCGTCCCAAGCGAGGTGCGCTACCAAGCTGCGCTACATCCCGGGGCAATCTACTAGATTATAGTATTATAAAAATATTTTAACGTCAAGTTCTTTTTTTTTTCAGTTTACAAATTTAATATTTTCATCTATTAGATTTGTCTATGCTATTATATCGGTATTATGGTCAGACTAATTAATAACAAAAATATACCTGTTATTGCAAATTTTGCATATAGGATTTTAAAAATTCAAGAATTTTTTACTTATATAAGGAATTGGGGGCACCCAGATATAGAGCAATGCATATATGTAATGTGGCATGCTAATCAATTTTCGGTTCACGGTCTCCCAAATCGATCAAAAACTAATGTGTTAATAAGTACTTCCTTAGACGGTCAAATAGTTGCAACAGTTTGCGAAAATTGGGGGTTTAAAGTTTGTAGAGGATCTGCAGGGAATAAAGGAGCAATTTCTTCTACACTTAAAATGCTTGGAAGATTAAAAGAAGGTGATAATGTGGCTATCATGGTAGACGGACCTAGAGGACCATACCATTCTGTGAAAAAAGGGGCTATCACCCTTTCAAAAGAATCAGGTATTCCTATTGTTCCGGTTTACTGGTATTCAGAAGATTTTACGTTCAGAAAATTGCCATCATGGGATAAAATGATTTGTCCAATAGGGCCATGCAGAATACTTAATATTTACGGAAAACCAATATATTCACAAAATAAAACTGAAGAAGACTTGATAAATGAAGTAAAAAATTCACTGCTAAAGCTGGAAGAATCTGCCGGTGAAATATACAAAGAGGCAAAAAGACAAAAATTATGGAACAAAAAACAATAAAGGTATCTATGCTTCAAATGTCATCTGTTATTGCTGACGTAGAAGCAAATATAAATAAAGTCCGAGAAATCACAAAGGGAAAACTTGATTCAGATGTTTTAGTACTTCCTGAAGTTTGGACATGCGGATGGTCGTGTTCAAATTTTATCAATACTGCCCAAGATCTGTCAGATAGTGTTGTCTTAAATTTCCTTTCGACCCTGGCTAAATCAAAGAATATAAACATAATCGGGGGAAGTTTTATATTAAAAAAAGATAATCAATACTATAATTCTTGTCCGATTTTTAACAGAAATGGTAAATTCTTAGGTTTATATAATAAAATGCACTTATATTCGTATTATGGATGCGAAGAAGGAAAATATATTACTAAAGGAGAAAACCCTTTAATGATCAATCTTGACGGTGTAAATTTCGGATTAACAATTTGCTATGATATAAGATTCCCCGAAATATACAGAGCATACAGAAAAGCCGGAGCTGATGTATTAATAAATTGCGCTGCATGGGGTTCAAATAAACCGATCCCTTGGGAAATGATGACAAAATCAAGAGCAATAGAAAATCAAACTTATATGGTAGCCATAACCCAAAGCGGTTATATAGAAAATAATGAATATAACCTCGGGGAATCAAGAATTATTGATTATAAAGGGGAAGAATTAAAATCTATAATGAAGGGGGAAGGCATTGTCACTTCAGAGCTAAATTTAAACGAAATGTATGAATTCCGTGATAAATGCAGAATTTTAGAAGATATTTGTGAAAATTATGAGGTAAAAGCATTATGCGTAAAATAACGATTTTTATATTAATGTTTTGCATGACCATTTTATCAACAAGTGCAGAAACAATAACAAGAACATTAAAAACATATAGAATAAATCCAAATACAATATCAATATCTGTTAGAGATATTAAAACAGGTTCAATATATTATTCTTTAAATGATAAAATGCCTATGACTCCTGCATCTACATTAAAATTATTAACATCATCCGCATCTTTTGATACACTGGGGAAATATTATAAGTTCGCAACAGCACTGTACAAAAGCACAAATAATGATTTATATTTGAAACTCGGAGCAGATCCTTTTTTAACAAGTGGAGATATTGAAAATTTATTTAAAACTGCTAAAAAGAAAAATATACGGGAGCCAAAACATGTTTACGTTGATGATAACATATTTGATAAAGTCGAATGGGGCGAAGGATGGCAATGGGACGATGATTTAAACCCGCTTATGCCAAAATTTAGCGCATACAATCTTGATGGAAATTTGTTAAATATAAATCTAATTCCACAATTGGAAACTCCTTTGATAGAAATTAAACCTTTTTACCCTATTACTGTAATGAATACTGTTCAAACTGTATTTAAGACACAAAATAGAATAAAAGTAGAAAGAAATAACAGTATAGCTCCCAATATTATAAATATTTCAGGAATTCTATCAAAACCTGATACTATAAAGATTCCTGTAAATAACCCTAAATTATACTTTAAATTGAGACTTGAGGAAGCAATAAAAAACACAAAAATAGAATATTATAATCCGATTGGATATGAAAATTTACCTGTAAAAAATGTATACAGAGTGGATGTAATATACCATGATATCAATGATGTAATGAAATCAATTTTGAAAGATAGTAATAATTTAGCCGCAGAAACTATTTTTAAACTTGCAGGACACAAATGGAAAAATGAACAAGGTAATATACAAAATTCTTTAGATATGCTTAATTCTTACATTGAAAAGCTGGATTTATCTGATAATGATATTAAAGTCGTTGACGGAAGCGGAGTTTCGAAAAATAATATTATGAGTGCCGATTTTATGACAAAATTTTTAATGAAACGAATAAATGAGCCGGATTTTGAAATATTTAACGACTTCATGGCTTCACCTGGTGAAGGAACACTAAAAAATAGAATGCTTTATTTTGAAAATGTCTTAAAAGCAAAAACAGGAACATTATCTGATACCAGCGCAATAGCAGGATACATAAAGGACAGAAAAGGGAAAATTTACGCCTTTGATATTATGATAAAAGATGCAAAAACATCTAATGCAGATAAAAAAAATATTGAAGAACAAATTTTAAGACAAATTTATATGAATTAAAGGAGATAATATGTACGAACCGGATATTACGGTTATAACACCTACATACAATTTAGTAGAAAACGAAAAAGCAGATGATTTTACACTTCTTGTAAATTTACTTGATAAACAAACATACCCTTATGTTGAACATCTTATTATGGATAATGCGTCTACTGATGAAACAGTTGTTCTTTTAAAAGAATATAAAAATTCCGGATTCTTAAATTTCTATTCAGCACCTGATAACGGGAAATATGATGCTATTAACAAAGGTTTAATGCATGCAAAAGGCAAATATGTTTCTATTTTAAGTTGTGATGATTTTTATCATGATGTCACTGCAATTTATGATATTGTAAATTTAATGGAAGCTGAAAATGCTGATTTCTGCTTTTTCCCTGCTTATTGCACAGATCCAAAAGATAGTAGCGTAGTATTCTTATTTAATCCTGCTATACACAATATTTTTCAGGCTATGCCATGTTCTCATCAGGCAATGTTTTTTAAACGAGAAGCTCTTGAAAAACTTGGATATTTTGACACAAAATTCAAAATAATGGCAGATTACGATCTAATGATAAGACTTGTTATGAATAAATTTAAAGGTGTAATGTTTAATGGAAACGTTTTAACATACAAAATGAGTGAAAATGCAATAAAACACTCCGTTCAAGTTGAAGCTGAATGTTCACATATTTATCATAAGAATTTTAGAAATATTTATCCTATAACTGACGAAATTACAGATAGAATAGTGAAAATGGCTGAAATTCCAAAGCCATTATTAGATAGATTAGCTTCTTATTTTCCGCAGGATCGTGATTTATTTTTCCAAAGATATCAAGATATGTATAATCTCCGACTGCAAAATGCTAAAATAATGAAAGAACAAGAAAGAAATAACAGAAGATAAAATATTTGCAAAATGTATTTGCTAAGTTTATAATTATAATATAGATAATAAATTAAATATAAGAAGGTTAGGAATATGAGTGAGAAAAAAATAGCAGTTTTAGGCTGTGGATTATGGGGAAGAAATGTTGTTCGAAATTTTTATAATTTGAATGCTCTTGGAATGGTTTGTGATTTAGATGACGAAAATTTGTCTAAAGTTCGTTCAGAATACCCGGGTGTAAAGACAACAAAGGATTTTAATGATATTCTAAACAG
>JAGAXG010000028.1 GCA_017941035.1 bacterium | reverse complement strand
GCCCCCCCCCCCCGAAATTGGCTCTGCGACTGCGTTTTAGCATAATTTTATCTCCTTTTATTCCGTTAATTCCTCTGTATTCTTATTATAAACTATGTTTTTATTTTTCGCAAGAGTAAATTTTATTTATTATATTAAGCAAACTTATCATTTTTTAATAAAGTAGCAAATTTTTTTACTCTCGGTTATTATATATGGTAAGTGTAGTTTTTAATTAGTGGAAAAATATGTTGAATAAAAAAATTATTATTGCTCTAACTTTAGCATTATCAATGGGAACAACCGTTTTTGCGAATTCAAACGATTTACTAAAAATGGATATAAAAAAATCTTCAGCACAGGATGCAGTTGATGTCACTTTCTACACAACAGGGAATTCAACTAATTCTGTTGTTACAAGAAAATCAGGTAATAATTATGTAGTTTTACTACCAAATGTTTCGGGAAATCAGTCTATCGTTCCGAATTTGGGCGGAGTAAAAGACCTTGTTACTGATATTAAAGTTAAAAATGTTGATGATGGTATGGGAGGATACACAAAAGTAACTTTCAGCACAACAAAACCTATAAAAATCCAAACGTCAACTCAAAAAACTGCCCCATTAACTAAAGCTCAACAAGATTACAAAAATTTGATTGCACAAAATAGCAAATTTGATCCTGATACAAAAATGAAAAACTTTAAAGCTTCTCCTACAGCAACATCAACTCAGAAGACAGCAGTTCAACCAACTACAAAGGCACAAACTCAAAACACAAAAGTGTCAGATGTTGTAAAAAAAGTCCAAAATACAACAAAAGAAACTATTCAACCAAAAGTTGAAAAAATACAGGTTAAAAAACAAGATGTTCAACCAAAAGCAGAGAACATAAAACCTGCGGTTAAACCTGATGTTAAACCTGTAGCAAAAACTAAAGCTGTTGAAAGCAAACCTGCGGGAAATAAAACAGTTAAATCTATTCAAAAAGATGTTCAACAATCTAAAACACAAACTCCAAAGACAACTCCTGCAAACAAACAGGAAAAGAAATTTCCGTTAATACCACTTGCAGGGCTGGCTTCAGTTTTAGGAATTTTTGCATTAGGCGGAATTATAAATGCTGTTTCACGTTCAGTAGTTAAAAACTCAAATAAAATTAAAAATATTTTTGAAGAAAGTCCCGAAATATTGGAATCTCAACGTATTCAACAAGAATATAATGACATCGCTTCTAATAAAAATTTAAATTGGCAAGAAAAATATAAACTTTATTCTCAAAAAGAAGAAAATAATTCAAATGAAGATTATTCATATGTTACAGATATGTCTACAACCATGAAAGCTATTATTTCTCCTGATTTAAAAGTTAAAACAAATATCCCGTCGCTTAACGGCAAAGTAAAAAATGCTCCTACAAATGACGAAAAGGTTAAAATTCAGGCTAAAATTTCTCAAATGGAACATGCTCTTGTTCAAACTCCAAGTTTAAAATCAATTTTGAAACATAAACCTGAAATTCATACAGAAGATGAAGCAATAACAAACTCTATCAAAAATATTAAACTCAAATCTTTTGCCAAAGATAAAAAATTATCACAAACTGATAGAAGTTTGGCTTCTAACCCGATTGAAAAACAGAATAAACATTTGAAAGAAAGCAGATTTGTTAAATTGAGAAATTCTGCTTTGAGTATGAGCCACAGGACTCCAAATTTAAGTATTACAAATTTAACAAGAATAAATGATAATCATTCAAATGTACAAAAACGAGAAAATTTCGGAATTGTAAAATCCTCTGTGAATAAAGAAAATTATCAATTAGCTTCTCTTGGGGAATATTTAACAATTCTTGATTCCGAAGAACAAAGAAAAAATAATTCTCAAATAGTTACCAATGCATTTGAAAGCATGGGCAGGATGTCAAATTCAATCGAAAATGCTTCAAATCCAATAAAACAAAGGTCAAAAGATGTTCCGCAAACTATAAACGGGTTGAAAGTAAAATCAGGTTATAATATTGATTCTGAAAAAGGTTTCTATATTATTGAAGTTGACGGATCAAATGAACTTGTAGGCAGAATTAATGATGAAATATTTGTAATCAAAAAATTCGAAAATAATGCTAATTTGAATCTACAAGTAAGACTTGATTATGATAATGTTTACATCGTAAGAGCAGGTTCATATAAATGCCTTGTAGATGTAACTGAAAATAAGATGGGTACACTACTTGAAATCTAAAAATGATTAAAAAATTGATTTTATGTTTAATAATTGGAGTGAGCCTATTATGGTTTTTTATGCCTAAATCAGCGCACCGTCTCATAACTGTGCAATTTGCATCGTGGGGTTCTGAATCTGAAATAAATATTTTAAAACCCATATTAAAAGATTTTGAAAATAAAAACCCGAATATCAAAGTAGATTTTATGCATATTCCTCAAAATTATTTTCAGAAAATTCACCTGCTTTTTGCATCAAATACTGCTCCAGATGTTATTTTTATCAATAATCAATATCTGCCAATATATGCAAACGCAGGAGTGTTAGAAGAATTAAAAGATTTTGATTTTGCAAGTTACTATCCACAGGCAGTAGATGCATTAAGCTGGAAGGGCAAGAATTACGGTATACCTCGCGATATATCAAATTTGGTTATTTTTTATAATAAAGACATTTTTGATAAATATAAAGTTAAATATCCACATGAAAATTGGACTTTTGAAGAATTTTTGCAAACTGCAATAAAAATTACACACAGACCTAAAGTTTTTGGAGTATCTTTTGATGAAACACCTTTATATTATATTCCATATATGACTTCTTTCGGTGGTTGGATGCAAAAGGATATTGACGACTTTTTTAAAAAAGATGTGTTAAATTACAAAGCAAACAAATCAGGAATTGAATTTTATTCAAATCTAAGAAATAAGTATCATGTTGCCCCTTACCGTCAAGAATCAGGGAGTGCAACTATGGGTCAAATGTTTCTTCAAGAAAAACTTGGGATGTATTTATCAGGACGCTGGATGGTACCAAAGCTTAGAACAGATGCTAAATTTGATTGGGATGTTATTGAATTCCCGAAAGTAAATGACAATAGCACAATTCCACTTGATGCTTCAGGATGGGTAATTTCCAAGTCTTCAAAACACAAAAAGGAAGCAAAACTTTTAATAGAATTTCTTTCAAATGAACAAAATTCCGAAAAATTTGCAAAAAGTGGTTTGATAGTTCCTGCAAATATAGAAGCCTCTAAATCAAAGGCATTTTTAGATAATCAAAAACCCAAAAATGCCAAGATATTTTTATCAATAATTGAAACTTCTGTTCCTACACCAAAATCTGTACGCTACAATAAAATTATAGACGCTATAAAGAAAAAATCGGAATACTTATTTACACCACAACCAAATCCTTAGAAAAAGGATTTGTACCAAGGACTGTTGATTTAATTTCTTTTAAATCATTCTGCATCAAACGTCTTGGAGAACCTTCTTCCATTGAGTGATTTCTCAAGAGATATGATGGATGAAAAATCGCCATTGCCTTGTATGTTTTTTCATTAATAGTTACATCGAACCAATTCCCACGCACTTTTGAAATTTGAACTTTTTTATCATGCCAAAAAGATTTTAACGCTGTTGCACCGCAAAAAACTATTGCCTTAGGATTCATAATATCAATTTGTGCGGTTAAATATCTCTCACAAAGAGATTTTTCAACATCAGTAGGAACTCTGTTTTCAGGGGGACGACATTTTACGGTATTTATAATATATAAATCGTTTTCTCTTGAAATTCCAGCTTCAGATAAAAATTCATTCAACAATTTCCCTGCTCGACCTACAAAAGGTTTTCCTGTTTCATCCTCAGTTTCCCCTGGAGCTTCACCGATTAAGACTATTTTTGCCGTTTCAGGATTACCGTCAGAAAATACAAGATTTTTTCTTGTACTTCCTAAAATGCAATCATGACAATTCTCGCATTTTTGCTGGAGTATATCTAAACATCCTTTTTTAATCATTAATTTCTCTCCTCTTTAAACAAGCCGATATGATATTTTTTACAATATCTTCTTAATTCTTTCATTATTATATCAGATAATAAAAATACTGCAATTAAATTTGGGACAGCTAAAAATAAAGTAAATCCGTCAGATAAATTTACAACACTTTTTAAGTTCATAGCAGAACCAATAACAATAAATGCGCAATAAATTATTTGAAAAGTTCGTGTTTTAGCAACAGATTCTCCGAATAAAAACGTCCAGCTTTTTACGCCGTAATATGAACCGCAAAGCATTGTCGATAAAACAAAAAATACAGCCATTATTGTTAATAAAATCGGAAAATACGGACAAACTGTTTCAAAAGCTCTTGAAGTCAATTCAATTCCTGCAGGCGTGCCGACATATTCTTTATATGCGCCTGTTACAACGATTATAAAAGCAGTAGCAGAGCCGACAATTACCGTATCAACAAATGGTTGTAACATAGCAATAAATGCTTGAGCAACAGGTTTACTTGTTTTTACTGCCGAAAATGCAATCGGCGCAGTTCCCAAGCCGGCTTCATTTGCAAACATTGCTCTGCGAAATCCCCATAACATACAACCAAATATTCCTCCACCAACAACGGCCTGAGGAGTAAATGCTTCTTTCACTATTAAAGCAACTGTGTGAGGAACATTTCCAATATTCATTAAACAAATTATAAAAGCAGTAAATACATATAAACTGCACATTATCGGAGTAACTTTTGAAGTAAATTTCCCTATAGATTTAATTCCGCCAATAATAGTTATATAAGTAATAACAGCAACGATTAGCCCAAACAGCCAGCGCTGACCTATAAATAATCCTGTAACATTTGAAACCTGAGTAGTTATAGCGTTAATTTGAAATAAATTCCAGCCTCCTATCATTGCAAAAATACAACAAATTGCATAAATATTAGCAAGATATTTAGTGTAAGGTTTTATCCATGGTGCTCTAAGCCCATTTATTATATAATACATCGGGCCACCTGATGATGAACCATCTTTATTGATTTGTCGGAATTTTATGCCAAGAAGAACTTCTGAAAATTTTAAAGCCATCGAAAAAATTCCGGCAGTAATCATCCAAAAAATAACCCCCGGACCGCCAATTGAAACAGCAAGAGCAGAACCAACGATGTTACCCATTCCTGCAGAAGCGGAAATTGTTGCAGTCAGAGCTTGAAAAGAAGAAACTTCTCCTTTTCTCTTACGTTTAATTATATCTTGATGTTTATATTTTTGAGTTAAAAGGTCAATTGCATGTTTGAACCCCCAAAAACCGATAAATTTTGTACGAATAGAAAAATAAATTCCTGCCGTTATTAAAAGTGCAATAAGAAACTCAACACGAACACCAGAAATAGTGATGTGAGAAAAAATAATCCCGGAGATTTTATTTGCAATCGGTGATAATAAGCTATCTATTTGGCTGTCCAAACTCATAAAATAATTATAACACAAAAACAAAAGCCGGAATAAATTCCGACTTTCGAGTTAAAATGATTAATCACTTCACGCAAACCGCCATGGGGTCCGAGATACCTCGGATGTCGTAGCTCCTGTACGTTGACGAACTGTTGAAGAAGCGTTTGTACGCGCGGCTTGCGTTGCGCTCTGAACTAGACCACAAGGTGGCCCAGTCCGAGCCTAAACCGGCAAAAGTTGTGCCTAGTTTGGAGGTGTTTAATGTGCCATTGTATGTGTCTGTATCTCCTATTGGTGCATCATATAAGTAGGTTGCGATTTTTGCAAGGTCTTCGTCTGTTGCTAGGTGACCGCCTGCTTTTTTACATTCTATCATTGCACCTGCCCAGCGGTCTTTACCCCAATTATTTGATGTACAATTCGTACAACAATTCTTTATTCCTGCATCACTCGACTCTTTATTTAGTTTCCAAGTTCCATTCTCTTGGGTACAATAATCACTTAAATATAAGCCATCTGGAACATGCGGTTCAGTTAATAAGGTTAAACCTGC
>JAGAXG010000027.1 GCA_017941035.1 bacterium | reverse complement strand
TTGTTTGAGCGATAGCGAGTTATTCCGCTTGGGGTGGAGTGTTTAACAGATGATTAGCGAACGAAGCTCAGGTCGCGGGTTTCTTTCTGACCGCTTTCTTTGACCGAACAAAGAAAGCGGTCAATTATTATTTAACAAATTATTATATTCTCATAATATTTATTATGTAATTCTTATTAACAATTCTTTGTTAAGAATTGTTACAGTAGATTCTCTGTTTTTTCAAGTTTTGGTTAAAGAATGCCGATAACATGGATAAGTAAAGGAATAATAATTCGAAAGGATTTAAAGCACAATGGGATTGGCAGCATCACAAGCCAGATTTTTAGGCATAACTCTAAGAAAAGCTAATTGTGAATATAAATCTACGCAATTGGCTCAAGAGCGTTTGCAAATATCCAATCAATTATCGGATGTTTCGCAAGAGTATGCCAATGCTTTAAATGCGACTCGGCTAGTTTGGAATAATGAAGCAGTAAGTGGTGAATACGGTATGACTTACAGCTTGCTAATGATGCCTTCAGCTGCAAATGATTATGACCCTTATCTTATCACTACAAAAACAGGTGCAGTTGTTCTTAATTCTAAATTTGCAGCCGCAGCTCAAGCTGCAGGTATAAATATGGCAGGAGGTTCTTACAGAAGCGAAAGCGGAAGAAATGCTTTTGTACAGGCTTTAGTTGGACAAGGTATCGTTACCGATCCTACATCTGTTGATATTATTAAAGGTGAAAAACTTGTTTACGATAGTAAAGCTGGCTTAGGAGCAACGCCTAGACCTGCAGATGCTTATATTGTTAATTTGGATTCTTTAATAAATGATACTGATCTTGCTAAGACAACAATAAATTGGCGTGCAGTTTTCGCTCCAGATACAATTGGTGAGGATTATAATGCTGAAGAAGATAATTTTAATACGTTATCAGAAGCTGATGGTGGATTAGATAAATATATGCTTATGAATAATAGTGGAACAGAATTTACTAATCAGGGTTATGTAATTTCAGACGGGTTGAATTATCATGCAGTTTCTGACCCACAAAATATAACAATAGGCGATTTATTAAAAAGAGATTATAATTTTTCCAGATCTGGAAATAGTTCTGATGTTACACAATCTGAGTTTAAAAAATGTGTAACATCAATTTTAACTCAAATTGCTGAAGCATTTGGTTATGGAGCAAGTGATACAGGTTTAAATATAGACGAACAATCAGCAACTGCATTAGAAAGAGCATACAATTTGACCTTAAACAGATTTTCTAATTTCGTAAAACCGTTACAGCAAGGTGATTGTTACTTACGAAAATCTGCAACATATCAAAACAATATAGTAAAATCAGAAGGTACTACCAATGCATATGTTGTCAGCTTGTCAAATATGGTATCAACTTTCTTGACATATTATACTCAAATTGTCAATTCATCTGCTGAATATTTTGTCGGTGGAACGAATGATGTAGATAGAGATGGCAATCCTCTTACAAATTTTGTAACAGATAATCCATATTATAATTTCATGATTGCAGGTGATGGTGCTTATGACGAAACTCAAAAAATAACAGATTTTTACAACGAGCTTTATAACAATATTTGTGAGCGTGGTTATAGAGTAGATGATTCTGTGGATCAGAATGATTATTTAGAAAGCACTATTAAGGATGGCAGATATCAAATGGCGGCATTATATTCTGACGGATATTTTTATCAGGAAAAATATAATGATATTAATTATTTAGTTGAAGAAACGGATAAAGATGCAATAGCTCGTGCAGAAGCCAAATATACCCAGAAAAAAGCTGAATTAACGTTCAAAGAAGATGAAATAGATATGAAATCAAAATCTATGGATGCTGAAATAGCAGAACTTAATACAGAATTAGAATCTGTAAAGGGTATTATTTCAAAGAGTATAGAAAAAACATTCTCAATGTTCCAGAACTAAGGTATCTATAAGTGAGAACAATTCTTAACAAAGAATTGTTAATAAGAATTACATAATAAATATTATGTGAATATAATAATTAGTTAAATTGTAATTGACCGCTTTCTTTGTTCGGGCAAAGAAAGCGGTCAGAAAGAAACCCGCGACCTGAGCTTTGTTCGCTAATCATCTGTAAAACACTCCACCCCAAGCGGAATAACTCGCTATCGCTCAAACAAATTCCGCTCTGAATCTGTGTCGTGTAACAATGATTGCTCACTACGCAAAGGCCGAAGATGTAAATTTACTATCTTTCTTTCCGACCTTCACGGAGCGAACAATAAATGTTTTGCTCTGCAAATTCAAAGCGAGCGTTGTCTGAGCGTTAGCGAGTTAGCGAGCATTGGGCAGAGCAATTACAATTTATTAGTGAGCGAAGTTCAGGTCGGCGGTTTGGCCGGTTTTGGCGCCAAAACCGGTCCCGTCCGGATAGGACCCGTCGGAGACGGTTCTTCTATTTAAAAAAAATTATAGATATTTATATTCTCATAATATTTATTATGTAATTTTATGAGTTCACATATGTTAATAATAAGGAAATGCTTTGGGAAATATGATATACTGTCATTAATTAGTTCAAACTAGGGGATGTTATGAAAAAAATTCTTATTGTTGATGATGAACAAGATATAGTAGAAAGTTTGAAATTCGTTTTAGAAGGTTATAACTATACTTGCTATTGCGCTTACAATGGTGAAGATGGCTTGCGTTTGGCAAGAGAAATTATGCCGGATTTGATTATTCTTGATGTGATGATGCCGAGAATTAATGGTTTTAAAATCAGCAGACTCTTAAAATTTGATAAAAAATACAAAGATATACCTATCTTGATGATTACAGCACGTTCACAAGAAGAAGATAAACTTATCGGAGAAGAAACAGGGGCAGATGAATATATAACAAAGCCTTTTGATCTTGACGATGTTATGAAAATTGTTCAAAAATATCTGGGTAAAGAATAGATGGCAGTAATTACTAATAAAACACTTGAAACATTGAAATATGATTTGGTTCGAGAAGGTCTTGTTCAATATGAAGTGGTTGAACAAGCTGAAGAAATCGCAAATTCCCAAAACATAAATATTGGGCAAGCTTTAATTGATTCCGGATTTATTACAGAATCTCAATTAATAAAATTCTTAGAATCAAAACTCCATACACCTTACGTAAATTTGGAAGATTACCAACTTGATACAAACTGCTTAAAATTTATTAGTTACTCTGATGCAAGAAGATACAAAATTATACCTTTATTCAAAATTGAAAACACTTTGACAGTAGCAATGTCTGATCCAAGAAATCTTTTTGCAATAGATAAGATAATGGAGACTGCTGAATGCGAAATTGAACCGGTTTTATCTTCTGAAGAAAGTATTTTAAACAAAATTGATGAATCATACAAAATTGATATCGCTGTCGGAAATATTTCAACAGAATTAGAAGCAGGATATGATTGGCAGGATGAACTCCATAAAGAAGATTTGAGCGATAATCATATTCAAAAAATTATTCGCGCAATTTTAAAACAAGCAATCTTGGAAGAAATTCATGAAGTAACTTTTCAAAGCGAAAATGAAGGTCTTGGAGTTAACTTTAAAAAACACGGAGAAATGACTAACAAAGGATTTATTCCAACAGTTTTAATTTCTTCATTTGTTGCGAAATTAAAAACTTTAGCAGAATTGGATCCATCAGTTTCTGAAGTTCCACAATTAGGGAAATTATGCTTTAAAGTTGATCATATAATTGTAATTGCGAGCGTTTCTACATTCCCTACAATTATGGGTGAACGCATTTTCTTAAAAATTTATAAACCGCCTAAATCACTGGATAAAATTATCACTTCAAAATCCGAATTGGCAGAAATCAAACAAGCACTTGAAATTCCAGGCATAATTCTTGTCTGCGGTTCGTCTTTAAGCGGAAAAACACATGTTATTTATTCACTTTTGTTAGAAGCAGCAAAAAACGGGAATAAGAATATTATGACTCTTGAAAGTATTTCTAAATATGAACTTGCAGGAGTAAATCAGTGCGAATTTAACGAAAATGTCGGTTTTAATATGGATAAAGCGGCACGTTTTATTGAATTCCAAAATCCGGATATTATTTATCTTGAAGGCATAAAATCTAAGGCTTCTTTTGATTATTTTTCAAGCCTTGTTTACGATGACAAAACTATTATTATGGAATTTCTTGCCAATAATATGGAAGATTTAAGAGCAAAAATGGCATTTTCAGATTTTGACACATTGAAATCAATAATTTCAGCAATGGTATTTATACACTCTAAAAATAGTGTCGAAGTTTTTAATAAAGATGCATTACAAAAATATTTAGGCTAAAAAAAAATCCCTCAAAAAAGAGGGATCTTTTTTACTATGCCTGAGCAGTAATCTTTTTATTTTTGTTTTCTTTATCTACCCAAAAATCAATGAGCATTGAGCAGAAGAAAATACTTGAATAAGTACCAATAACTGTACCTAGCATCATTGCAAGTACAAAATCTTTAGTTGTTACACCCCCAAAGAAATACAATGCCGCAAGAGCCAAGAATGTAGTAAATGAAGTATTGAAACTTCTCACAATTGTCTGTTGAACTGAAGCATCAACTATTTCACCAAATGCCATTTTCTTGCCGTTGTAACGCAAATTTTCTCTGATACGATCATAAGTAACAATTGTATCGTTAACCGAATAACCAATTACAGTCAAAATGGCGGTTAAAAACAAACCGTCAACTTCAACATTATAAAATATTCCAAGCAGTGAAAATATTCCGACAACAAACACTACGTCATGAATTAAACCTAATATTGCAGATACTGCATATTTAAATTCAAATCTGAAAGAAATATACATAATTATCGCAAGAATTGCCATAAGCAAAGCAATAAAAGATTTTTTAAACAGTTCACTACTCAACGTTGGACCAACAGAGGAAACTTGAATTAATTCAGCATCACTGTACTGTTTATCAATAACTGAAGTGATTTTAGATGCCTCATCAGATCCTTCATCTATAAATTTTGTCCTGACAGAAATCATAGATTTAGTTTTATCATCAGCAGCAGTAGGATTTACTTTCAAAACTTGAATATAAGTATTTGTAAAGCCCTCTTTTTCCAAAGATTCACGAGTAACCGCAACATCAGAATTTGAGACTTCTTTAGCAGTACCATACTGCAAAATAGTACCACCTGTGTAATCAATACCTACCTTTA
This sequence comes from bacterium, assembly GCA_017941035.1. GTDB lineage: Bacteria > Cyanobacteriota > Vampirovibrionia > Gastranaerophilales > Gastranaerophilaceae > Zag111. Next base: position 15,821 of record JAGAXG010000027.1, on the reverse strand, counting down.
CAGGTGAATGAGTAGGATATGTAACCATGGAATAAATCATTGCAACAATACCAGGAATGAGCAACAAAGCTGACAAGCAGAACCATAAAACTCTGTATTTTACAACGTGTATTCCGTTCCTTTTAAATTCAAACATTTTATAATTACCTCTTATTTTCTTAATCTAAAATACCAAAACGTGCTTTCTCTCTTTTTGTTTCCTCAAATACTTCTGCTTTCCCGATATCATTTTTTCTTAAACCGAATAACGCAGGATACTTAAGCTCTCCAGTTCCAAAGATTAAATGCATAAAGTTTCTTGTAACAGTAACTGCCGTAAACAAAGAAACCAAAATACCTATAAACAGAGTTAACGCAAAACCTTTAACAACACTTGTACCTAAGAAATACAAGATAACACATGTTAAAATTGTTGTCATGTTTGAGTCAAAAATACTTGACCAAGCTCTGTCAAAACCGGAATTAATAGCAGTAAATAAATTCCTTCCTGCCCTTAATTCTTCTTTCGTTCTTTCAAAAATCAAGATATTTGCATCAACAGCCATACCTACACTCAACACAAAACCTGCAATACCTGCAAGAGTAAGAGTAACCGGAATAGCCTTGAATAGAGCAAACAGAATTAAACCGTATACAACAAGTGCTATATCAGCAATAATTCCGGGAACTCTGTATGCAATAATCATAAATATCATAATTAACGCGATACCGATAATACTTGCAAATTTTGATTTTTCAATACTTGCAGCACCCAAAGTCGGTCCAACGGTATTTTCTTGAATAATATCAGATGGAACAGGCAAAGCACCTGCATTTAGTAAGTTAACCATTTTTTGAGCTTCTTCAGCAGAGAAACCACTATCACCACCGGAAATTTCAGCTCTTCCTCCATAAATTGCTTCTCTAATTACAGGAGCCGAAATTTCTTCGCCATCAAAATATATAGCCATTGGCTTCCCAACAAGTTTGCTAGTCAATTCACCGAATCTGGTCGCTCCTTTTCCGTTAAATTCAAGCCCGACAGTCCATTGACCTGCTTGATTTGTTGAAAGTATTGCAGATTTGAGGTCTTCACCTGTCAAACCTGCACTCTCCCACTGAGGAAAACCTTTTTCATCGCGGATCTGCTGACCTTGAGCATCCAATACAGGTTGTTTAAATTCTAATTGCGCAGTTTTACCCAAGAAAGCTTCTGCTTCTTTTAAATCTGTAACATTTGGGATTTCAACCAATAATCTTTTTTCCCCTACTTGTGCGACACTTGTTTCCGAAACTCCAAGTTTATTTACACGGCTTTCTATCGCAAACTGAAGCCTTTGCATAACTTCCGGAGTAATCTTTGCTACAGACTCGGTAGTTTTTGCTTCAAGCATAATCCTTGAGCCGCCAACAAGGTCTAAGCCTAATTTTGTTGGTTTTTTGTAAATTGTAATTATTGACACAACTACAATTATAACAATCAACCAGAACATCATAATTTTGTTTTTCAATTTTCTACCCTCTTATATTGTACTTTCTATTTTCTAATCTTCGTTTTCTAATTCTATTTTTACTTGATCAATAGTCTTAAACAACTTTATTTTTTCATCTTCAGATAATGGTGCTAAAGGCTTTCTCACATAGTTTTCAATTAACCCTTTATATTCCAAAGCTGTTTTGACAGGAACAGGATTTGGAGCCATAAATAAATCTTTAAAAACAGGATAAAGTTTTTTGTGCATATTACGAGAAGCTAAAACATCACCAGCTTTAAAATTTCTAATCATTGATTTAATCTCTGCTCCAAATAAATGAGATGCAACAGAAATTACTCCGTTAGCTCCGACAGCTAACATCGGCAGAGTCAAACTATCATCACCTGAATAAATAGCGAAATCATCAGGACAAAGCATTCTCATTTCCGTAACTTTATCCAAATCAGCACAACTTTGTTTAATAGCAACAATATTTTCAAATTTTGAAGCTAAATAAGCTACTGTAGAAGGCTCTATACTAATACCTGTTCGTGAAGGAATATTGTATAGAATAATCGGTAAAGTTGTAGATTTTGCAATTTCTGAAAAATGTTCTATTAACCCCCTTTGATTAGGCTTATTATAATAAGGAACAACAGAAAGAATTCCATCCGCTTCTTCTTTTTGAGCATTTTTAGAATACTCTACCGCAGTTTTAGTGCAATTTGAACCTGCGCTTAAAATCAATTTTGCTTTTCCGCTTGTTGCACGTCTTACTGTACTAAAAAGTTCTCTCTCTTCATCATTATTAAGAGTTGGAGACTCACCTGTTGTACCTGCAATTAAAATAGAATCAGTCCCTGATTCAACTAAATATTTGGCAAGTTTCTCCACATTATCATAGTCAATAGCATAAGATTTGTTCATCGGCGTAACCATAGCGGTAATAACTTCACCAAAATCATATCTCAATGTCATTCCTCTTTCCCTCGTCTTAAATATTATACAAAGTAATTATATTACAAAAAGACTACATGGGGAATATATTAAGACAATTTTAATAATTAGTTTTAAATATCTTTATAAAAACTATTACAAAATTTAAGTATAAGTTTACCTACTTAATAATATTATGTGATTTTTTAATTTTGTGATAAAATTTTTTATATGAACTTTAAGAATTTATCTAAGAAAAAACGTCTATACTTCATAATTTTTTGTTCATTGGCAATGATACTTGTATGGGCTTTTGTAACAGCAAAAGTTATAACTCACGATTTCAACAGAAAAATGATTGAGGGCAAACAAGATGAGCAGCAAGCTGTCATTGAAGGAGTAATTCTTACAGAAACAAAGAATGATAAAAAATATTGGGAAATTTATGGAGAAACAGGACAATGGGACAGTTCAAATGGAATTGCTCAACTCAACAAAGTTTTCGGTAATTTTTACAATGACAATGAAGTTTCAATGAGTTTAAAATCATCTAAAGGAACTTATGATTCTAAAACTCGCATTATTACGCTTTATGAACATACCTTCATAGTACTTAAAGACGGAATAACATTGAATGCGGACAAATTAGTTTATGAAAATTCAAGCAAACCGATTGTTGCAGAAGGGCATGTTAAAATTCAAAAAGGGAAAGAATTCTTGTCTACTGCGGACAAAATTATTATAAGTCCGAGTTATGACAATTTTAAAATTATAGGGAATACGGTTTCGAAAGTTTATGAGGATAAAAAATAATATGAAAAAATTTCTGATTGGATTAGGAGCATTATTATTACTAACAGGGATATATGTTGAAGCATCTGACTTAATTATTGAATCAAAAAATCAAAATTATGCAGAACAAGATAATAAAATTAAATTTAGCGGTGATGTTAAAGTAACCATTGATGATATGAAAGTTGTCGGGGACAGTGCAGATGTAAATATAACAAAAGATCAACAACTTGATACTGCAACATTTTATGATAAACCATATGCATTTGAAATTAAAAAAAGTAAAAAAAGAGAAGTAAAAGCAAATATTTTAAAAGTTTCATTAATTAATAAAACTGTAAGAGCAGAAGGAGATACGCAGTCTATAGTTTTTGAAGGGAAAACTCCTGTTGTTGTAATTAATGCCGACGTTCAGGAATATAACACTAAAACCGGTGTAATGACTGCAAACGGAGCTGTTACTATGTTATATAAAGATATCGAAACTTTTTCAAATAATGCAGAAATTACAACTGATAAAAACGGTGATATTAAAAGACTCGTTTTGATTGGTAATGCAAGAGTTAAACAAGAAAAGAATGAGTCTATCGCTGATAAATTTGTCTATGAAGCTTCCTCTGGAAATATTACAGCATACAACAACACTACATCAAATGTAATTATGGATGATGGTAAAAAACTTACACTAAAATCAAATTATCAAGAGTACAATCAAAAACGGAATATTTTTAATGCCAGTGGTAATGTTAGGATATGGTATGATGATTACTATGCAGCAGGTCCAAAAGTCACATTGTATCCTGGAGCTAATTCCAAACCAAATGAGGCATATTTTATCGGTCGTTCCAGTATAACTGAAGGTGTAAGGACTATTTATGCTGATAGAATAAAAATGACAATGAAACCAAAAACTTTTGATGCACAAGGAAATACCAGAACAGTAATTAAAAACATCGGCTCAGGGTCTGATGATAACATGACTTTAGGATTGTAATTCAGTATTATTTCCTTTCAGTAAAAGACAAGTAAGGATTAAATTAACACTATGAACAAAATTGAACAGGCAATAGAATGTTTTAATAAACAGGATTGGAACGGAGCAATTGATTTATTTACATCCGTTCTTGAGACTGATACAGCTAATGCAGAAGTTTATAATAATTTGGGTCTGTGCTATGCAAATTTAGGGAATGAAGAAAAAGCAGAGAAAAATTACCTCCATTCTATTGATTTGAACCCGCAAATTCCACAAACATATATCAATCTTGTTGATATTTATTATAAACAGAGAAGATTAGGGGAAGGGATTAATCTTTTGCATTTTGCTATTGAACATTTACCGGGAGACTTAGTTTTCAGGCATTATTTAGCAAGATTTTATATGGAAGATGCAAAGCAAGATCTTGCAATTGATGAGCTTGAATATATTTTAGAAAAGCAACCTGAAAATTATGATGCTTATTATGATTTAGGCAGAGTTTATTTTGAATTGGGTATATATGATAGCGCAATTGAGAATTTTGAAAATGTCTTGGAATATAAAAATGAAAACGAATGGATTTATTATTATCTTGGAGAAGCTTACCAAGCAAATGATGATATAGATAAAGCTTTGTCAAATTTCTTAAAAGCTATAGCCCGAAATAACAGACTCGCAATTGCGTATAAAAAAGCAGGGATTTTATATCTTGCGAGAGAAGATTACGAAGATGCAATTGAATATTTGGAAGATTATATAGAACTTGGTATCCCTGAAGAAGAAAAAGATAATATCACAAAATTAATTGAACGAATTAAGGCGAAACAAAAATGAAAGAGAAATATTGGATAGCTTTTTCATCAATAGAAGAAATTGACAGTCAATTTATCCAAACTTTGTATGAGTATTTCGGAGATATTGAAAAAGCTTTTAATTCTAATGAAAAAGAACTTGAACGAATAGAAGGTTTAAGTATAAAAAAAGCACAAAAATTTCTCAAACTGCGAGATAAAATTGATATAGACAAAACTTTTGCGCAAGTAGAAACAAAAGGAATAAATTTTTTAACACTTGAAGATGAAAAATACCCCCAAATGCTTCGCAATATTTCTAATCCCCCTGCCGTTTTATATTACAAAGGGAAATTATTTGAATGCAATTTAAATAAAACACTTGCGATTGTTGGATCAAGAAAAGCTAGCATTAATTCTCGAAACAATTTAAGGAAAATAATATCAGGTTTGGCAAATACTGATATTTGTATAGTTTCAGGGTTGGCTTCTGGCATAGATACTGTTGCCCATACTTCTGCTATTGAAAATAATTTAAAAACAATAGGTGTTATTGCAAGCGGTTTTGATTTTGTTTATCCTACGCAAAACAAAACTTTGTATGAAAATATTGAAAACGGATACGGAGCAGTTGTTACAGAATATTACCCAACATTTGAGCCGTTGAGATTTCGATTTCCTCAAAGAAACAGAATCGTTTCAGGTTTGTCATACGGGACATTAGTCGCAGAAGCATCTTTGAAAAGCGGAGCTTTAATTACTGCAAATTTAACACTTGAACAAAATAGAGAATTGATGTGTATTCCGGGAGAAATTTCAAATGCGAATACTGAAGGGATTTACAAGCTACTAAAAACAGGAGCATACATGGTTACTGAGTCACAAGATATTTTAGATGCCTTGAGATGGGAAATAAATAATGAAAATAATCAAACACAATTAACACTTCCTACCATGACTCCTGATGAAGAAATTATTTATGATAATATACAAATAGAAGAAAAGGGAGTAGATGAATTGTTAGCGTTGACCGGATTAAAACTTGATAATTTGTTGATGAATTTGACAACAATGGAATTAAAAGGGATAATAAGACAAGTCAACAGTGACAGATATATAAAAGTATAGTTTTTAGGTTAAAAAAATGGCGTCACAAGAAAAATCATTAGTTATAGTCGAATCTCCGGCTAAATCAAAAACAATTAAAAAGATATTAGGAAACAATTTTCAAATTGAAGCAAGTTTCGGACATATTCGAAACTTACCGACAAAAGATCCTTCAACTGAAAATCTTGGATTTGATGTAAATAATAATTTTGAACCAAAATTTGAAATAATACCCGGGAAAGCTCAAGTTGTTAGAAAATTAAATGATCTTGCTAAAAAATCAGGAACTATCTATCTCGCCTCCGACCCGGATCGTGAAGGAGAAGCAATAGCTTGGCATGTTAGACAAATTTTAAAAGTCCCGGATGAAAAAATCAGACGAATTGTTTTTAACGAAATTACACCAAAAGCGGTTAAACATTCTGTTGAAAATCCGCGCGATATTGATATGGACATGGTAAAAGCACAACAAACAAGACAGATTTTAGACAAGCTTGTAGGGTATAAACTTTCGCCTGTTTTATGGAAAGAAATGGGGAATCGTAAACTATCTGCAGGGCGTGTTCAATCTGTAGCACTGAGAATGATTTGCGAAAGAGAAGATGAAATAGAAGCATTCATTCCTCAAGAATACTGGTCTATACATACTTTGCTTGACAAAGATAATAAAACATTTGAAGCAGAATTGTCCAAAATTAAAGGTAAAGCTCTGGAAAAAACAATTAAAAATAAAGATGATGCACAAAAAATTGTAGATTACTTATCAAACCCTACAACCGAATATGAAGTTGATAAAGTTACTAAAAAGACAATAAAACGCAAACCTACAGCACCTTTTATAACTTCTACAATGCAGAGAGCTGCAAGCTCAAAACTTGGATTTGGGGTTTCTAAAACAATGCAGGTCGCCCAAAAATTATATGAAGGTATTGAAATAGACGGAGCACCTGTTGGTTTGATTACATATATGAGAACAGATTCTGTCCGTGTTTCTGATGATGCCCAGAATATGGCTCATGATTACATTTTACAAAATTACGGAGAAAAATATTACCCAAAAGAAGCAAATATTTACGCAAAAGGAAAACAAAACGTCCAAGATGCACACGAAGCAATCCGTCCGTCATATCCTGAAAGAACTCCGGAAAGTATTAAACAGTATCTTGATAACGACCAATACAAATTATATAAGCTTATTTGGGAAAAATTTATGTCATCTCAGATGGCACCTGCCGAAATTGCGAACAAATCAATAGAAATAAAATCCGGAGATTACACTCTAAAAGCTGGAACAAGTAAGATTTTATTTGACGGATTTCTAACCCTTTACAACGATGATGAAGAAGATAGTAAAGAAAATGATGCAAAAATTCCGGATCTTGAAAAAGGAGATAAAGTAATTTGCCGTAAAGTAGAACCTAAACAACATTTTACTCAACCACCTCCAAGATATAATGAAGCTTCATTAGTCAAAGCACTTGAAGAATACGGCATAGGGCGTCCGTCTACTTATGCGACAATCATAACAGTTATACAAACAAGAAAATATGTAGAAAAAAAGAATAAAGCTTTATTTCCGACTCTTTTAGGCCGTGCAGTTTCAAAACAATTGGTCGCTCAGTTTGCTGACATTATGGACTATAAATTTACAGCGGGTATGGAAGCAAAATTGGACGAAATTGCAGACAAAAAAGCTGAATGGGTAAAAGTTTTAAATGATTTTTACAAACCTTTTATGGATGAAGTTAACGCTGTAATGAAAACAGCTCAAAAAATAAGTATTGAATCTAAAATTAAATGCCCAAATTGTGGAAAACCTATGGTTTTACGTTCAAGTAAAACAGGATCTCAATTTTTGGGATGTTCCGGATATCCTGAATGCAAAACCGCAATGTCATTAAATGTTTTACAAGACATACCTGAAGATGGGAATGAGAATAATCAACAAAGTGAAATTTGTGAGGAAAAATGTCCTCAATGTGGTTCTGATATGGTATTTAAAACAGGGCCTTACGGGAAATATTTAGAATGTACATCACCAGAATGCGGAAATAGAAAACCATACAGGAAATCAACAGGAGTAACTTGTCCTAAATGCGGAAAAGGTACAATTGTAGAGCGTAAATCAAAACGTGGAACAGTATTTTTCGGATGTGACCAATATCCTGAATGTAATTTTGTTTTATGGAACGAACCTACAGGAGAAAAATGTCCTACTTGCGGAGAGTTATTAGTAAAAAAAATACTCAAAAACGGTGAAACTATTTGCTGTTCAAAATGTAATTATAAAAAGGCAGAAGAATAATCCATGGCTATAAATAAAGAATTATACGAACGATACAAGGCGATGAAACAAGCAAAATTAGCAGAAACAGGGACTTCTGCAAAATCATCGTCATATCCAACTATTAATCAAACATCTTTGTCTCAACAGACACAAATCCCTGAACCCGTTCAAAGTATTCAATATCAAACCGTAGCTAATACAGAGCCGGAGATTAAGAAATTCGCATTAATTGGATATCCTTTGGGACATTCAATTTCAAAATATATTCAAAAAGCAGGATTTGAAAGCATGAAAATTAAAGCGACATATGAAATTCTTGAGACTCCGCCTGATAAGCTGATTGACAGAATTAAATATTTAAAAACAAACGGATACTCTGGTTTTAATGTCACTATTCCTCTAAAACTTCCGATAGTGATGTTTGTAGACGAATTGGATGCTTCAACATACACTGTTAATGCTATAAATACGGTAAAAATTGACCCTCAAACGAAAAGATTGATTGGTTATAATACTGACACTACAGGTTTTAAAAATGCGATACCAAAAGATATTACTTTATGCGGAAAAACTGCGGGAATTTTAGGGACAGGAGGTGCTTCTCGCGCAGCTATTTCCGCTCTGGCTTCAGAACGCATTAAAGAAATCAAACTTTATACAAGAAATGTCGCCAATACCCTTGAACTTTTAGAATACTTACGAAAAACATTTCCTGCAACGGAATTTAACGCATATCAAATAGACAGGATAAGAGAACTGTCCGATATAGATATTTTAATAAATGCAACTCCTATCGGTATGAAAGGTCATGGGGCAGATTATACTCCAGTTGAAGAACAAGAGCTCCAAACATTACCTAAAAACGCACTCGTTTATGATGTGATTTATAATCCTAAAAAAACGAAACTGATTCAACTCGCTCAAAAGCACAACTATCGTACTGTTAATGGTGTTGATATGCTCGTTTATCAAGCACTGGAAGCACAAAAAATATGGACAGGGCACACTCCCGATTTTAAAGATATGAAAATTTCAGCACTTGAAAATTTATAAATTATAAAATATCCAAAGGATCAACATCAATTGTCATTTTTATATCTTTTGGAATTGTGATTTTACTCAGGAATTCTGAAACAAACTGATGCCCTTTATTTTCAAGCTTATTTTTTATAAGAATTTGAAAACGCCATTGACTATTAATTCTTTCAATAACACAAGGTGTAGGACCCAAAACATCAAGTCTTTCCCCAAATCCGAATTTATCAATCATTGTATGAAGTCTTAAAGTTATTTCTTGTGCAGATTTTTCTGCTCTGAATTTGTTTTCTGAACTCATTATTATTCTAATAATTTGACTAAATGGTGGATAATCAAATTCTTCTCTCGAAATAATTTCCTTCGAATAAAAATCATTGTAATTTTGTGATTTAGCACTTTCAAGAGCATAATATTCAGGATTATAAGTTTGGAAAAATACACGACCCCTAAATTCTCCACGCCCTGCCCGACCGGCAACTTGAGTTAAAAGTTGAAATCCACGTTCTGAGGCACGATAATCAGGGAGATTAAAACTGGCATCTGCACTTATTACACCAACAAGAGTAACATTAGGATTATCCAATCCTTTTGCAATCATCTGGGTCCCGACTAATATATCAATTTCACCTTTTTGAAATTTGTCTAAGAGTCTTATATGTTCACCTTTTCGAATAAGAACATCACTGTCTATTCTTGCAATATTATAACCTTGAAAAATTTCTTCAATATATTGTTCAATTTTTTGAGTTCCTGTACCGGAATTTTTCAAAACATTACATCCGCAATTAGGACAAACATCAGGGAAATATTCTGCATGATTACAATAATGACATTTAAGCATATTGTCCTTTGAATGCCATATCATAGGAATCGCACAATTAGGGCACTCAATTACATGTCCGCACCCTTGACACTGAGTATAAGTGGAATATCCGCGTCTATTTATAAGTAAAATTACTTGCTGTTTATTATCTAATGTCTCTTTTATAGCTGTTTGTAATGGCTGTGAAATCAAATGTTTATAAGCTGCCTGACCATATTCTTGCATATTAATTACTGTTACAGGAGCAACTTTTGCATTGTTGTATCTTGTGAGCATCTGATACAGATGATTTGAATTAACTGCATAATAATAACTTGAAATATCAGGAGTTGCAGAGCCTAAAATTAGCGGGCAATTATTAAATTCTGCTAATTTCTTCGCAACTAATCTCGCATCATAGCGTGGAGCAGGAGAAGTTTGTTTATATGCTCCTTCATGTTCTTCATCAATAATGATTAAGCCAATATCTTGTAATGGAGCAAATACTGCACTTCTTGCTCCTGCAAGTATCTTTATTTCATTTTTATAAAGTTTTTGCCATACATCGTACCTTTCACCTTCCGAAATGCTGGAATGCCAGATTGCGACATCTTTTATTCCGAATTTTTTAGCAAGTCTTTTTGTAAGTTGAGAAGCAAGTGCAATTTCTGGAGCTAAGAATAATACATTTTTCCCGCGTTTTATTGTGTCATCTATGAGTTTAAAATAAACTTCTGTTTTACCGCTGGCAGTAACACCATGCAAAAGTATTTGTGGATTTTGTTCTTTTTTTATTTGTTTAGAAATACCTTCATAAATTTGTTGTTGAATTTGTGAAAGTTCATTTAGCGGTTCAATATCTTTAATATTTAAAATATCAAGAGGATTACGATATATTTCTTCTTCATTTATCCTAACACACCCAAGTGCTTCCAGTTTTTTAATTGTTGCACGAGTAGTTTTGGCAAGTTTTTCAAATGATACAAGACTCATTTTACCTTTATCTTTTAAAAGTTGAAGTACTTGTAATTGTCTTTTTGTAGCTCCAAAATCACGAATATATTCTATTGAAAGCTCTGTTTTGAATGATTTTTCAATCAGTTTGAGCGGAATAGCAGTATTCAAAACAGTAATTAAATCTGTACAATAATAATTCGCGACCCACTCAAGTACCTTAAGGTATTCAGAATTAAACAAAGGTGTTTCATCTAAAATTTTAGTAATTGATTTTGCTTTAATATCTTCAGGCAAATAATCGCTAAATCCGACACAAAAAGCATTTACCATTCCCTGTCGTCCAAACGGGACAAGCAAAGCCTGCCCAATTTTAATACGATTTTGCATATTAGCAGGAATAAGATAACTGAATGTTCTTACTCCTAAAGCTTTTATGTTAACAAGACAAACAGCATATTTATGAAAAACGGTTTCAGAGTTGTCATGCTTTTTTACATCAATTTTGTTTTCAAATAACTTGTTTTGCACTACATCTTCCACCGTTTTACCTCGAAATAAAATTATTCAGCTTGCATGAATTCTTGTCTTGCTTCTTCAATTGCTTCTGTAAGCACATCCAATTGATCGGGAGTGAAAGTTACACCTTTTTTTGTCGGAATCCATGTTTGACCGCCGTCATTTGTAAAAAATATCCTCATATTGAGATAACTTGTTCCTTTAAATTCGCTTAAAGAAATCTGTAATTGTTCCGTTTCAGAACGTTCGATTGTAGCAAGAATTTTAGTCTCTGCCATATTAATCTTCCTCCTTTTTATATTTTCTATTTTAGCATAAAGTACTTGATTTTGGAATTTTTTTATATTAAGCTGGTTTAGCAATAGATAGTTGGGGTAAAAAATGCTGGTTTCATCAATCGGTAGTTTTAGTGAGAATTCTCACATTAATGGAATTGAGAATAATAAAGTTCAAAAAAAACCTATTGTTAATAAGGGTCTGACTAGTTTTGAACTTCAAGAAAAGCAAACTGGGATTTTGGATAGTCTTTTTGAATCCATAAAAAAGTCCATTGATACTGATAATAAACAAAAAATTCTTGATATGATTGCATAATTGTTTTAATTATTAAATTAAAACAATTTAATTTATCAATAAAAAAATCGACGAATTATTTCGTCGATTTTTTGTGGAATATATTTATATTGAAACTTATTCCTTAGTATATTCAGCATCAATAACATCATCGTCATTGTTATTTGATGAAGAATTAGTATTTGCCGAATCAGTCTGAGCATTTTCACTTTGAGCAGCTGTTCCTTCTTTTTGAACAGCTTCATATGCTTTTTGAGAAACTGCAAACATAGTTTGTTGTAATTCGTCAGACAATTTTTTCAGTTCATCAACTGATTTGTTTTCTTTAATTGCATTTTCTAATGCAGTTTTTTGTTCCTCAAGTTTTGATTTATCTGAAGCATCAATTTTACCATCAAAATCTTTCAAAACTCTTTCAGCTGAACCAACCATACTAGAAGCATTGTTTTTAATTTCAGCTTCTTCTTTTTTCTTTTTATCATCAGCAGCATTTGCTTCTGCTTCTTTAACCATTCTATCTATATCTTGTTCAGAAAGGTTAGAAGAATTTGTAATTGTAATTTTTTGTTCCTTGTTAGTTGCTTTATCTTTTGCAGATACATTTACGATACCATTGGCATCAATATCAAATGTAACTTCAATTTGAGGAATACCACGCATTGCAGGTGCGATACCTTCTAATCTAAACATACCCAATGATTTGTTATCTTTTGCCATTGGTCTTTCACCTTGAAGAACTTGAATATCAACGGCTGTTTGATTGTTTTCTGCAGTTGAAAATACCTGTGATTTTGAAACAGGAATTGTCGTATTTCTAGGAACTAACGGAGTCATAACTCCTCCTAAGGTCTCAATACCCAATGTCAACGGAGTAACATCTAATAATACGATATCTTTTACTTCACCTGCCAAGACGCCTGCTTGAATAGCTGCACCGACTGCTACAACTTCATCAGGGTTTACTGATTGATTAGGTTCTTTGCCGGTATACTCTTTGACAAGCTTTTGAACTGCAGGAATTCTTGAAGATCCACCAACTAATACAACTTCATTTATATCAGATTTTGAAATTCCAGCATCTTGAATAGCTTGTTCTACAGGTTTTTTACATCTTTCTAATAAATCATAAGATAATTCTTCAAATTTTGCTCTTGTCAAATTCAAATCTAAGTGTTTAGGACCATTTGCATCTGCTGTAATAAACGGCAAATTGATATTTGTTTCAAATACAGAAGATAATTCACATTTAGCTTTTTCAGCAGCTTCTTTTACACGCTGCATAGCCTGTCTATCACCAGTTAAATCAATACCTTCTTGTTTTTTGAATTCTTCACAAATCCAATCCATAACTTTTTGGTCAAAATCATCACCACCTAAGTGAGTATCTCCTGAAGTGGACAATACTTCGTGAACTCCGTCACCAATTTCCAAAACAGAAACATCAAATGTACCACCGCCTAAGTCAAATACAAGAACTTTTTCTGTTTTATCTTTTTCCAGACCGTAAGCCAAAGCTGCTGCTGTAGGTTCGTTGACAATACGAAGAACATCTAATCCTGCGATTTTACCGGCATCCTTAGTCGCCTGACGTTGAGCGTCATTAAAATATGCAGGAACAGTAATAACTGCAGACGTAACCTTTTCGCCCAAATATGCAGAAGCATCATCAGCAAGTTTTCTTAATATCATAGATGAAATTTCTTGCGGAGTATAATCCTTACCATCTATAGTTACTTTGTAATTATCTCCCATGTGACGTTTGATTGATGCGATAGTTTTATCAGGATTTACAATAGCCTGACGTTTTGCCAATTGTCCAACCAATCTTTCACCTGTTTTAGAAAAACCAACAATCGAAGGGGTTGTACGAGAACCTTCTGCGTTAGCTATAACTGTAGGTTTGCCACCTTCCATAACTGCAACAACTGAGTTTGTAGTACCCAAGTCAATACCAATTGTTTTTGCCATAATTTTATCTCCTTTTTTATTTATTTTTTCTTCACAATCATGTTATAACATTGTTTTTTACAATTCTTGAAAAAATAAACAAAAAATTAACAATTGGAAGAATTATTAAAATACAATATTTTAATTGGCAAAACATTTGCAAGATATATTAGTTCTAGAACTTTCGTATTGTTGACGGTATTGACCGCCTAATTCTGCACTTGCAAAATCACAACTATTTCCTTTAATCATTGTAGCTTTTGATGAAGTATCACTACCATCATTAACCCAATGCCACCAACCAAAATTGAAAGAATTTTCACATGCGTATTTAGCTTCATCTATGGTCATCATATGCGCTCCTAAAGGACTACAGGAATTTACACAATCCATGTAACTCATTTCACTTCTAATAAGCTGAAACATGACCTTATCTCCTACATTCCTGCATTGATTTTGATCTATGGCACTTACTCCTCTAAAATCATCACATGAAATCGAAGGTATTATTGTAGCATTAGCCAAAGGAAGTACATCTGTATTAAATTTATTAGGTTTTCTTGTTCCGCTTCTGTCATATATACCGTCTAAACAGGCATATGGCACAGATTTTAAAGCCTTATCAGGATCTACAAGCATTCTGCCAGAGTCATCTGTCAACAGACTGCAATTATTATTCCAACTTACTATAAAAGGTGTTCCATCCGCCAACACAAATCCGGCAGGATCTAAAAATCCATCTTCTAATTTTAATTTATTTGCTGTCGTTATTGTATCTAAATCTACTTGTTTAGACTCTCCATTTTTATTATAACTAATAGTCTGATAGGCAAAGCAATCTCTTAAATTATCTTTTCCGCAAACTGTTGACATCTTTAAATATTTAGATAAGGCTAAGACAAATTCTTCAGTATTTCTGTAACTTACATTAAGACCGTTTTCCTGACTCGAAAGCATATTTAAACCTTGGATTAGCTTTGCTTCCATTACAGTCTTTTGATAACCTTCAACCGTTCGCTTTAGTTTCGTTATCAACCCAGGAATTGTCATTGCTCCAACGATACCAATTATTGCTAATGTTATCAACGTTTCCGCTAATGTAAAAGCTGCACGTTTTTTACCCTCTCCTGTCAACTTCGTTGACATCCTCTCCATAGGAGGGGTAGAATTTTCTTTTATACTTCCTGATTGAAGGAGATTAACTAAAAATGCCCCCCCCCCCGAAATTGGCTCTGTGTCTGCGTTTTAACATAATTCTATCTCCTTTTATTCCGTTAATTCCTCTGTATTCTTATTATAAACTATGTTTTAATATTTTACAAGAGTAGTACATTATAGGATTAGCACATTATTTAATATAATTGATAAATATTTTTATTTATATTAGTATGTATTAAAAAGGAGAGCAAAATGGATCAAAAAACTTATATGAAAATAATTGGTTATGTCCCAACTGTTATCGAAGCTTCATCAAGAGGAGAACGTTCTTTTGATATTTTTTCAAGGCTTTTAAGAGAAAGAATTATTTTCTTAGGGACAGAAATTAATGATGAAGTAGCGAATTCTATTGTTGCTCAATTACTGTTGTTGGATAGTGAAAATCCTGATAAAGATATTATGCTTTATATAAACAGCCCCGGAG
>JAGAXG010000026.1 GCA_017941035.1 bacterium | reverse complement strand
TGACCTTCGTATTCAACGTTTGTTTTTCTTGCTGTCAAACTTAGAAATCTCGCTTGGCTTGCGCTCATTCCCATAATGACTGTCCTTTCTTAATAGTTTCCTATGTTTTATATATCGGACAGGTTTATAATTTTCTTTAATTTTACAATAAGTTTTGTTACAATAATTAACAAAATTTTTAAAGAATATTTTGAAGTTCTGAGATTACAAAATCTAATGCACCTTGTTGATCATTGAAAATGGTCGCGCAATCTTTGCAAGCTTTGTCATAAAAATCTTTATCGGAAAGTAATTTTTTAAAATAATCAGATAATTCTTTTTGAGATTTAACGATTTTTCCGGCATCTGATTGTGTCAACAACCAATAAATATCTCTAAAGTTATGAATATTAGGTCCTGTTATTGTAGGTTTTCCAAATACAGTTGCTTCAAGCGGGTTATGTCCTCCGGTTTTATTAAAACTTCCGCCAATAAATGCAAATTTACAAATAGAATATGTTTTACTCAATTCGCCCATTGTATCAAGCAATAGAATGTCACAATTTTTAAAAGTGTCACCTTTTGATCGAAATCCATAATTTAAATTCAAGGATTTTATTATTTCTTCAATTTTAGGTATTCTTTGCAAATGACGTGGTACAAGCAGAAGTTTTATATCATTAAATACTGAAAGATTTTCTTTAAATGCCCTTAATACAATTTCATCTTCTCCTTGATGTGTACTTCCAGCAATAATCACTCTAAAATTTTCTTGTCCTAAGTCAATAGTTTCGTTTGAAGGTTTGACATCAAATTTAAGGTTCTTCATTACAAATGTTCTGTCTTTCGGAGCTCCTATTGAAAGAAGTTTTTGATTATCAATCTCACTTTGAGTAAGAATTTTTGTATATTTTGATAAAACAAGACTAAAAAATTTGCCAAATAATTTGTAAGTTTTATATGTAGAATCTGACATTCTTCCATTTATACAAAACAATTTTATATCTCGAGTTTTGCACATAAAAGAAAATACCGGCCATAATTCTGTTTCAGCAATCATTACTACATTCGGTTTTATTTTATCTAAAAAAGCATTTACGCAGAATGGTATATCAAATGGGAAGTATGTTATAAAATCTACGACTTCTTTATATTTTCTTTTTGCAATTTCTTGTCCTGTTTTAGTCCCGGTTGTTACAACAATTTTATAATCTGGAAACTCTGTTTTTGTACGTTTTATTAAGTTTTCTAATGCTATAGTTTCTCCAACCGAAACTCCATGATACATTATGACTTTATTCCCAAGATTTGGAGCTTTAAAAAATCCAAGTTTTTCTCTCCAACCGTAGAGAAATTTTCCGTTTAGGACACGAATTAAATAGTAAAACGGTAAAAGTATTATAAAAATAATAGTAGATAATACTCCGTATAGAAAGAATATGTCTATGACAGACATTAATATCAGTACTAAAAATATAATTAAAATCAAGTATATAACCATAGTGTCTTAATTATACAACAAATAATGAAACATGTTGACACATGAAACAAAAGTTTATAAAATCAAAATATGGCGATTGTTTATATTAGTTTAGGTTCAAATAAGGGAGATAGAATTGGCTATGTTCAGCAAGCCGCAAGTTTGTTGGGTATGGATGAAGGAATAACTATTGTCAGAACATCGGCATTTTATGAAACTGAACCTTGGAATATGAATACAAATACTTGGTTTGTTAATGCAGTTGCTGAAATCAAGACTAAATATTCGCCGCATGAACTTCTCAATGTCTGTCAAAATATTGAAAAACAACTGGGTAGAGAACATAAAAAAACAAATGATTATGAGGACAGAACAATTGATATTGATATTTTGTTTTACAATAATGATGTAATTAATGATTCAGATTTGATAATTCCTCATAAGTATGTACATTTAAGGGCATTTAATTTGGTTCCTATGTTGGAATTGAATGCTGATTATGTTCACCCTGTTTTGCATAAATCAATTGTGGAAATGCATTCTGATCTTGAAAATCCGGAAATGGTATTTTTGTATGGCACAAGAGTCGATTTCTAAAACTGTTGCCGTTATAGGAGCTGGTCCTGCCGGGTGTATTTGCGCAAAGTTTTTATCTGATTATGGATTTGAGGTTTCACTTTTTGATAAAGGAAAATTTTTAAGAACTCTTCTCCCTACCGGAGGAGGAAAGTGTAATCTTGCAAATGCACTGTATGATTTCAAAGAATTGGCACAAAATTACCCCAGAGGAGAAAAATTTTTATATTCGGTATTTTCTAAATTTTCTACTTCTGACACTTTAGATTTTTTTAAATCTATCGGGGTAGAAACTTATACTAGAGAAGATAATCGCATATTTCCTATATCGAATTCCGCAAAAGAAGTTCGAGAAAAACTTCTGAAATCTTTAAAATGTAATTTTATTTCTGAAGAAGTTCTGAAAGTAGAAGAAGGTTATAAGGTTATAACGAATAAAAGTAAATATTTCTTTGATATTGTCGTTATTGCTATTGGCGGGCATTCCGGAGTCGATTTGCTCAAAACTTTTGATATCCGCACAATCCCTCAAACTCCTTCTCTTGTTGGATTAAAAACTAAAGAGGACTTTTCTTCTCTTTCTGGTGTTTCTATAAATAATGTATTATTTACTCATAAAGGCGTTTCAGGCCCTTTGATTTATGAAATTTCGTCAAAAAAAGCAAGAGAAAATTTTCCGTATAAAATTTTTCTTAAACTCGTTCAAATTGATAATTTACAAGATTTATTAAATAAAAACCCTCACAAGGAAATTAAAAATTTAATATCTCATTTTATACCAAAATCATTGGCGGAGTTTGTTCTTGGGAGTGAGGGTAATAAAAAATGTCATGAAATTGATGGAAAAACCAGAGATAAAATTATTTCGAAGTTAGAAAATTTTGAAATAACTGCAACTGGAAAAGTTTCAGAAGGAGAAGTCGTAACTTGTGGAGGAGTTGATTTAAAAGAAATTAACCCAAAGACCTTAGAAAGTAAAAAATATAAAGGTTTATATTTTTGTGGTGAAATATTAGATATAGATGGATTTTGCGGAGGTTTTAATCTCCAAAACTGTTGGTCTACCGGTTTTGTAGTTGCAAATGCTATTAATTCTGTGATATAATTTTGCTGTACTTGTTTGAGGGATCCACCTCCGGAATAAATTTAGGCTTGCAGATGTAGCAGCTTGCCAAAAATAATTTATTCTAAAAAGGATAGAAAGGTTAAAAATGGAAAAGAATCAAGACACTTTGTCGATTTTAAGACATTCAACGTCACACATTATGGCTCAGGCTGTTCAAAGCCTTTTCCCGAGCGCGAAACTTGCGATAGGACCTTCTACAGCAGATGGTTTCTATTATGATTTTGATTTAACTGACGGTCATGCATTTACTACGGAAGATTTGGAAAAAATTGAAGAAAAAATGAAAGAAATTGTTAAGCAGAATCTTTCATTTGAAAGATATGAAATTCCTGATGTTCAGGCTCAAATTGACGAATTTAAAAAACAAGGAGAAATTTACAAAGCTGAACTTTTGGAAGAACACAGAAATGATAATCCAACTTTGTATATTACAAAAGATAAAGACGGAAATGCTTTGTTTAACGATCTTTGTGCAGGTCCTCACTTGCCAAATACTTCATATATAAAGGCTAATGCGTTTAAACTTTTAAAAGTCGCAGGAGCATATTGGCGTGGTAATGAAAAAAATAAAATGCTTCAAAGAATTTATGCTACTGCATATTGGAATAAAGAAGATTTGCAGGCTTATTTAACTTTTCTTGAGGAGGCAGAAAAACGTGATCACAGAAAGCTTGGAAAACAACTAGACTTGTTCTCAACTCGTGAAGAAATGGGAGGAGGTCTTGTTTTGTGGCATCCAAACTTGGCTTGTGTAAGAGAACAAATTGAAAACTACTGGAGAGAAGAACACAGAAAAAGAGGCTATGTAATTGTTAACACTCCTCAAATTGCTAAATCAACTCTTTGGGAAATTTCAGGGCATATGGATCACTATAAAGAAAATATGTTTTTTGTCCAAAAGGATGAAGATTCTGACGATCAATATGTGGTAAAACCTATGAATTGTCCGTTCCATATTTTGATTTATCAAGCAAACAGATATTCTTATCGTTCACTACCATTGAGAATGGCTGAACTTGGAACTGTTTATCGAAAAGAAAAATCAGGAGCTTTGTCAGGTTTAACTCGTGTTCAAGGATTTACTCAGGATGATGCGCATATTTTCTGTACTCCTGAACAATTGGTTGACGAAATTAACGCAATTATTGATTTTGTCGCAGATACAATGGCAATATTCAATATGGAATTTGAAGTAGAACTTTCTACTCGCCCTGAAAGTTTTGTAGGAGAGATAGAAAACTGGAACAAAGCTGAAGCAGGATTGAAGGAAGCAATGGAACGTCGAGGAATGAAATATGATATTAATGAAGGTGATGGTGCATTCTACGGTCCAAAAATCGATTTCAAGGTTAAAGATGCTATCGGAAGAACTTGGCAGTGTGCAACTATTCAGTTAGATTTTAATTTGCCTGCAAGATTTGATATTAAATATCAAGATAAGGATGGTCAATTGAAAACTCCGTTAATGTTACATAGAGTAATCTTCGGTTCTATGGAAAGATTCCATGGTATTTTAATTGAACATTATGCAGGTTGCTTCCCATCTTGGTTAGCTCCTACTCAGGTTAATGTTGTTCCTATCTCGAATGAAAAACATGCTGATTACGCAGAAAGTGTTTATAAAAAACTTCGTAATACAGGTATCAGAGCTTCATTAGATGATCGATCAGAGTCTATGAATTATAAAATAAGAGAATCTTTGCAAGATAAAAAAATACCTTATGTTTGTGTAGTCGGCGACAGAGAAGCTCAAGATGGTACTGTTGCAGTTCGTGCAAGAGGAATCGGTCAAATAGGAACATTCAAGGTTGAAGATTTTATTGAAAAACTTGAAAACGAAATAAAATCAAGAGCTAATCAATCTTTTGCAAAAGAATCAGAATGATAGCCGTTTTGACGGATAAAAATAAAAACCCTTTCTGTTATATAATTATATAAAAAGAAAGGGTTTTTATCATGAATATTTTGTACATTGATGCTTCAGTAAGATCTGATTCTAGAACTCAAAGGTTATCACAATATTTCTTAGACGGTTTTAGCTCTGATAATGTTAGTATTAAAGAAATTAAATTGACTCATGAGTGCATTCCGCCTTTAACAATGGAAAGTCTTGAGCATAGAACCGAACTTTCCGAGCAAGGAAATTTTGACGAGCCGATTTTTCATTATGCAAGAGATTACGTGGATGCTGATATGATTTTGATTTGTGCGCCATATTGGGATTTATCATTTCCTGCGACTTTAAAAACTTATATAGAAGCTATTAATGTGGTAGGATTAGTTTTTATGTATGATGAAAATGGGAAGCCTATCGGTCTTTGTAATGCAAAAAGACTTGTTTATATAACAACGGCAGGTGGTGAAATTATTTCTGATGATTTTGGTTATGGATATATAAAAGAACTTGCTGAAAAATTTCACGGCATAAAAAATGTTGATTATATAAAAGCAGAAAAACTTGATATTGTTGGGGCAGATGTTGAAAAAATATTATCAAAAGCTGAAGATAAAATTGATAAATTAATAACAGAAATCAATAAAGAATGCGAAAAGGCGGAATAATTTCCGCCTTTTTACTTTTTAATATTCCATGTTTCTTTCTGTATTAAAACTAAAAATGGTATTATTTCAAGACGCCCGACAAGCATATTAAAAATCAAAATAAATTTAGTTAATCCTTTTAAGGAGGAATAATTCCCCATTGGTCCTATTACTCCTCCAAATGCCGGCCCTATATCTCCGAGGGATGCTATTGCAGAAGTAGTCCCGATTACAAGATCTTCTTCTATTAATGTAATCATAAATGCGGTAACAAAATAAATAACAATGTAACAAAAAACGAAAAATATCGTTTGTCTTATGACGTCATTTTGAATAACTATATTATCCATTTTTATACTTAAAACAGCGTTTGGATGAAGAATTTTGTACATTTCATTTTTAATGTATTTAAAAATCAATAACCAACGTGAAATTTTTACTCCGCCACCTGCAGAACCTGAACAACTTGATAAGAACATTGCTAAAAATAAAATAATTTTTGCATCTAAGCACCATAAATGGTAATTTTCACTTGAACTGCCTGTTGAAGTTGCAAGTGCTAAAACTTGGTATAAAGATGCTCTTATTGCATCTAATGCAGAATAATTGTTTTCTAAAAATAAACAAATGGCAAGCCCTGCAGAAATACAAAATAAAAGTTTTATATAGAATTTAACTTCTTCACTTTTTAAAACAATACTTAAGTCGCGCTTTATCAAAACTTTATATTGAGTAACAAAATTTATCCCTGCAATAAGCATAAAGACAAAAATAATCCATACCACAGCATTAGAACCGTATCCTCCAATACTATCAGGGTTAGGAGAAAATCCTCCGGCAGAAAGAGTTGATAATGAATTACATACTGCATCAAATGGATTCATCCCGCAAATCCACAAACAAATCGCACACAAAAGAGTTAATCCTGCATATACAATCCATAGTGCAGATGCGGTATTTTTAATTCTAGGTGTGAATTTATCCTCAGTAGGTCCTGGAGATTCCGCAAAAAACATTTGTCTCCCCGCTACTGCAAATTGAGGCAAAATTGCAACAAATAAAACTATTATGCCCATTCCGCCAAGCCATTGTGTAAATGATCGCCAAAATAAAAGTGATTTTGGAATATCAAAATTGGTCAATATAGTTGCTCCAGTTGTTGTTATTCCGGAAACTCCTTCAAATAAAGAATCTACAAAACTAAAGCCATAAAATAAAAACGGAATAGAAGCTATAAATCCAAATAAAATCCATGATAAAGATGCTACAACAAGTGCTTCAGAGCGTTTAATATCATTTAATGCATCTTCGTCTGAGGAATTTTTATTAAGTCTTTTTAATATATCACCTACCGCAAGTGGTAAAATGCCTCCGGCAAAAAACGGAAGCAAAGCTCCCCACTCATGATAAAAAAGCGCAACTACAAGTGGTACGAATGAAAAAAGCCCAATATCTGTTAAAATTAAACCTAAAGCATTTGATACATAACTTATGCGCATGATAAATATTCCTTGATTATAGGCACGCTTTCTGCCATAGTAAATATTATTAAAATATCACCTGTTTGAATTTGGGTATCACCTTTTGGTATGATGACATGATTTCTGCGCTGAACAACTCCGATAATGGCAGGCGCAGGAAATTTTAAATCTTTAATAAGTTTTTCATTAATTTCATCTTTCACAGGGATTTCCAGTACTTCTGCTTGTCCTTGTTCAACAGTTGCAAGAATATCAACATCCGCTTCATCTAAATCATTTCGAACTTCATTCAAAGCTGATGTCTTAGGTGATACTGCGATATCAATGCCGACTCTTTCAAAAAGTGGAATATTTAATACTTTTGAAACTCTTGTGATTACACGTTTTACACCCAATTGTTTGACAAGTAGTGAGCAAAGAAGATTCCTTTCATCATTATTTGTGACAGAAATAGCAACATCGCATTCGCCGATTTCTTCTTCTCCCAAAAGTTTTAAATTTGTTCCGTCGCCGTTAATAACAATTGTAGAATTTAATTCTTGAGATAAATACTCACATCTATTATAATTTTTTTCAATAATTTTTGCCTTGATTTTCATTTCTTCAAGACTTTTTGCTAACATTAGACCAACACTTCCTCCTCCGATTATAGCAACTGATTTAACTTGATCTTTTTCATGAAAAAATGTACCAGCTAAAATATCCAAGGAGCGTGATGTTCCCATAAAAATAAGTTTGTCGTCTTCGTTGATTTCAGTTAAACCATTAGGAATAAATAATAAATCTTTTCGTTTTATTCCAACCATAATTGTATCGCGTGTAAACCCGCAATCTTTGACAATTTTCCCGACAATTTTTGACGAAGGTTTAACTTTGTATTCTAAAAGCCTTGCTTTTCCGTCTGCAAAATTTTCAACATCCAGAGCATGGGCAACAGTGACAATTCTGAAAAGTTCTTGAGTTAAAAGAGCTTCAGGCCAAATTATGTTGTCTATGAAAAAGTCTCCCAAATAAGAATTTGATTTGTCCTGTTCCATTGTATTACGGTATTCTTCTTTTGAAACAAAACAAATTGTTTTAATGCCGCTTATTTTTTTAGCGGTTAAACATGCTACAATATTCGCTTCATCAAGTTCAGTACAGGCTATAAAAGCATCAGAATTAAAGATGTCTGCATTTTTAAGAGTTTTTACATCAGAAGCATTTCCTTGAACAAAGCTTATATCAAGTTTATCAAATTCTTCGGAACGATTTGATTCTTTATCAATAACAGTGATATCATGGTCTTCAAAAAATTCAGTTGCTAAAAGACAACCTATTTCAGTTGCACCGTAAATTATTATTTTCATCCTAATAGCCCCGCTAATGAAAAGACCTGAGCAAATAACCATATTATCGGTCTTTCAATAATTATTAAAACAAACATTGCTACTACAGGAGAAAAATCAAACGGACCAACTGGAGGTATAATTTTTCTAAATAGGTCTAAATATAGATCTACTGCAGCTCTTAAACCGTTTAATAATGAATTATTCCAATCTAAATTCGGGAACCAAGTTAATAAACATCTTACTACTATTAACAGCATATATACATTAAAAAACATGTGTATTGCTTGAATTAATTTAAGACCTATCATTTATTGTTGTCCTTTCTTTTTCTTTCAAATTCTTTTTGTGCATTTATAAATTCTTCCGGCGTCATAATAATGATTTCAGAATCTTTTTCAGATTCATAGAAGTATTTCAAGTAAATTTTCTTTAGCCCTATTGAAATTAGTGCGAGAATAATCATTACAATCATTGGAGAAAAAGAAATTCCAAGTATTGGCGGAATGATATAGAATCCTGAAATCAAGAATATGTAATGAAACAATGGGTAATCTGGATTAATATTCGGAACTAAAGATAAAAAACAACCCATTACAACAAAATATAAGTAGTAATTAACTAATCTGTCTAAAAAAAGTATAAATTTTGCCATCAGAAAAACCTCTAAAAATCAATTTTAGTAGAATTTTTACAATCACAATTACTGTTTTCTTCAGGAATTTTCTTAATCATACTGAATAATAGAGACTTCAAATTTTCAACATTACTGTTAAAGACTTCTAAAACGGCATCATGAGATACTGGTTCCACGTCTCCTACTAACCCTGCGTCATAATCAGTTATTAAAGAAATATTTAAAGGACACATATTCAATTCTTTAACAAGATATGCTTCAGGAAAAGCTGTCATATTGATAACCTGCCAACCTTGTCTTGTAAAGAAAGCTGATTCTGCTTTAGTTGAGAATCTCGGGCCATTAATGACAACTACTGTTCCGCTGTCATGTACTGTAATTCCTATTTCTTTTGCTGTTTGGACTGCTAAATTTCTTAATTCAGGGCAATAAGTCTCAGCTGCAGAAGGATGCTGTACAATTGGTCCTTCAAAAAAAGTTGTCTTTCTTCCGTCAGTCCAATCAACAAACTGATCACAAATAACAAAATCTCCCGGCTTTACTTCTTTTTGCAAGCTTCCTGCAGCGCATGGAGAAATTACTCTTTTGCATCCCAGATGTTTCATAGCCCAAACATTTGCTCTAAAATTAACCAGATGTGGAGGTATAGAATGATTTCTTCCATGGCGAGGCATAAAAGCTACTTTATGTGGTCCTATTTGACCAATAAATACGCTGTCGCTTGTTTCACCGTATGGAGTATCTATTTTTACTTCTTCAATATTTTCAAGAAAGCTGTAAAATCCTGAGCCCCCAAATACACCAATAGTTGCTTTGTTTAATATTTCCATAATAGTTCCTCATTTCTATAATTTTAATATATGCATATTACTACAGAAATGATAAATATACAAATTTTAACTTATTAACAAATTTCGTACACTGTGATATAATGAAATAGAATAAGGAGAGAAATTATGTGTAATAAAATTTTTGCAACAATAATCGG
This sequence comes from bacterium, assembly GCA_017941035.1. GTDB lineage: Bacteria > Cyanobacteriota > Vampirovibrionia > Gastranaerophilales > Gastranaerophilaceae > Zag111. The sequence goes on along the minus strand of JAGAXG010000026.1, from coordinate 3,493 downwards.
AATGATATTAACAGTTCAAATGGCATTTTCTGCTCCGTTTAGCGGTAATGCAAAAACAAAAAGAATTCCGGCAGGAACTGTTTTATCTTTAAAAATGCTTAATAACGTTGGGACCTCTTATAATCTAAAAGGTAATGAATTTACTGCGATGCTTGTAACAGATCAAAAATCAGAAAATAGTGATGAAATTATACTCCCTATGGGGTCTATTGTCAGAGGTTCAATTAAGGATATAACTCCTTCAAAAAGATTTTCCAGAGGTGCTGTATTGTATTTGGATTTTGATCATGTCGTAACGCCAAATGGCAGACAAATACCGCTATCTCTTGCAGTTACAGGGAGAACGGATACAACATATGATGGGGGTATTACAACAACCAAAGGTTATACTGATGCTTGGAAACAAACTTGTAAAAAATCAGGTGAAATTACCAAAAAGGCTGTTTCTTGGGGAGAAGGTTTAACGGACAACGGATTTAAATATGTAATAGTGCCGTTTACAGCTTTAGGTGGTGCATTAGGTACCGCAGGCTACTTTGTTTATGATAGTGTTGCTGATGCGATTAGAAAAGGTAAAGATGTTAATATTGATAGAAATGAAATTCTAAATGTAACATTAATTGATCCGGTTGATGTTCCTGTAATATAGAAAATGGCAAAAATTGATAAAATTGTAGAATTACAAAATCTTTTGAAGCAAGACCCGAAAAATATTCAGGCAAGGAGGCAGCTTGCTATCCTTTTGATTGATTGTGGATTTAGTGAAGAGGCGTTAAAAAATCTTTTATATCTTTCAAAAAATATAAAAAACGATAGCGATATTTATTATAATTTGGGTATTGTTTATGAAAAATTGAAGAATTTGTCTAAGGCTAAAGAAGCATACGAAAAATCTATTGAAATAGCTCCTCTGAATATTGATTCAATTTATAATTTGGGATTAGTGTATACGGAATTAACAGAATATGAGGATGCTATAAAGTGTTTTGAATTTGTTATAAAACGTGATCCAAATGATTCAAATTCTTATTTTAATATAGGACTTATATATTTTAAACAAAAAGATTATCCTTCGGCAATAAATTATTTTCAAAGAACAACAGATATTAATAATCAAGATATTTATGCGCATTTTTATATCGGTAATATTTTAAAGGAATTTGGGGATAAAATAGGTGCAAGAGAAGAATTTGAAAAAGTTATATCTATTTCTCCTGATTATAGCTGGGCTTATTATAATTTAGCTGTAATTGATTATGAGGAAGGGAATGTAGATAATGCCATTGATAATTTAAATACCACTATAGAATTAAATCCTTCTGATGTTGAAGCTTATAAAATTCTGACCAAAATACTTTGTAAAATTAAAGCTTATGACGAAGCAGAGTATATTATAAATCAGGCATTAGATAATATTGAAAATAACGGAGATTTGCTGTATATAGCAGGTAAAGTTGCATTTTTGCAAGGTGATTTTGATTCTTACAAAAATTATTTAACTGAAGCTATGAAAAACTATAAAACTCTTTCTATATCGCAAAAAACTATTCGTGATGAATTATCTTTATTATAATTGTTTGTGTTAGAATAATGGCATCAGATATATGAATAAGGAATTATAAATTATGAAAATGTCAAAAATGTTTGTTCAGACAATGAGGGAGTTTCCCTCTGATGCAGAAGTTGTATCTCATAAAATGCTTGCAAGAGCAGGGTATATAAAAAAATTAACAAGCGGAGTTTATACTTTTCTACCTTTGATGTGGAGAGTTTTAAAAAAAGTTGAAAATATAATACGTGATGAAATGGATAAAGCAGGGGCTCAGGAACTTTTGATGCCATTTGTTCAACCTAAAGAACTTTGGGAAGAATCAGGCAGATGGAATGCTTACGGCGGGGAATTGATGAGATTAAAGGATCGCCACGGCCGAGAAATGTGTCTTGGCCCAACGCATGAAGAAATTATAACTTCTGTTGCAAGAGATGTTTTAAAGTCTTATAAACAATTGCCTGTAAATTTATACCAAATTCAATCAAAATTCAGAGATGAAAGACGTCCTCGTTTCGGTTTGTTAAGAGGTCGTGAATTTATAATGAAAGATGCTTATTCTTTTTCTACTTCACAGGAAGAACTTGAAAAAGAATATCAAAATATGTGGAATGCTTATACAAATATATTTAAAAGATGTGGTCTTGATACAAAGGCTGTGCAATCTGATTCAGGGGCGATAGGCGGAAGTGTTTCTCATGAATTTATGGTAATTACTGACACTGATGCCGGTGAAAATGATGTTTTCTACTGTGATGATTGTGATTATAGTGCAAATTCCAACCACGCAATCTCTAATTTACCTCAAGCTGTTACAGATGGGGGATATAGTGAAGCAAAAATTATTGATACTCCAAATACTCATTCTATTGAGGAACTAAGTAAGTTTTTAAATTGCCCGCAAACTGTTATTTGTAAGGCTTTAGTTTATATTGTCGATAAAGCTCCTGTAATTGCTCTTATAAGAGGAGATAAAACAGTTGAAGAAACAAAATTGATGAATGCAGTCGGAGGGCTTGATATAAGAATTGCAACATCAGGTGAAATTGAAGAACTGATGAAAGAAAATGGTTTTAATGCTATTGCCGGATTTATCGGGCCAAAAGGTTTGAAAAAATACGGTGAATATGAAGTAAAAATTATAGCAGATAAGACTGTTACTGAACTTAAAAACTTTGTAATAGGTATAAATCAGACTGATAAACATTTGGTTGGTGCAAACTGGGGAACAGATGTGGATTTACCTGCTCAAATTGAAGATTTAAGACTTGTTGAAGCAGGTGATTTTTGTCCTCAATGTGGCAAACCTTTAAAAGTTACTAGGGGAATTGAAGTTGGCAATATCTTTCAGCTTGGTACAAAATATTCAAAACCTATGAATGCTGTTTATCTTGATGCAAACGGTAAAACTCAGCCTTATATAATGGGTTGTTATGGTATAGGGGTTACAAGAACTGCAGCAGCTGCTGTTGAAGCTTACCATGATGAATGGGGAATTAAATGGCCTTTAGCTATTGCTCCTTATCATGTTGTTGTTGTTCCTGTGAGCACACAGGATGAAACTCAAATGAAAGTTGCAAATGAAGTTTATGAACAATTATTACAGGCTGGCGTTGAAGCGGTATTGGATGATAGAAATGAACGTCCCGGGGTAAAATTTAAAGACGCAGATTTGATTGGTTTTCCATATAGAATTACTGTTGGTAAAACTATATCTAATGGTAACGTAGAATTTGTTACCCGTTCGAATGGTGAAAAAGTTGAAATGATTCCTCAGGATGCCGTAAGAAAAGTTATTGATGCAGTACTAAGCATAAAATAAATTTAATCCTCTTGCGAAAACTTAAAACATAGTTTATAATAAGAATACAGAGGAATTAACGGAATAAAAGGAGATAAAATTATGCTAAAACGCAGTCGCAGAGCCAATTTCGGGGGGGGGGG
>JAGAXG010000025.1 GCA_017941035.1 bacterium | reverse complement strand
TATAATAATCTTATTTTTACTGTTTTTCTTCTTATTAATTCAAAAAAGTTTTGTACTTTTGCAAGTGCTTATCGGGTGATAAGCGGAAGCGTTTATGCTTTATAACTTGAAACTGAAAGTGTGAGAGCTTTGAATGATCAAGTTTAGCATGATAGTCTTATTGTACGCCTTGATTGGCGTGAATTCTACTGTCATTATATCTTATCATTCAGGTCATTCATCAATTTCTCACACACCTCAGTTTGAGATATAAAATAATGTGGTTTCACGCTTTCTTTTTATAATTTAATTAGGATATAAAAGGATATCCTCTCCTTTGAAGCCACAGGAAAAACATTTTGTCTATGGCAAAACGTATATTAAAACTTTTAACTCTTACTGCATTATTGTTTGCCGGTGGTAATGCCCTTGCACAGAATCAATGGGACGAAAGCAATATTACTACAATAGAAAATGAATCCCTTAGCCCAGCTATTTACTGTGAAGGTATATCATATTCTTTTGGCAAGGACGGTATCAAAATTTATAACTCAGATTTTGAGAATATAAAAACTATACCGCTTTCTTTATTCTTTCCGTCAAACACTGAATATTCCGGGATAAGAAATATTCATTGTTTAACAAAAAACGTTTTTACGAATAGTAATAAATACGAATTTGTTGTTAGTGGTGAGTATCAATTCCCTGACGAATATAAATACCATAAAATATACTGCATTTATAATGAAGACGGAGAGTTGTTATATAGTTTTGGTGATTATGAGAATATAGAGTCTGCCTACATCATTAACAATAAATTGGTTGTTACATTATACAAAGAAGATTATGACAGTTATACAAAGATATTTACATTAGCCAACAGTGTTAAACCAAGTTCTGTTGCTACCGTTATGCAACAGAATCAGGCTAAACTTTATCCTAATCCTGCAAGGCAGTCTGTTACTTTGGAATATAACATTCAGGGACAGATGCAAGAAATGCAGATTGTGGATATGCAGGGCAGAGTTGTTGCTTCTTACTTGCTTGACCCGTCACAAAAACAGGTTAAAATCAATACTTCCAACTACAAAAAGGGAGTTTATGTTTACCGCTACGGCAATAATTCAGGCAAATTCGTAGTTGAATAACCAAAAATTACATTACAAGAGTATCAGGTAAGAGTTAAAATCAAAAGGTGCAGGTAAAAAACTTGCACCTTTATGTTTTATAAGCTGTAGAATGAGATATCTTTTATTTGACTGCGGATAATATAAAAGAAATTTGTAATTTTGTAATCTGAAAATTAAGAGTTACAGCGCCAAGCCGAAGAGTTTTTGAAATTTATCAGGTAAGTACAAAAATAACGTCGCACATTAAAAAATTATTCTGCGATGTCGTTAAAATAATATCGCAGAATAATTTTTTAATGTGCGATATTATTTTTACAAGATTAAATATCCTGAAAACAAACTATTAATATCAAAAATAATTATGTAACTTTGCCGTAATAAATCAATAAAAAGTATTGTTATGAAAAGGCTTTGGTTTTTAGTTATAGCTCTTGTTTGCAGTATGTTGGCATATTGTCAGGATTATTCTTATGCCCGCAAAATTATCAGGCAATTAGCCGACAGCAGTACATACGGACGTGGATATATAAAGCAAGGAGATCAAAAGGCGGCGTCAATTATCGAATACAGGATGTATGATAACGGCTTCGGAAAGAGTCCAAACTTCTCTGTTTTCAATCAAAAGTTTACATATCAGACATTTTGTATCAGTGTAAACAATATTGATTCAGTTTATTTGGCACTCAACAACATAAAAAACAAGAAACGTGAAGGTTATGACTATATTGTCTACGGTTTTTCGCCTACTTGCGATATTAAACTCAAAAACGAAAACTGCCTAGTTTTCAATAACAAAAACAAATTATTAGGATACAATAAGCAAATGCTTCAAAACAAGGTTGTTATCCTAAACAAGGATATTATGGAACAACAGGATATTGATCTGTTTCTAAGAGAATTAAACGAAATGTCAATTACTCCTAAACTTATCATTATTCAGGGTTATGAAAAGCTGAAATACCGAGTCAAAGGCAAACAATACGGTTTTGCTGTACTGTGCCTGAAAGGTAATGTATTTAAAACAAGTAATATACCTTATCTTCATTTAAAAATATCCGCAACTTACAACAGTCAATACACAACACAAAACATTTGGGCGGTTGTTCCCGGAACTGAATACAAAGATTCCTGCTTTATGATCATAACTCATTACGACCATTCGGGAATGTGCGGCAATGCTTTATTTCCGGGTGCAAACGATAACGGCTCCGGTGTGGCGTTGTTACTTAATCTTATAAAATATTACGCACAAAATCCGCAGAAATACAGTATGGTCTTTTTGTTTTGCGCGGGTAAGGAATTGGGATCGCAAGGAAGTGAATTTGCAATTGAATATCCGTTTGTTGAGTTAGATAAGGTGAAGCTTTTGCTTGATTTGGACGTTTGCGGTACAGGTTCGGAGGGAATAAGTATTGTAAACGGTAAAAATATTCCTGAAAAAGCAAGAATTTTTAATGATATAAACGATTATACTCAAGCATTTATAAACATAAATATGAAAGAAAATTCCGTAAATTCCAACCACTACCCTTTTATGACGAAAAACATTCCCGCATTTTCCATTTATACCGAAGGCAAAGAAGATTCAGAGAGCGGGACTGTAAACGACAAGGCAGAGATTTTGCCACTTACTAAATACCCTGATTTATTTAATTTGATAACAGATTATTTCAGGATATTACAAGTGGAATTCAGCGACACAATGTCATTAAACGGAACAACATGGCAACTGAAAAGTTTTGTAGATATAGAGAACAATACAGTAGACACGCTTCCGAAAAATACAAATAACTTCATTCTTAATTTTAATAATGAAAATAAGTTCACAGATAATGAAAATAAAATCACAGGAAAGACAGACTGTAATGACTTTTGGTGGGAATATAAGTTAGAAAAAGGCATTATTTCTATAAAATCAGGACTTATGACAGAAATGTATTGCAGTAATTCAAAAGAAGCTAAATTTATTCAATGGTCTTTAGGAGATCATAGATTCTTTTTAAAAGATAAAACATTGAGATTATATATTGATAAATGTCATAGGTATCTTGAATTTGAGAAGATTAATTAGGTGAAAATAAAAAGGTGTTTTACTTAAATAAAGACCTATTATAAATCAAATAAAAAGTAAGGATTATTCTAATTCATCGGAATTTACGAGCACTCTTTTGTTATTCCAACTCTTTTTCCATTCACTTTCGGGGATTATTTTGCCGTTAACATCCAAGCTTTCACCGTTTTGGTTCTTTTTTATAACTTTTGCCTGACCTGAAGTAATAATTTCTTCTATAGCTTTGATAATTAGCTGTTTTTCCTTTACATCTAAATTTAGTAAAATTCCTAACTCGTTGTTAAATAGGTCCATTTGCATTCCTACACTGTCGTATCCGCTGTTTTCGGTTATAGTGTAAATATAATAACCGTAGTTCTCATAAATCTGCCCTATCCTTCTGCTACACTCCTCCCCTATCTCATTACTCAAACTGTACATCCAAAAAATATGACGCAGCGCATCAAATTTTCCTCCTTCCGAATTGCCGCCGAGAAACTTTACTTTATTCAAAGAATCCATTGTCTGCATAACATCATTCGAAATATCGACAGCCGCAAGTACGCAATCATAATTTTGAATGCACCACATTTTATCTTTAAACGACATGCTGCGGTAAATTTTTTCGAAATCCTGGGCATGCAATGTTATCACAAAAATGCAAAATGCCGAAAAAATAAAAATCTTCCTCATAAGAAATTATTTTTAAACCATCCAAGAATAAAATATTCTGATCACACGGTAATAAAGAAATAAAATATTTAATTCTCAATGTTAAAAAAAGTGTCAATTTATAATTCTAAATCTTATAAATCAACACTTTGTTATTTAAAATTACTTAAAAATTTTCTTACTTAATTATTCCCAACTTTTTACTTAAAGTAAGCATCTCATCAATTGGCTTTCTGGCTTTTACAATGGTTTCTTCGTCCAAATTAATCTCGAATTTCTCCTCCTCCAATGACGCAAGAACTTTTTCCATCGTGTTAAGTTTCATGTGACGGCAGTCATTACAAGCGCAACTCTCTTTTTCGGTAACCACAACAAACTCCTTATCCGGATTTTCTGTTTGAAGCTTGTGTAAAATTCCGCTTTCGGTTGCAACAAGAAACTTTTTATGATTGCTTTCCTTGACATATTTAATCATACCTTGCGTACTGCCGACATAATCCGCCAACTGCAAAACGGCATCATTGCATTCAGGATGGGCAATCATCACATGGTCAGGATATTGCTGCTTCATCTTAAGCGTATATTCTGCCGTAAGTAAATCATGCACTTCGCAACTGCCGTGATACAATACCATATTTCTACCTGTCATACGGTTAATGTATCCGCCCAGGTTTTTATCGGGTGCAAATATGATTTTCTGATCTTTAGGAAGCGAATTAACTATCTGAAGCGCATTGCCGGAGGTACAGATTATGTCGCTCAAAGTCTTAATCTTCGCACTGCAATTCACATACGAAATAACAATGTGATCAGGATACTGCGCCTTGAATTCTTTAAACTCTTCGTAAGGGCAACTGTCTGCAAGAGAACAACCTGCGTTCAAATCAGGGATGATAACTTTCTTTTTAGGGTTAAGAATCTTCGCCGTCTCACCCATAAAATTCACTCCACAGAACAGGATTATACTTTTATCGGTTTGAGCAGCCCTTTGAGCCAATGCAAGTGAGTCACCCACGTAATCGGATATGTCTTGAATTTCGGGAATTTGGTAATAATGGCCGAGGATCACGACATCCTTTTCCTTTTTTAACTGAAGGATTTTTTCTTTTATATCCATATCTCAAATAAACAATGTATTATTTATTTTATTTTTTATTTATTTAAAATAATAATATTTAATAACGGTGTTAATGATGTTGATAACAAAAACAAATTAACATCTGATGTGCAAAATTAATGAATTTTTTAACATTATTATTAATAATCATAAAATTTATTTAAAAAATTAGTTTTCAATACTATAATAACAGTAAATTTACGTTATTAACAAATTTAACAATTTGCATTTTTATTTAATTAACATGTCATTTTACTGTTGATAATATGTTGCAAACCAGTGTATTTTATTAATATTTTCTAACAATCAGATGAAACACAACTTTAATTCACAATCTTATCACCGTATTTATTCACACTTTTTTAACAAATTGTTATAATCTTGGTTTTAATGATAAATTTGTTTTTGCCCTATACTTCAAAAAGCCTGCCGTTTTGCATATTATTTTTGCCCCGTCGCATAATAATTCTGAAAAAACACTTTTTTTATGGTAAAAAAATAGTTTTTTTAATACAAAAAAAGGGTTTTTTTGAAATTATATACGATAGGGCGTAGGTGAAACGAAAAAAGGCTTGTTTAAAATCTTATAAGGCGGAACTGTTATGCAAAAAAATTTTTATTTTGAAGCATATTATCTTTTTTTGTATTAACTTTGCAATTCTGAATTGTTATAAATAATTGGTAGAAATGACTAAAATTATTCCTGTTGCTTCTGATC
>JAGAXG010000024.1 GCA_017941035.1 bacterium | reverse complement strand
TAAAATGCAGATAAAGTGCAAGAAAGATTAGTTTGATATTTTTTAAATCAACCTGCTTCCGACCGCCAAAACCCCTATAAATAGCGGACTTTATAAAAATAAACCATCAAATTTTATGAACCGCACCAACTCAATAAATACAGTAAGACAAAAATTGTTTTCAGTAATATTAATATACAATTATACAAAAAGGCTTTTAGATATTCTCTAAAAGCCTTAATTTAAATGGTTGCGGGTGCTGGATTTGAACCAACGACCTTCGGGTTATGAGCCCGACGAGCTACCAGACTGCTCCAACCCGCGTTGAATTATCTGACAACCATATTATGAAATGCTAAATTTTTAAAATCAAGCCCATAAAAATTTTAATCGGATTTGATTGCAGACCAAGCCTTTACATCACCTCGTTCATAGCGAATTAAGAAATATTTTCCATCTTTATTATACTCCATTGATGCTTCTTGATATATTTCTTCTTCTCTATTTACAGGAGGCATTCCTTTGCGTGCTCTCTTTTTATTAGTTTTTTGAATTTCTTTTTCTTTTTTATTTTTTGCCCTTAATGATTTTGCATCGTGAACTTGAGGCTTTTTATCCATAGTAACTTCAACTTTAAAAACAGGCATTATTGCAATAGGTTTTTTACCTTCAATCATAATCAAAAACTGCCTGTCATCACTAAGAGCAAGCTCATAATGTCCGGCAGGAATAATATTACCTTCTCCATCTGAGATTTCATCAACAATAGAAAGTGTCGGATAAGATGACTCCCTAAGGCCATATCGATAAATTGACTCACTACCCAAAGTAACTCCGGATGTTATAGTAGGATACTGCGGATATACTCTGGTTTCAGAATGAAGCATTGCATTTTCATAATACATTCCCTCTAAAATCATATATTCCCCACTAAACTCTTTATGCTTGAGTAAATTTCATTAAAATTCTTACCCAACGCATTTTCAGTTCCTAAAAATACAAGAGATAAATATTTTTGAGAATTCCCTAAATTATTTTCCTTTAACAAAAGTCTGTAACTTTCTCTCATAAGTCTGCGTAATCTATTTCTTTTTACAGCGCGTTTGTGAACTTTTTTACTTACTACAAAACCTACTTTTGTCTTAGTATATTCTTTTTTTTCAATTCCTGCAAACAAAGTTACTCCACCCTTATGGGAGGAGTGCTTAACCTTATATGTTGCTTTGAAAGCGGATCTTTTTTTTAAGCGATACTGCTTTGGTAACATTCTACCCTCAATCCGCAAAAAACTATGCGCGTTCTTTTGCTGTAATAGCGATCTTATGACGACCCTTTGCACGGCGTCTGTTTAATACTTCCCTTCCGCCTGGAGTTGACATTCTTGCTCTAAAACCGCTTACATTTTGTCTTTTTCTTTTTGTTCCTTCTAGTGTACGTTTCATTTTTCTATATTCCTTTTACTATTTATTTGTCGTATAATTCAGATGTTATAGTAAAAAAAATTATTAGTCAACAAATAAGAAAGGTTATGGTTAATTATTATGAAGAAAAATATAGGATTTATCGGATGTGGGAAAATGGCAAGCGCCATTATTAGCGCACTTAAAGAATATAATGTTATAGGTTCAGAAGTTAACCAAGATTTTGCAGCCGCTGCTTCAAAAAAACTTGGTATCAATGTCATCACCGATAATAAAGAACTTGTAAAAGAATCTGAAATTATTTTTATTGCAACAAAACCAAATCAAGTTGAGAATGTTTTGTATGAAATAAAAGAATACATAACACCGGAAAAACTTGTTGTTTCTATTGCCGCAGGTGTTACACTTGATAAAATTGAAAACATTTTAGACGATGCAAGAATTGTTAGAGTTATGCCTAATACTCCCGCTCTTGTAAAACTTGGAATGTTTGGGATTTGTGCAGGGAAATATTCTTCGAATGAAGATGTAAAATTTGTAGAAAATTTATTATCTAATATAGGCAGATGCATAATAGTAAGTGAACCCCAAATGGATATAGTTACAGCAATTTCAGGTTCAGGCCCTGCATTTTTCTATCAGATTATAGAAGATATAGCTCGAGCAGGAGAAAGATTGGGACTTGATTACGAAAAATCATTAATACTGGCAACACAGACCGCTTTAGGTTCGGCAAAAATGATATTCAATAGAGGAGAAACTCCTGTTCAAACATTAATAGACAATGTTGCGACTAAAGGCGGATGCACTTTTGTCGGAATTCAAGAAATGAAAAAAGGAAATTCTGAAAAATTGTTTTATGACGTTATAGATCAAACCACAAAAAAAGCTTGCGAACTTGGAAAATAAATATACTTATATATTTAACAACTCTAAAAGTGAATATCCAACTTCGCTTGTTTACCGTTAACTTTTTCATCCTCCATTCGCATCATTGAACCAATTGTAAAGTTCTGAGCAACGGTTTTATTAATTTCAAATGCCACATCTCCATTAAATACACCTTCATTCTCTTCCAAAAAAGTAAATAAAGGATCTGCAGGAGCTTTCACAATATTTGTTAAAGTTTCCCCTGCTTGTTGCAATGTTCTTTCAGGAACATGCACATTTAAACCAAAAGGCTTATAAGGTCTGTTAAACATAAATTGTGAATTTTCTGACATGATTTAAACCTCTTTATCTAAGATATTATCTATATCGGACTTTTTTATATAAAAGTTTAATATTTAGATGAAATTTATTAATATTTGTTAACTAATTATGATATGATTTTATTATGAGAAATCTAAAAAGTTTTGAAAAAGATCTTTATAAATGTTCAAAATGCGGTCTTTGCCAAAGTGCATGCCCTATTTTTAAATTAACTAAAAATGAATGTGCAGTTTCTAAAGGAAAATTTGCCATGCTTTATGGTGTGACAATAGGGGATTTAAAGCTTTCAAAAAACATTAACAAATATCTTGATATGTGTTTAAAATGCGGGAAATGTAACGATTTCTGTCCTTCAGATATTGATATTTTACAAATTATAAATACCGCAAAATATGAATACAATAAAAATAAATATAAATTATTTTTCTCATTATTCTCAAAAATAATAAATTTCTTTAAAAAAAATAAAAATAATAACAGCCGAATTATTTATTTTAGAGGTTGTGTAAATAACATATTCCCGCAAACAGACAAATATATAAAAAAAATATTCAAAGATTTTGAAATTCGCGAACCAAATTTTGAATGTTGCGGATTACCTTTTCTATCAGAAGGAGGATTAGAAGAATTTATAAAATCTGCGAAACATAATTCGGAATTTTTAAAAGATTATGATTATGTTGTAACAGATTGCGCAAGTTGTGAATCAACTTTACTTGAATACCCAAAATACATAGACTTTAAATTAGACAAACAAAAATTCATAAATTGGGGAGATTTAATAGCAAAAAAAGGATTGAAATTTTCTTTTGAAAAACCTGTTAAAATAACTTTTCACAAACCATGCCACCTAAAAGACGACAGCTTTTTTAAAAAAATAATGAGAACTTGCGAAAATGTAGAATATATTAAAATGAATGATTACGATGAATGTTGCGGATTTGCCGGAAGTTTCGGAATTAAAAATCACCAATTATCAAAAGAATTATCTGTTCAAAAAGCAAAAAACATAATTGATACAGGCGCTGATTATGTTATCACAAGCTGTCCTTCATGCATTTTAGGATTAAAACAAGGTCTTTTTTACACAAAAGCAAAAAATATCAAAGTAGTAAGTCTGCTTGAATTCCTTTCTAAAGCTAAAAATATATATTAAGAATTATTAATTAAGTTAGTATTATTCATGCAATTTTATTTGATATATATCTTTTATATATATAAGAGGTATAAAAACGGTTTTTCCATGCATATAACTAAGACAACAAATATTAACATTCAAAATAATGGATATCCAATGATGGGTTTAAGCACTCCAATGATGGGGGGCGGAATGCCTTCGATTTTTGGGATGGGATATCCTATGGGAATGGCATGCGGATTACCAAATAATGAAATGGCTGCAGGATATTGTACAGGCAGATTATTAAGCATGCCGGGTGTTTTATCAGGTATTGGCAAAGGGTTAAGCTGGTTTGGGAAACATGTTATGGCACCTGCAGGGAAATTTTTATGGAATGGTATTGCTAAACCAATATATAATGGCTTTTTGAAACCAATTGGCAATTTTATGTGGAACAGTGTACTGAAACCTGTTGGAAAGGCTATCGGTAAAGGAGTCTCTTGGGTATGGGATAATACTCTCGGAGCATTATTTAAAAAGAAATCAAAAAAAACTGAAAATTCCTAAAAAAGACTCTTATTTTCTAAGACTCTTTTTTATTTTATTCATATCTAAGAGCATCAATAGGGTTTAACAAAGATGCCTTATAAGCAGGGTAATACCCAAAGCCTATACCTATCCCTGCAGAAAATCCTAAAGAAAGCATAATTGATGACAATGTAATCGCAATATTCATGCCGGCAAGCGCATGCATTAAATGTGCACCCGCTATTCCTATCAAAACTCCAACTAAACCACCAGAAATTGAAAGTAAAAAAGATTCTATCAAAAATTGAAATCTTATATCAGAAGCTTTTGCTCCAATTGCCATTCTTATACCGATTTCCTTTGTTCTTTCGGTAACAGAAACAAGCATTATATTCATAATACCTATACCGCCGACAATCAAAGAAACACCTGCAATTGCTCCTAATAACAGTGACATTGTTTTAGTTGTAGCCTTAATTGTTTCCTGCATTTCAGCCAAATTTCTTATCTCAAAATCATTATCCTGTTTTGCACCTATATGATGTCTTGTTTTAAGAATTTCTGTAATATCTTCTTGTGCAAATGAAATTACATCGCTATTTTGTGCCTTTACCGCAATCATACTGACAGTTCCAGGGAAATCAGTACCGAAAACTTTTCTTTGAGCTGTTGTAATCGGTATAAAAACAATATCGTCTTGGTCTTGCCCCATACCGCTTGAGCCCTTTGATTTTAAAAGACCTACAACATTGAATGGAATGTTTCCTATTCTAATTGTTTTACCTATAGGATCAACATCTCCAAACAATTCAGTAGAAACTGTCTGACCGATAACAGCTACTTTTGTACTATTTTTATTATCTTCAGGTAAAAAACCTCGCCCTGAATCAATTTCATAATTTCTTATCATAAAATACGGCATTGTTGTTCCGGCAATAGAAGTTGACCAGTTTTGATTTCCGTAAGTAACCTGCTTTGATTCTGCAGAATATGGAGCAATGGCAAGAATTCCACGAGCTTTTTCTTCAATTGCAGAAGCATCCTTTAGCGTCAAAGTCGGTTTTGTTCCCATACCCATTCTTACTCCGCCAGATTTAGCCGAGGCAGAACGTATCATAAGCAGATTACTACCCATAGATTCCATTTCAGAAGCAATTTTTTTACTTGCTCCTGTACCAACAGCAAGCATTATAATTACAGCGCTGACACCAATAATTATGCCCAAACTTGTGAGCATTGAACGCATTTTATTTATTCTAAGCGATATTGTAGCCATTTTTAATATTGATTTAAAATCAAGCATTTTTAAGTTTCCCTTGTTCTGTGCTTTATCCATTCTTCTTTTGGCTGATCAAGCACAATTTTACCATCTTTAAATTTTACTATACGCTGTGTATATTCAGCAATATCTGGTTCATGAGTAACAAGAACAATTGTTTTACCCATCTTTTCATTTAGTGCAACAAAAAATTCCATAACCTCAATACTTGTCTTCGTATCTAAATTTCCTGTCGGTTCATCAGCAAGAATTAACGGTGCATCATTTACTAATGCTCTTGCGATTGCAACTCTTTGCTGCTGTCCGCCTGACATTTGATTTGGCATATGGTCTTCACGGTTTTTTAACCCGACAATTTCAAGTGCTTTTTTACCCCGTTCAATTCTTTCAGCTTCCTGTACACCTTTATAAATCATAGGAAGACACACATTATCAAGCGCGGAAGTCCTTGAAATCAAATTAAATCCCTGAAAAACAAATCCCATTTTTTCACATCGAACACGAGCGAGGCTATCGGAATCAAGATTAAGCATATCTTCTCCGTCGAGATAATATTCTCCTGAATTTGGCTTATCCAAAGTTCCCAACATATTCATAAATGTCGATTTCCCTGAGCCGGATGTACCCATAATCGCAACAAACTCACCTTTTTTAACACTTAATGAAACATCATCAAGAGCATTAAAAGATTCTTCTCCTGTTGAATAGGTCTTTATAGCATGTTTTACTTCAATTAAATCCATTTTTCCCCTTAGAACATCCCCGGAGGTCCGCCTCTGCGTTTTGTATTATTTCCCTTTGGCTTTCCTCCGCCTTCTGAACCGATAATAACTTTGTCACCTTCTTTAATTTTTTTAGAAATTATTTCAAAATTAGAATCATCGCTTGCGCCCTGTTTTATGGTAATTCTTTGCGGCTTTCCATCATCTAATATCCAAATACCTTGCTCTTTGTATTTTTGACCGGTTGTTTCCGGAGAATACTTAAGCGCAATATTCGGAGCACACAAAACATTTTCGCTTTTGTGAGTTATTATAGAAACATTAGCAGTCATACCAGGTTTAAGCTTTAAATCGTCATTATTGACGCTAACAATAACCGTATAAGTAACGACATTTGAAGTTGTGGTAGAATCAAGTCTGACTTGTGTAACTCTTCCATAGAAAGTACTATCCGGATATCCATCAAGAGTATATTCAACATCTTGACCTGATTTTACATTACCAATATCGGCTTCTGAAACATTAACTTCAATTTGCATTTTCTTTAAATCCTGTGCTATTTTGAAAAGTTCAGGAGCTTGAAAACTTGCTGCCACAGGCTGACCAACATCTATATCCCTAGAGATGATAGTACCGTCAACAGGAGCTATTATTTTTGTAAAACTTAAATTTGAAAGAGAAGTTTTATAACTGGCTCTTGCTTGTGCTATTGAGGCCTGCTGTGCACCAATAGAAGCTTTTTTTGCCAAATAATCACTTTCAGCCTGATCTAATTCACTTTTAGCAATAAAATTTTTCGCATACAAATTTTTGTAACGAATATAAGTCTTTTGAGCATAAACCATTTCTGCATTTAGTTTCGCAAGATTTGCCTGAGCATTATTCATTTGAGCACTGCTTTGTTCAACTTGAGCCTGAAATACCTGAGGATCAATTTGAGCTAAAAGCTGTCCTTTTTTTACTTCAGAATTATAATCAACATAAATTTCCTTCATTAAACCGGAAACTGTTGAACCAACGCTTACAGTATTAACAGGATTTATCGTTCCTGATGCTTCTACAACTTGGGTAATAGTACATTTTTCTATTTCTTTTGTTTGATAATTAACACGTTTATCGTTAAAAATGCTAAAACTAATTAAGCATAACAACCCCAGTAGAAGTGGAACTGATATACGCTTTTTCTTCAAAATACGAACTATCATATTATTTTTTACGTCCATTTTTTTTATCCTCTAAACTAACAGTAACTCTTTGCGGATAGGAAATGACACTTTCCAAACCGGCTCTTGCTACATTGTATTTATAAATTGTTTCTATATATGCATTTTGGGCATTGTTGTAATTGACTTTTGCATTCTGCAATTCAATATAGTCACTCAAGCCCACATAGTACCGGCCTTCTGCAAGCTCATAATTTTCAAGCGTTTGACGAACCTTTACTCCTTGTAAAGGTATTTGTTTTTCTAATTCTATCATATTTATATATGCATTTTGAACTTGAAAATAAATATCCTGAGTTAATTGATTAACCGAATTTTGAGCAATTTCAACCTGATATTTTGCACTGTCAACTTGATTTTTTTGAGCCATTATATTAAGAGAACTTGAAAGATTAACCCCGACATTAAAAGAATTTGTACTATCTGTATTTCTAAATCCATACCCTGCATTAGCCGAAATTTCGGGATAATAATTTCTTTTTACATAAACTAAATTTTCTTTAACTGCATCAAGAGTAGAATTATATGCCTTCAAATCCGCACGATTTTTATAAGCCATTTCAATACATTCATCAAATGAATAAGGGAACTTTTCAACATTATAATCTGTAAGCATTTCAAGTTTCTCAACCGCAGAAACAAGTGTTGCATCTGATATATCTTTTGGAAGGTTTACAGATTGCTCTGATGTTTTTTTAGAAATCTTTGATAAATCAACAGGAGCAACATTATCCTCTAAGTTAAATCCTTCTCCTTCTATATGGTATGATGGTGAATCAGCAATATACATTGCATTATTCAAGTTTACAAGAGAATTTTCATATGCATTTTGAGATTGAATAAGACCTATTTTTGAATCACTCAAATTAACTTCCGCATTTACCAAATCAATTTTAGATTTCAAACCTTCATCATAATATGCTTTTGTACGCTGATAGTTTCTTTCGTTAATGTCTACATAAGCACGATTAATCAAAACACTTGCCCGAGATGCCAAAACCTCATAATACTTCTGTTTTACATTAAATATTGTTTCTCTTACCGTATTATAAAAATTGTACTCATCTGCAATCAGATAAAATTTTTCCATTTTTATTCTGGCATTTGTTTTACCAAAATTAAACAATAACTGATTTAATTGTGCATTTATATTATAAACATTAGTGTCGTAATTAAATCTTTTAGCATGAATTTTAGTATAATCATACCCTGTTCCGACCCCTATAGTCGGGAAAAATTCCGAACGAGCTAAACCAACTTGAGCTCGCGAAATTCCATAATTATAGCGAGCATTTTTTATTGAAGGATTGTTATTAAGAGCAATTGCAATACAATCATCAAGTCCTAATACAGCGCCATTTTTAACTTTTATATCTTCAATTGCTGTTGTTTGTATTTTATTTTCATTAATACCAAAAACCTGCGGAACAGATATAAATGAAAATATTAATAAAGTTATTAAAATCTTTTTCAAGATATTTTCCTCATCGTATAATTATAAAACGATTAAAACACTATTTTGTTCATTTTACATCATTTAAAAAATGTAAGTTATAGTTTCTGTACACAATCAAAAATACCTTCTGAATAAGTAGGATGCGCAAAACAAATTTCTTTTAAATTTTTTACAGATATATTATTATTCATTGCAATAGCAATCTGCTGAATTAATGCAGAAGCTTCAGGACTTACAATATGTGCACCTAATATTTTACCCTCTTTTGATAAAATTTTTATAAAACCGTCCGTTTCTCCGTCACATTGTGCTTTCCCAAGAGCAGATAAAAGAATTAATGATTTTTTAAATTCTCCGTCTTGTTCTCTCTTTCCAATCCATGCAATCTCAGGGGTTCCGTAAACAACAGAAGGTGTTAAATCAGTATCAAACTTAATTCCATCAATATTTTCAATAGCTTGTTTAATAGCATAATGTGCGAGTTGAATTTCACCCTTTACATCACCTATATAATTAATACCTTTTATTTTTTTAATTAAATTAGGGGTTCTACCAACTGCAACAAGAACTTTTTCAGGATTAATAACTTCACCATTTGAAAGCAATATCATTTTATCCTTTACAGATGCCGTTGTATTTGTATAATATTTTATGCCTTGAGATTTAAAAATTCGTTCTATTCTTTTTGAAACCTCAATATCTGCAATAGGTAAAAGATGCTCTGCAAGTTCTACAATAATTGTTTCAACTCCAAAATTTGAAAAAATTCTTGCCCATTCAATTCCTATTGCACCAGAACCAATTATTACAATACTTTTAGGAAGTTTTGTCAAATTTAAAACATCATCAGAAGATAACAAGAATTCTCCATCAAATTCTAAACCTTTAATAATTTTTGGAGAAGAACCAACAGCACAAATTATCTCATCACAATTATATAATATTCCATCTGATTCAATCTCTGTCTGCGATATAGCAGTTGCAGATGATTTAACAACATCAACTTTAGCATTTTTAAGAGCGAGCTCTATACCTTTGCGCAAACGTTCAACAATACCATTTTTTCTCTCTAAGACCTTATGATAATCATATTCCGGAGATGAAGTTTTTATTCCATATTTTTCAGCTTCTTTTACTTTTTTATAAATTTCAGAGACATATAAAATTGATTTTGTAGGAATACAACCGCGATTTAAACAAACTCCACCAATTTCATCTTTTTCAAAAAGCACAACTTTTTTCCCTTTTAAAGATGCATGCAATGCAGACGTATAACCTGCAGGTCCACCGCCTATTATTCCTAAATCATAATGAGTATCCATTATATACCTCCATTTAACGAGTATAAACTCTTGGCAAACGAACTTTTAAACGACATGTGAGTTCATAATTTATAGTATGCAATATATTAGCCCACATATCAATAGATTTATTTTCGTCAAGTAAAGTTATTACATCACCGGCTTTAGCATCAACTCCGGTTATATCAAACATCATTTGATCCATAGTTATATTTCCAACCTGAGGAACTTCAATTCCATTTAAATTTCCGGTAATTTTATTTGATAAAAGCCTTGGCACACCATCTGCATAACCAAGAGGAACAGTTGCAATAACTCTTTCTCTGTCTGCAATATATGTATGACAATAACTTACTCCTTCTCCACAATTCACTTTATGTATATTAACAATTCTAGCTTTTAGAGATATAAGCTGTTTTAAATCAGGTTTTTTAAATTCAACTCCGGGAGGAAAATCTGGATAAAGCCCATATAGCGAAATTCCTATACGACGCATATTAGAATTAGGTTTGTCATAACAAATAGTACCTGTAGTATTCAAAATATGAAGTAATAATCCGTCAGTGTTAACATTATCTACTACACTATCCCATTTTTCAAATTGTTCTTGAGTTTTATCAAATTCTTCCGCAGAAGCAAGATGTGTAAAAATCCCCTTCAATTCAATAAAATCACAACGTTTGACTTTATTAATAAATTCAACACCACTCTCGGTTCTTACACCAATTCTGTTCATTCCGGTGTCGAGTTTTATATGTACTTTTGGTTTTATCCCTGTTCTTTGAAAAATTTCCTCGCATGCTTTTAAATGTTCATCAGTAAAAACAGATATGCTTATATCATTCTGAACAGCACTTTCCAGAGCCCAAACAGGCACAGCTCCCAAGACTAATATATCTGAGTTTATTTTTGCTTTTCTTAAATCCAAACCCTCATCAATAGAAGCGACCCCCAGCATATCAACTCCGCTAGCTAAAATAGTAGGAGCAAGCATTACCGCCCCATGCCCATAGGCATCAGCTTTTACTACCCCAAGAAGCTTCACACCTTGAGGAACATTTTTTTTTATTTCTTTTATGTTATGTTCAAGATTTCCAATATTTATCTCCACCCACGCATCACGACGAGTGTTAATATTTGTCTGTCTGGTATTTTTCATAAAATAATTATAAAATAAAGTCAATTTTCATTCAAATATTTGATAAAACTTTATTTAAATTATGATATGATTAAAAAAGAGGGAGAAGTTATGCAAATAGTAATGAATATTTTAAATTATATTTGGAATTTACCGGAAAACCTGATAGAACCAATGGAATTTTTACCTGAATTCTTAAAGGATGCTTTGATTGACAGTATAGGACTTATTCCATTTTTATTTATAATTTTTGTTTTAATAGAAGTTATTGAACAATATTTCACGAAAAAAAGGCATCTTTTTGTATTTTTTATAAAAAAAATCGGCCCGTTATTCGGGAGTTTGTTTGCTTCTATTCCGCAATGCGGATTTTCAGTAATCGCAAGCACCGTATACACAAGACGCTTACTTTCCCGCGGGACACTTATTTCTGTTTATCTCGCAACATCTGACGAAGCAATCCCTGTACTTTTAACTTTTCCTGAAAAAGCTCCTATTATCCTTCCTATAATTGCGATAAAAATTATTGTGGCAATTCTAATAGGTTATCTTGTAGATTTTATGTTTGCTTACCAAGCAAAAGAGCCTGTTATAGATGTCAAAGTTCCTGTTGAGCAACAAGAAGGCTGCTGCCATCACCATCTTGTTAATGCAGCACACACAAAAGATTTTTGGCTTCATCCGTTAAAACATACATTAAACATCTTTGCATTCATATTAATTATTTCAATATTTTTATCATTTTTACTTTCTCAAGTAGGAGATGAAGAAAGTCTTGCAAAATATTGTTTAATCGGTTCTCCGCTTCAACCTCTATTGATGTCAATTATAGGCTTGATTCCAAATTGTGCAATATCTGTTATGCTTACAATGCTTTTTGTTAAAAACATAATAAGTTTCGGTTCACTTCTTGCAGGATTATGCACCTCGGGCGGGCTTGGGATTCTTGTGCTTTTGCGCAAAAACGGGGACAAAAAAGATACCTCTTTAATACTTACAATACTTGTTTTTGTAGGAACAATTACAGGATTAATATTTCAATATAACATTTTTGGAATAAACAATTTATTTAAAATATTCGGATTATAATTATGAACGATAAATTTAAAGATGCATTTAAATTTCATCAAGAAGGTAAACTTACACAAGCACGCGATTGTTATGTAGAAATCCTTAAAAAAGAGCCTCAAAATCATGAAGTACTCGATTTATTGGGAATTTTGTATATGCAAGTACATAATTATCAAAAATCGCTTGAATATATAAAACGTGCAATTGAAATCAATCCAAAAATTTATTATATTGAAAATTTAGGCAAATTGTATATTGAATCTGAAAATTTTGAAAGCGCTTCTGAAATTTATGAAATACTCGTAAAAAATAATCCTAAAAATTATGATAATTGGTTTAACCTCGGAATGGCATACAAAAATCTATCTCAATGGGATAAATCGAAACAAGCATACATAAAAGCAATAGAAATAGCTCCTGACAGACAAGATGCATACATAAACCTTGCATATCTCTGCTTTAATGAAAACAATCCGCAAGGTGCAGTTGAATGTTACAGAAAAGCTTTAGAAATAAATTCTGAGGACTGGGAAACAGCATATTTCCTTTCACTTGCATTGATGCAAACCAAAAATTATAAAGAAGGGTTAAAATATTTTGAAGAAAGACTGTGTCGACAAAGTGCAATAATTTCTCAAGAAAAAACATATCCCCATTTAATAAAAGAAAAAAAACTATGGAGAGGCAATGAAGAAACTTCGGATAAAGTTCTATATACATATTATGAAGCAGGTTTTGGCGATATAATTATGTTTTACCGCTTTATGCCTGAACTTGTTAAAAAGTTCAAAAAAGTTATTTTTAAACCTCAGCACGAACTCGTTGAATTATTTAAATACAATTCATACGGGGCTGAAATTATGGATATGTACAAACCTGAACAAAATATCTATTTTGATTATCATTTACCCTTTTTAAGCGTACCATATATTCTTCGGAAAACGGAAAACAATATGTTTGCTGATAAAGATAAAAAATATTTAAAAGCTGATCTGAAGATAATTAAATATTTTAAAGAAAAATATTTTAATAATAATAAATTTAAAATTGGTATAAAATGGCAGGGAAATACTTTTTATGAAAAAGAAAGAGTTCTGAAAGTAGAAGATTTCTTTAATCTTTTCGAACTTCCAAATACTCAATTTTATTCATGTCAAACCTTTGAGGGATCTGAAGAATTTGAAAAAATTCAGAAAAAATATAATGTTATAAATCTTGCGCCTGAATTTACAGATTTTGCTAAAACAGCAGGTGCTCTTGACAACATGGATTTAGTCATTTGCAATGATACCTCTTTAGCACATCTTGCAGGAGCGATGGGAAAACCTTGCTATGTATTACTGCCTCATGTCTATAATTGGCGCTGGCACTACGATTTAAGTAAATGTGATTGGTACAATTGTGTAAAAATATTTGCCCAAAAATCTAACGGAGATTGGGAAAGTGTATTCAAAAAAGTTGAAATTGAACTAAAAAAACTTATACTTAAAGCTTGAATCCATGTTTAACACAAAAATCATTTAGAAGTTCTTTTTGATGATTAACAACATTTTTTACGAACGCATTATTAGTTTCTCTCACAGCTAATTCCATAGATTTTTCATACATTAGCGCAGAACCTTTTAAATACTCTCCCTGACTTTGAGATTCAAAACCTCCAATTTCCTGATAATATTTTCCAAATTGAAGATACAGTCTTGAAAGCATATCATACATATTATATTTTTTCGCAATTGCAACTGCAGTTTCAAGATGCATTTTTGCAGTTGCAAAATCTGCAATATTAGTATAAGCAGACGCAAGAACTGTTTTTAACAATACAACAAAAAATTTATTATCAATATTAGGATTTTGTGCGATTTCTAAAGCACGTTCCGCAACATCAATTGCACTTCTTGAATTTTCGGTGACTATAGATGCATCCGCAATCAAATACCAGCATAATAATGCCCCAAGAGCCATTTTTTCTTTTGCAAAATAAGTAACCTGTTCATTATAAATATCAAGAGCACGCTTTGCCATATTTTCATCTTTAAAAATTTTTCCAAGCAATGCTTTTAACATATTTTTTGTAAAATTATCACCGGTATTATTCGCAAAAGTAACTCCTTCAAAAAGTTCTTCTCTCAACCCGTCATAATTTTTGAGCATAAGTTTATTAATAATACTGACCAAATTCCATCTGGAGACAGCATTATTATCCATAGATGAGTTGCCGTTAATTTCCTCCAAAATCCCTTCAGAAATTCTGTAATTCCCACGCATGGTATTTGCATATGCTAAGACAACCTTAGCTTTACAAATCAAAAGTTTATCATTTATTTTATGTTTTTCAATAATACTAAAAAGATTTTTCAAAACCTCAAAAACCCTGTCGTTACCCTGTAATGACAATGCCGTCGCAAGAATCAAATAAACCTTCAACCATGTATCAAAAAGTATTCCCATTGGGAAAAGTTTGCTAAGTTTTGGTTTTGCAAGATTTGCATTAAGAACAGGTAAAATGTCATTATCAATCAGATTTATAACCTCTCCACAATTTCCGATATCAATCAGAGCAGAAAGCTTAGCTGTTAAAAGCATAGATCTTTCTAAACTTTGACCTTCAGGAAGTTTTTTCAACACATTGTCTACACATTCAACATTCCCAAAGTAATTTCCGGTTTTTTGACAACAATTTGCCAGATAACCCAAAAGCTCTATTTCTTTAACTTCATTCTCATTTTCTTTTGCATAAGATATTGCATCTGGCAGATATTCTAAAGCTTCTTCAGGGTCATATTCGGTAAGTAATTTACCAAGTTTTTCACTAATATTATATCTGATATTTACAGTTTCTGTTTCATTAAACTCATTTAACAAAGCAAGACACTGCTTCTGAGCAATTACATACAGATTAATATCCCCAATATATGCTGACAATCTGGATGTTTTAGTCCAAATATCAAATGCCATACGATTTTCTTTCAAATTATGAGCAATCATTGCCATTGTTGGATTGGTATTAAGATTAAATACACTTATTGCTTTTCCTATTTTGACATTTATATCATCAAAAGAAGAATCTTTGGTAATATTTTTTAAAATATTTTCCCATAACAAAAGATTATTAAATTCATAATAAATTTCATCTCTAGGTCTTATAAAATTAGATTGCACAAGATAAGAAAGAATATCTTTGAATTGGCTATCTTCATAACCAAAAATTTCTTTTATTAAATTGACGTTTAATTTATCACCTAAAACAGATGCACCGCAAAGCATTCTATAACACTCGTTGTTTGTTTTTTTTAGAGTTTCAAGTCTGATTTTAATTAATTCGGAAAAATCTTCAGGGAGCAAAAAAGCTTTCTCATTGATTTGACAATCAAGAGCATAACTCATTGCCTGTTCAATAAATGCTATATTTCCGGAACTTTTTTGAAATATCACATCTTTTTCACGACTTGACAGATAATTTGTTTTGTCCCATAAAACTTTAGTTTCCATATCTTGCATTGACATAGGTGCAAGATTTATATCCAAATAAGAATTTATATTTTTATTATCAAAAGCAAAAAATCCGCTTATAGGTTTGTAATCATCGTATATAGCAATAAATTTTAAATTTTTCCAATTTTTATCCTTATGCATAAAATTTGAGAAAAATTCTGCAGAAAAGCCATCAATAAAATTGAAATTGTCTACTACATAAATAAATTTCCCCGTTGCCGTAAAAGCATCAAAAATTTTGTTTAAAATTTTGTATGTATGTTTTTTGTTAATAATAATATCTTCATAATTACCAATCTTGTAATTATAAATAAAATTTAAGAAATCGTTAACTTCGTCTAAAGATAAAAATTTAAATTCTTTAGAAAAGAACTCTATAGCATCATTTTTAAACTCCTCACTATTTGTACAAAAATTAGGAAGCTTAAATAAGCTCAAAAATATATCTTGAACGACCCCTCCTGGAGTAAGCTGAGTAAGTTGTGTACATTTCCCAATACACCATTGATAATTTTTGTTTTCCAGATTTTTAATAACCGCATTTAAGACAGTAGTCTTGCCTATACCTTTTTCTCCGGTTATAGAAAATATCTTCTTATCTGTTGAATTTATACCATCCATTAATAAATCTACAGCCTGCTCCATCGTATAAAGTTTTGGAGAATATTTTATAATATCAAGGTTATTATTTTCAGGAGCATGGGCTTTTATAAACGGAGAACCGCATTTTCTACATTTTGAAGCACCTGGGAAATTTACGCTATTACAATTTGAACAAACTTTTAAAAGTTCATTACCGCAATTTTTACATACAAAATTATCTACCGGATTGACAGTACCGCAATGACTACACATCAATCCTGTTCTGGTTTTACAATACGGGCATTTTAAAGCGGTTTCCGAAATATTTTTTTTACATACGGGACATTTCATATTACTGTTCTAAGATTTCTTTAACTTTGCCTATCAAGCTATATAACCTCTTTGAAACTTCAGATTGAGAAACACCTATTTCATCTGCAATTTCGCGCTGAGTCATACCTTTATCATAACGTAGTTTGTATATATGTAAATAATCCTTTTGAGGTTCTTGAGCATCAATTTTTATAATAGTTTCAGCTACAAAATCAAGAACTTCATTCTGTATAGCAATTTCTTCAGGATTTTTAGGGATATCAATATTTTTATAGCTGATATTATAAGCAGAATAATCAATAAAATCATCCAATGAAATATCCTCTTGTGAAGAAACATCTTTTACAGACATATATCTGGAACCAGATCTTCTCAATCTTCCGGCATCTTTAAGAACATTGACAATAGCAGTATTAGCGATACGTTTTATGTATGCTTCAAGAGTAACTTCATTATCTATTGTGTTAATTATCGCAGAAGATCGTTCACACGTTTCATTAAAAAAGTCATCAAATAAGTCCTCATTACCTTTAAACTTACGATCTCTTTTTATAACTCTGCTTATTAAATCTATTTTATTTTGTGTTAATTCCACAAAAGTCTCCCTTGTTATAAAGGGATTATATCATATTTAAAAATAAATTTTAAGTATCACAGTGGTACTTTCATCATTACCCACGCTATTAGGGGCTTTGAGCACATTTAGAGTTTGGTTAACAGATTGTAACACAATTTTATCGACTTGGGCTGAACCTGTTGATAAAAGGACTTTTGAACCTTTAAATACCCCCGATTTATCAAAAACAATACTTAACCTGATTTGATCTGAATAAATTCCTTCAGTAGCTAACAATAAATCACTGGTTAAAGATGATTTTATACTTTTACCGGCTGATTGGAAATACTGCTTGAACGCAGGGCTGTATGAAATGTAATCAGGGACTTCCCAGCTTACTTTTCGTACATCAATAAATGATGTAGCTGATAATTGCTTCCCTGCAGGTTTAATATTCTGAACTGGTGATTTTACTGCAGTATTTTGCTCATTCATACTTACAACGCTATCAGGTCTAACATTTAAGGTATTAGGATTTTCATTTGCAGACTCAACAGGAGCATGAGGGATATTTTCATCCGCAACAGGCATAGGAGTTTCTGTTTCAGATGGTTTCATTTTTGCAACAATTAATCCGCCTACAATAGCTAAAACAACTATCAAACCTGCCAATCCTAAACCAAGTCCTGAATTTTTCTTCAAACCTTCTCGTATAAATCTTACACTATTGTTTAATCCTGAACTGCTTGATAATGATTCGGAGGAATTAAATATATTTTCAAGATTACTTTCGGCATCTATAGAATTTTTCCTATTTATATCAATATAAATTTCTCCAACATTAAAATATTTATCACTTATTATTCGTGAATTTTCTATTGCAACATCACTAAATTGATCTACTTCTTGAACGTTCTGCTGAGCAACCATATCAAGGACTTTATCATCTTCTTCTGGTTCATCAATATCTATAGAAGTATCTTCACCGGCAGTATTAATAGTGTCAATGTTGTCTAAATTTAAAGTTTCAGGTAAAAAATCTTCATCAGCATCAAAATTTTCTTCCATAAGAAGATTTTCATTCCTTTTTTCATAATTCGCTTGAGTTTGAGTACCGTCATCAGAATCTTCAGATTCTGTTGTTATCTCAGATTTTTCCAAATTTTCGATATTTGTATTATCCTTAGGCTCTAAATTATTTTCATCATTAACTGATTGAGCAATTTCAGAATAAACAGGTGTATCACCTTCTATTTCTTCAGAATTCGAATTATCTTCTTCCTCTGATTCCAAATTTTCTATTGATTCAAAATCTGAAAAATTTGCATTTTCATCTGTATCACTGCTAAAATTCTGAATAATATTATCATCAGAAAACTCTATTTTTTCTTGAGGCTCTACATCGTTATTAACAGCCAATTCTTCAAAACTTACAGGATCAATACCATCTTCTTGTTCAATATTGGGAAGTTGGGTTCCCTCAGGAATGATTTCAGTATCTAAATCAAAAGAAGAAAAATCCTCTGTTTCTTTTAAATTTCCCAAATCTTCGAAATCTACAACCTGTAAGTTATCTTCATCATTTTCAGAAATATTTTGAGAATTTTCTATATCATCCTCAAAAATATCTTTCTGAGAATCAGTAATTTCTTCATTTAAAGAGTCATCAAATTCAGCAATTTTATCTATATCATCATAATTACTTTCTTTATTTTCATCTGAAGTATAATCATATTCTATTTCATCTACTTCTTCTTCATCATTCAAATCTTCTATATTTTCATTTAATTCAATGTTTTCCGGTAACTCATTATTTTCTAAATCAATATTTTCAGGAATTATAAATTCTTCCTGTTCATTTGAAATTTCAACATTTTCAGATAAATTCTCGCCAGAATCTTTATCCTCAGAATTATTATCTGAGACTTCTAGATCAATTACTTCATCAACATCTTGAACAAGTGTTTTATCATCTTCAATACCCAAATCCTGAATAGAATTATCATCTACAATCAAATCTTCAACATCTGAAGTTATATCAATATCAGGAGTTTCAATATTTTCATGTACATCTACCATAGGGATTTCATTACCAATCGCATTTCCTAAATCAGATTGTTTTTCACTGATTTTTTCACCTGCAAGAGCATTATCTATTTTATCTAAATTTGCAGCTTGTTCCTTAATTTTATTTTCTACAACATCAGAAACAACATTACCTGCCATTCCTGCCAGTTTAATTGCTTCTTCTGTGGCTCCTGTTATTGCAGACAACTCAACAGCTTTAGAATCTAAAGTCGCTTCTATAAAATCTTTCCCTGCATCTGCAGCAATATCCAATGCTTTTGTTATTGGCTGAGTTAAATCAAAATCATTATCATTATCCAGTAAATTATCACCTACAGAATCTTCAAAATTCTGCATTATTTCCTCATCAGGATTTTCATTATCATCTTCTTGTTCATCGTCTTTATAAAATTCTTGAGATGTATTTTCTTCAAAATCATCTTGTTTTTCAGATAAATCCTCAGATTTTTCGACATTTTCTTCGTGATTTTCTTCTATTCTATTTGGAATATTGACAAAAAAGCCGTCCGCCGCAGTTAAATCAATAACATCATGTTTTATTTGTTCAGAAGGAGCAGTTTCTTCTACAACATCGATATTAATATCTTTTTCAACTTCCTTATCTTTTATTAATCCTGCAACTTGATAAGAAAGCGTTTCAAAATTGTCATATTCTAAGACTGAATCTCTCAATTCATCACTTGCCGCTAAGAAAGTTATGAATTCCTTAAATTCACTTTTTGTAATGTCATGATCAGCAAGAGATACTGATAATTCTCTGCCTCTGAGAATTTCTTTTTCAATTAATCCACGATTAGTATTTCCTTTGTAATCTTTTATAAAAATTGCGAAACTTTCAACAGGAGACAATTCTTTTTTATTTATAAAATAATAATTATCATTCTGTTTATCTAAATCAAGATTTTTAGGATTAAAAAATCCTAAAAACTCAACATAGTCAAAATTTTCTGACAACTTCAAAACTGCATAAACATCCGGAACAATACCTAATGCAAAATGTTGTTTTGGAATAAAAATTTCATTTTCATTAAATACCACCCTAACATCTATATGAATATTAGGAAGCAATATATCAGAAATATCAACAGTTTCAAGAATTCGCTTAATTGAATGTATATTATGACAGTCCTCTGTATTTATACCTTCTGATAATAAATATTTAGATAAAAGCTCGGATCCTAAAGTATTTATATAAGCCCTATTCTTTACTTCTTTATCAATAAAATTTGAAGACATGAAATCTGCTTCCATAATATTATCTTTTTCTATATAAATTATTGTTCCTTGTTGTTCAGACATATATATCTCTCCCCATAATTGTATTTATATTATTACAGATAACAAATCAGAAAAAATTATTCCAAATTTACTAAATATTTTAACATTTCTTTACATTTAATTAAAAGATAGCAAAATTAATTGAAAAATCGTTTTAAAAGGATTAGGTAGTAAATTTTAAGGAGTTTTCATATGTCATCATTAGGATCTGTATCAGGTGTCAGTTTCCGAGCACAAAATATTGATTTAGATAGACGTGGGGCGTTTGACAATCAAGATTTAACAACAAAAAATCTTCCTAAAGAAGAAAAACCATCTTCCGGTGCAGAGAAAAAGGTTATTGGAACAATTGCGACATTAGCAATAATTGCGGGCGCATTATGGGCTGCTCCTAAATATCTTCCTGATATATTTAAAGCAAACAAAGATTTAACAAACTCTAAAGGTTTTAACAAAATTTTAGATTATGCAACATCATATACTGCAAAAGCAGGAGAACTTATTGATAAGTATGCTAAAGCAATATATGAAAAAGTTGCCGGTTATTTTAGTAAAAAATAATAAAAAAATTTATTCTACTTTTTATTGCGCGTATTATAAAATTATGTTATAATATTGCCATAAATTGCGCTTTTACCCTATTAAGATGGATCCTTAGAATAAAAGGAGACATTTTATGAATTTAACATTACCAAGGGAGCTTAATCCCGGACAGCCAGCTAGAGCAGAATCAGTAAATGCTAATTTTAATGCAGTACTTGAATATCTTGAAACTTTTAAAGAAGGTTCTTTAAATAAAGATTTTTCAAATTTAACTGAAGAGTCTCTTGCGACCCTTAAAAGTTATTTTTCCATAAGAAATATTGGCGAAATTATTTTTAGTCCTATCCCTTTAACAGATTCATGCTTTCACTTAGCCGATGGAAGCTTGTTAAGCGGAGAGGGCACTTATTCCGAATTCGTAAACCACATAAAAAAACTATATAACAGTAATTCTGAAGCAAATTTTTTCACAAGCGAACAAGAATGGCAAAACAGTGTAGTTTCTTACGGTGAATGCGGGAAATTCGTTTATGATTCAGAATTAAATACTGTAAGATTACCAAAAATAACAGGTATATTAGAAGGTACAACAGATTTAACTGTTCTTGGGGATTTAATTGAAGCCGGTTTACCTAATCATAGTCACACATACGTGACATATGCAGATACCACAGGGAGATATCAGGCTACAGGGGCTGATGGATTACATGCGACAAGAACTCTAAACACCTCAAATGCTTCTGACTCAAATTCAATCTATGGTAATTCAAATACAGTTCAACCGCAGACAATTAAATATTTTGTATACATTTGCATCTCTACATCTGCGAAATTAGACATTCAGTCGAATATAGATAATATTACTACGGATTTAAACGGAAAAGCAGATACTGATTTAACAAATTGTACAAAGCCTCATATTACTGAGACATACAGAAACAATGGATCTTGGTACCGTTTATGGTCAGATGGTTTTATTGAACAAGGAGGATATATATCCGGACAACAAGACTCAGTGAATCAAACAATTAATTATTTAAAACCACTAACAACAATTGTTCTTGAATACAACGTACATAATACCAGAGGTTCAGGGCAAGATCCATATGCATTTCAATTAGGTGCATTATCTGATCCCGGATTAACATCAATGGTAATAAGAACTGTTTGTAATACTACAACAAACTACATATGGTCAGTAAGAGGATATTAAAAAGGAGATATACTATGGAAATAAAAAACGAAATGAAAAAACCATATACAGAAAATGATAAATTAAATTTTATAGTAAAACAAAATCATATACTCGGCTACGAAATTAAAGAAACAGAAAATTCTTTACAAGCTTGGGGAAAAACAGAAAATGAAATTCTTACAGAAAAAAAAGAAATACAAATTAGAGAAATTAAAGAACAATTAAATGAAATTGATTTAAAATCTATTCGACCTGCAAGAGCAGGAGAAACAGAGCGTTTGGCGGAATTGGAAAATCAGGCTGTCGAATTAAGAAATCAATTAGCAGAACTTAAAAAAACAATTGAATAAACATATAAACGGGATTTGAAAAATTTCAAATCCCGTTTTTTTTTGGTATAATTACTTTGGATAATAATAGGAGAAACTAATGACAGAAATAAGAGATAAATATATAAATCAAGCAAAATTTATTGCAAGAAACGCAGAAGTTTTACCTGGAGGAATTGAAGAATTAGCTATAAAATTACAACATTCTGCAGATACAAATACTCCATTAAGAATAAAACTTGGGATGGATCCTACGCGTCCTGACCTGCATTTGGGGCATACTGTTGTAATGCGTAAATTGAAAGAATTTCAATCTTTCGGACACAAAATTGTTTTATTAGTTGGGGGAGCAACTGCTATGATAGGAGATCCGTCAGGGAAATCAGAAACTCGCCCTGCACTAACAAAAGAACAAGTCGAAGTAAATGCTAAGACATATTTTGAGCAAATGTCAAAAGTTTTAGATGTTTCTGATGCAGAAGTTGTAAATAACGCAGATTGGCTTCACAAAATGAGCTTCACCGAGCTTCTTGCTCTTGCAGGTAAAGTTACTGTTGCACAAATGATGACAAGAGATGATTTTTCAAAAAGATATTCTGAAGGAAAACCCATTTCTATCCATGAATTTTTCTATCCTTTAATGCAAGCTTATGATTCAGTTGCAATTGATGCAGATATAGAACTTGGCGGAACCGACCAAAGATTTAATACTCTTTTAGGTCGTGATATTCAAACTGCTTATGGTAAAAAATATCCTCAGCTTGTTGTTCTTTTACCGCTTTTAGAAGGGACTGACGGAGTTGTAAAAATGTCAAAAACTTATCCCGAACATTGTATTTCTTTAACAGATAGTGCAAAAGATATGTTCGGGAAATTGATGAGCATTCCTGATAATATGATTACTCGATATTTTTCACTTTTAACAGATACAACAAAAGAAGATTTGGAACGTTACGACAGAGAAATCGCAGAAGGTACGATTAATCCTCGCAATTTAAAAATGCAGTTAGCACATACCATAACAGAAGAATACCACGGGAAAGACGGTGCAGACAAAGCTCAAGAAGAATTTATCAATGTTGTATCAAACAAAGGTATTCCTGAAGATATTCAAGAAGTTAAAATAGAAAACGGTAAAGGAATTTTAGATATCTTATTAGAATTAAATTTTGTTTCAAGTAAAGGAGAAGCGAAAAGATTAGTTCAAGGGGGCGGAGTAAAAATCAACGGAGAAAAAATTGCCGATACGTCTTATACAATTTCGTTTGACGAAAGCTTAATATTACAGGCAGGGAAACGTAAATTTGCGAAATTGGTGCACTAATGTTTAAAACTATTAAACGCGGAATAACAAAAGTAAAAGAAGATATTCAGACCATTTATGATAATGACCCTGCAGCACGTTCACTTGCAGAAGTAATTTTGTGCTATCCCGGGCTCCATGCAATTATTGCATACAGATTGGCACATAGATTATATAAATGGCGATTACCTTTGCTTGCTAGAATGATTTCTTATTTAACAAGAATTATTACAGGAATAGAAATTCATCCTGCCGCACGAATAGGAAGAAGATTTTTTATAGATCATGGCGAAGGTGTTGTTATTGGGGAAACAACAATTATAGGTGATGATGTTTTATTATATCAACAAGTAACACTTGGCGGAACAGGTAAAGACACAGGCAAACGACACCCAACAGTCGGCAACCATGTTATTATCGGCGCAGGCGCAAAAGTTTTGGGCGATATAATTATTGCAGACCACGTAAGAATCGGTGCAGGTTCAGTAGTTATTGAGGATGTTCCTTCCCATTCAACAGTTGTGGGCGTTCCTGGGAGAATAGTCCAAAGAACAACAATTGATGAAGATGGGAACCTCATGCATAACAAAATTCCTGACCCTGTAAAAACAGAACTGGACAATTTGAGAGCTGAAATTGAAAAATTCAAGGGGCACGAATATAAATAAAAATATATTTCGACCTTTGTGTAGTGAGCAATCATTGTTACACTACACAGATTCAGAGCGGAATTTGTTTAAGCGATAGCGAGTTATCCCGCTTTGGACGGAGTGTTACAGATGATTAGCAAACGAAGCTCAGGTCGCGGGTTTCTGCTTGGCTACTCACTATCTACGTGACTACGCGCCCTGCCGTATTGCTATCGCAATTCGCTCCGGCGCTTCGCACTTGGCTCGGTATCGCATACCTTTGCACAACTGAGGACAATGAAATAAATAATAAACTCAAAAAAATATTGAATGTGTTGATTGAACAATATAATAAATTATATAATTTTACAGATAATTTTTGGTGCGAATTGTGTAATTTGTCATAAAAAATAGGCCGACATTACAATGTCGACCTATTTTTTTAATTAACATCATTAATGAATGATTACATCATTCCAGGCATACCGCCCATGCCTGCAGGCATTGCCGGAGCAGGATTTTCTTCAGGAAGTTCAACAACTGCTGCTTCTGTTGTTAATAACATTGAACCAACAGATGCGGCATTTGTCAAAGCTGAACGTGTAACCTTTGCAGGGTCTACAATACCTGCTTGGAACATATCAACATATTTGCTGTTTAGTGCATCATATCCGTATGCTCCATCTTTTTCAAGAACACAATCAACAACAACATCGGCTTTAGCACCGGCATTGCGTGCAATAGCTCTTAAAGGAACATCTAAAGATGCAGTTAAAATCTTGTAACCTACTTTTTCATCATCAGAATCAAATTCGATTGATTCAAGATTTTTAGCAAGTTCTTGCTGAATTCTTAATAATGCAACACCGCCACCTGGGACAATGCCTTCTTCATTTGCAGCTCTTGTAGCATTTAAAGCATCTTCAATTCTTAATTTACGTTCTTTTAACTCAACTTCACTTGCTGCACCAACTTCTATCAAAGCAACACCACCTGAAAGTTTTGCTGCACGTTCTTGAAGTTTTTCTTTGTCGTATTCAGAATCTGATGCTTCAATTTGTTTTTTAATTAATCTGATTCTGTCAGAAACAGCATCTTTTGTTTCATTACCAACAACGATAGTTGTTTCATCTTTAGAAACAGTAACTCTTTTAGCTTTACCTAACATTTGAGTAGTTACGTTTTCTAATTTAATACCAAGTTCATCAGTAAACATTTGACCACCTGTCAAAATAGCGATATCTTCAAGCATTGCTTTTCTTCTGTCGCCAAATCCGGGAGCTTTGACAGCGACTGCTCTTAATACTTTTCTCATAGTATTTACAACTAATGTTGCAAGAGCTTCACCTTCAACATCCTCAGCAATTAATAACAATGATTTACCGTCACGAGCGACCTGTTCCAATAACGGAACTAAATCTGAAATCAAATTAATTTTTTTGTTGCAACAGAATACGTAAGCATCTTCTAAGACTGCTTCCATTCTTTCAGCATCTGTTACAAAGTATGGAGATAAATAACCTTTATCAAATTGCATACCTTCAACAACTTTTAAGTTTGTTCCGAAAGATTTTGATTCTTCAACAGTAATAACACCATCGTGACCAACTTTTTCCATTGCTTCAGCGATTAATTCACCAATTTCAGAATTATTACCTGCAGAAATTGCAGCTACTTGAGCAATTTCTCCCTTTGTATTAACAGGTCTAGACATTTCTTTAATTTTTGAAACCGCATCAGAAACAGCTCTGTCAATACCACGTTTCATAGACATAGGATTAGCACCTGCTGTAAGATTTCTCAAACCTTCTTTAACAATAGCTTGAGCTAAAACACTAGCTGTTGTAGTACCATCACCCGCAACATCGTTTGTTTTAGATGAAACTTCTTTTAATAATTGCGCACCTGCATTTTCAAGCGGACACTTTAATTCAATTTCCTTTGCAATAGTTACACCATCATTAACAATTTGTGGTGCTCCAAATTTTTTAGTCAAAATCACATTTCTGCCTTTTGGCCCTAATGTAACCTTAACAGCATCTGCTACAGCATCTATACCTTTAAGAAGAGATTTTCTTGCTTCTTCATCAAAAACTATTTTTTTTGCCATTTTTATTTCTCCTTTAATTATTCAATAACAGCTAACGCATCATTTACGGAAAGAATTTTGTATTCTGTGCCGTCTACTTTTACATCTGTTCCCGCATACTTAGCGTAAAGAATTTTATCCCCTACTTTAACATCCATAGGTTGTCTTTCGTTTTTATCATTCAATTTACCTTGACCAACAGCTACAACTTCACCTTTTTGAGGTTTTTCTTTTGCACTGTCAGGAATAAAAATTCCGCCGGAGCTTTGTTCTGTGTCTTCAATTACTCTGATAACAATTCTGTCACCTAAAGGTTTAATCATAATATATTTCCTCCTTTTAAATTACTTACAATTTATTTATATACCAATATTTTAGAATTTTTGTGAAAGTTAAGGAAAAATTAATTATTTGTTATATAATGTATCCATGAATAAAAAACTATTTGTAATATCAGGATGTTCAGGTGTAGGCAAAGGCACCGTTATCAATGAATTTATGAAGCGTAATTCTGAAAATTTTATTTTATCGGTTTCTTGTACAACCAGAAAACCAAGAGTAGGAGAAATTGATGGAATTCACTATTTTTTCATTACAAAAGAAGAATTTGAGAAAAATATTCTTGAGGGTAAATTTCTTGAGTATGCGCAGTTTGCAGAAAATTATTATGGAACAAAGGAAAAATATATAAAACAAAAATTTGAAGAAGGCTTTAATATAATATTAGAAATAGAAACTCAAGGAGCTTTGCAAGTAAAAGAAAAAATGCCTGAAGCTGTTTTGATTTTTATTGCGCCTCCAAGTGTTGAAGAACTCGAAAATCGTTTGCGCGGACGCCACACAGAAGATGAAGAAACTATCCAAAAACGTCTTGCACAAGTAAAAACAGAGCTAATACGCTCAAAAAAATATGATTATATTGTAATTAATGACAACATAAACCATGCGGTAGAAGAAATTGAAAAAATCACGAGGGATAATGTTAAAGAATAAACATATTTTAATAAGCATAACAGGCGGGATTTCAGCATATAAAATTCTATCGCTTATTCGTGATTTCAAAAAATCTGGAGCAGAAGTTAAAATTTTAGCGACTCCAAATGCACTGAATTTTGTCACAAAACTTACTCTACAAAATCTTTCTCAAAATAATGTTTATATTGAGGAATTTGATATAAAAGATTGGAAACCTGAGCATATTTCATTATCTGATTGGGCAGATATTATGCTTATTGCACCTGCGAGTGCAAACACTATAAGTAAAATTGCTCATGGAATTGCAGACAATTTATTAACCTCTGTTGTTTGTGCATTTTCAAAAAAAATAATTCTTGCGCCTGCTATGAATTGCAATATGTGGCGAAATGAAACGATACAAAATAACTTAAAAATTTTACAATCAAGAGGGATTGAAATTCTTGAACCTGAAACAGGATTTTTAGCCTGCGGATATATAGGCAAAGGTCGCCTTTGTGCTATAAACAAAATTTTTGACGCAGTTAAAGAAGCTTTAAATTATTCTGATATTTTAAAAAATAAAAAAGTTGTTGTAACTGCAGGCGGAACTATTGAAGATATTGATCCTGTTCGTTATATTTCAAATTATTCTTCAGGAAAAATGGGATTGGCAATTGCAAATTCCGCTTACGATATGGGCGCTGAAGTTGTGTTAATAACTACAAAAGATTTTGAATGCCCATATAAAGTCGTTAAGGTAAAATCCGCTCTCGATATGCAAAAAGCTGTTAATGAGGAATTTGAATCTGCAAATTATATTATTATGGCATCTGCAGTTGCAGATTATAGAGTAAAAAATTATTCCATACAAAAAATAAAAAAAGGAAATGAAGACACTATAACTCTTGAACTTGTTAAAAATCCGGATATTCTAGCCGAGTTATGTAAAAATAAAACACATCAAACAATTGTCGGATTCTGCGCAGAAAGCGAGAACTTAGAGCACAACGCTTTGACTAAATTAGAAAGAAAAGGATGCGATTTTTTAATTGCTAATGATATTTCACGAAAAGACATAGGCTTTGAAGTAGATGAAAATGAAGTTTTAATTCTAAATAAAAACAGAGAAATAAAAAAACTCGACAAAGCACCGAAAAAAATAATTGCAAGAAAGATTTTAGAATGCATAAGTACAAAATAGCAGAAAAATTCGAAAAATTTGCACCACTTGAAACTCAAGAGGATTGGGACTGTTCAGGCTGGGAAGTAAACAATAAAGAATATGATGATATCCGCAAAGTTATGCTTTGTCTAACAGTTACTGATGATATTATTAGTCAGGCTAAAGAACAAAACTGCGATATGATAATTTCTCATCATCCGTGTTTTTATACCCCTATCAATTGGTCAAACATCAACATCTACAGTGCACATACAAATTTTGACAAAGCAAATGGCGGAACTACAGATACTATTATTGAGAAACTCGGGTTAAGTGATTATAAAATCGAAATTAAACACGAATTTTTGAGAATTATAGAAAAAGATTTTAGCATT
Source organism: bacterium (assembly GCA_017941035.1). Lineage (GTDB taxonomy): Bacteria > Cyanobacteriota > Vampirovibrionia > Gastranaerophilales > Gastranaerophilaceae > Zag111. The sequence continues at coordinate 1,052 of JAGAXG010000024.1, read as the reverse complement.
GATGAATTTTCAAAAATTATCAAAGGAATTTCACCGAATGCACGTGTTGTTAATACACATAAGATTGAACGGCTGAAAAAAATTGCATTCTGCGCAGGTTCAGGAAGTGAATTTATAGCTGATGCTAAAGAATTTGGGGCAGATTGCCTTGTTACAGGAGATTTGAAATTTCATACAGCACTGGATAGTCCGATTGTTCTTTATGATATAGGTCATTTTGAAAGTGAAATTTTAATTTTACCTGTTTTTGAAAAACTTATCGGTAATGAAGTTACTATAGTCTACGCAAAAGAACAAAACCCGTTTAAAAATATTAAATAATATATCGTTACTACTCTGCTATTGCTTAATCTTTTACGCAAAGCGCCCTGAGGGAGTAGCGGCGGCGGTTTTCGACGCCCCTGTTCGTGGACGAACTGTTGAAGGCGCGGAAGTACGCGGTGCCTGCACTGACCTCTGAACTAGACCACAAGGACCAAGACGAGCCTAAACCGGCAAAAGTAGTGCCTAGTTTTGAGGTGTTTAATGTGCCATCGTATCTGGCTGTATATCCTATTTGGGGGGCATCATATAAGTAAGTTGCGATTTTTGCAAGGTCGGTTAAGGTCGCTAGGTGGCCACCCATATCTTTACATTCGACCATCGCACTCGCCCAATAATCTCCTTTGCTGATACAATCACTATCTGTACAACAATTCTTTATACCGTATTTTGTCTTGTATTCAGATTTTACGGCCCAAGTATCTCCGTTTTGTGTACAATAGTCGACAGGTTTTATTGGAGTCGGTGTAAATGACGTTCCTATCATCAACCCCGCAAAATCTATCCATAAATTAGCTCCGTTAAATCCTATTATATCTTTTCCAAATTTGTTAGGACCTTTTGATCCGTTTAAATCATAAATCCCTGAGATACAAGCAGTTGTTTGACCTTTTTCTACAGTATCAGGATCACTCACAGGACAATTCTTATTCCAAGATAATATCATTGGTGTTCCGTCTCCCAAAACTATCCCGGCTGTATCTACATAATTCTCAGGATTTAATTGAAAC
>JAGAXG010000023.1 GCA_017941035.1 bacterium | reverse complement strand
TAACCATATGAAAAAGCAATTTTTAAATGAGTTCTCCCAAGAGCTTTTAAAAAAGTATTCTGCCAATCAAGGTGTGAAAAATATCTTAAAATACCTGTTTTCGTCATCTTTATTCGGTATTTGTAAACTTCTTTTATATCTTTCTGAGAAATATCTCCAATAACACGTTTTTCAAGTTTTGCAAGATTTTGAGCTTCAGCAGACGCAATAAAAGGTTTTGCCATAATTTTATGAGTTTTAAAATTTTTACAAACTCCGCAATTAACACATTGAGTCTGGCAAGTAGGAACAACATTGTCAGAGTTTTTATTTATTGACAAAGCCGTTTTATATTCATTTAAAAGCCATTCTTTATCTAGTCCTACATCAATAAAATTCCAAGGTAATGCTGAATTCAAATCATATTGTTTCCGAGCAAGTTTTTCTAAATTAAATCCTAGTTCATCGGCAGTGTCAAACCAAAGATTTTTATCAAAATTTTCACCCCATGAAGCAAGATAAACACCCTTTTTATAAAGAGTTTCAATAAATTTGCACATTTTTTCATCCGCGCGAGTTAAAACAGCCTCTAAAAGAGAAAGGTATTTATCACTATAATTTATTTTAACTCCTTTAACTTTTGAAACACGCTCCATCAAGTAATCAATATGAGCTTTAACTTCATCTAAGCTCATTTGAGAACACCACTGAAAAGGTGTAAATGGTTTTGGTACAAATATAGATAATGTACATGTTAAATCAAGAGAATGCTTAAGGCCTTTTTCTTTTTTCAAAAGTTTAGAACGATATTTTAACCCTGATAAAAGATTTGCCATTTCATCCATATCTTCAATGGTCTCTGTCGGCAAACCACAAATAAAGTATAGCTTTACTCTTGACCAACCATTTTCATAGAGTGTTAATACAGCATTTTGAATTTGTTCAAGGGTTATATTTTTTTTAATTACATTTCTTAGACGCTGGCTTCCAGCTTCAGGAGCAAGAGTCATAGTTGATTTTCTGACACTTTGGACTAAATTAGCAAGTTCTAAATTGAATCCGTCAATTCTCTGACTTGGAAGTGTTACAGAAATTTTTTTCTCATTAAAATCAAGTGCCAGCTCTTTTATAACTTCATTTATATTTGCATAATCATTTGATGACAAAGAAAGTAAAGAATATTCATCATAGCCGGTATTTTTTACAAGTGTTTTAGCAATATCTATAACATCCTCAGCTTCGCGCTCACGAACAGGCAAAGTAACATGCCCAGGTTGGCAAAATCTGCACATACGACCACATCCCCTGCGAATTTCAATAACAGCTCTATCCTGAACAGAAGAAGAAAAGGGAATTGGATAAGAAGTCGCAGCTGTTTCTTTTTTCAAATTCGCAATTCTCTTTTTAACTTTTCCTCCCGTTAATGCAGACCAACGGCCTAAACTTTTATCTTCACAGAGTTTTTTAATTCTTTCTTCGCGCGGTAATTCTTTTGTTTCTTCTAAGATTTTACATATCTCAATAATAGCATCTTCACCATCTCCAATCATAAAAACATCAATGAATTCTGACATTGGTAAAGGATTAAAAGTACATGGCCCCCCAGCTATTATAATAGGATCATTATCGGTCCTATCAGAATTTTTATATGGAATTCCTGCCATATCAAGCATTTTTAGAACTGTTGGATAAGACATTTCATACTGGAGAGAAAAACCAATTGCATCAAAATCTTTCAATGCTCTTTTGCTTTCAAGTGCATAAAGAGGGTCAGGCGTAAAATCTTTTTCAGGAGCATATACTCTGTCACACATATAATCAGGATGATTATTTATTATTTCATACAAAATTCTAACACCCAAATTAGAAATACCTATCTCATATTTATCAGGGAAAGCCATCGCAAATTTCACTTTTGCAGAGCAAAAATCTTTATTATGAGACAAAAATTCCCCACCAACATACTGATACGGCTTAAAACAATTATACAAGCTATTATTATATTTCGTAAAAAAACACAAAACTCAAAACCCTCACAAAAATATTTGCTAACATGGAGATTTATAATTTAGACTATATCATCCGGGAAGTATTTATCAATTTCAATAATTGTGCCATCAAGAGTATTTTCATCAAAAGATTTCATAAATTTAAACAAATCATCATTTGGAACTTCGTATGAATATAATACAACTTCTCCCTCAATTTCACGCATCACAGTTACCATATAATGACATTTTTCACGATATTTTAATAGAAATTCTTTTCTAAACTTATTTCCATTACTATCATGCTTAACTTTTACATAGTTAAAACCGGCATAATATTTTATCTTTTTTTGACCGTCTAAACTGAGACGATTTTTTTTATTTTTTGAAAAAAGACTTATTACTTTCTTATTGATTTCGTCTGCCACAAATCCCTCACATAGAATATTAAACAACATTTATAGTAAAAAGTCTAAATGTTAAGAAAGTTTTTTTATGTACTTTTGAACTTTTAATGCTGTCTCTCTCCGTATATCATCCGGGCAAAGTCTTAAATACTCAATTGCATGAGAAACTTTAATATTTTTATCATACCATCGGCGCATAATATAATTATACTGATCATCAAGACTCATTTCTTTAAGTTCAACATCCTTTAAAAGGTCATCAATAATATACTCTGCGCACATTATTTGTAAAGCTTCAGGGAGTTTTTCCATATCGTTAATAACCTTTGCCACAACGGCATCTGCATCATACCAGCGTTTAAACATATTCATAACATATCTCCTAATTGTTAAGTTTATTAAACCAAATTTTTGAAAAAAAGTAAATATTTTTACAAAAAAATACTTTATATATAAGTAAGGTAAAAGGTTATTTTTTTATGGACGGTAGCATTCAATACAATTTAAGAAATCCTGCAATTACAGATGACATCGGTATGTCCATGATAGAAAGGCAGTTTCCTTCAACTATTAACGCTATTACAGGAGTACCAAATTTTGATATAAAGGATGTTAAAATCAATAATGGTCAGCCTCAAACAGATAATTATAAAGGTAAATCAAAAAAAGATAAAAAAGAAAGTCATTGGATTAGAAATTCTTTAATTGGCTCAGGAGCAATTGGTTTGGCTGCATTAGGATTTTTTAAAGGAAAATCAATTTTCGCAGCAGTTAAAAATTTCGCAACAAATATAATTTCAAAAATAAAATCGTAGTTTAAATATAATTTCCCCGTAGTAGAAGTAGTTAGTGTGATTAGCAGGCAGGATTTACAAATTCTGCCTTTTATTTTATAATTTTTCAAAAAGAAAGGGGTTATTATGGCTAAAGATTGCAGTTTTGACATTGTTTCCGAATACGATAAACAAGAGGTTGTAAATGCTGTTGAGCAGGTAAAAAAAGAATTATCTTCAAGATTTGATTTTAAGAACTCAAATTCGGCAGTAGAACTTGAACAAGAAAAAACAATTACTGTTACAACAGAAGATGAAATGAAATTGAGAAATATTTATGACATTATTCAATCAAAATTTTCTAAACGTAATTTGAGTTTAAAAATTCTTGATCCGCAAAAAATTGAAAATGCTCTCGGAGGTAACGTAAGACAAGTTTTTAATTTAAAAAAAGGATTAACTCAAGAACTTGCGAAACAAATAACATCAGATATAAAGAACGCGAAATTAAAAGTACAAGCATCAATCCAAGGAGAGCAAATAAGAGTATCAGGTAAAAGTAAAGATGACCTGCAAACAGTGATTCACCTGATAAGGCAAAATGAGGATAAATATAATACACCTTTGCAATTTACAAATTACAGATAAAAAATAACCTCTCAAAAGAGAGGTTATTTTTTATTACTTATTTATTCCTTCACGCAAACCGCCCTGATGTCCGAGCGGACGCGGCTGAAGTAGTTGTTCCTGTACGTGTACGAACTGTCGAAGTAGCGGGCGCGGCCATCTGTACTAGACCACAAGATGTACCAAGACGAGCCTAAACCTGCAAATGTTGTGCCTAGTTTCGAGGTGTTTAATGATGCATCATATTGATCTTTTCCTATTGCATTTTCCGGTGCATCATAGAGATAGGTTGCGATTTTTGCAAGGTCGGTTAAGGTCGCTAGGTGACCGCCTGCTTTTTTACATTCTATCATTGCACCTGCCCAGCGGTCTTTACCCCAATTATCTGATGTACAATTCGTACAACAATTCTCTATTCCTGCATCACTCGCCTCTTTATTTAGTTTCCAAGTTCCATTCTCTTGGGTACAATAATCACTTAAATATAAGCCATCAGGTTTTTCAGGTTTAGTTATCTTTAAACCCGCGAATGCAAGCCAGCCTAAGTTTACTCCATTGAAACCGATTATATCTTTTCCAAATTTATTTGGTCCCTTTGAACCGTTTAAATCATAAAAACCGGATATACAATTCGTTGTTTCTGATC
>JAGAXG010000022.1 GCA_017941035.1 bacterium | reverse complement strand
ATTTGCACAGGCACTATCAAAACATTTAAAGATAGTAACAATTTGTCATTCTGGTAATGATATGAAAAACTGTTTTCCTGACACAGTAAAAGTTGGTGATGAAACGGTTGATATAACAAAGATAACAAGCGGAGAGAATTTCGGCTTGGATAAAGAGAATTATACCGACGTAGCGGGAATAGTATTGGGAGATGGGACCCCAATGATATTGTCTTGGAATAAGAATTGTCCTGTAAGTGATCCTGATGTAGTGGCATCAAAGGGGAATAGTAATCAGAGTGCGAGTTTAACTTATTCCTGTGTCAAAGGTTTTTATGATTTAAACGGCTTTAGAGGACCAAATCGAATAAGTAATAATATAAAACGTCTAGATGATGTAATAGGTTTCAATGGAACAAGTGCACTATCAGAAACACATGCAATGCCTTGCTTGTTTGAACTTTCAAATGGTAAATGTTTAACAGCCCCTCCAAATGAATATACATCAATGAGCGAAAGTGATTGTATGGCTCAGAAATCAACATTAGGTTTAAGTTATTGTACTGATAATGATTATTATGCCGGAGCGGCACGTGCTTGCGGAGGCAGAGATAAGATAGCGTCTCCTTCTGATTTAGAACAATTAGGTAAAGAGTTATATGGAGATTCATTCAGATTGCAGACGACATCTTATAGTGAAAATTTATATGTAGATAATGAAACTTGGTCTGCGTTCGGAATTCGTTTTGGGTTGACAACTTATCCCAAAACTTATTATTTTTGGACAAGTGATGAAGGAGCAGGATACCCTGCAGAGGTTGTATTTTGGCAGGATGATAATTTGAGTACTTTATGGCCTTCAAGTAGTCTTTATATTGATGACACTCGTACAAATGATGGAGATGTACTTTGTGTAGGCGATAAGTAACAATCCATAATAAAAATAAAAAGCGAGCTGTTTTATTTTATATTTTTAACAGCCCGCTTTTTTATTTAATCTTGTGATATAATTCTGTCAGGTTAAAAATTTTAATTGAGGAATTATGAAAAAGATATTTTTATCAATATTAACAGGGATTATTATTAGTTTTTTTAATAACGTTTTGGCAAAAGATATTATTCCAAATACTCCTACTTTGGTTAATGTTCATACGGTAGGACTTTATCAGGTTGGGAATGATGTTACTATTTACAAATTCCCTGACGATAATTCGCAAATTCTTTATAGAGTGCGCTGGAATTCTGATGAATTTTTCCCTGCTGATATAGGAGCTAATAATTTCTTTTCTGTGTTTGTTTCTAAAAAAGAATTAGCACTTATTAATGTTGTTGATATTGCTGACGGGTGGGTTGAAATTGTTTATAATAATTCTACAGGAGCTACAGGATGGATAAAAGAAGATGATCCTTATAAATTCATGACTTGGATAAATTTTTATAATACTTATGGCAAAAAGTATGGTCTAAACATTTTAAAAGGTGCTCCGGCTTTTTGCAAAGATATAAAATCCGCACCGGAAGATACTGCTCAAAATATTTCAACTATTAATGTTCCTAAACATATACATTTGAATTTAATTCGCGGGAATTGGGCATTGATTAGTGTTATGGATTTAGATAAAGCCCCAAAAACAGGATATGTCAGATGGCGTTCTGAAGATGGAGTAAGATATTATTTCCCTGCTGTTAAATAATTAAAATCTCATACATATAGATTATGACGAAAAAATCCTTATATTCTATAATATCTATGATGTAACAGAAAGTATATATTTTATGAGGTTTGAAATGTATAAAAAGATTGGGTTGTCATTAGCTTTAGCGTTGGTAATAAGTACTTATGGAAGTGCATCTTATGCTATAACAAATCCATTAAAAAGTTATAATTTATATGAAGATACAAAAGGTAGAGGTGACAGTGAACGCGAGAGTGTTATGAGTGAATATTATCAAAATTCACTTAGAGCTCCTAAAAATGTTCCGTCTACTCCTGCTCCGACTTATAACGCCGGTGTATCTAAATCTAATACTAAGCCTTCTTCAACTTCTAGTACTTCTGTTTCTGTTCAAGCTCCACAAAGAAGAAACGATTATTTGAGAGAATCTTCTAAAAAAGTATATGGGAATAAAGATACGCAAGCAGGATGGATATCTTCCGGAAAAGATGCTAAAACCTTTTACCCAAATCCAACTTTAGTCAGTATCAGAAATAAATATAAACAAAGCAATTTTACAGGCAGTATGCAAGAGGCAATTTCGTACATACAAAAGAACCCTAAGGAAACTTTGGCATATTATTATTTAGCTATGAGTTATGCAAAAGCAAATGATAAAGAAAATGCTATAAAGGCTTATGAAAAAGTTATAGCATTGAATTCAAATCCAATGATTGTAAAATATGCAACTAATGGCAGAAATTGCGTTATGAATAATGAAAGTGAAGCAAAATGCTTTCAGGATGTAAATGTTCCTGAATTGAAATATCCATACAGAGAAATGGCTCAGGGCAAAGATTTAACACCTGTTGATCCGCAAACTTTAATTAATAGAAATATCAATGCGCTTCAAGCAAAACTTAATCCTGCTCAACCCGCACCTGCAAAAGGTAAAGATGGAAAACCTGTAACCACAGGTTTAAATTTACCGTTCGGAAATCAGGATGATGAATTGGATAAATTTATTAATGCTCCTTATGGAAATGGTTTGTCCCCTGAATTGTATGCTGAACAAAGAAAACAAAAACTAAAACAAATTCAAGAGAATATAAATAATGAACAAAATGGCTTTGATTCTTATTTTGAAAATTTTAACAACATAAAGAATTTTGATAATCAAAAATCTGAATCTGATTCTATAAAATTGGCATATGATAATTCATCATTTGATTTTGAAAGTTTGAAAAATAATCCTGAATTTATTCAAAACCAAAAAGAAATCGACCAATTAAATATGCTTTTTGGGGAAACAAAAAGTTCAAGTAAAGATTTAATGGACTTAATTCCTTATATGACAAAAGAAGGCAGTGAAAATATTTCGCCAGAAGTTGTAAAAAATATGATGATGCAGTCTGTGATGCCTGATATTATAGGAAACGATATTATTTAAGATACTAATGGAAACATACGAGCAGGTTAAATCAAATTTTTTATCAGGTAAAATAAAAGGGTGTAAAGCTTTTTTTAAAAATCATGGCTATTCTGTCGAAGAAGCTTATTGCGAAATTATTTTAGGAAATTTAGAAGCTGCAAAGAAAATTTTTGAAAAAGAACAAACCTGTAATATTAGAGCGCATTGGGGATTGTTTTTAACTAGGATGATTCAGGGAAATATTGTAAACTCTCCGACTTATTTTGAAATAAGAAATTTTTTAGAAACTGATTTGTCCATATTGATAACTTATTGCATGGGTGAATATGTTGAAAAAATTATTCGCTATGCAGATTTTATGGCATATTACAATTCCGAATGTTACAAATTTATAGGCCGTGCATTTTGGGCAAATGGTTTAATGCCTGCATCAATGTTTTTTTTAAAACGTGCTAAAGAAAAAATGTATAATGATCCTGAACTACACTATATGCTTGGTTATATATATTATACTAATGATAATAATATAGAAAAATGTAAAAAAGAACTTGATATTTGTCTTTCAGTACTTCCTGATTATAATCCGGCTGTGAAGCTTTTGGGAAAAATTAAAAAATTTTGATTTTTTATGATATTATACCTCTATGAAAAGAAAACCAATAGTTGCAATAGTAGGTCGCCCGAATGTAGGTAAATCAACATTCGTAAATCGTCTTGTCGGTTCTAGAAATTCAATAGTTGATGATGCTCCTGGGGTTACACGTGATAGAATTTATTTTGATGTTGAATGGCAAAATAAAGTTTTTACTGTAATTGATACAGGTGGTATTATTCCGGGCGATGATGATGATATTATGAATTCAATTTTTTCTCAAGCACAATTGGCTTGTGAAGAAGCTGATAAAATTATTTTCCTTGTTGATGGAAAAGATGGAATTAATCCTATTGATTATGATATTGCAAATATTTTGCGCCGTGCAGAAAAACCTGTATTTATTGCGGTTAATAAATGTGACAATCCTGAATCTTTGGCTATGATATCAGATTTCTATACTTTATCTTTGGGGGATCCTATTGCAATATCTGCTTTACATGGCTCAGGCGGAGTTGGAGATTTATTAGATCTGATTACAGAAGATTTTGAAATTCTTGAACATGAAGATGATAAAAAAAGTATAAGAATTGCTATTGTTGGCAGACCAAATGCCGGGAAATCTTCAATTGTAAATGCTTTACTGGATACAAAAAGAGTTATTGTTTCTGATGTATCAGGTACTACTCGTGATAGTATAGATAGTTATATAACCTATAACGATACTGAATTTACTATTGTAGATACTGCAGGAATAAGAAAAAAATCAAAAGTAGATTATGGAGTAGAAAAGTTTGCTGTAGACAGAGCTATTCGCTCAATCAGGGACTGTGACGTTGCGTTGTTGGTTATAGATGCAAAAGAAGGTATTTCTGATCAGGATAAAAGAATTTCATCTATAATAACTGAATCAGGAAAAGGAATTATTGTAGCAATAAACAAGTGGGATTTAGTTGAAGATAAAAAAGCCAATACAATTAACAAATTTGAAAAAGAATTAGAAAAAGATATTCCGTTTTTAAGTTATGCCCCTAAAATTTTTATAAGTGCAGTTAAAAAACAGAGATTAACTCAAATTTTTGATGAAGGCATCAAGATATATAACGAAAGTATTAAACGAATATCAACAGGACTTTTGAATAAAGTAATTAATGAGGCTTATGCTCTTAATCCTCCTACAAGCTTTAAGGGAAAAAGATTAAAAATTTATTATACAACTCAAGTTAGTATTCAGCCCCCGTCATTTGTATTTTTTGTAAATAACGAAGAATTACTAAAAGATAATTATAAACGTTATCTAGAAAACAGACTTAGAGAAGCTTGTGGATTTTTTGGCAATCCTATCAGATTAATGGCAAGAGAACGAAAAGAGAAAAAATAATTATTTGTTGTAATTATTTATTGTTTCATTTATAAGTTCTAACATTTGATTTCTTAATGATAAAGGCGAAAGAATTTCACAACAGTTTGAGTATCTCATCAGTCTTGATAATAATTTATCATTTGATTCATTTTTACAAATTATAATTTTGTTACCGTTATCTTCAATATTAGACAAATATTCATTTTCTTTTAATTTATAAGTCTTTGCAAGTCTGCCTTTTAATCTGTAAACAACAGAATTATTAACTTCTTTCACATCTGATTTTTTAGGTAATTGTGTAATTTTTAATATATTTGGTAAAGGAACTTCTAATTTTAAATTTTTAGTGGGATTAACAACTAAAAGATACGCATTTTTTGTATCATAAACAACTTCTACCGGAGTAAAAATTCCTTCTTTTTCCTTCCCGTTATCTAAGTATATTAAATTTATGATATTTCCTTGTTTACATATTTGTTTGGTATTATTTATCTGTTCTCTTAGATCAGAATAGTAGAACGAAAAATCATAATTTGTAATTAAATTATTTAGAGTATTTCTATCATTGCTATTCATCCTTATCATTAAATTTCTTATAAATAAGTTTACGCTGTTTGAAATTTCTTCATCCGGAAATTGTGCGATAATATTTGAAAGAATGCTAATTGCTTTTAAATCTTCAAAGTCAAAATTCATAGAATAAAGACAACTATCAATTCTATATTTATTATTTATTTTAAAAACTTTTAACCCAAATACTTTCAGTGTATTTAAATGTTTATTTAAAACGACTTGTATATTATTAGCAGATTGTTCTTCGACTTCATCTTTAAATATTTCAATAACATCACTGTAATATGCTTTATCTTCAAATAAAAGATTAATAAATTTGAAAATTTTTAAACTGCCATTATTTAATTTTGTTTTTTTATTTTTCTCCAAAATATCCTTCTTTCATTTGTTTTAAGCAAGAAAGAATCTCATCTTTATAATTTTCAGGTGAAATTACTTTACATTTATTTGTAAGAGAAAGTATTCTTTGAGTAATTGAAAACTTGTCTTTAGAAGATATATCAACTAAAATTCTATTTTTATCTTGTTCAATAATTTTTTCATTTTTTAAAGGTTTAAATGAGATATTATCTTTTTTGTAATACTCATATCTTACGGTAATTTCAGGAATTTCCATTTCAGTTTTTTTAAGATTTACACTTGCAATTTCAATAATTTTCGAAACTAAAAAACTCGAATAATTTTTATGTTCTGAATTATAACCGTACAAATATAGTTTTCCGTTAATAATTTGTAATTTCTCCGCTAATATATCAATATATTTCTTCCCTGAATTTTCAGAATTATAATATATTTTTAATTCTGTTTTACTTTGGGTGTATTTTTTCAAACTTTCAAGTAGATTTATACTGATATTGCTTAATGGTGAGATATTTATCAATTGTTCTTTTAATCTGTCGTTTGTAATATATACCGAGAATTTTTCAAAAAACTTTTTTAATATCATGAAGTCGTCAAAATCTATAGATTGTGATATGGCTTTGAAAATTCTAATAATATTTTTTGTCTGTTTATCGTCAATTTCAAGTTCAAAAGGATGGGAAGAAATATAATAATATGCTATTCTGTTTTTTCTTTCAATATTTATTTTACAACCGATTTCTCTTAGGGAATTCAAGTAAATTCTAATTGTGTCAGTAGATAATTCTTCATGCAAATATTCATGATTAATAAAAAATTCTTGAATATCGGCATAAGATTTAGGATTGTCAAGAATGAATGAAAATAACAACAAAGCCTTAAATCCGCTAAAAGAAATAAGATTATGAGTAATAATATTTGTTTTCATGAAATTTTTCATACTAAAACCCTTATGTAAACTTTATCATAAAGCGAAATAAAAAGTCTAGTCGTAAATTTAGCATGCCATATAATTTTCACTGATTATAAATTGTCAAATAAAAAACATCGAAAATTTTACATGATTTCATTAAATTTTCTTCATTAAGATTTACTAACACGAGTTTTATTTACTCTATCAAGGGGCATGGTCAATTGTAAATAATTATCAAAATTTTGCCTATTGTATTTATCAATATTTAGATTTAAATTTAAATCATCAAAAGAAAGCGAAACTAAACAAGGTTATCAGACAAAAGGAAAGGAATGTTTATACTGAAATAGGTATAAATCATGAGCAAAAAGCACAGGTAAAGTGCAAAGTTGTTGAATATAGTGGATAGTGGAAAGGAACAGAGGTGATGGCATTTTAGGGAAAAAGATAGTTTGTGAAGTTGACTAAAGAGAGCAGTTTTTGAAGGTAGTGAGATAAGGGATATTTCATAATAGTAAATAAAAATTTTATAATATATATTGTTTATTAAATGGAGTATGAAAAACTTAGAAGAAGAGAGTAAATAGGATAGTTGTAAACGTTAATTCCGCTTGTACTTGCAAAAGTGCAAGCTTTTCATTTTATTAAAAATTGTATATTCTTTACATATTTTATAAAAAAAGTATAATATTTATGGTGGTGAATAAAAATGAGAGTTTTTAAATTATTATTTATTTTTTATATAATTCAAGCAATAATTCCGCAGAAAGCATGTGCTTATCTTGACCCAGGGACAGGGAGTATGATTGTTCAACTTATAGTAGCTGGAATTGCAGGTTTAGGTTGTACAATTGCTGTATGGAAGAATAAAATTATAAAATTTTTCAGAAAGGGATCAAAAGATGACTAATATTGAAAAATCATCTTTTAAAGACCCTGATTCTTCTGTAATAAATGAAAATGGTGAAATATATAGACAAATTAATTTTTCTTATCAAAATGATTATGATAAACTAATGTCTTCCGGTCTTTATAATGAGTTAACTCAAAAGCAACTTTTAATAACTCATCAAGAAATAGAACAGCATGACAGAGGTATATATAAACTTATTAAACCTGAAAAAGTTTTTATAACTTATCCTTGGGAGTGGTCATTTTCTCAATTAAAGGATTGTGCGTTAGCTACTTTGCAAATACAATTAACAGCTTTAGAATATGGAATGAGTTTAAAAGATGCCAATTGTTATAATATTCAATTTAAGAATAATAAACCACTTTTGATTGATACATCATCTTTTGAACAATACAAAGAAGGTCATGCTTGGACTGCATACAGACAATTTTGTGAGAATTTTCTTGCCCCCCTTGCTCTTATGACATACAAGGACATTCGTTTAAATAATCTTCTTGTTACAAATATCAATGGAATTCCTCTTGATTTGGCTTCAAAACTTTTAGGAAACATTTTTAATTTGGATTTATATTTGCATATAAAATTGCATTCAAAACTTCAAGACAAATATGCCGGCGAACATAATAAAAAAATCAACGTGAATATTTCAAAACAATCTCAGATAAATCTTGTTAAAAGTTTAATCAATTGTGTTAAACATTTAAAACTGAAAGATTTTCACACTGAATGGGATGATTATTATAATTTTACAAACTATGAAAAAGAAAGTTTTAATCATAAAAAAGAAATAATTATTGAGTATAAAAACCGTATAAATCCTAAAAAAGTTTGGGATTTTGGTGCTAATATCGGAGTATTTTCAAGATTATTTAAAGACAGTGAAATTTTTGCTTTTGATATAGATTCTTTGGCAGTCGAAAAAAATTATCTTAATGCAAAGCATAATAATGAAACAAAGATTTTCCCTTTGGTATTTGATTTGACAAATCCTTCACCTTCTGTTGGTTGGAATAATGAAGAAAGAATGAATTTAATAAATCGTTCAAATAATCCTGATATTGTTATGGCGCTTGCTTTAATTCATCATTTGAGAATTACTTATAACATTCCGTTTTACAAAATCAGAGATTATTTTTCGCAAATTTCGCCATACTTAATTATTGAATTTGTGGAGAAAAATGACTCGCAAATTCAAAAAATGCTTTCAAACAGAGAAGATATTTTTGGCGATTATACAATTGAAGAATTTGAAAAAGTTTTTAATAATACTTATGAAATTGTAGACAAAACTCCTATTAAAAATACGCACAGATGTTTATATCTTATGAGGAGGAAATCTTGAATAAAAGATTTTTATTGTTATTATTAATCCCATTTATTTCATCTTTTATATCAATTGATACTGGAATTTTTTATATAATATCTCATTTTTTAGGGATATCTGTACTTGTTTTAATGTTAATTTTGATGGTGTTTAACTTAAAAAAGTGCTCAAAGGAAGAAAAACTTATTCCCAGAGATTTTTTTATTATAAGTACATTAGCTATTTATCAACCTTTACATTTTTATGTAGAAAATATTTCTGAGATAAGTGCTTTTTTAGGAATTATATTGTGCTTATCTATTTATCTGTTTTTTGGTTTGATGTTTTTTGTCATCAATAAGTTTTTGAGAAATTCGAACAAATCTCTTTTAATAAGTATAATTTTGACATTTATAAGTTTAAATTTTTTTAATAATGTATTTATTGTTTGTGCTATTGGAATTATTTTATTTTATTTAATTTCAAAAATTGATGTATTCAATATAAGGAAAGGTCTTATTGTTTTTTCTGCAATTTTATTTTTAATGAATTTTGTTACTCTTGTAGAAAATCTTTATAAAATAAATTCTTCAAAACAAAAATTATCTTCGTCGGAAGATTTGAGTAAATTTGTCAAGGGCAAATCCGATAAAAATAGAGATATTTATATTATTGTTCTTGACGCATATAGTGGAACGGATGTTTTAAAACAAAAATGGGGTTTTGATAATTCTGAATTTATTAACTTTTTAAAGGACGAAGGGTTTTATGTATTTGATAAAATGTATAGCAATTATAATTCAACTTATGCAAGTATTCCTTCTATATTAAATCTTGATTATTATAATTTTTACAAATACAAAGATTCTTCTTCTGCTGTAAACGATGCATTGTTATTTAAAATCGCAAAGTATAACAATTATATTACTGTTTTTAAAAAGATAATTTCTTTTAAAATAAAATCTCCGTATATAGATTATGTAAGTGAGGAACATGAAGAACTTGATATATTAACCTTTATAAGGTTTTTCTTCAAACAGTCTATTATTAAAAATTTGTACAATGAAAATTTTATTCAGAAACAAAATTCAACGTACTCTTTTGGTGAGAGGAAAATTATGAATAAAAAATTTGTATTTACTCATCTTCTAATGCCTCATTATCCCTATTTATTTAATGAATATGGGGAGCATCAATCTGAAAAACTTTATGAAGATATAGATAATGGTTATTTACCGTATCTAAAATATGTAAATAATGAAACTATAAAATATATACAAACTTTAAAACAGAATAAAAAAAATCTTCCTGTTATTTTAATACTTGGTGATCATGGATTACGAGATGAAAAAGTTTTCAATAGTAATTTTTCAACTTTTTTGGCTTATTACAATCCTGAGCAACAGTATAAACATGTTAAAAAATCTAAAACTTTGTTAAATTTCTTTATAAATTTTTCAAATTATGAATTGAATACAAATATTGTTGAAAAATCGGATAAAATACTGTTTATTCAAATTTATGATAAAAATATAGAAATAAATGCATTTAATATATCAAAATATTTAAAAACTGCAAAAGATGTGACAAAGAGGTTTATAAAATAATATGTCAGAACTTGAAACAAAACGTGTAATAGCTTTGATGTCAGGTACTTCCTGCGACAGTATTGATGCAGGATTATGCGAAATATACCCTGATATGAGTGTAAAACTTATAAAAGGTATAAATTACAAATATCCACCTCATATTAAAGAAAAAATTTTTCAAATATTTAGAGGGGAAGTTTCTGTAAAAGATATTTGTCAGATGAATTTTGCTATAGGAAAATGTTTCGCCGATGCATCAAATATATTGATCTCTGAATTTGGGAAGCCGGATTTTATATCAAGTCATGGTCAAACTGTATATCACTATCCTTTTGATGAAAGAATTGATAATATAAGTTTAAAAAGTACGCTTCAGCTTGGTGAAAGTTCTGTCATATCCCAAGAAACAGGCTGTATGACTATTTCAAATTTTAGAGAAGCTGATATTGCTCAAGGAGGTCAAGGAGCACCTTTAGTTTGTTTTGCTGATGAAAAATGGTTTAAAAATAAAGGTAAAAATTTTGCTATTCAAAATATAGGGGGAATTTCTAATGTGACTGTCGTATCTCAAGATTTTGATACTTTTGGTTTTGATACTGGGCTTGGGAATATTATGATTGATTATTGTGCTAATAAATATTTTTCTTTACCTTACGATAAAGACGGTGAAATTGCCTCTGAGGGAATTGTATCAGATAATTGGCTTGAATGTCTTTTGCAGGATGAATATTATTTTATTGAACCTCCAAAATCAACAGGCAGAGAATATTTTTCGCCTGAGTATATTGAAAATACTTTAAAATTTGCCCCAAAAGACCCTAAAGATATTATTGCAACAGTTACAGCATTGACTGCAAAATCTATTGCAGAAGCTTATGAAAGATTTATTTATCCGAATGTTGGAATTCATGAAGCTGTAATTTGCGGCGGAGGGGCTTATAATAAAACTTTAATGAAAATGTTAAGAACATATTTGCCGTCTTATATTGAATTAAAAACTTGTGAAGATTATGGAATTTCTAATAATTTTAAAGAAGTTATGGCTTTTGCACTCTTAGGATATTGTACATATTACGGTATATCTAACAATCTTCCATGCTGTACCGGCGCGAAAAAGCGTGTTGTAATGGGGAAGATGGTGTGGTGATTTTGGAGTATAATAGGGCGCTAAGAATTTAATATTGTAAAATCTTACTGCCTTAGTATCCTTAGTATTCTCCTCTAAATGTAAATAAATGTAACAAACTCTGAAACATGTGAAATTAGTGAATTTGACATGTTTTTTTTATATATGAGAGCACAAAAATGAGAGAGTAAGTTATGACCCCAGTAAATGGTGTAAAACTGAATATGTCAAATAAAAAGCTTTCTTTGAACAAAAAGGCTATAGCGAATAAAGCTACCGGTTCAAGTGAGAGTTTATTTGCACGTCGTGCTCTTTCAGGGCGTAATGGCAATTGGAAGTCTGCAATAAGTACTAATATTAAGCCAAGATATGATTATTCCGGAATTCGTGCGGGATTAAATTCCGGCGGAGTAAGTCGTGGCGGATTTTATGGTTCAGTTGGTAATACAGCATCAACGAATACGAACTTTACTGTAGATAATAGCGGACAAAACTGGATGCAAGTGGGAATGCAGTTAGGTCAGTTTGCGTTGGGTGCATTGAACCAGCTTGGAATTCTAGGCGGTAAAGAAACTGCCAGCCCAACATCTAATTCGCAAACATTAGATACTGCCTTGGGCGGATTGGGTACAGGTGGTTCAGATAGTGTTATAAGCAGTATGCAGAATGCTACAACATCTGCTGATTTGCGTAATGCGATTGGCTCTGCGAATACAGAATTAAGTTCACTGAATTCTCAAACTTCATCATTGCAAGATTTAGTTGAAAAAGCAACACCTAATGAAGTAGAAAGTGCGAATAAAGCAAAATCTGCTGCAGAGGCTGACAAAAAAGATGCTGTAAAAAATAATGGTATTGCTAAATCAAATTTAAGTAAGGCTAAAGGTAAAGTAAAAGGAGCAAAAGATAACGTAGGCCAACATAAAGGCCAATTAGACGCTGCAATAGAAAAGTACGGAGAGGCAAATAAAGCTTGGGCTGATACTAAAAAGGCTGTAGTAAGTGCTAAACAAACTCTTTCGAATGCTAAATCAACTTTAGCATCAACTCCTGAATATGTTACCAAAACAAATCCTGATGGTTCTACTACTCAGGTAAAAAATGATCCTGCATATTCTAACGCTAAAGCAGCTGTTGAAACAGCTCAACAAAAATTAGAAGAAGCTGAAACAAACGAAAAAAATGCATATAATGCGTTAAGTCAAGCTGATCAAGATAAGATATCTGCAGATCAAAATTTGAAAAATGCGGAAAAAAGTTATGATGACGCAATAAAAAAACAAGATGAATATTCTGATGAAGTTTCAAATGCAGAAAAATCTCTAAAAGAATCGGAAACAAAATTAAAAGAGGCTGAAGATAAATTTAAAGAGGCAGAAAAAGAATATAATGCTTTAAAAGATGCTCAAGATAATTTGCAAAAACATTTACAAAAAGTGGACACATTGAAAAAAGAAATTGCTAATGCTCAAAAACGTTTACCAAAACTTGAAGAAAAAGAAGCTAAAGAATTGGCAAAAGTTGAAAATAAAATTGAAAAATTAAATAATAAAAATTCCGAAATAACTAAGGAATATGATTTTAATGATAATAAGCTCGAAGACGGAGAAACTAAGGCTTATAATAAATATAAAATGAATAATACAAAACTTGGAATGCAAATGACTAGAGAAGCTGAATTATTAGAAAATACTTATATTACAAATCTTGTAAATGGTCGTACTGTTGAAAATGGAGCAAGTTTCGAATCAAGAAATACGACTTATTCTAAAGGTGTAACTCCTAGTGGTAAAGAAGTTTATTTCCAAGGCTCCGGATCTGGCGCAATTCCTATAACAGCAGAAGAGTATGCTAATGCTGAAAAATATAAAGATTAGTAATTTAACATTTATCAACAAACACTTTACAAACGAGTTAGTGTATATTAAAATAAAGACATAAGGCAGTATTGCCAAAGTCAAAAAAAAGAACGGTGAACCCGTTCTTTTTTTCACTAATAAAAGAAAGGCGGGTAGTAATGCGACAGGAAATTAACAGGTTAGAAATTATTGAAAAGATTACACCGTTAATCGAAAATACCGCAATGCGTTACAATCTCGTACCTATTGAAATTGATTTTTCAAAGGAAAACCATCGTTGGTTTTTAAGAATTTTCTTGTATTCAAAGGAGCGTGATATTACTCTTGATGATTGCGAAAATGTAACGCGAAGTCTTGAAAATTTCCTTGATGAGCTTATCCCTGTCAAATATTATTTAGAGGTGTCTTCACCTGGACTTGAACGAAAATTTAAATCAGAAAAAGAATTTATAATTTTTAAAGGAAGAAGAATCAGTTTAAAACTTCGTGAACCTTTAGAAGGAGAAACAGAAAAAATATTTAAAGGCGAACTTGTTGACTATGATGTAAATGAAGGTTTAACATTCCTTAGATTTGATGACGGACAAGAACTTCATATCCCGAAAAGTAATATTCAATCAGCAAAGTTGTATATTGATTAGAAGTATTTTTAAGACTGTATATAATAAATAACAAAAACGAAAGGATAAAAACAAATGATTAAAATCGGAGCAGGAAACTTAAACGAAGTTTTCGAAGAACTGGAAAGAGAAAAAGGTATTTCAAAAGAAGTGATAGTATCTTCTTTGTGTGATGCTATGGTTGCAGCATATAAAAAACATTTAAGAGTTAAAGAACTTGTTAATGTTGAAGCAATTTTGGATGAACAAGGCGGCGAAATTGGAATTTTTAAAGGTAAAACAGTTGTTGAATCTGTTGAAGACCCTGATAATGAAATTTCTATTACAGAAGCAAAAGAAATTGATGAAGATGTTGAATTGGGCGATGAAGTAAAATTGGAAGTAACTCCTGAACAATTCGGCAGAATTGCAGCTCAAGCGGCAAATCAGGTCTTGACTCAAAGAATTAGAGAAGCTGAAAGAAATCTCGTTTTGAATGAATTTCTTGATAAAAAAGGAACTTTGATTACAGGTATTATACAAAAAGTTGATGATAGAAGAAATGTAATTGTTAATATTGGCAAAATTGATGCAATTATGCCTAAACGTGAACAAATTCCTGGTGAATTCTATAAACCTGGTAATAGAATAAGGGTATTTGTTTTGAATGTAAAAGAAACAACAAGGCTTCCTCAAGTTATTGTTTCCCACGCTCATCCTGAAATCGTTAGAGAACTTTTTGAACTTGAAGTCCCTGAAATCGAAGATGGTATTGTAGAAATTAAATCAATTTCAAGAGAAGCCGGATATAGAACTAAAATAGCTGTTTGGTCAAATGATCCTGAGGTCGATTCTGTCGGAGCTTGTATCGGACCAAGAGGCTCAAGAATTCAAACTATTGTTAGTGAATTAAAAAATGAAAAAATTGATATAGTAAGATATTCTTTAGATCCTGTTGAATATATTGTAAACTCACTTTCTCCTTCAAGAGTAGTTTCTGTTGATATTATGGCTGATGATGAGTTTGCTCACGAAGCACTTGTTGTCGTTCCTGATGATCAACTATCATTGGCAATTGGCAGAGAAGGTCAGAATGTAAGACTTGCTCACAAATTGACAAATTGGAAAATTGATATTAAATCTGTTTCGCAAATGGAAAGAGCAGAAGCAGAATCACAAAATTACGTTGAAGAACCAGAACAAGAACCTGATTATGAAACAGAAGATGTTATGAATTCAGAAGAACTTCAACAAGAAATTGAAGAAGAGATGAATCAAAGTGCAATAGATGAAGAAGATTTTGCACAAGAAGAAGCTCAAGAAGTTGAAGAAACAGAAGAGTAAGGTTATTACATAATTATTAAAAGCAAGGTTTTTTACCTTGCTTTTTTATTTGTAAATTTTTGTATTAATACTTTAGAATTAGACTTTAAAAATTAATCAATATAGGTAATAATTATATATATAAGATATACTTTCTGCGAGATGGAGGATATTATATGAAGCGCTGGTATGAATTATCACCTGATGTGTGCATTGTAATTAGTAAAATAGAATTGGCTCACGGAAATGACAGAGTTCGTTATGCGAAGCAAATAATGTTGGAATTACGTAACAATGGTTATAATCCTCAACCTCAGGATTATATAAACAGAATAAAGAATTATTCGATGAAACGTTGGTATGATACCAACAGAACTGTTTTTCTTGCATTTGAATATCTGAAGGATGCAGAAAAATCTGTTCAAGATAATGTTGTTGCGAATGTTTTATCGTTTATGAATAAGGAGGCTGTGGCATAAGAAATAATATTTAAACCAAACCCTCTTTAATAGCTTTCACTGCTGCTTGGGTTCTGTCATCAACAAGTAATTTTTGAATAATATTACAAACATGAGCCTTAGCAGTATGTGATGAAATGGTTAATTCATCAGCGATTTCGTTATTGGATTTACCATCAACAATAAGTTTCAAGACTTCATATTCTCTTTGAGTCAAATTTGAATGCTGTTGTCGAAACATAGCACGAGACATTTGACGCTCGGGAATCAAATTATTATTCTTTTCTCGCAAAATCGGGACTGCCAGTGGATCTATCCACATAGCCCCGTCTTTTATTGTCTGTATAATCATTTTTAGAGTGTCGGTGTTAATATCTTTCATAACATAAGCTCTAGCTCCTGATTGCAGAGAATCAATTACTTCTTCTTCGCTCAGATGTGAAGTTAAAATTATAATTTTTGCGTTATTATTTAGCTCAAGAATTTGTTTTGTTGCTTCTATACCTGTAATGTCCGGTAAGCCTATATCCATTATTGTAACATCTGGGTGTGTAGTTCTAAATTTTTCAACAGCATCTTTACCATTTTGGGCTTCTGAGGTTACTTCTAATCCTTCTTGTTCTTCAAATAGTGATTTTAAACCTACTCGCATAAGTTTATGATCTTCGACTAAAAGTAGTTTTATAGATGGTGTATTTATCATAATTGCTCCTTTTTTATTATTATTAGAATTTTGATAGAGTTAATGAAATCAAAATTTGTATATAGAAAAGTATTATTCTTATAAATTGTTTATTTTGATATTTTATTTTAATAAAAATTTAATAGAAAAAATGAAGTGTTTGTTATAACATAAAAATTATGAAACATTCAAAAGCAATCATAATAGGAAGCGGAATATCCGGACTTTATACTGCATTAAAACTTGAACAACATATTGGCAAAATTTTGCTTGTTACAAAATCGAGTTTGAAAGAGAGTAATTCTTACTATGCTCAAGGTGGAATTGTTGCGGTTTTGAATGAAAATGAAAATGATTCTGTAAAATCTCATATTCAAGATACTTTATTGGCAGGTGCGGGATTAAGTGAAGAAAAAATTGTTAAATTTATAAGTGAAAATTCCGAAAAGGTTATAAAAGATTTGTTAAAATTCGGAGTTAATTTTGATAGAGATGAAAACGGTAATTTCAAATTAACGAAAGAAGCTGCTCATAGTGTATGCAGAATATTGCATTCCGGTGGAGATGCGACAGGTCGCGAAATGGAAATAGCACTTTGCAAAGCTGTTAGAAATAACAAAAATATTGAACTCCTTGAAAATACAATGGTAGTAAAACTTGTTACTGAGAATAATATTTGCAAAGGAATAATTGTTTTAAAAGATGGTAAGTACGAAGGAATTTCATCAGATGCTGTAATACTTGCGACAGGAGGACTGGGGCAGATATATAAATATACAACTAATCCTATTGGCGCAACCGGAGATGGTTTTGCTCTTGCATATGATGCCGGAGCGGTTTTAAGAGATATGGAGTTTGTTCAATTTCACCCGACTGCACTTGCAATTGATGATTATAATAATCATAATAGGTTTTTAATTAGTGAAGCTGTTAGAGGGGAAGGCGCAAAGCTTTGTGATTCGAATGGTTTTGAGTATATGGGGAAATATGATATTCGAAAAGAATTAGCCCCGAGAGATATAGTTGCGAGAGCGAATTATACTCAAATGAAGGAAAATAATCAGTCAAATGTTTATTTAAATGGAACAAATATTATTGATGTAGAAAACCGTTTTCCTACAATTTACAAAAAATGTAAAGAATTTGGAATAGATATTACAAAGGATTTTATACCTGTTGCACCTGCTTCTCATTATTTTATGGGCGGAGTAAAAACTGATTTAAATGGTGAAACTACTGTAAAAAATCTTTATGCTGTTGGAGAGGTTGCATCAACAGGATTGCATGGCGCTAACAGGCTTGCAAGTAATTCGCTTTTAGAGTGTGTAGTTTGTGCTTACAAAGTTGCAGAGGTTGTTGGTTCAAAAAGTTTTAGTGTTGACTCGGATTTTATAACCGAAGAATATTTAAAAATTAGAAATAATCAAATCAATTTTGTAAAAATAGAAAAACTGAAATCATTGATGTGGGAGAATGTTGGAATTTTCCGTTCGCAGGAGACTCTGGAAAAAGCATTAACTGAAATTGAAAAACTTGAATTTGATAAACCTCAAACAAAGGAAGAATACGAATTTAGAAATATGCTTATAGTTTCAAAATTGATTGTAAAATGTGCTTTAAAACGTAAAGAATCAAGAGGTTCACATTATAGAACTGATTATTTGCAAACAAATGAAATTGGAGAGCATAGTGAAATATTAAAGGAGAAAACTTATGCTAAGTAATTTTTATGTAGAAGATCATATTAAAAAAGCATTACAGGAAGATATAGGATTTGGGGATGTTACAACAGAAAGTATTATAGCAAATGATTTGATTTATAATGCGAAGTTAACTTCTCGTGTTGACGGAATTGTATGTGGTCTTGATATTTTTAAAACTGTTTTTAAAATTTTATCTAACGAAGTTGAGGTAAAACTTTTGTTTAATGATGGTGATAAAATTACAAAAGGTGACATACTTGCAGAGATTAAAGGACCTGCAAAATATATTCTTTTGGGAGAAAGAGTTTCATTAAATTATATTCAAAGAATGAGTGGTATAGCCACTGAAACTAATAAATATCGAAATGCAATCGGGGATTTACCTTGTAAAATTGTTGATACAAGAAAAACTACTCCAAATTTTAGAGCATTTGAAAAATATTCAGTAAAATGCGGGGGAGGGGCATTGCATAGATTTAATTTGTCAGATTGTGCAATGATAAAAGATAATCATATTCAAGTTGCCGGCGGTGTTACTAATGCAGTAAAAATGGTTAAAGAAAATTTATCTCATGCTCATAAAATTGAACTTGAATGCGATACAATTGAACAGGTAAAAGAAGCTTTGCCTTTGGGTGTTGACATTATTATGCTTGATAATATGTCTTTAGAAACAATGAAAGAAGCTGTAAAACTCATTAATCATAAAGCGATTGTGGAAGCAAGCGGGAATGTAAATCTTTCGACAATCCGAGAAATAGCAGAATGCGGAGTAGATATTATTTCATCGAGTGCAATTGTTGCGAAGGCGAATCCGCTTGATTTAGGGCTTGATATGTAATTTATTTACCCTCTTGCGAAAAATAAAAACATAGTTTATAATGTGAATACAGAGGAATTAACTGGATGAAAGGAGATATAATTATGCTAAAACGCAGTCGCAGAGCCAATTTCGGGGGGGGGGGCATTTTTAGCTAATCTCCTTAGTAAAAAGAAAAAAGCATTTACCTTAGCTGAAACATTAATTGCTCTTGCCATAATTGGTGTCGTATCAGCGCTGACACTGCCAACTTTACTAACAAAAATAAATGACACAGTAACCAAAAACAAAATAGCAGTTTTTGAGCGCAAACTATCCAAAGGAACAGATTTATTAAATATAGAATACGGTATCGGACCATATTATAACGGAGCAAATCCTAGTTATGAATTTGCGCAGGCACTATCAAAACATTTAAAGATAGTGACAATTTGTGATAAAGATCATTTAACAGACTGCTTGCCATATAATAAAATTCAAACAGCAACATCAAGTGTAAATGTATCAGATTTAACAGATGGCAAAGAGTTTCAATTAAATCCTGAGAATTATGTAGATACAGCCGGGATAGTTTTGGGAGACGGAACACCAATGATATTATCTTGGAATAAGAATTGTCCTGTGAGTGATCCTGATACTGTAGAAAAAGGTCAAACAACTGCTTGTAT
>JAGAXG010000021.1 GCA_017941035.1 bacterium | reverse complement strand
GTTTCAATTAAATCCTGAGAATTATGTAGATACAGCCGGGATAGTTTTGGGAGACGGAACACCAATGATATTATCTTGGAATAAGAATTGTCCTGTGAGTGATCCTGATACTGTAGAAAAAGGTCAAACAACTGCTTGTATTTCAGGGATTTATGATTTAAACGGATCAAAAGGCCCTAACAAATTTGGAAAAGATGTTATAGCATTTGGTTCAGCGAATTTAGGATGGATAAGTTTTGCTGGATTAAAAGTATCTCGCGTGTTTAACCCTTCTCCTTTAAAATTATCTGATTATTGTGAATCTGATGGTGCCACTGTAAATAAATATGGACAAAGCCTTGGTATAAAAAATTGTATGTATAGTGAGTCGGCCGGCGATATGGGAGAAAAAGATTATTGGGCAGGTGCTGTTAAACATTGTATGGGTATGAATGCTTCGTTACCTTCAACAGATGAATTGATTGCTATTGCAAAGTCCTTATATGATGTAAAATCTGGTGATAGCTTCAATAGTGTTTCTCAAAGCAGATTAAATCAAAATGCTTCAAATTTAACATTGTTATCTAATTCTTCTAGATTTCAATTATGGTCTAGTAAAGAGGTATCTTCAGTAAGTGCATCTCTTCGTGATTTTGACATTGATTCTACTGATATATATTATGGAAAAAATGCTCGTAATGATCATTATGTTGAAGCTATCTGTGTTTTTTCTCAGAAATAATAAAAAAATGTGTTTTTGAAGCAAAATATGTAACATCATGTTAAAAATCTTTAATATACTTGCATTTATAGAAATTTTTGATATAGTGATTGAGTACACATAAGAAAAGGAGTTTTATTATGAACAAAGAAGAATTAGTACAAGAAATTTCAAAAAAAGCTAACGTTACTCAAAAAGAAGCAACAGAAGTTCTTTCAGCATTAGTTGAAACTATTCAAAAAACTGTTGCTAAAGGTAAAAAAGTTACTTTAGTTGGTTTCGGTACTTTCGAACCTCGCAAGAGAGCTGCTAGAGTTGGCAGAAATCCTCAAACTGGTAAAGAATTGAAAATCCCTGCTAAGACAGTTCCTGCTTTCTCAGCTGGTAAAAAATTCAAAACTGTTGTTAACGGCAAATAGTTGACGAGGTTTAAATAAAATTGAAGGTGTTTATCTTGTATGATAAGCACCTTTTTTATTTTTTTTGTTTTATAATATAGAAAAAGATATAGATGGGAGTGGATGATGTTAAATACTTTAGTAGCTGCTTTTATAGGTTGTCTGGAAGCTATTATTTCTTCGACAGGTGCATTTGGGATAATATTCCTCATGACTTTAGAGTCATGTAATATTCTTATTCCAAGTGAAGCGACTTTAACATTTGCCGGATATTTAGCTTCAAAGGGTGAAATGAATTTTCACATTGCATCTTGGGCAGGTGCTATAGGATGTTTAATTGGTTCATTCATTTCTTATTATTTAGGGTATTTTGGTGGACGTAAGTTTTTTGAAAAATACGGAAAATATGTTTTAGTTTCAAAAAGTGATTTGGAAAATGCTGATAAATGGGTTGATAAATACGGAGATTTGGCTTTTTTCTTATGCAGAATGTTGCCGATAATAAGAACATTTATCTCTCTGCCTGCAGGAATTTTAAAAGCACGTAAAAGGATTTTCTTTACTTTATCCTTTGTCGGGTCGCTAATTTGGTGTTATGGGCTCGTATTTGTCGGATATAAAATGGGAGAGCATCTTGATGAAGTAAAAAGAATTTGGCATAAATTTGATCAATTAATTTTCGTTGTTTTTATTGTTCTTGCAATTATTTATATTTATAAGCATATTAAGAAATTTAGAGAAGAATAATTTATAAAGATGTACAATGGCAGTCCGTTCCGCCAGTTTTAATTAAATTATATTTATCTGCAATTTTTTCGATTTTTTCTACAGAGGCAAAGCGCATGTATTTTCTCCAGCGTGGGTAAGGATAGTAAACCTCTATGCCGTCAAGACCGATATTTTTCAAATCTTGTATAAACTTATCCATGTTCAATGCCCAGCAACATGCCGGATGCGCGATAACGGCAATACCTCCGGCTTTATGAATAGAATTTATCAATTCTATGATGTTTCTTTTTGAAAATATTCTTACGATATCTTTTTCTGTTCCACGTTTATCTTTAGCATAAAATTTTTGCAAACATTCAGCGTGAACATCTATTCCGTAAGCTAGAAGGTGAAGAAAAATATATTTGTACCATACGTCAAATTCTACTCCGGTTATAATATTCAAATTTGGGTTATCAATATATCCTTGCACTGTGTTATGATCAGTAATAGCAATAGTTTTATTTTGTGCTTGTTTAGCAATATCACAAAAATCTGCCAGTCCGTCAGAGTACTTTGTGTGAATATGAAGATTAACATTTCCGCATTCGTAATCTTCTTTTGTGAAATTTTTAATTAATTCTTTTAAATCTTTCATTGTTATAATATAATATACATCAAAGGAGGATGTATGTCCAAAGATAGAAAAGCAATTAGTATTTGGCTGGTTTTTATACAGGGTATTAAAATTTATTTCTCAAATATAGACAAGTTTTTTATTTACATGCTTTTCCCTGTTTTTGGGCAATTGTTAGGTTTAGCTTTAATATTTGGTTTAACAATCGGATTTGCTGATAAGATTGCATCCAAAACAAATAGTATATCAAGTGGTCTTTTATTAATTTTTTTGCTTGCGCTTCCTGGAATATTGATTTTTATGAAAGCATTTTGGGATTATATGGTTGCTTATGTCGCAATAAATTCAATGACTGAAGGAGCTGTTACAACCGGTAAAGTTTATGATTTTCAATCTCACAGAGAAGTGGCAACAAGACGCGGAGGTAAATATATTTTATTATTAGCAGCCGTTGGTATACTATCTTTGTTGGCTGTTTTATGTTGTATAATTCCTGTATTTGGACTTATTCCTCCGTTAATTTTGTGGATATATTTTATTTTAGTGTTTCAAGTATTTACGTTTGAACAAGAACTATCTGTGAAAGATTGTTTTAGAAGAAGTTTTGATCTGGTAAAAGGTAATTGGGCAAGAGCATTTATTCTAATGTTAGTTTTATGGTTTTTCTCAATTTATATTATTACTATGGGAGTAACTGTTATATTTGATTATTTACATATAAATGAGCCTTTAAGCAGTTTATTTGATTTTATAGGTAAATCAATCCCTTTAAGTTATCTAAATAGAATATTAGCTCATATCAATGTTCAGGAAATTACGATAAATATGGTTTCAACAGCAATTCTAACTTCAATTATAGGTATGATTACTTCGGAATTAACTTTACCTATAAGAAGTATTTGTTGGACTTTGTGGTATAAAGATTTAAGTTTGGGTGTTGTGGCTACAAAAAATATAAAAAAACATCGTAAAGAGTAAAAATGTTTATATGTAAAAATTGTAAATCAAAAGATAAATTTGAATTAATGTTTTCTCCTGATTATCATGGAGAAAGGAATTTTTCCCAACGGTATACTGAAAATGGAGATATCGAAATAACTGTTGATGGCTATGTATTTGTTCCTGATTTACAATTTATGAATGAACATGCTGTATGCAAATATTGCGGACAAATTTATATGTGGGATTATTATAAGGAGTAAAAAATGCGTAAAGAAAATAGAAAAAACAATGAAACAAGACAAATTAAATTTACAACAGATTTTACAAAAAATGCATTAGGTTCTGTTCTTGTAGAATTTGGAGATACAAAAGTTATAACAACGGCTTCTGTAATAGAAGAAAAGCCTAAGTGGATGGATAAAGAGGATAAAAGAGGATGGATAACTGCCGAATATTCTTTATTGCCATCATCAACTTCAACAAGATGCCAAAGAGAAAGAACAAAAATTTCTGGTCGAACTCAAGAAATTCAAAGGCTTGTAGGCAGAAGCTTAAGAGCATGTGTTGATTTAGAGAAAATTCCGGAATTAACAATAATTATTGATGCTGATGTAATACAGGCAGATGGCGGAACAAGGACTGCAAGCATTTGCGGGGGATATGTCGCATTAAGTGAAGCGGTAAAAAAATTACTAAAAGAAGGAAAGTTAAGAGAAAATCCAATTATTGAGCCTATTGCTGCTATATCAGCAGGCATTGTTGATGGAGAAGTTCGCCTTGATTTAAATTATGAAGAAGATTCTCATGCTCAGGTTGATTCAAATATAGTTTTAACAAAAAGTGGTAAAATAATTGAATTTCAAACAACAGCAGAAGGAGAACCTTATAAGTTTGACCAAATGATTGAAATTTTCGAAAGTGCAAAGAAAGGTATTAATGAAATTATTGAAAAATATCCTATTTTGATGTAATTTTTAATTATGAGAAAATTATTTATTTGTTTTACTGTTTGTATATTGTTTTTAACTCCGGTAATTGCTAAGGATAAACAAAAATCTCAGCGAAATAAGTATTTAAAAAATATCTCAAAAATTGAAAAGATGAATGAAAAAAAGCGTATCCAACAGCGAAATTTAGAATTTTATAAAGGACGGTTAGAGATAAAACAAATTAAACTTAAGAATATCACAGAAGATGTAGAAAATGAGAAAGGAGAAAAAGAAGAATGAAAAAATTAGTAGTATCATTATTAGCTTTATCAGTAGTGTCAATGGCAGCACCTGCATTTAGTGCAAATGCGTTTACTAATGCATTAAACAAAACTTCAAATGCATTGACTAATACAGCTAACAAAATTACAAATGCTGAAAATTCTGCAGCAAAAGCAAAATCTGATGCAGTAGCTAAAAAGAAAGCACAAAAAGAAGCTTTAGCAAAGAAAAAAGCAGAAGCAAAAGCACAAAAAGAAGCTGCAAAAAAAGCTGCAAAAAATGAAGTAAGCTTTTGGAAGAAGTTCTTTACTACAGCAGAATAAATTTTGTTTTAAAGTAGTGTGAATTTTGTATAGCAAAGTTCACACTATTTTTTTGTCTTTATGATAAAATAGTTAAGCACAGATAGGGATATAAATAGTCATGTTGACTAAACGTAATACTAAAATTTTAACAGGTTCTAAAGTTATAATTGAAACATTGAAATCTCTGGGTACGGATACAATTTTTGGATATCCCGGGGGGATTGTATTGGGTTTATATGACGAATTATACAAACAATCTCATATAAAGCATATACTAGTTCGTCATGAGCAATCGGCAGTTCATTGTGCAGAAGGTTACGCAAGAGTAACAGGGAAGTGTGGTGTTGTACTTGTAACATCGGGTCCCGGAGCAACAAATACTGTTACCGGGATTGTAAATGCATACCTAGATGGTTCTCCGTTAGTTGTTTTGACAGGTCAGGTATCAGAAGATTTAATTGGTACGGATGCTTTTCAGGAAGCAAATATTTGTGATATTACAAAATCTTGCACAAAAGCTGCTTTTCAAATTACATCGGCAAAGAATATTCAGGAAATATTGATAGAAGCCTTTAATATTGCAAATTCTGGTAAAAAAGGTCCTGTAGTTGTAGATATGTCTAAGAATATATTTTCTGAATCAGCAGAATTTCGAGAAGTGAATTTTACTAATGCAGTAAAAACTTGCAAAATTGATTATTCAAAAATTTTGAAAAGATTATTGTCTTCTTCAAAGCCTGTAATTGTTACAGGCGGCGGGGTTACTCATTCCGGTGCAGATTTATATTCTGCAATAAAAAACTTTGATATCCCAGTGGTCTCTACCATGATGGGATTAGGTACTTATCCTCAGAATGATAAAAATTACTTTGGTATGATAGGAATTTTTGGAGATAAATCTGCGAATGAAATTTTAAAAAAATCAGATTTAATTATTTCTTTGGGTGCAAGATTTAATGATAGAATAACCTGTATGTTTGATAAATCAGAACTTGAATCAAAGTTTATTCAAATTGACATAAATGAAAAAGAAATAGCAAGAGTACTGAAACCTGTTGAATTTTTAGTATGCGATATCAAAGATTTTATAAATGAATTATCATCAGTAAAAATCAATTTTTCTAATTGGGCTGATTCTGTTCAGAGTTTAAAAGATTTGAATATAAAACGTAAAAAAACTACTAATCTTTTACATTCATTTGAAGTTATCAGAAAAATTGAAGAGTTTACGAAAAACAAAGATATAATTTTTACTTCTGAAGTAGGACAGCATCAATTGTGGGCTGTTCAAAATTTAACATTTAATAAAGAACGTAGAATTTTAGTTTCTGGAGGTTCAGGGACAATGGGATTTGGATTCCCTAGTGCAATTGGTGCATGTATTGCAAGTCCAGAAAAAACAGTAGTATGTATAACCGGTGATGGTTCTTTACAAATGAGTTTGGGTGAACTTTCATTGTGTAGAGATTATAATTTGAATCTAAAAATAATTATATTAAATAACGGATATCTTGGCATGGTTCGCCAATTACAGCAAAAAAATTGTGATGGAAGATATTCGCAGACAAAAATATCAAATCCTGATTTTGTGCATTTGGCGCAAAGTTATGGATTAAAAGCATTGAAAGTTAATAATATGAATGAAATTGATTCAGCTTTAAAACAAGCATTTTTAACAAAAGAAACTTTCATTATAGATTTTCATGTCGAACCAATGGAAGTTTTATAAGATACCCTATTTTTTTGAATTAAGAAAGAACAATAATGAATAAATCTAAAATAAATGAAGTAAAAGCAATTTACTCAAAAAAGTTAAATAAAAACATGAAGCCCCAAAAACCTTTTTTTGCAAGTGTTATAAAAAAACTTGATAAACAAAAAGTTTGTTAATATTTAAAAGCAATAAAAAAACGGGACTAACAATTGTCCCGTTTTTTTACGTATACATTTTTACTTACATAATGCGAGTAAAATACCAGCTGCAACTGCAGAGCCGATTACGCCTGATACATTTGGTCCCATTGCGTGCATTAAAAGATAATTTTGAGAATTATACTCTAATCCAACTTTATTTGAGACACGTGCAGCCATAGGAACAGCTGAAACACCGGCTGAACCTATTAAAGGATTTATTAAACGCGGTTCGCGTTTTTGAATTTTTGCAGTAATAATTTCACATAAATTCATAAGTTTTGCCATCCAAACACCTGCTGCTGTAGCAAATGAAAATGCTAAAATTCCTAAAAGCAGAATAAATAATGTTTGAACTGTCAAAAATTGTTCTGCGGAAAGTTTTGACCCGACAGTTAAACCTAAGAATATAGTTATAATATTAATCAAAGCATTTTGCATTGTATCTGATAATCTATCTACGCATCCGCATTCTTTACACAAATTACCGAAAGTAAAAGCTCCTACAAGAGGACATGCTGAAGGTAGTAAAAGAATACACATGAACAAAATAATCAACGGAAATACAATTTTTTCACGCTTTGAAACAGGTCTTAACTGTTCCATTTGGATTACGCGTTCTTCTTTTGATGTGAATAATTTCATAATTGGCGGTTGTATAACAGGAACAAGTGCCATATATGAATAAGCTGCAACAGCAATTGCACCTAATAATTCAGGAGCAAGCTTTGAAGTTACATAAATAGATGTAGGGCCATCAGCTCCACCTATAATACCAATCGCACCAGCCTGAGGCAAAGTAAATCCAAAACAGCACAATGCTAACAATAATGCTCCGAAAATACCAAATTGAGCAGCACCACCTAACAATGCAGTTTTCGGATTAGCAATCAACGGCCCAAAGTCTGTCATTGCACCGACTCCCATAAATATAATTAATGGGAATATACCTTTGTGAATTCCGGCTTCAAATATAATTCCCAAAAATCCTGTAGGCCCTGCGATTGCATCAGCAGGATCTAAAAACGGTATATTTGATAAAATTCCGCCAAAAGCAATAGGAACTAATAAAAGTGGTTCGTACTGCTTTTTAATACCTAACCATAGCAAGAACAAGCATATAACAAGCATGATAGGATGTCCAAATTGATGTAAAAATTGTTCTGCACAATTTGTAATATTTGGATCAGGTGAAGCCATCATGTTGTATAAACCGGTGTTTTGCCACAGATTTAATAAACCTTCTGTAATTTCCATTTTCTTCCCCCTAACCGATTGTTACCAATACTTGTCCTGTTTGGACTTTATTTCCTACTTCAATTTCAACTGATTTCACAGTTCCTCCGACAGGAGATTTAATTTCTGTTTCCATTTTCATAGCTTCAACAACAGCTATTACATCACCTTCTGCAATATTATCTCCTTCAGAAACCAAAACTTTTAATACATTTCCAGGAAGAGCCGCTTTAACAGGTGTACCTTCTCCTCCTACACTAGCTTTAGCTTCAATACCATCTTTTACGCTGAAATCATACAATTTACCGTTGACAGTTGCTTTATCGCCTTCCAAAGCGACTGCATATTTTTTACCGTTGACTGTAACTGTATAACCGTTAGTATCATTCCCTGTAGATGTTGATTCAGATTTCTTTTCACATTTACGAACTCCGATTGTTCCTTTACCTTGCAAGAATAGAATACCTTTTTCTTTACAAGCTGCAGAAATAAATAAGTTTTCATCATTAATTTCAAGTCCTGCATCTTCAAGTCTTTTTTGAGCAACAGCAAGTCCTTTATTCGGATCTTTGTCGTTTAAATCAACAACTGTTTCTGTAGTTGGTTCAAGACCTAATTGTTCATGTGCAATTTTAACAACTTCTTCATCCGGCTGGCATGGAGTTTTTCCGAAGTAACCCAAAACCATCTTTCCGTAACCTTCTGCAATTTTTTTCCATTTGCCAAACATTACGTTGTTGAATGCTTGTTGGAAATAGAATTGGGAAACAGGTGTAACAGATGTTCCAAATCCTCCTTTTTCAACAACTTCTTTCATTGCGGCAACAACTTCAGGGTATTTATCCATTAAATTGTTATCTCTAAGCATTTGAGTATTTGCTGTTAAAGCACCTCCAGGAAGAGGAGATTGAATAATCATAGGGTTTACAGCCATAGCTTCAGGAGGTAAGAAGTAATCTTTCATACATTCTTTGAACACTTCTTCTGTTTCCAATATTTTTTCTACATCAATTCCTAAATCATATTCTGTGCCTTTTAAAGCGTGCCACATAGAAACAATATCAGGTTGAGCAGTTCCGCCTGATACTGGCTTCATAGATAAGTCAATGCAATTTGCTCCGCCTTCCAGAGCTGCTAAGTATGCTGCTAACCCTGTTCCTGCAGTTTCGTGAGAGTGGAAACGAATATCTGCATTTTCTCCCAAAATTTCACGGGTACGTTTTACTGTTTCATAAACTTTGCGAGGTGCAGAAGTTCCTGATGCATCTTTAAATGCCAGTGAATCAAATTCAATTCCTGCATCTAAGATTGAACGTAAAACTCTTTCATAAAATGCAACATCGTGTGCTCCTTGGCATCCTATAGGTAATTCCATCATTGTAATTGTTACTTCATGTTTAAGTCCGTGTTTTTTAATACATTGGCTTGAATATAATAAATTATTAACATCATTTAATGCATCAAAGTTACGCACTGTAGTAACGCCGTGTTTAGCAAACATTTTTGCATGTAAATCAATAACATCACGTGGTTGAGAGTCTAAGCCAACGACATTTACCCCTCTGGAAAGAGATTGTAAATTGATGTCAGGACCTACTGCAGATCTGATTTTATCCATTGTTTCAAATGCATTTTCGTTGCAATAGAAAATTGGGGATTGAAATCTCGCACCGCCCGCAACTTCAAAGTGTCTTAAACCTGCTCCGACTGCAGATTGCAAAGCAGGAATAAAGTCATCGACAAATACTCTTGCTCCGTAAACAGATTGGAATCCGTCTCTAAATGACGTATCCATTACTTTAATAAGTTTTTTGCTCATATATTTTATCCTTTCATTATTAATTTCTACGTGCCATAATCGCAGCTATTGCAACAGCAATTGCTTCATCTACATTTGAAGCGACTTTTTTTGCTGTAGATTTTACTTCTTCTACAGCTTCCGGAAATAATTTGTTCAGCCAAGCAACAACTTTTGACATCATGCCCATTGCAAAGATCAATAAAGTAAGAAATGCAAGGACAAATCCCATACCGATTGCAAGCAAAGCCAATCCGTTTCCTAAATTACTCATAATATGTCTCCTATATTTAATACCAATTCTTTATTATTTTCGGTTTGTAAAAGTAATTCACCATAATCATTTATACCTTTTGCAAAACCTGATTTAATTTCACTTAAAACTTGAACTTTTAAATCTTTATTTAAAAAACAACTTTTTTTAATATACTCATTTTTTATAAATTGAAATCCTGATTTCAAAAATTCGTCATAATTTTTGAAAAACTCATCTAAAAACTCATTTAAAAATACTTCCATGTTCACCGGCTTGCCGATTTCAAGATTTAATGCAGTTACAATTCTGTCAGGAATATTTTCCACATCACTTTTATTTGCATTAAGATTTACTCCTATTCCTACGACAAGTCCTTGCAGTTCTCTGCCTTGCATAACAGTTTCAGACAAGACCCCTGAGATTTTACGTTCCCCGTCAATCATAACATCATTAGGCCATTTAATTTTTGGTGAAACTCCGTACTTTTCCAACACATGACATAAAGATAAAGATGCGTACTGCGTAATATTGGGGCAAACTGATGAGAATTCTTTCGAAGGTTTTAGTATAATAGAGAAAAAGAGGTTATTTTCGCCTAAATCAACCCAAACACGGTTAAATCTTCCACGTCCTTTAGATTGTCTAAGGGCATGAACAATTGTTCTATCACACAAATTCTCGATGTGAGATTTGGCGTAAATGTTTGTAGAATCTACTGTTTCCAGTTTTATAACCTTCATAATATCCTCTAATCAAAAATTTCTGATTAGCTTTATTATACTACAAAAATAAATATGTTTATTATTAAAAATAAAAACCCTTGCGAAATCTTAAAACATAGTTTATAATGATAATACAGAGGAATTAACGGAATAAAAGGAGATAGAATTATGCTAAAACGCAGACACAGAGCCAATTTCGGGGGGGGGGGGCTTTTAGCTGATCTCCTTCAATCAGGAAGTATAAAAGAAAATTCTACCTCTCCTATGGAGAGGATGTCAACGAAGTTGACAGGAG
>JAGAXG010000020.1 GCA_017941035.1 bacterium | reverse complement strand
TTTCAAATCGTTTGGGATTCGCATGCTAAATTGTTCGGTATTTGAATTCATATTACTTTTTATAAAATTAACTATTTTTTTATACATATAAATCTCCTGTTTGCATAAATATAATAACAAATTATTAAAAACCTGTCAACACAAAAATAAAAAACATGTATTCAAATATTTCGATAAAAAAGACAGGCGATAAACCTGTCTTTTTTAATATGGGCCGCAGTGGACTCGTCTTGGATTTGCTCTACGCTCGTGAAGATTCGCCTTTGTGGCTCTGCCACAGTAGGCTCAATTCACTCGCTATCCGGATTTGTTCGCTTTGCTCACTCCATCCGTCCGCAAATCCGCCGAACCACCATTTGAGTGTTTCTCGCAATACAACACCATATAAAAAGAGGTAGGATAAACCTACCTCTTTTTATATGGGCCGCAGTGGACTCGAACCACCGACCTCACCCTTATCAGGGGTGCGCTCTAACCACCTGAGCTAGCAGCCCATGTATCAAATGCTATTGCATTCTTACATTGATAAATTCTTTTGTCAACTTGAGCATTTGAGTCCCTTATCAGGCCTCTCGAAAAACGATACTTAATCGTTTTTCTCGGCAGAGTGCTCTAACCACCTGAGCTAGCAGCCCGCACATTGCTTTGCACAAGCTAGTGTACTTGCACAATCAAACTTACTACAAACATTTTTTAAAAGCAAGTGTTTTTATTTTTTTTTCATACAAATGTAGGATTAAAAATTCAGCTTGATAATTTAAAATATAAATACGGGTTACAACTACAAGGGGGCTTATATGGGTGAGGTTTTTGATTTTGAGGATGAATTTTATTCTCCCGCAAATGAAGATATGTCTGAGTCTATTACCCAAAACTGGACTCAGCAGGCTCTTGAATGTTATTACATACATTGTGATTGTAAAAAATGCTCGCTTTCTGCAGGACATTATTCATTTATCTGTCAAATGCCAAGAGTTATTGAAACTCTTTTAGAAACTGTCGGACCTCCGGTTGAAGAAGACGAAAGAAAAACTGCTTAAAATGTGTTAATATTTTGCCTCTTTTTGCAAAATTTGTTAGGATTTTTGTATAAAGAGGAGGATTCTATGTATATTTTAATAGCAATTGTTATTTTAATTTGCCTTTACGGCATTTCTGTTTATAACAAAGGTGTTCAATTAAGAAACTTTGTTCGCGAAGCTTTTTCTACTATGGATGTTTACTTAAAAAAACGCTGGGATTTAATTCCTAATCTTGTTGAAACTGTTAAAGGTTATTCTGATCATGAAAAATCAGTATTTACAGAATTAACTAATCTGCGTACAAAAAACTATGAAGGAATGTCCGATAATGAAAAATTACAAACAAATGCGCAAATTAATTCTGTGTTGCCGAAATTACTTGCGGTTGCAGAAAATTATCCTGATTTGAAAGCTAATGAGAGTTACAATCAATTAATGAATAATTTATCAGGGATTGAAAACGAAATAGCAAATGCAAGAAAATATTACAACGGTACGGTAAGAGAATTGAATACTTTTACTGAAATTTTTCCATCAAATATTTTTTGTTCAATTTTTTCAATTCATCCCGCTGAATTGTTTGAAATTTCAGATTCTGAAAGAGAAAATGTGAAGGTCAATTTTTCATAATGAAAAAACTTTTGTTTATTGTGTTAAGCTGGATGTTGTTATTTTGTCCCGCTTTTGCTGAAAATTTTTACATTCAAAATTATAATGTAAATATAGATGTTGATAAAAATAAAAGCGCTAATATTATAGAAAATATTGATGTCTATTTCACATATCCTTCGCACGGAATTTATAGAAAAATACCATATAAAAACGCATCCATTACTAATATAAATGTATCGGAGTATAGTGATGTATCATATAACGAATCTGATGTTAATATTAAAATCGGAGATCCGGATAAATTAATTGAAGGTTTACATAGTTACATAATAAGTTATAAATACAATTATCAGGATAATAAAAACGAATTTTATCACAATATAATCGGTACTGATTGGAATGTTCCTATCAAACATGCAAGTTTTATTGTTAATATGCCTGAAGAAGTTGATCCATCAAAAGCAGGTCTTTCTATAGGAAGATACGGAACAGCAGGATTTAATCGCGGAGCTGTTTTTAGTATTAATGCTGATACTGTTTCCGGTGAAACTGAAAGAGAACTTAATCCAAATGAAGGTGTTACTTTAAGGATTGAAGTTCCCGAAGGATATTTTGTTAAATATACAAATTATACTCATTATATTGTTATGGGGGTCATGCTTTTATTAACATTAATTTCATTCTTTGTATGGTTTAACTACGGAAAAGATGAACACGTCACTCCGGTTGTAAATTTTTATCCTCCTAAAGGTTTAAATAGTGCAGAAATTGAACTGGCATATAAAGGCAAAGCTTCTAGCAAAGGACTTGTTGCCTTACTTATTGAACTTGCACACGAAGGATTTATAAAAATAGAAGATAAAGAATATACTTTTACTCTCGAAAAAATTCATGAATATGGCGGTATTGATAATATTAAGGGTATGTTTATGGATTCATTGTTTGAAAGAAAAAATTATACAACAAGTGATAAACTTGAAACATCTTCTACTTTTTATAAAAAATGTCAAAATATTATTGATAAAATTAATCAAAAGAAAGACAAAATATTTTATCCGGAATCAATAGGTTTTCCATTAAGACTTTTGATGTTTATATGTCTCGCAGGGCTAATATTATTGACAATATATACAATTTCAAATTATAATTATTCATTAATGTTTAAAAATGGAATGCTGTTATTATTCCCAATAATTGCAGTTTTAGTATTGATTCAAAATTTAAAAAATCCTATTTCTGGATTTTTTACTATAATATGGGCACTAGGTTTTGGTGGAATGCCTTTATTAATGCTTATTTCACAAAATCTAAAATCAATAAATTCAGTTGATATAATATTAGGGATTGTTTGTTTAATTATAGCAGGTGTTTGTACATACCAGCTTCCTAAACGAAATTCTACCGGAAATCATCTTTTAGGAAACCTTATGGGATTAAAACATTTTGTTGAAGTTTCTGAACAAAACAGACTTAAACAACTCGCAGAAAAGGATCCGGAATATTTTTATGGTGTTTTGCCTTGTGCCTACATATTGGATGTGTCAGACAAATGGATAAATAAATTTGAAGGTATAATGCGAATTAATCCTGATTGGTACTCCGGAAATAGGTTTAATTGCAGAACTTTTAATAATTTTGCAAAATCTGTAAACAAATTAACAACTCCCTCAGTAGAAAACGGAGGAATAAGCCGTTCTTCTTCATCCGGAGGAGGAGGATTTTCCGGCGG
>JAGAXG010000019.1 GCA_017941035.1 bacterium | reverse complement strand
TCTGGCAGAATGCTTGTAGATCCTGATAAGGCTTTAAAATCTGTGCCATATGCCTGTTTAGACGGTATATATGACAGAAGCGGAACAAGAAAACCTAATAAATTTAATAAAGATGTACTTCCTTTGGCTAATGCTACGATAATACCTTCGATTTCATGTAATGATTTTAGTAATATAAGCGGAGTGACTTGTCAAATGGCAGGTGATAAAGTATATTTGCATTCTGGAACTCGCAGTTATAGTAGTTGTTCAAGTTTTTGCAGTTCTTCAGGGGCTCATATTATGACTATAGATGAGGCTAAATATGCATGTGAAAATTCTATAGACACAGGTTGGTGGACATGGGTTGATGATGGTAGTGATACTTCATCAAAAGCTACAATGATTAAAGGAAATAGTTGTGATTATGCAAGTGCGACTTTAGGCGGTCAACAGCGTCAAAAATACGAAAGTTCTAGAACTAATATAGGTTGCAGATGTTCTGCCAGTTAAAAACTGAAACACAGGCTCTTTATCATTATTTTGATTCCAGAACAGCTCAACCTTCTTTCGGGGATTATGGATATAAATCACTTTATACCATAAGTGAATTGTAAAAAGTTCCCCATAAGATTTTCGTTCCAAACCTGAACATCATCCGGAACTTCAAGTACGGCAGGGGTAAAATTCCATATATATTTTATCCCTGTTTTAACTAAAAAATCTGCAGTTTTCTGTGCATATTTCGCAGGAATTGTTAATATCGCAATATCAACATAGTGCTGCCATACATATTGTGGAAGTTCTTTAATATCAAGAATTTTTTTATTATTTATTTCTTTTCCGATTTTGTTTTCATCATTGTCAAAAAGACTTACAATATTAAGCCCGTAATTGCTGAAATTATCGTAATTTGCAAGTGCGGTTCCCAAATTGCCTGCTCCAATTATATATGCTCGTTTTGTAACAGAAAATCCAAGAGTTTTTTCTATAGATTTTTTTAGTTCTTTAACATTGTATCCGACACGGGTTTTACCTGAATTGTTCAGGATATTAATGTCTTTTCTAACTTGCGAATCGTCAATTCTTAGTAAAGATGCAATTTGTTTACTTGAAATATATTCACTGCCTTGATTTATAAAATCCTGCAATATGCAGTGATAAAGCGTTAATCTATTTATAACTTTGTCGGAAATCTTTTGCTCCATAGTCTTAATTATACATAAAATAATATTAATGATATAATAAATTTGTTATGAAACATATATTTGAACAAAAAGTTTATTTTTCGGATACTGATAATTATGCGGTAGTTTGGCATGGGGCTTATTTACGATGGATGGAAATGGGCAGAGTTGATTTTTGTTCAAAACTTTTAGGCTTAGGTTTAAAAGATCTTGAAAAAATGGATATTTTGCTTCCAGTTTCATCTATTAATATCAAATACAAATCTTCTGCAAAATTAGAAGATATTGTTATTGTAGAAACAGAAGTTTCTGAATACAGAGGGTTAACAGCTACATTTAAACAAGTAATTAGATCAAAGGCAACAGATCAAGTATTCGTAACTGCGGATGTTGTAATTGTTGCTGTTCATAAAGATGCAAAATTGTACAGACGAATACCTGAACCTTTAGCAAGTGCTTTTGAAAAGGAGATAAAATGCCTTCAACCAGACTAAATAAATATATTGCATCTTCAGGATTATGTTCAAGAAGAAAAGCCGATGAACTTATTGAATCAGGTGTTGTTATGGTTAATGGAAAAAAAATAACTGAGCTTGGTTTTTCAGTTCAGCAGAAGGATAAAGTTTTTGTAAATGGAAAACTCATTCATCCTGTTAAGCATCTATATTACAGATTTTATAAACCTGCAGGTTATATAACAACATCAGAAGATGAAAAAGGGCGAAAAACGATCTATGATATTCTTCCTGAAAGTTTGCATGGCTTAAAACCTGTTGGGCGTTTAGATAGAGAATCTACAGGCTTATTAATTCTCACTAATGATGGTGATTTAATAAATGAACTTACTCACCCGTCTGTTCGTGTTCCAAAATTGTATAGGGTTGTTGTTAATGCAAAGATTACTCAAAACGATATTGATGCAATGGCAAAAGGCATAGAGTTTGAAGATGGCAAAAAAGCTTATGCTCAAGTAGAAGTTTTAGAAGCGGATAATACTTCTACAACAATGGAAATTCTTTTATTTCAGGGCTTAAACAGACAAATCAGAAGGATGTTTGAATTCTTGGGATATAATGTTTTATCATTAAAGCGTGTTCAGCATGCAAACTTGACTCTTTTTGGGCTAAAACGAGGCGAATTTAAACCTATCAAACCTCAGCAAATAAAAGAATTGAGAAATTTTTTAAGTAATTTGGCAAAAAAAAATGATTAAAATTGCAATTTGCGGAAATATAGCAAGCGGTAAATCTGAAGTTGAGAAGATTCTAAAATCTTTAAATTATAAAGTTTTAGATACTGATGATTCTGCTCACGATTTATTGTTTCATGCAAAGAATACTTTTAAAAATTATGACGTATTTAAAGACGGAGAGATTTCTCGTTCTAAACTGGGGAAATTAGTTTTTTCAAATGAAGAATTAAAAAACAAACTCGAAGATATTCTGCACCCGTTGATTCGGAAAGAAATAGAAAAATTTTTTACAAAGAATAATAAAGAAAAATATGTTTTTGTTGCCATCCCGCTGTTATTTGAAGCCGGTATGGAAGATTTGTTTGATAAAATAATATTTATTTATTCAGATGATGAATTACGTTTAAAAAGATTAATTTCCAGAAACGGGTATAGTGAAGAATATGCTAAAATTCGTATGAATAGTCAAATGTCTCAGGATGAAAAAATTAAGAAATCTGATGTAGTAATTTATAATAATTCCGGATTAGAAGATTTAAAACTTCAAATACTTAAATATTTAAATACTTAGACGTATAAACCCGCTCAAGCTATTTTCATTTGCGTCGTAACTAGCTGTATCAACTTTGTCGTAACGATTTCCTTCTATTGTTTTGAAGCTTCCGTCTTTATTGACTTCAGTAACAAACCCGCAATGAGATGCTCCGTTTTCGTTTAAAATCATTATATCTCCAGGTTTAATATGATTCGCAATAAAATCTTTTTTGTTGTTTTTGTTTGTTGTTGAAATAAATTTATTGTTTGCAATGGATTGAAGTTTTAATTGTTCTACGTCGTGGCTTCCGAACCATATAGGTGGATAAAGTCCTTTATTTCTAAAACTTTCTTTTGCTACGTATGTGACAAAATCAGTGCACCATTCTCCGGAATTTTTTTTAGTGCATCCGTCGTTTATGCAGAATTTAAGATGAGAACCGTCTGATTCTTTGCATTTAGAATATTTGTTCGCTACAGTTAAAAATTCTGCTGAGATATCTGCTTTTGGTTTTTTTTGTATTTGATTATTATTACTTAACGATGTTGTATTTTGAGATTTTGTGTTGTTATTACTTTTAAAGTTTAGAAAAGGATAATTAACTTGTGGTACAAATCCTTGCATATTAAACAAGAAAGGATTCTGAAAATTTAAAAATTGTTGTTGCTGTCCAACACCAAAAGAATAAAAAGGCATAACAAAATTGCTGTTGGCAAGATTCATAAAATATGGAAATGTTATTGCATTAACATTAGTATGATATGTAATAGGTGTAAATAACCAATTATACAATTAAATTTTCTCCTGAATTTCCCCTATGTTTATATAAAGTATTTTTCAAAAGAAAAATTGCCTTTTTGTTAAGGAATAATAATTCCTGCTTCTGCTTTGCCTATGTCTACCATATTAAAAGGTTTTTCAATGTCATCTGTTAAAATAAAATCGTTTTCGGTAAAATTAAAATCTTCGATTAATTCTTTTATAATATCAAAATTTTCATTACGGTTAAAAAGATAAAATTTATTCACGTTTTTCATGTATAAACCAATTGAATATTTTGTATTGATTAATTCTTTGAAAAATTTATCTTTTTGATCTAATTTATTTAATCCGTCAAAAGTAAAGTCTTTAAATGAATAATATTTTTTTATAGATTCTAAAAGTCTGTATGGTTCAATCCACTTTGTAATAATAAAACTTTTCATAAAATTATTATTTCACAAAATTTAATTCTTGACAATTTATTTCAAGTATTGTAGTCTGAATTTGTTATTTCATCAATTATGTCGAGGGCATGTGGTGGAATGGTAGACACGCTAGTCTTAGGAACTAGTGCGAAAGCGTGGGAGTTCGAGTCTCTTCATGCCCAGTTTAAAAAGCCCTGTAAAAGGGGCTTTTTTTGTGAGGATATTAATGAATAAAATACTTGTAACAGGTGGAGCAGGATATATAGGAAGTCATTGTGTTTTACGATTATTAAAAGACGGAGTCAAAGTTGTCGTATTTGATAATCTTTCTACCGGCCATATTGAAACATTGGATACTTTAAAAAAATATGGGGATTTGATTTTTGTTAAAGGAGATTTGCAAAATAAAGAAGATTTGAAGAATGTCTTTAAAGAGGGAGATATCTCTGCTGTTATTCATTTTGCTGCTTTTTCTCAAGTA
Organism: bacterium; assembly: GCA_017941035.1. Lineage (GTDB taxonomy): Bacteria > Cyanobacteriota > Vampirovibrionia > Gastranaerophilales > Gastranaerophilaceae > Zag111. The sequence goes on along the minus strand of JAGAXG010000019.1, from coordinate 39,767 downwards.
GGAGAAAGTGTAAAAGATCCTCAAAAGTATTATTTTAATAATGTTTATGGAACATTGAATTTACTTGAAGCAATGCTTCAAAAAAATGTAAAGCGAATTGTTTTTTCTTCGACAGCAGCGACATATGGTGAACCTAACTATGTTCCAATAGACGAAAATCATGTACAAAATCCTGTAAATCCTTATGGAAATACTAAGTTTTTTATAGAAAAAATCCTGGATGATTACGATAAAGCATATGGTTTAAAAAGTATAAGACTTCGCTATTTTAATGTTGCAGGAGCTTCGTCAGAAGGTGTTGTAGGTGAGTGGCATGAACCTGAAACACATTTAATTCCGAATGTTTTAAAATCAGCACTTGATGAAAGTAAAGTCTTTAAATTATTTGGCAGTGACTATGATACAAAAGACGGAACTTGTGTTAGAGATTATATAAATATTGAAGATTTGATAGATGCACATATAAAAGCTCTTAATTATATTTTTGAAAATAATAAAACGGATTATTTTAATTTAGGAACTAAAACAGGAAATTCTATTAAAGAAGTATTTAGTCTTTGTGAAAAAGCAATTGATAAAAAAATTAATATTGAAATGTGCCCTCGCAGGGATGGAGATCCTGCAATATTGGTTGCTGATAATGGTAAAGCTAAAGAAATTTTAGGCTGGAATTCTGAAAAATCATTAGAACATAGTATTAAAACCGCTTATGAATGGGAAAACAATCTATTGCGAAAATTCAAAACATAGTTTATAATAAGAATACAGAGGAATTAACGGAATAAAAGGAGATATAACAATACTAAAATGCAGACGCAGAGCTAATTTCGGGGGGTTAGCCGGTTTTCTTTCCAAACAGAAAAACGGTTTCACTTTAGCAGAGGTATTAATTACATTAAGTATAATCGGGATTGTTGCGGCAATGACTTTGCCATCACTATTGACTACGATTAATAACAAGATAAAGAACCATCAAGTAGAGGTTTTTACTCGTAAATTCTCAACTGGTACAGATCTATTAAATATAGATAACGGCATCGGTCCATATTACAATTCAGACACCCCGAGTTATGAATTTGCACAGGCGCTATCAAAACATCTAAAGATAGTGACAATTTGTCATTCAGGCGAAGATATGAAAAACTGTTTTCCTAACGAAGTTCATGTTGGAGATGATACTGTAGATATAACAAAGATAACAAGCGGAGAAAACCTCGGATTAAATAAAGATGATTATACTGATGTAGCTGGTATAGTATTAGGAACCGGAACTCCAATGTTGTTGTCTTGGAACAAGAATTGTCCAGTAAGCGATCCTGATGTTGTTGCAACAAAAGGGAATAGTAATCAAACTTCAGCGCCGACTTATTCTTGTGTAAAGGGTTTTATAGATGTAAACGGATTTAGAGGTCCTAATAGAATAAGCAGTAATATAAAACGTCTTGATGATGTCATTGGTTTTAACGGAACGAGTTCACTTGCAGAATCAACTTCAATGCCTTGTTTGTTTGAACTATCTAATGGTAAATGTTTAATGGCACCACCGAACGCATATAAACCTGCAACAATTGAAGAATGCAAAAAAATGGCAGATGATGGATATGGGAATAATAAAAGTAAATGTGCAACAAATGAAGATTACTGGGCTGGAGCCGTAAGAGCATGTGGTGGAGTTTCAAAAGTTATGGATGCGTCTGCTTTTGATCAACTTGCAAAAGAAATTTATGGTGTAAATTTATCTTGCGCTAGTGAAGATTGGCAAAATGTTAGTGTAAATAAAGATACTTTAATTGCTGTACTATCTAATTACGGGATATCAGCACTAAGTAATGGTTACGCTTATTTATTTTTACAAGAAGAAGGACCTGATGTGTATAACCAACCAAGCGCAGGGATGGGACCAAAGACTGTATATTGCGAAATGACTAATCGTGATGATAGTGGCATGCAAGTACTTTGCGTAGGCGACAAGTAATAGAATTATTATAAATAAAATTTATAAACATAATAATCAAAGGTTGTTCTAATGGATGACCTTTGATTTTATTTTAAACAAAATGTATTTACTGTACTTGATTTTTATATTTTTTTTGTGCTAAAGTTTTAGTAAATATTGCTTTCAGCAATGTTGTGGGTTAATACATAATTATATATAGGAGTTACGGGAATGGCGATGCAAGAAAATTCTCGAAGAATCGACACAAAAAAATTAGACTCGATTATCGACGCTTGCGGTGGTGACAAGTCTCATTTGATTGCGATTTTACAAAAAGTTCAGGAAGAATATAAATATTTACCTGAAGATGCATTAATTTACATTGGAACAAAGATAGAGGGATTATCTCCTGCAACGGTATATGGAGTTGCTACATTTTATGCCCAGTTTTCTTTGGATCCTAAAGGAAAATATGAAATTAAAGTATGCGATGGCACAGCATGTCACGTTAGAGGATCAATGCCTGTTTTGAATGCTATTAAGGCTCATTTAAAACTTGAAGAGGGCAAAATGACTACTCCTGACGGATTGTTTTCGTTAGAGACAGTAAGCTGTCTAGGCGCATGTGGTTTGGCACCTGTTTGTGTCATAAATGGAAAAGTTTATCCGCAAATGACATCAGATGCAGTTAAAATAGTTTTAGACACTCTTTTAAAACAGGAAAGAGGTTAATGATATGGCAAAATTAAGTATTGATATAAAAAATGAACAGGCAAAAGCTCAGGAAGAAATTAAAAAACAAGGCTTTAGAGTCCTTGTATGTGCAGGAACAGGATGCGTTGCAAACGGTTCATTGCAAATTATCGAAAAATTCAAGGAGTTAGGTGCTGATGTTTCTGTAATGTCAGATTATGACAAGGTTACAATTGTTCCGACAGGTTGCCACGGTTTCTGTGAGCAGGGGGTATTAGTTGTGTTCCCTGATTTAGATTTGACTTATGTAAAAGTAAGACTTGATGATGTTGAAGAAATTTATGAAGCATTAAAGAACAATCAGGTTGTAGAAAGACTTTTGTACACAGATCCTCATACGAATGAAAAAATTCGTAAAAGTGAAGATATTAATTTCTACGCAAAACAAACAAGAACAGCTCTTGCAAATTGCGGGGAAATCAATGCGGAAAATATAGACGAAGCAATAGCTGTAAGAGGTTATGAAGCATTGGCCAAGGTTCTATCCGAAGGCAATCCTGACGGTGTTATTGATGAGATAGTAAAATCAGGATTAAGAGGAAGAGGAGGCGGAGGTTTCCCTACAGGTATGAAATGGAAATTTACCGCAGCTAACAAGGGCGGGAAATCCTATGTAGTATGTAACGGTGACGAAGGTGATCCTGGTGCATTCATGGATAGATCCGTTATGGAAGGTGATCCGCATAAATTATTAGAAGGTATGGCAATAGCAGGTTTTGCGGTTGGTGCAGATGAAGCATATATTTATGTTCGTGCAGAATATCCTCTTGCAATCAAACGTTTAAGAAAAGCTATAGCAGATGCTGAAAGCAGAAACTTCTTAGGTGAAAACATTATGGGTTCGGGATTTAATTTCACAATCCATATTAAAGAAGGTGCAGGAGCTTTCGTTTGCGGTGAAGAAACAGCACTTATTGCATCTATTGAAGGTGAAAGAGGAATGCCTCGTCCAAAACCTCCATTCCCTGCGAATAAGGGTTTATTTGGCAGACCAACATTAATTAACAATGTTGAAACATTGGCAAATGTTCCTGTAATTATACTTAAAGGTGCTGACTGGTTCAGTTCAATGGGTACTGAAAAATCTAAAGGAACAAAAACTTTCGCACTTACAGGTGAAGTTAATAACACTGGTTTAATTGAAGTTCCTATGGGTACAACTTTAAGAGAAATCGTATTTGATATAGGTGGCGGTATCCGTAACGGTAAGAAGTTTAAAGCCGTACAAATCGGTGGTCCTTCAGGTGGATGTTTAACAGAAGAACATCTTGATATCCCAATGGATTACGATAACTTAATAAAAGCCGGTGCAATGGTCGGCTCAGGCGGTCTTGTTGTAATGGCAGAAGATACATGTATCGTTGAAGTTGCAAGATTTTTCATGAACTTTACACAAAATGAATCTTGCGGTAAATGTGTACCTTGCAGAGAAGGCACAAAGAATATGTTAAAAATTCTGCAAAAGATTGTTGCAGGAAAAGCGACAATGAAAGATTTGGATTTATTGGAAGAAATAGCTCAGACTATTAAAGACGGTTCTTTATGTGGTTTGGGTAAAACAGCTCCAAACCCTGTTCTTTCAACTTTAAAATATTTCAGAGATGAATATATTGCACATATAAAGGATCATAAATGTCCTGCAGGAGTTTGTACAGCAATGAAAAAGATTGTTATTCAGGAAGATCTTTGTAAGGGTTGTACAAAATGTGCAAGAAATTGCCCGGTCGAAGCAATTTCAGGTGAAGTTCGCCAGCCGCATCACATTGATCAGTCTAAGTGTATCAAGTGTGAAGCGTGCCTGAAAAATTGTCCGTTCAAGGCGATTGTTCTTGAATAAAAGGCATTAAGTGATAGGGCATTAAGGCAATAAGTCTTATTGCTTTAGAAAGGAAAAAAATGACAGAAGAAAATAAAAAAACATTAATAATAGAAGGTAAAGAGGTCGAATTTACAGACGAACCTAACCTTTTGGAAGTCATCAGAAAAGCCGGTATGAATGTTCCAACATTTTGTTATCGTCCTGATTTAACATCTTTTGGAGCTTGCAGAATGTGTGTTGTTGAAGTTGAATATCCAAACGGGAGAAAAATAATCAACTCATCCTGCACAATGCCGCCGGAAGCCGGAATTAAGATATATTTAAATACTGAAAAAGTAAGAAGAATAAGAAAAACAGTTCTTGAATTATTACTCGCAAATCACGACAGAAAATGTCTTACTTGTGATAAATCCGGTGATTGTGAACTTCAAAAATATTCAGAAGAATATAACATCAGGGAAATTCGTTTTCCTGACAAAGCAGAAAAAGATTACTTGCCGATTGATGACTCAAGTCCGTCATTTGTTCGAGATCCGAATAAATGTATTCTTTGTGGTGCTTGCGTAAGAGCCTGCTCAGAATTTCAGGGACATTCAGTCTTAGGATTTGCAAACAGAGGTTCTAAAACTGTTGTAGAACCAATGGCAGGAAAACCAATCGGACAGGTTGATTGTGTAAACTGTGGTCAATGCGTTGCAGTTTGCCCAACAGGTGCTTTGTCTATCAAAAATGAAGTTGATAGTGTATGGAACGAAATTCATAACCCTGAAAAAACAGTTGTTGTTCAAATGGCTCCATCTGTTCGTGTAGCATTAGGTGAGATGTTTGGGCTTGAACCCGGAGAAAACACTATAGGTTTAATGAATGCGGCATTGAGAAGATTAGGTTTTAATTACGTATTTGATACAAACTTCTCTGCTGATTTAACAATTACAGAAGAAGCAACCGAATTTTTGGAAAGATTAAAATCAGGTCAAAATCTTCCTATATTCACTTCATGCTGTCCTGCTTGGGTAAAATATTTAGAGATGATGCACCCTGATATGCTTCATCATTTATCATCATGCAAATCTCCAATGAGTATGATGTCATCAACATTAATTGATTTGATGCCAAAATATTATAATGTTGCAAGAGAAAATCTTACAATTGTTGCAATTATGCCTTGTACGGCTAAAAAATACGAATGTAAAAGAGAACAACTTTATACAAACGGCAGACCTGATACAGATATAGTCCTTACTACTAAAGAACTTGGAGCAATGATAAAAGGTGCAGGAATTGATTTTAAATCACTTCAGCCTGAAGGAAATGATTCTCCATTTGGTGAATATTCCGGTGCGGGAACAATCTTCGGAGCTTCTGGCGGTGTAGCAGAAGCAGCTGTTCGTACTGCTTATGAATATGCAACCGGTGAAGAACTTAAAGATGTTGATATAAAAGAAATGAGAGGAACTTCGAATCGTTCAAAAACGGTTGAACTCGATATCAAGGGAACAAAAGTAGTTGTAAGAGTAGTTTCGACTTTGAAAGAAGCGGAAAAAGCTCTTCAGGAAATCAAAAACGGAACTGCAAACTTCCAAATGCTTGAAGTAATGGCATGTCCTGGAGGTTGTATAAATGGTGGCGGACAACCAAACAGCCATAATGATTCGTCTATTAAAGGCAAACGTGCTTGCGGACTTTATAAAGAAGATACAGAGCTTCCAATCCGTAAATCTCATATGAATCCGTCTATTCAAAAACTATATCAAGATGATTTTGAACATCCTGGATCACATAAAGCACACGAACTTTTGCATACTACGTATAGAAATAAATATAATGGATCATATAGAGATATTTAAATGAAAACTGGCTGGTTTAAATAAACCAGCCAGTCTTTTATTAATCTTCAAAGTTATAATTAAAGTTTATATCTTTACTTAATAACTTTAACCATTTCAGCAGTTAAATCATCTCCACCGTAGAGAACAATTCCCTTGCTTAAAACTACGTTGTATCCTTTTTCTTTTGCTTTTGCTGTAATTTGAGCAGATATAGATTCATCAATTGCTTTCAATTTATTTGCATAGTCTTTGTCCATTTTTTCTTTTTTAGCAACTAATTCTTTATTAAATTTTTCTTCTGCTGTTTGTTTTTTCTTTGCGTCTGAAATAGCTGCTACATCTTTTCTAGCTTTTTCGATAAATTTAACAATTTCTTGAGCTTTTGCCTGTTGATCTTTTTTCAATGCTTGAACTTGTGCAGATGCATTTACTACCTGTGGTACATCAACAACCGCAACTTTAAATTCTTCAGCCATAACTGTGTTGACACTCAAAATTGTTACAATCAATAACCCTAATAATTTTTTCATAAATTTTCTCCTTTTTACTGTTATTATATTATCACAAACTTTTTTTTATAAAAGTCTCATCCGTTCGATTTATTTTTTTTGTTACATCTTTACACAAATATTTAAATTTTATATAATGGTGTTGTGGCAAATTATATTTTTACAGGTTTTTGTAAAAATGTTGTAATAATTATCGAATTAATGTTTATATTTGAATTTTATCGTTAGACAATATACTCGAAGATATACAACTAGATATATATTATAAATAAAAGGTGAATAGACTAATGAGAAAGACAGAAAACAGTAAAAAATTATTAAGCGCAATTGCAGCATTGTCTGCTTGTTGCTCTTTATCAATTTGTGGAGCTTCTGCTGCAGATCTTCCTGTTCCTATTGGTCCGGGATATAATAGCACAGTTGTTCAAATTAGGAATGAAGCAGGTAGTGCTTCAACTCATGATTCTGATCTTATGCGATACGAAAGAAATAGTCGTATGAGGGATATGGATTATTCAAAATATCAAGACAGAAAATATGGAACAGAAGGTTCTCCTGTTAAAAATTATGCAACTCCAAATGATAATTATATGAAGGCTACAATTGATGAGATAGGTTCAAAAGGAGTGTATGTAAACTCTATTGAAGTTTCTCCTTCTGAAATTTTGACAAGAGATGAAATAAATAGTGTTATTGGTCAATACGTTGGGAAAAACGTATTTATGTCTGATATTCAGAATGCAATTAACGATTTAAACAAATTATATGCTGAAAAAGGTTATGTTACCGCTCGAGCATATCTTCCTGAGCAGACTGTAGCAAACGGTAATATTAAAATTGAACTTATTGAGTCAAAAATTGGTAATATTACAGTAGAAAATAACAGATACACTACTGATAATTATATTTTAAAACGTATGCCTGAAAAATCAGGACAATTATTTGATATTGTTGATTTAGAAAAAGATGTGTTAGATTTCAACAGATATCACGATGGTGTCAACTTATCAGCTAATTTAAAAGCCGGTCAACAGCCTGGTACAACTGATATTGAATTAACAGCGGCTGAAACATTCCCGCTTCACATAATAGGTATGATGGATAATGCAGGTAAAAGATCTACCGGATCTTTAAGAGGTGGTCCTGCTATTGTTATTGATTCATTATTTCATCAAAGAGACCAAATGTCTTTAGGTACATACTTCTCAAAAGGAACAATTAGCCCATTCTTTGATTACAGTATACCTATTAACAAAAAAGACGGTAGAATTGGATTTTCTTTCTCGTCAAGTTTTGCACATAGAATCAAAGATGGTACTCCATTACTTAATAGTTTAGGTTTAAAGAGTAATACTTATATATATAGCTTGTATTACGATCAACCGATTGTAAGAAAATCGGATTTTGAATTTAAGACTTTCGCTGCTTTGAATTACAAACGTGCACGTACTTGGTCAAAACTTGATAAAGCTATTGAATCTATGGGTATGAGTTCTCCATTTAAGGATACAGATCAGGTTACAAGTCTTGATGCCGGATTTAATATTAGAAAGGATACAAAATACGGTATTTGGTACCTTAACCAAATGGCAACAATGGCATTTCCTATTTTTGATAGTGAATCAAGTTATTTCAAATATTCCGGTGGTTTGTTGAGATTGCATGATTTTTCACATGGATTTATCGGTCAATTGAGATCAAACTATCAAATAATTCCTAACAGTAAACATATCCCTTATTTGGATTTATTCCAGACAGGTGGTTTGGCAACTGTTAGAGGTTATTCTGAAGGTGTATTAATTGGTAAAAACGGTTATTATATCAGCGGTGAGTTGATGTTCCCTTTATTACCTAGAACTATTACAACAAAAGATGGCAAAACTCATAACTTTATTGGTAATTATTTAAAAGGTGCTGTATTTGCTGATACTGCAGGGGTATTCCCTTGGGTAGGTGAAGACGTTTATCATGGTCATTCTGGCAGCTATTTCTTAGCTTCTGTCGGTATGGGACTTCGTGTTCAGTTACCTGGGGACTTAAGTGCAAGATTGTACTGGGGCTTCCCTCTAATTAATAACCAATACGAGCGCCACAGACATATGGGGAGATTCCATTTTGAATTGACGTTAGAACCTGATTTAGATCGTTTGTTAGCAAAAAGATCTACAAAGGCTCAGCCTGTTATGCAGCAACCTGCGCCTCCTCAACCTCAAGAAGAACCAGTTATCGAGTATCCTAACAATTATGACGATATAAGACACTATGATTACTTGTTAGATGGTTCTGCAACATCATTATAATTTTGAACTCGTAATATAAAATGAAAAAGGCGAATCTTTTTATTGATTCGCCTTTATTATATTTAATAGTTGTTTATGTATTTTAACATTGTGTACTCTTATGTAATCTATTCCTTGGTTAATAAGTATACTGTTTAAAGCTAAAGTATATAAATCTTTTTCTTCTTTTGACGAATCAATAAGACTTTTTCTGGATAATCCTATCAAAATTTTATGGCCTAATGTTTGAAATTCTTTCCACCGCCTTATTATTTCAAAATTTTGTTCCTTTGTCTTTCCAAATCCAATTCCTGGGTCAATAATAATGTTATAAATCCCTTTGGCATTTGCTTTTTCGATTTTTTCTTTTAAATTTTTAAATATTTCATCCATAAGATTTATGTATTGAGGATTGTCCTGCATGATATCAGGTGTTCCTTTTGAATGTTGTATGATAACTGTAACTTCTGGATTTTTGGCTAAAACATCAATCATTTTAGGATCAAAATCTAATCCTGAAACATCATTTATAATATTTGCTCCATACTTAATACATTCCTGTGCTACGTCTGCATTACGAGTGTCAATACTGATTGGAATTTGAATATTTTCCCCTTTTATATATTTTAAAATCGGAATTAATTTTTCAAGTTGTTTATCTGCATTAATTTCTTCTGATCCCGGTTTTGTAGATTCTGCTCCAATATCTATGATGTCTGCTCCATCTTCTATCAATTCATGTAAATGTTCAACAGCATTTTCAAAATTGAAATATTTTCCGCCATCTGAAAAAGAATTTTGAGTTATATTAAGAATTCCGATAATTTTTGTTTTTTTGTTAATTGGATAAAAAATTATTTTTTCTATTTCGTTTCCTAAATTTTTTAATTGAAATGGTTGTAATTGTAGTTTTTGAGCTATTTTGTAAAGTTGTGAAATACTCCCGCCTAAAATTGCATTTGACAGATCAATATTACCTGTTATAACATCACGATTTGTAGCGCAATCTGCTCCTACGGTAAGAGCAGTTTGTTTAATGATATTTGCTTGAGCGCAGGTTAAATTATATATTTTCAGATTTAAATATTCAAATTTGTTTTTGGCTCTATGAATATATGATTTATCAAAACCTATATCTAAAAGTTCATTTTCTATATTTGTTTTAGAAAGTTTTTTAATAAAAAAATCGTGCATAAGTTTAACTTAGCACGACTTTTTATTTATTTCAATCTTATATTAAGCAACAAGTCCCATTTTTTCTTTTAAATCAAGTACCGCAAATTTTCCGTTTCTGTAGGCTTTATCAAGACCTGTAACTAAAGCAAAGAATGCCATTCCTATTCCGAAGCAATTAGCTGTTCCTTTCATAATAGGACTCTTTATGATAGGTCCTATTATTTTCATATTTTCAAATTTTGCAACTTGATTCATTATACTTGTAGAAAATCTTCCAATATCATATTTGAATTTGCCCCATAATCCTGAAGCAACTTTTGTATTCTGATGAGCAATTTTTGATGCTTCAGTTACTTTTGTAAACATGCCGTTTAGTGTTTGCTTAGTCGCATATCTTTTAGCTTGATAAGAAGCAGCTCCTGCTACACCTGTTCCAGCTGCAACTTCTTGTGCTTTTTCTTGGTGTCTTGCTTTTTGTTCAGGTGTTGCATTAATATATTGTCCATAATTTAAAGGGATCAATTTAGTCATTATACAACCTCTTCATATTCGCTATATTGTTCTTCAGGCTCAATTGTTGCTTCGTATGCTCCTGTTATGCCTGCTCCAACTCCAAGTACACCAGCACCGTATTGAGTTATTTTATTACCGTCAATATTAATTTTCTTTGTTGCATTTTCGGCTTTTACTGTTAATACTGCAGTATCTCCAATAATTTCTTTTCCTATTTTTGTTTTAATAATTTTTTTGTACAAATCTGTTTTTGTTAATTTATCAATAGCTTTATCAAGATTTTCATTAATTGCTTGAGATCCTTTTTTCATCATAGGATTGATTTTATTTGTAACAACTTTGCTTGAAACAATTCTTCCATAAGATTTTTTTACAAAAGCTGAGAGCATAATTGCCGAACCAAATACAGCTAACCCGTCTATAGCTGCATTTGCAATTACTCGGAAGAATTTAAAAGGTTTTTTTATTTTTTCAGGAACAACATTATCGTCAATAAATTCATTTATTTCATTTACTTGTCCGCGTATAAATCCTATTTCATCTTCAACATCTTGTTTTGTCCATGATTGTTTAAATGCTGGATTTTTGTAATTGCTGCTTACTGAAACCGGTTGAATTGCTAACATATTGTTTCTCCACACTATCTTTTTGCATTTGCTTTAATGCTTAGAAAAAAACTTTTTTGCTAATATTTTAACAAATTGTTACATGAAATATTCACATATATTATTTCACATATTTTGAGATTTGTAAACCCTGCCTTGGAATGAATTTCTCCTTAAAAATTCTCTATCTATTTTATTTAAACAGTCAAGCTTTGCTCCTAACCAGCGTGGAGCAATTAGTGTTTTTCTAAAACCGTTTCCTGCGAGTCTGTGTATTGTTGTTTTAGCAGGTAAAATTTCCAAAAAATCACAAACCAAATTTATATATTCATCCTCACTCATAAAATCAATTTCTTTATTTTCGTACATTTGTGCGAGTTTTGTCCCTTTAAGTGCACATAACATGTGAATTTTTATTCCATCAATTTTTAGATTCGCAAGTTTTTGTGCTGTTTCTAAAATTTCTTCACGATTTTCCCAAAGCCCAAAAATTATATGAACACAGACATTAATTCCTTTTTCTTTTGTTTTTTCATATGTTCGTAAGAAACAATCGTAATCATGTCCGCGATTTATTTTTTTTAAAGTTTTGTCATGGCTTGACTGCAAACCATATTCGATCCAAGTGTAATAGTCTTTCGAAATATCCGAAATCAGATTCAATTTATTGTCATCTACGCAATCAGGTCTTGTTCCTATAGAAATTCCAACGACATCGGGATGATTTAATGATGCGTAATAAATTTTTTCCAATTCATTAACGGGTTTATAAGTATTTGAAAAAGCCTGAAAATATGACATAAACTTTTCAGCTTTAAACCTTTCTGATAATGTTTTTACTCCTTGTTCAATTTGTTGTTCTATTGATAAGAGATTAGAATGTGCTTGAGAAAAACTCCCGGCATCGTCACAAAAAATACAACCGCCAGTTGAAATTGTCCCATCCCTATTCGGGCAGGAAAATCCCGCATCGATTGTAATTTTGTAAACTTTAGCTCCAAATTTATTTTTTAAATATGCACTAAATTGGTTGTATCGTTTGTCTGTGTTGTTGAACATATCTTTTGTAGAGCCGATAAGTTCTTTGTGTTATTTAGCTATAGTCAAGTAAGAAAACTACACAAATAAACTAAATCTCAAAACGAACTTTACGTTTTAACTACTTAACGACTTTTAATCCTATTTTTCTTCATTGTCGTCGTATATCGGATAAACGTAGTGTTCTCCGCAGTTTGGACAAACAACCTCTTGTTGTTTTCCATTTTCAACTTGTGCAACTTCAAATAAACATTTGCATCCTGATTGCACACATCTTATTGCCATTGTTGGTCTGATTAATCTCGCCATTATAGATCCCTCCTTGTATGAATAATAGCACAAAATATGCTTAAAGTCATCATTTTTCTATTTATACATTTCTTCATCCCAATATTCGAGTTCAAGCTTTCCGACAATAACAGTGTCGCCGTTTTGAACTCCGAGATGCTTTAATTCGTCCATAATTCCCATAGCTTTCATAGTATTTTGAAGTCTGATGACTTGTTCTGTATTACGCGAATTTATAACCTGAGAAATTCTTATAATTTTTCCGCCTTCTACTATATATGCATCTTTTGCAATTTTGCGAACTTCCCAATAATTGTCATCATTATTTGTTGCATCCAAATCTTCTTCTACAATATAGTCTGCTTCTGGTTTCGGGATTGTATCTACTTTATTTTCAATTTCATTTTTTAATTTTTCAAGTCCTTGTCCTGTTACAGCAGAAATAAAAAATAAATCAAGACCTTTAAATTGTTCTTTAATTTTTTCAAGTTCTTCGTCGAGAATAGCGTCAATCTTGTTGATAGCTATTATTTGATGAAGATTTGAAAGTTTTTGAGAATATTTTTCAAGTTCAGAGTTAATAATATCGAAATTTTTTCGTGGGTTTTCAGTTGTTCCATCGACAATATGAAGTAAAAATCTACAACGCTCAACATGTCGAAGAAAATCGTGACCCAATCCTACCCCCTCAGAAGCTCCTTCAATGAGTCCAGGAATATCTGCTATTACATAGCCGTCTCCATTGCGTTTCCGTACAACTCCAAGGTTTGGAATAATTGTTGTGAACGGATAGTCTGCAATTTTAGGTTTTGCTGACGAAACACGGCTTATAAAAGTGGATTTTCCCGCATTCGGCATTCCTAAAAGTCCTACATCTGCGATTAATTTGAGTTCTAATTGAAGATTTCTTTCAATTCCTGGTTCTCCGGGTTCGCAGTATTGAGGTGCTCTATTTTGCGGAGTACAAAAATGTATATTACCTCGTCCTCCTCGTCCGCCTTTTGCAACAAGAGCTTTTTGCCCGTGCTCGGTCAAATCTGCAATTATGTTCCCGGTTTTAAGGTCTTTGATGATTGTTCCTGTAGGAACTTTTATGTACAAATCTTTTGCACTTTTTCCGTGCATAGACTTTTTGAATCCGTTTTCTCCGTTATCTGCCTTGAAAACCGTTTTGTAATTGAAATCCATAAGAGTAGATAACCCTTCATCGGCAATAATGTAAACGCTTCCGCCGTTTCCTCCGTCACCGCCTGCAGGCCCGCCTTTATCAACAAATTTTTCACGCCGCCACGCAACAACGCCGTTTCCGCCTTTACCTGAAGATATTTTAATTTTTGCCTTGTCCATAAATTGCATAAAATTATTCTAATACAAACATAAGACTTGACAAATTGTAGAAAAGTCGTTAAGGCGTTAAGTTCGTATAGTAATTTGTTTTATAAAAAAATGGAATTGTATCAATATAACTGAAGTCCGAGAATAAACTTATTATATTATTTTACATATTAAATATCTTCCGGCAAATATAGTATATTCTTTTGCAAGACTTCTCTTTTATGTTCGTAACAACAGCATTTGTACGTTAACTGCTGATATTCTCGAATAATGTTAAAAACATCTTCAACTGAAAGTTGTATAATTCTTCTTTGTCCTTCAATAATCTTTGCCATAATTTTCCCCTTTCGTTTTCTTTCTATCGGCATATAAAAATACACCCTTTAACTTTTCGGTTAAAAGGTGTAAAAATGTTTGTTATGATTTTAATCGTTATTCAATAGTTATATTTGTGTATCCTTGTGCTCTTAATTGCTCTTGAAGTTTTTCTTTAGCATTTTTTGCATCTACTTGATCTGAAAATCTTACGCCGGAGGCATTTGCCGTAAATGTTTTACCATTAACAGTTACAGAATATTGTCTATGACCGTTTTTACTTAGCTTTACTGTTTGTTTACCGCTTCCTTTTACAACTTCTCTCGTTTCTGTTGTTCCGTCTGCTTTTTTAACATTCCAAGAACCGTCTTTGTTTACTTGTGTTACGTTTGGCATATCTACTCTTTTATATGAACCATCTTTTTGTTTTTCAAGTCTGAAGTGCATTTTTTTGTTTTCGTCGTAGTATACACCTTTGCCGTATGTTCTTCTTCCTCCAAGTTTTTTTGCGGCATTTTCTTCTTCCATAGAGTTTAAGCTGGCTTTGCCGTCTTTAGTTTTTGATTTGTCAACTGTAGATGTGTTATTTGATTTGTTTTGTTTAACTCCCTTGGCACTGTCGCTTTCGCCACTTGCGTTAGCACTTTGTGTTGTTATATCAGCGGTTCCTGTCTGGTCTGTTTCTGCAACTCCTTCTCTTTGGTTTAATAGAAGTTTACCGTCTTTAAATTCTGCAACATATACCTGTTGTTTAGCTGACGTAGATTTATATAAAGCTTGTCCGCTTGAAGTTAATCCTTCAAAAGTATATGTGTATGAATTACCTGATGCATTTGATTTTATTGTAATAGTTTTTGGAAAATCACCGTCGGCTTTATCGTTACTTACTTCAATGTTACCTGAAATTTTTTGTGTATTACCAATTTCATCTTGAACAGTTAATTCTTCTCCATTTTTAATATCTGTTGCTTTCGCCGCAGTGTATCCATCTCTGACTCCTTGTGGTGTTTCATGTTCTGATTGTACCGAGCTTGATGCCCGTTGATTTTCTGTTGTCGGTTTCTGTTTGAGTTTCTCTATCTCAGCTTCCAATTCTTTATTTTTTTTATTTGCTTCTTCAATCTGTTTTTCTAACTCTTTTGTTTTAGCATCTTTATCATCATTTCCTTGAGTTTTTGGACTTTGCATCTGATTAAGCATTCCATATGGGCTCATTCCCATCATGCCCATTCCTCCGCCGAAGAGTCCGCCGAATAAACCTGTCATAAAGCCCCAAAATCCACTAGGACCATTTTTTATTGTTATATTAGTTGTAGAGGAGTATGAGTTCCCGCCTGTAAAGATTGGTCCTCTGCAACAGCCGCCGCTTCTAAAACCCATTTGGGCGCGCGGTCTGAATCTTAAATTAAATGCGTTACCTAATCCGTAGATACCCATAAGCTCGTCCTCTTATTTTTACTTCTTGTATATATAAAGTATATATTTATTAGATAATTGCACTAATTTAATTTTTTCTTTACAAAAGTTTACGTTCTTATAAATAAAGCCTCTATGTATATACATAAGAGGCTTTATTTTAAAATTGATTAAAATGATTGACTACCGAATCGAAGTGCTGAACCTGCAAGATTCATATAATTATTTAAATTATTTCTCCCTAATGCAGAATAAGCTTGAGCATTGTAAGTATTTCCTGCTCGAGCGTTTGCGCTTGCAGCATTCATATAGTTCAGCATGTTGTTATTTAAATCTGTATTTAAACCGCTTAAAAATGAAATTGTATTCATTCTGTTATTCAATTCTTGAGTGTATAAATTATTTTGTACAGACATAATATCATTACTCAAATCGGCAATAGCTTTTGATTTTTTGTTCATAATATTATTCAAATTGTCCATAAATACAGAATTATCAAAATTTCCAAATCTCGAAGCAATATCATTTTTTAAGTTTTCCTGCATCGGGTTGTAAATATCATTAAGTTGTTCAATACCTTGAGCTTTTAAGGCATTTAATTGCTCTCCCCATTGTGTTCTTTGAGAGTCTGAAATGTTGTTAAAATTCTTGAGGGTATTATTCATACCGCTTTTTATATTGCTAAAAATTTCTTTTTCGTCGTTATCCATGTTGTAATTTGTTCTTACATCATTTCCGACTTTTTGTGCTGTTGAAACGGTTCTTCCGTTTAATTGAACTGATCCGCTGGAATATGCGGGATATTTAGATGTTTTTCCCATAATCAAATTATCCTTTCATTTAAGGATAATATCTTAAAATTGGGGTATAAAGCGCAATAGTATTATAACATTTTTTTTATCTTTTGTAAAGTTGAAATATATATATTTTGGGTAATAATATCATTATGGCAGATGTTATAAAAATTTCAGGTGCAAAGGAACATAATTTAAAAAATGTTTCTTTAACAATTCCAAAGAATGAACTTGTCGTCTTTACGGGTGTTTCAGGGTCAGGGAAGAGTTCTTTGGCGTTTGATACAATTTTTGCAGAAGGTCAAAGACGTTATGTCGAAAGCCTTTCAACTTATGCAAGACAATTCTTGGGACAGTTGGATAAGCCTGACGTTGAATATATTGACGGGTTGTCCCCTTCAATTTCTATTGATCAAAAATCAACAAGCAATAATCCTCGTTCTACAGTAGGAACTATTACGGAAATATATGATTATTTAAGGCTTATGTATGCGCGTATTGGTGTCCCTCACTGCCCGAATTGCGGTAGGAAAATTAAACCGCAATCTTTAGACGAAATTGTTAATAAAATTATTCATCTGGGCGAAGGTACAAAAATTCAAATTTTAGCTCCTATTGTTCGAGGGAAAAAAGGAGAATATTCGTCATTATTCAGAGAACTTTCTCAAGAAGGTTTTGTAAGGGTAAAAGTTGATGGTCAAATTTATAGTCTTGATGAAGATGAAATTGAACTTGAAAAAACAAAAAAACACGATATTAGTGTTGTAGTAGATAGAATTGTTGTAAAAGAGAGTTCATTTTCTCGAATTGCTGACAGTGTTCAAACAGCTTTACAAAAAGCTGATGGCATTGTTTTGGTCGATGTTATCGGAGAAAATGAAATAATATTTAGTGAAAAACTGGCATGTCCACATTGCAATTTGAGTTATGAAGAATTAACCCCGAGAATTTTTTCTTTTAATGCTCCATATGGTGCTTGTGAAAGGTGTGGCGGTCTGGGAGCGGATTTCGTAATTGATCCTGATTTGGTTGTTCCGGACAGAACAAAATCTATTAATCAAAATGCTATATATGCTTGGGATAGACCTGCAACTACTTATTACAAGGATATGCTTTTATCGGTTTGTACCGCTTACGATATTGATATGGATTCTCCTTGGGAAAAACTTTCTAAGGAACATTGTGATATTATTCTCTATGGCTCAAAAGAGCCTATAAAAATGAGGGTTAAAGATTTTGGGACAAGTCGTTATCAAACTCGGATTATGCCGTTTGTCGGAGTTATTCCGTTTCTTGAAAAAAGATATAATGACGCAAGTGCAGATTATTGGCGTGATGAAATTGAACCATTTATGGTTGCAAAACCTTGCCCAAAATGTCATGGAGCAAGATTAAAAGAGTTTCCTCTGTCTGTTAAAATTAAAGATAAAAATATTTACGAATTTACTCAAATGTCTATTGATGATGAATTTCAGTTTATTACGGATTTGTATTTAGATTTAGATGAACATCAATTACAAATTGCTAAACAAATTCTTGATGAAATTCGTGCAAGGTTAAAATTTCTTATAGATGTCGGATTGCATTATTTGAATTTGGCGCGTATGGCAGGAACATTATCAGGGGGTGAAGCTCAGCGTATCAGACTTGCTTCTCAAATAGGAAGCGGTTTGAGCGGTGTTTTATATGTTCTTGATGAACCTTCAATCGGGCTTCATCAACGTGATAACGATATGCTTATAAAAACGCTATTTAAATTAAGAAATCTTGGGAATACTTTAATTGTTGTTGAACACGATGAAGATACAATAAGAAGTGCTGATTATATCGTAGATATTGGTCCAAAGGCAGGAGCTTCCGGTGGCAAAATTATAGCAAAAGGATCTGTTGAAGATATTATTAATTCAAAAAATTCAATTACCGGAAAATATTTGAGCGGAGAAAAATATATACCTGTACCTAAAAAATTACGTGAAGGAAATGGGAAATCCCTTCAAATAAAAAATGCACACTTAAATAATTTAAAAAATATTGATGTAGATATACCGCTTGGTAAAATTGTTGTATTAACCGGAGTTTCAGGAAGTGGGAAATCATCTTTAATGCAGGATTTGTTGTATCAGTTTGCAATTCATAAATTAAGACGAAATAAGCCGAAACCACAAGGAATTGATGATATTTTGGGATTTGAATATATTGACAAAGTAATTAATATAGATCAATCTCCAATAGGAAGAACTCCGCGTTCTAATCCCGCAACTTATACAGATGTGTTCACGCATATTCGTGATGTTTATTCAAGAACTACTGAAGCAAAAATCAGAGGATATAAGCCTGGGCGCTTTAGTTTTAATGTAAAAGGCGGAAGATGCGAAGCTTGCAAAGGGGATGGACTTGTAAAAATAGAAATGAACTTTCTGTCTGATGTTTATGTGAAATGTGATGTTTGTAAAGGCAAACGTTATAATCACGAAACATTGGAAGTGAAATATAAAGGCAAAACTATTTCTGACGTTTTGGATATGAGTATAAAAGAGGCTTTGGAATTCTTTGAAAATATTCCTTCTATAAAACGTAAGTTGCAGACTTTAAATGATGTCGGATTAGATTATATGAAGCTTGGACAAAGTGCTACAACATTATCAGGCGGAGAAGCACAAAGAATAAAGCTTGCTTCAGAATTGAACAAACGTTCAACAGGCAAAACTCTTTACCTGCTGGATGAACCATCTGTAGGTTTGCATTGGGCTGATTTGGATAAACTTGTAAAAATATTGCATGCGCTTGCAGATCAAGGAAACACCATTCTTATGATTGAGCATAATTTAGATTTAATTAAAATAGCAGATCATATTATAGATTTAGGACCTGAAGGTGGTATTGAAGGCGGAAAAATTGTTGCTCAAGGTTCTCCTGAAGATATCATGAAGTGCAAAGAATCTTATACCGGAAAATATTTAAAAAAATATTTAAAATAGGTTATACATTAATATTTATTTTATTTTGTTCTGTTTTTTGCGAATCTGTAAGATTTAATTTTTTTAATATTGGTCTTATAAATGGTCTTGAAATAAGCGGAGCAAGAACAGATAGCGCAAGGACAGAACCTGCAATTGATGTTGTTTCGATCATACCTTTTGCCAAGTTTATATGACGCGTAAGTTCTTCATCACTGTAATTTTTCCCATATTCACCATAAATTTCTCTTAATTTTTCTGTCCTGTTTTCTTTTATTTTATAAAAATCATTAAAAGCATCGGAATTTTTAAAAGCATTGAATATAGGTTCATTTTTAAATAGTTTTTTAGCAATTGCAAAAGAACCTTTCTTAAAAACAGGAATAACAACAGCCATTGACGCTGTAAGGCATGTTATTTGATATAAAAATTCTTTCATTGAAGAATATTTTTTTGTATTTTTATCAATATCGTTGTCCAAAAGTATAAATCCCGGACGGCCCACAGCTTTCAAACCTGTTTCAATTCCGACCTGAGCTTGAGTTGTTTGAGTAATATTGTAAAGAGCAGGACTTGTTAAAATTGAGCTTATCATATTTTTAATCCTCCTCTATTCGCAAATGTGTAAATCCTTTGAGAATAAATGTTTCCAAATTGAGTGAGATTCTTTTGCGTAAATTTCGTAGTATCAGGTATTATTTCTTCTTTTTCGGTTAGCTTTTGCTTAGGATTTTTTTTGACAATTTTATCTAATCCTTTTAATACAAGTGAACAAACTGCGGGAATTACAAATAACGCAGCTGTACAAACTCCTAAAAACATCATATTTGTTTTGGCAATATTTTTTTTCTCCGGATTATCTTTAAAAAGTTTTTCTCCTATTTTCCCTGCTCCAACGCCACAAGCCCAATATGTAGGAACAGCAACAACTTCTGTTATAAACTCTCTTAAGGCGGCATATTTTCTGGCTTCAGGCTTTTCTTTTTTATCAGTTAAGGAAGAAATAGGCTTAAAAATACCGTTGGCTGTTGCAACTGCCATAACAGCATATGTTGGTTTGTTATTTTTACCGACAGATACAAGTATATTTTTTATAGTATTTGCTAAATTAACCATTATTCACTTCAACTTATATATAGTTTAAACCATGCCACTACTTATTATAAAACGAAAAAAATTTTTTTTTCTTTTT
Organism: bacterium; assembly: GCA_017941035.1. Classification (GTDB taxonomy): domain Bacteria; phylum Cyanobacteriota; class Vampirovibrionia; order Gastranaerophilales; family Gastranaerophilaceae; genus Zag111. The sequence continues at coordinate 19,013 of JAGAXG010000019.1, read as the reverse complement.
TATAAATAAAAAAAATTAATGTTGTGTTATAGCGTTGGTTATTGTATAATTTTGTTAGATAAAGACTGATTAGGGGACGAAATGAATAATAAAATTAAAATATTTGGGTTATTAGTTCTATCTGTGTTTATTGGAACTTGTAATGCAGTATATAGTGAAGAAACCGGTAATGTAAATCTTATGCTTTCTGGAGAAGAGCAAATTTTTGATGATGGTGTAAGTATTAAGATTAAGGCAAATAAGGAAACTTTGGAAAAAGCTCAGCAGGCTATTGATAATAAAGATTTTAAAACTGCGGTTGATCTTTTGTCAGTATATATTAGTTCAAAATCAAATAAATATGAGCCATATAAGCTTCGCGGAGATGCATATTATGCTTTAAGACAATATGCACTTGCGGAAAAAGATTATCAAACTGCTGTTGATATAAAATCTTCAGGTGACAAGCTTATGACAGGAACAAAGTATGTTAGTGCAATTGTTCTTGGTGCGGATAAAAATGAGCAACTTCAAAATGTTGAATTAGGAAATCTCTATGCGAGATTAATGTATGCTCAGAAAGCGCAAAATAATTCTGCATATGCTTCTTCTTATGAAAATGCTGTAAAATATAATTCTCATATCTATCTACCGCAACCTAAAAAGGTAGAAATTACGCAAATAAACTGTCCTCAAAAATATGGAAAACCTTTAAATCCTACGGGGATTGATGAATATTTGTACGGAGCAATTGATGAAATTGCTAAAGATAATTTTAATGAAGCATTATATAAAATTCAAAATGTAACCTCAGAATATCCGAATTATTATTTGGGACATTATATTACAGGGGTTGCGTTGTCCGGTCTTGAAAAATATAATGATGCTCAGCATTCTTTTGAAAAGGCAATTTCTTTAAATCCTTATGATTTTGAATCTTATGCCAGTTTAGGTCAAATTTATTTTGATAAAGCAGAAACGAGCTTTTCTCAGTCAGATGCTAAAAAATCAATTGAATATTTTAGCAAAGCTCTTTCTTTAAATAGTAATTGTTATACTTATTACTTTTACATAGGGTTGAATAATTTGCAAATGGGAAATATTGATCTTGCAATTTCAAATTTCAACAGTTCATTAAAATTGAATCCTAATGATTATAACAGCAAGTATTACAAATCTATTGCTCAATATAATAAAGGACTTTATCAAAAAGTTGTTGAAGAAACTTCTTCTTTATTATTAAAACATGTTTCAAATTATAACTCAGTTCTTTATCTTCGTGCTCTTTCATATTATAAAATGGGAGAAAAAGATAAAGCATTAGAAGATTTAAATAAAATTCAAAATAATATTGAAGATATTTATAATGCTGATATAAAGGTAGTAACAGAAAAAGATAGGATACTGGAAACATATTCTTATTATTTAAAATCAGAAATTTCTCATTCAAAAGGCGAGGGTTCTGCTTCGGATGATGAAAAAGCTATGAAAAATCCAGTAATTGTTCAATTGGTTAATGCTAAAAAAGCTATCGAACCTTATGAAAAAGTTTTAAAAGGAGAAAATATTTCTTTAAATGACTATAAAAAATTTGAAGATTTTTATTTAACTTCTCTTCCAAAACTTTTGAATTCAGGAATAACTATTTCTTCTAATGATATTGAAAATCAATATGATTATATAAGAACTACTTTTGAAGATTTAGGGGTGACTTTTCAATATATAAATCCAGATTATAAGTTAGCTACAATAAAAGATTATCCTTATAAAAAATATTCTTCTAAATTGTCACAAGAAGATTTGTCCATTTTGTCTGGACAAGTACCTCAAGAAGTAAAGCAATCTGTTCCGGTCGTTTTAAAACCTGAATTGAAGCAAACTCCTGATAAAAGTGAGTTAATTTCAATAGGTACGGCTTCTTTAGCTCAAATGCTTGCTTCAAATGAATTGCCAACAATGGTAAATGCTGAAAAAGAGGCTAAAAAAACAATAGAGCAAACTTCTGTAAAATCACAAGAATTTGTCCCTCAAAATCCTGACGGAGAACATATAAAAGCTCCTTCAAATATTGCCTCCGGAGAGCCTTTTGTATATATAGATAAGGAATCTCCGCTCGTTGAAAAAGATAATTCTCAAAAAGTTAAAGAAATTATTGAAGAAGAAAAAATAATTCAGCAGGAGGAAAAAGGTAATATAAAAATTTCTGCAAAAGAAACAAAAGAAACTCCTAATGTTGAAATAAAATATGATAAACCGGCAGAAAAGCATGCAAATGTAAATCCTGCCGAATTCGGGGTGCAGACAAAAGAAGCTCCTGTAGTTTCACCTGAAGATGAAGTTGTTGTTTTGGATTTAGACAAAGATAAAGTTGCCCTTCGTCCAAAAGTTGATGTATCATCTGACAATGAAATTAAAAATCAAACTGAGGGAAGTAGTGTAGAAAACAAAACAGAAATCATCTCCGAAGATAAAACAGAAGAATTAAAAGCAGATGAGAATTCTTTAAAAGAAGAACTTGCAAATAAAAAAGCAGAAGCAAAGGCTAAAAAAGAAGCATTAAAAGCCGAAAGAGCTAAAGCAAAAGCAGAAGCTAAAGCAAAAAAAGAAGAATTAAAGGCTAAAGCAAGAGCTGAAAAACAAAAACTTAAAGAAGAACGTATACAGGCAAAAATTCAAGCTAAAGCAGATAAAGAAGCTCAAAAAATTATTTCTGAAGGCAAAAAAGAAGTTGAAAATGCTCAATCAGAAGTTTCTCTTGAAGCTGCGAAAAAACTTGAAAAAGAAGAACGAGCAAAAATTAAAGCTGAAGCAAAAGCCAAAGCTAAACAGTTAAAAGCAGAAAGAGCTCAGGCTAAAGCGGAATTTAAAGCACAGAAAACTGCTCAAAAAGCCGTTGAAAATGCTAAAAAAGATGCTGTAAAAGAAAAATTTAGCTTAAAGAATATCTTTAAAAAAAAGATTGAAAATGAATAAAATATTTTTGGAGAGAAGTTATGAAATTTAAATTAACAAGAAAACGTCTTGCTATACTTGTTTTATTGATAATAATTGTTCCTATAATTTATAATAAAGCTTCAGGATTTGTTGCCGGAATTATAATGCAGCAGATGATGCGTATGCCAAAAGAAGTTGTAGTAGATTATCCTATAAAGATGGATTCATTTATTTCAGCTGAATCAACAGGACGTGTAGAGGCAAAATATTCTGTAGATTTAATGGCCAGAGTTCCGGGTTTTTTAACGAAAAAATATTTTAATGAAGGTGATTTCGTTAAAAAAGGTCAGCTTTTGTTGCAAATAGATCCTCAAGAATATCAATTAGAGGTTAGAAACTCTCAGGCAAATGTGAATCAATACAGTGCATTACTTTTAAATTCTCAACGGCAATTAAACAGAGCAAATGCGCTAATTGAAGAGGATTTAGTCAGTCATTCTTATGTTGATCAAAGTTTAGCTTCAAGAAATCAAAATCAGGCATTGTTAGACTCCGCGAAACAAAAATTACAACTGGCAAAAGTCAATTTAAGTTATACATCTATAAAATCGCCTATTGATGGACGAATTGGAAAGATTAAAATTACTGAAGGTAACTATGTTACTTTAACATCAGGACCTTTGGTCAATGTTTCAAGTATTGATCCTGTATATGTAACTTTTAGCTTAAGAGCATCAGATTTTGTGAAATTACTAAAAGTGAGTGATGAATTTAAAGGTGTAAAAGTAAAAGTTCAATTCGAAGGTGGTAAATGGTATGAAAAAGATGGAATTATAGATTTTGTGGATAATCAAATTGATAAAAATTCCGGATCAATACCGATGAGGGCAACATTTGAAAATCCAAAAGGATGGCTTGTTCCTGGCGATTATATGCGTGTAAAACTTGTTTCATCTCAAAAGGTTAATTATATGGCTGTGCCTCAGGCATGTACAAAAGGTGATGCGATGAGTGGTTACTATGTTTGGGTTGTTGATAAAGATAATAAAGTTGTTAGAAAGGATATTAAAGTTTCTGATGAAATAGATAACAATTGGATCGTTGAATCCGGTTTGAAATATACTGATAAAGTTGTAGTTGCTGGTGTTCAAGATATAAATACTGAAAGACAAAGTGTTAAAATTATTTCAAAAGCTGATTATGAAAAGAAACAGAAGAAAGATCTTAAATAATGAAAAAAATACTTGAAAAAGCAAAATTATATTTTTTTATTCAAAAACCTAGGTTTGCCCTTGTAATATCAATTTGTATTGTTTTAATGGGTTTGATATCTCTGTCCGGATTAAAACAAGAAAGTTATCCTGATGTTACACCGCCTCAAATTAGAGTAAATGCTAATTATATGGGCGCAAGTGCCGAGGTTGTTGAATCGTCAGTGGCTACAGTTCTTGAACAGAAATTAAACGGGGTTGAAAACCTTGCATATATGACTTCTACTTCTTACGATGGAATGTATCAGCTAACTATGTATTTTAAAGTTGGTACAGATAAAAATATAAACCTTATGAATGTTCAAAATCGAATTCAACAAGTACAATCTCAATTACCAGAAGAAGTACAAAGGACAGGTGTTACTGCGGTTAGTAGAACTGCTGGTTCCGGAGCATTAATTTTGACACTTGTTCCAAAAAGTGGCAATTGGTCTCAGTTAGATTTGACAAATTATGGTTCTATATATATTAAAGATGAATTAAAACGTGTAGAAGGGGTTGCTGATGTCGATGTATATGGCGCCGGTGACTATTCTATGAGAATATGGCTTGACCCTCAAAAAATGGCAGGTTTAAATATCTCAACATCAGAAGTAAAATCTGCTATAATTGCTCAAAATACTCAAGTTACTGCTGGTGCAGTAGGGCAAAGACCTACTGATGATGAACAAGCTTTGCAAATTACATTGAAAACTCAAGGAAGACTTCGTGATGTAAAAGAATTTGAGAATATAATCATTCGTTCAAATATTGATGGATCAAATGTTAAAATTAAAGATATTGCAAGAGTGGAATTAGGCTCTCAAACTTATCAGAATTTGGGTTTAGTCGGAGGTAAACCATCTGCAGTAATTATTATTTCTCAACAGCCGGATGCAAATATTATTAACATGTCTAAAGCAGTTCATAAAAAAGTTGATGAGCTCAATTCAAGATTAAATAACGGATTAGAGATTGCTACGATTAAGGATGATGCTAATTATATTCAAGAGTCTATGTCAGAAGTTGAATTTACAATACTTTTAACAGGTTTAATTGTCGTAATTATCATTTTCTTATTTTTGGGAGACGGAATGGCGACATTAGTCCCTTGTGCAACTATTCCTGTATCCTTGATAGGTACTTTTGTTGTTTTAAAAGCTTTAAATATGTCAATTAATTTATTGTCATTATTTGCTTTAGTATTAGCGGTTGGGGTAGTAGTCGACGATGCTATTGTTGTTATTGAAAATGTTAATAGGCATCTGGAAGAAGGTAAATCTGCTGTTATTGCAACTCAACTCACAATGAAAGAGGTTGGTCCGTCTCTTGTTGCTATGGCTATGGTTTTAATGGCGGTATTTGTTCCTATAATTTTTATGGGAGGGATGACCGGTGTTATGTATAAACAATTTGCGGTATGTATTGCTGTATCTATTGCGATTTCTGCAATATGTGCATTAACTCTTTCTCCTGCTATGTGTTCTCATTTTTTAGGGAAGAAAAATCAGGATGAATGTAGTGAAAAAGATAAAAATGATATTTTTGCACATTGTAAACATATTCTTAAGCGTGTTGGAAGAAAAACGATGAGGATAGTTGTAAAATTTAATCAAATGTTTGACAAACTTGAAGATTTTTATATGGAATATGTTGAAAAATTTGTATATAACAAAAAGTTGGTAATAACTTTTTACACTGGAATAGTATTATTAATTGCGCTTGTATTTGGAATAACTTCTACTGGTTTTATTCCGGATGAAGATCAGGGGGTTTTGTTGGCACAAATAACATTACCGGATGGAGCGTCTTTGTCAAGAACGGAAGCTGTTTCAACTAAATTTGCAAGTCAAGTAGGTGAAATTGACGGTGTTGACAAAGAAAATCTTACGGTTTTTGGAGGATTTGCTGCTTCTAATACATCCTTTGTAATTGTAAGATTAAAAGATTATGATTACAGAAAAATAGGCCCGATTAAATGGCTGAAACGAAAAATACAAGGTAAACCTACGAATTTATCTCATATTGCAATTCTTAAAAAAGTTAGGGCAATTGCTTCAAATACAAAAGAGGCTTCAATTATTTCATTTTCACCTCCTGCTATCAATGGAATGAGTATGATGGGCGGTTTTGAATTTCAAATGCTTTCTCAAGGAGATCATACTCCGCAAGAAATGGAGCTTTGGGTGAAAAAACTTATTGCCGCTGCAAATCAAGATAAAGCGTTATCCAGTGTAAATACGACATTTCAGGCAAATGTTCCTCAGTATACTTTAGATATAGATTATGCAAAAGCAATGGCTCAGAATGTTGATTTGCAAGAACTTTATTCTACATTAAGTTCTATGCTCGGGACTTATTATGTGAATGATTTTAACAAGTATGGGCGAGTGTTTAAGGTAGAATTACAGGCAGAAAGTAAATTCAGAAATAAAGCAACTGATCTTGAAGGTATTTATGTTACAAACAAAAATGGAATCCAGGTCCCTATATTGTCATTGATAAAATTAAAACAAACTATAGGAACAGCTTCAATATCAAGATATAATCTTTATAAATCTGTTCAAATACAAGGACAGCAGGCTTCCGGTAAAAGCTCTGGAGATGCTATGAAAGCTATGGAGAATGTTGCAAAAAGGATATTACCTTCAGATATGACTTTTGATTGGTCAGGAACTTCTGCCCAAGAAAGAGAAGCTTCAGGCCAAACGCTAATGATAGTTGCTTTTGCATTGATATTTGTATATTTATTCTTGGTTGCGTTATACGAGAGTTATACAATACCGCTTGCGGTATTATTAATAGCTCCTGTTGCGGCCTTAGGAGCTTTGATTTTTCAGTTGATGATAAATCAAGCATTTGATATATATTCTCAGGTCGGAATGATTACATTGGTTGGTTTAGCAGCTAAGCAATCTATTTTGATTGTTGAATTCGCAAAGCAGCAACATGAAGAAAATGGACTTTCTGTGAAGGATTCAGCTATTAAAGCCGCAAGATTAAGATTCAGAGCAATTATGATGACAGAACTTGCATTTATAATTGGGGTATTACCAATGATTTTTGCATCCGGAGCTGGCGCAAATTCAAGAATATCAGTTGGATCAACTGTGTTTGGCGGTATGGTTGCTGCTGCGACTTTGGGTGCAGTATTAACCCCTGCATTTTATGTAATAGTACAAGAATATGTTGACAAATTTCCTAAACACGAAATTACTGAAAAAGATTTGGAGATAGAGGAATAATGAAAAAGATTTTAGCTGTGTTAATAACGGCTTTTGTTTTTGGATTCACTGCAGAGGCAAAAAAAATTGAAAAAGTTAAAACTATAAAACCGGAAAAAACTCAAAAAGTTAATCAAAAACGCGTATTAAAGACCCTAGAACTTACTGAAAAAAAACGAAAATCAGCATCTGAAGAGGCTGAAAAGATGTATGAGTCAAAATTTTCAGTAATTGATAGTAAAATAAATTATGATGATAATGTAAATATTCCCCATGAAGTTTCTTTAAAAGATTGTATAAAACTAGCGATTATTCATAATCCTGTAATTATGTCTGTAATAAGTAATTCAGAGATTTATAAATCAAGAGTCGGTCAGGCTTGGGCAAATTATTTTCCAACTATAGGAGCAGGGGTTAGTTATTCTCGTAACGACATGCTAATGACTATGGGGGGAGCTATGTCTAAGATGATTCCGCAAAAATATAATCTTTTTTATGTCCCAAATATATCTGCTGACATGTTATTGTTTGATTTTGGAAAAACAAAAGCAATGGCTGATAATGCGCAAAAATATTACGAATCTTCAAGATATGATGCAGAAACAAGTATTGAACTTGTTATATATAATGTCAAAGTGGCTTATTATAATCTTTTATTTGCAAAACTTCAAGAAAAAGTTTATGAAAATACGGTTCAGGATTATGAATTACAGCTAAAACAAGCTAAAGCTTATTACGATATAGGTGAAAAAGCAAAAATAGATGTAACTTTTGCTGAATACAATCTTGGTAAAGCTCAATTAAATTTAATAAAAGCAAAAAATACTCTTGAGCTTGCGGCAGTAGAATTGGCAAATGCTGTCGGTGTTCCTGAACTTGCTGGAGTTGTATTGACGGATGAATTAAATAACAAAGAATATAAAGTTAATTTTGCTGATTTAATTGATATAGCGCAGAAATCCAGACCTTCGTTGCTATCTGCAAAAAAACGAATGGAAGCATCCGAGTTAACAATTCGTGCATCAAAAAGGGCTTTTACGCCTAATTTAAGTGCTTTTGGGTCGTATCAACACGGTGGACGTGAAATAAATAGTGATTCCGGATATCAAGTTGGCGTTCAATTAGAATATGCCGGAGTAAATTTAATGCTTTTGAAAAAGCAAGTCGATGAGGCAACTGCTTCGTATACAAAAGCTGTCGCGGACTATGAAAAGGAAAAGCAGGATTTATATTTGAGTGTTAAAAGTGCTTATATAAGCTTAATGAATTCTTATGATAGTATTCGTGTTGCAAAACTCGCCCTTCAACAGGCTAAAGAACAACAATACCAAGCTTTTAGACGCTATCAAGTTGGTTTAGGTGACGCAATCGAGTTTAAGGATTCTGAAAATACATATTTAAATGCTCAGCTTGATTATTACTCTGTCCTTTTAAATTACAATATAAATGCAGCAGAAATAGAGCGTGTAATAGGAGCTCCTATTGAAGAATCAGATAAGGATTTATAATAAGCTCTAGTATAATCCTTTTGTAACATTATAAAGAATTTGAAGTCTTAGTTCATCATCTTTTATGAATTCAAGACTTTTTTTAATGTATTCATATTTTTTTTGATTATCATCAATTTCAGAAAAAGTAAATAATTCTCTAGGTTCAACATTGAGTTCTTTTGCAATATTTTCCAATGTAACTGCAGTCATAAACGCATTACCTCGTTCAATACTGCTAAGTGTATTAGTTGCAATATCAATTTTTTCGGCAAATAATTCTTGGCTGTATCCCTTAATTTTTCTCAGATATTGAATTCTTTTACCAAGTTGTTCTTGCAAACGGCTTTTCATCAATAATATCCATCCCTTATTTATATTATCCCCATTGAATTTTTAAACTAACAATGTTAAACATGTTGACAATCAATGTTAAACATGTTATAATAAAAATGTACGTAACTGCATGGACAATAATTGAGGATATTATCTCTTTTATGTACGCGGGAAGTTATATTTACTTTAAAAAAAGAAAGGTGAAAGATTATGAACAAAAAATTCGGTTTTACTTTGGCAGAAGTATTGATTACTTTGGGTATCATCGGCGTAGTTGCAGCAATGACTATTCCAACATTGATTGCTAACACAAATTCAGCAAAATTCAGATCACAGTTTAAGAAAACATTATCAACATTGAACCAAGCAGGTTTGATGGCACAAGCTCAGTATGACATTGATTACGGAGCAACTACAGCAGCATGTACAGCAGCAGGAGAGAATGGAGTTGCAGGGGCAGAGGACAATCCTGATAGCAAATTGACATTCTGCGCGATTTTAAACGGAACATTAGCAGGTGCTACAGATTACGGGACAGATGCAACTAAAGTTTCAAGCAAAAGTGGAACATATACATTAGTTAAGACATATACAGTTGGTAAAGCTACTGCCGCGGCAGGATCTGGGGATGAAGCTACTTCATCAAATAGCGAAGGAGTAGAAGGTTCAGCACCTTCCGGATATATAATGTATGGTCTTGCAGACGGATCATTAATAGCATTCCCTGCAGGTGCAAAAGGTTGTACTTTAGCTATTGGGACACCTCTAACTAATAATCAATTGAAATCTGGAGGTTCATTAAATGGCTGTATCGGTTTTATCGACGTAAACGGTGCAACATTACCTAACAAAGAAGTAGCTTGCGGTACTGGTTCAGCTACAATTACAGCTCCTACTTTAAATCCTGAATCACCTTGTACAGTAGGTGCAGATGCTAACCATATGACAGATATTTATCCTGTTGTATTCCACGATGCAACTGTTGAACCTGCAACTAACGCAGCTAAATATGTTTTGACAACGTCAAAATAACAAAAAACTAATAACATAACATCAAGTCTACCGAATCGGACTTGATATGCTTTACATTATTGTGCTCCGGCTCCTTTCATTTACCGGAGCACTTCCTTTTTTTTATTTTTATCATAATGGCAAAAATTATTTTTACAGGGTTTTAGTCTTTTATATTTATTTATGTATTGGGGGTAAAATATATGCAGATAAGTCCTGTTTCAAGTTTTAGTAATGGTCAATATAAAAATAATCCTTCGTTTTCAAGCAGGTTTTTAATCGATGTAGGAGGAAGCGTTGGCGAAAATTCTTTAAAAGCTCTTATTATTCCAAATAAGAGTAATAAAACAATTTATAAAATGAAAAATATTGTAAATACGCAAGGTGAAAGAGTTTATTCTTCTGCTGAAGATTTTTTAAGAAAATTGGCTGGGAAAATGGCTCAATGCTACCAAGAGGGGCTTAAAATCAACCCAAAAGACAAAACAGTAAAAGATCTTGTATTTTTTATGCCCGGATCTGTTTATAATAACAAACTTTTATATGCTGATAATATTCGCGGACAAAATTCTCTTGGAATGAGTGATATTGATTTTAATTTAATGCCAAAATTTTTAAAAGAAGCAGGCGTAAAAATTGCGAAAAATTGTAATGTAAGATTATTTCAAGATTCTATGGGAAGTGGTCTTGCAATAGCAAATAAATTAAATGAAAAAAATATGCTTCATGCCGGAGATCATTATTCGGTTGCTATAACTGGCGGAGGATGCGGAATTTCTAATATTCGTGCCGTATCCGAAACTTCAGCAATTGTTGATGCAACAGGTAGCAGTTATTTTACTGATGAGCAAGGACTTGTTAAAATAGCAAATGCAGGAGCTTCAGCATCTAAATTAATAACTAATTTTTGTAATGCGATGGGTATAAATAAACAAATTGTTCCTGAAATAGCAAATTGTGGAGTCGGTCAAGTTGTTACTTCAGAAATTTTTATACTTCCAAAAGGTGCAAAAGGTGAAAAATTAAAAAATCTTTTATTATCATTAAAAAAATTAGCTCCTAAAGATTCTTCTGATCCTGCAAGTGAAAAAGTCTTAAAACCTATATATACGCTCTACGATGAAAATAGTATAAAGGTAACAGATGATTTTTCGAAAGATTTTAAACATGCAAGGCGAAGTGCAATTGACAAATATGCATCAAGTCTGGCAAAATTCGCAGTAATTAAAGAAAATGAAGGTGCAAATGGACTCATTGTAACCGGACCTTTGGGTTTCGCTTTAGATAAAGCATTGAGAAAACATCATTCTTCATCTTTATCTGAAGTTATTTCTCAGAAAATTTCAGAAAGGTATAACACTTTCGAACTTGATAAGATAAGTGAAAGCCACAAATTTAAGGTTATTTGCAATCCGGAATTTAGTCTTGAAGATAATACTGAAGCAAGAGAACTCGCGTTGAATACAAATTTAGTAGGAAATCATAGATTCAATTGGCTTCAAATGAATTTTGATAAATAATTTATCTTAGTGAATTCCAAAACAATCTTTTTATTTTATCAAGTGTGGAAAGACTAATTTCTTTATCGGCTTGAACTGTTGTAATTTCGTATTCCTCCGGTTGAGTAGATCTTTTGTATGTCCTGTCTGTTGGACCAAACAGCATTACGTATCCCACTTTGTATCCTTGAGGAATTTCTAGTATTTCACATATTTCTGGCATAAGTTTGAAGCATATTTCTGCGTATCCGCACCATAAAGTTCCTACTCCAAGGCTTTGGGCGTATAGTTCAAAGTAGCTTAGTAATATTGCAGGATCAACCGGTGCACAAGGAGCGTCAATTGGGGTTGAAACAACAATCATATGCGGAGCATTTCTAAAAATTAAATCTTCACCGCTAATAAAAGAATTTTTGAAACGATCGAACTTTTTAGTTAATGGATTTAGTGTTTTGGAAAGAAAAAGTTTCTTAATAGTGTTATTAACTCTGTTGCGAATTTTGTTCATAACTTCAATGTTTTCAACAATTGAAATATGCAGTCTGTGATCGTTGCATCCTGTTGGCGGGTATTTAAGCATGGATTTAAGTTTTTCCATTGTTTCTTGGTTTAAGTTTTCGCTTTTGTAGTTGCGAATACTTCTTCTGGATTTAATGAGATTTAAAAGTTGATTGCTATCCGGAAAGTTACTGCATTCAATTGAATTTTGCGGATTTTTATTGAAAATTGAAATAGCCCCATTAGGACAAATCGCAAGGCAATGCTGGCATTTTATGCAGTGTTTTTCGTTTTCTTTTAAAATATGTGGGATTTTTTCGGAATTAAATTCTATAATTTTAGCTTCACAATCTTGTATGCAAAGTCCGCAGTGGATGCATTTTTCATTATCAACTATAAAATTAAGCTTGCACATATAAAACTCCTTTTTTTTGGATTTTAACATAAAAATAATCTTGACAATATACATTTATGGGTTAGAATAATCTTACACGAAGAAAAATTGTTTTGGAGGAGTGCCAGAGCGGTTGATCGGAGCAGTCTTGAAAACTGTCGTACGTGCAAGCGTACCGTGGGTTCGAATCCCACCTCCTCCTAATCTTAAAAAGCCCGTAAATATTAAAGTTTGGGCTTTTCTTATTGAGTACCATGTCTACCTTATAACAGGACATTTGGTCGGAAGAGGTAAATAAATATAGTAGGCAAAAGTGCCAAGTTTAGTAAATCCTAGCGATTTTAAGAGTTCGGAAGTCGGTTGAGTTAAAATGTCCGTGTATCCTAACGAGCAGATTGATTACTAACGGATAGTATGATTATTTTTGGAAAAGTGGCTGTGTGTTTGGGTTTTGTCGGTCGGAAGTATTTTAATATACCAATAATCAAACTGCTCGTACTTGCTCGTTTTCTGCTCTTTAACGGATAGTATGATTATTGGTTTCTAACCTTTTCCCTGACTGAATGTAACACAAGTTTGATTATTTACGGATAGTACGATTATTTTGGAATAGGAAAGTGTGAGCAAGTTGGATAATTTTTGCCGAAAATTTGATTAATTTGAATTGATACAAAATCAACACATAAACTTCTAATTTAATTTTAAAGAGGTAACTTGTGATTGCCTGAAAAAACAGGCAGAAAGTAGAGGTAAAAATGGAAAACAAACAAGTTACAAATTCTGACATTAATGTCGAACAAGTTGAAAAGGAGGAAATGGTTATGGAAACAAATTCAGAAATCACTTCTGTACATGATGAAATTATTGATGAAGTCAAAAGGATAATTACTGTTTCTGATGACGGAAGCAAAAAAACTGTAAATGATGAAAAATTAAATCCGTTATTCAAAAGTATTTATGAATTAACAAATTCAGAACTTTTGCCGCTAGTTGAAAAACTGACTGATTTTGAAACCTTAACAGATGAATTAAAAAAGGCGGGTGACATACTTACAAAAATAATTGACTGCGCCGATAAGGGATTCAGATTAACCGATACATCTGACGAGCAGCAACCTTTAAGTGAGGTGCATCTACAATTTAGTGAAATCCTTATGATAGCCGATACGGAAATCAGGCAGCATATTCCAACACCTGTTAATGCATAAAATTAGGAGAGAGATTGAGGATGCTCGGAGTTGAATTATCAGCTCCGAGTTTTTTATTGATACAAAACCGACACAATGGTCGGAAGTCGTGTTCCAATCCTTGAACTTCAGAGTTAATGTGTTTGTACCATGAATAATATATATATAAATATTAAAGACATTGCAGAGGCAAAAGGTTTAAAAAGTACCCGATCAATTCGTTTGGAATTGAATAAACCTGAAAGTAAATATATTTCAAGAGAGGTTCAGGTTAATGGCGGAACTTCTTATGAAATATTGTTTTCAAGTTTAGAACCTGAGCTACAGGATAATTTAAGAAAAAATGAAACGAAATCAACAGCGATAGTTCCGTTAAATTATCAGCCGCCTCAATTCGTTTCAGATAATGCAAAAATGGTTGCTAATTTTAGAATCAATATTGTTTTAGCATTAATTAAATTCAGGAAAAATTATCAAACTAAAAAACAAGCTGATTCTGATTTCTTAGATGCATATAATTCAGGGTTGTTGCTGCCGAAAGCATATCGATTTATCGGAAGCATTTCAATTGGAACTTTGCATCGTTGGTTGAGGAAATATGAACAACACGAAAATGCAGAATGTTTACAGCCGAATTACAAATATACAAAGCAGGGAGAATATAACACAATTTTAAATGATGAGATGAAATATATATTATTAACATTATTACTTCATCCAAGTCAGTATAATTATGGTAAAGCAATTAAATTAACAAAGGAAATTTTAAGAAAGCGAGGTTATGAACATTTCCCCTGTGATTTAACTTTTAAAAGATTTGCAGATAATTACAGAAAAAATAATTACGCTGAATGGGTTTTAAGACGAGAGGGAATGAAAGCATATCACGATAAAGTCGAACCATATATTGAAAGAGATATTTCTAAAATTGAAGTTGGGGATGTAATTGTGGCAGATGGTCATGTTCTTAATTTCCAAGTTATTAATCCATTTACAGGCAAGCCAACGAGAGCAACACTCGTTGGTTTTTTAGATTGGAAATCAACCGCACTTGTCGGATATGAAATTATGATGACTGAATCAACCCAATGTATTGCATCTGCTTTGAGAAATGCCATATTAAATCTCGGAGTTATTCCTAAAGTTGTGTATCAGGATAACGGCAAAGGTTTTAAGGCAAAATTCTTCCAAAATACAGATTTTGAGGAAGAACAATTTAACGGAGTGTATCAAAATTTAAATATACACTCCGTTTTTGCTAAACCATATAATGCTCGTGCAAAAGTAATTGAGCGATTCTTTTTAGAATTTCAAGAGGAACTTGAAAAGGGAATGCCAAGTTATATCGGAACAAGTATTGAAACAAAACCTGCGTGGCTAAAACGTGGAGAGCATTTACACGCAGAATGGCATAAAAAATTAACCGGTAATCATATTCCAACAGTAGCGGAAGCATCTAAATATATTAATAGTTGGATTGAATTTCATAATAACCAACCCTGTCCGAATAATAAAGATATGACAATCAAAGATATGTTAAATACTGTTCAAAAACAGGACATTCCTGTTCAAAGATTAAATGATTTAATGATGAAGACAGAGTCAAGAACAATAAACAAACATGGAATTACATTCTTAAATATGCATTACAGGAGTGAGGCAATACTTGGTATTCGGGATAAAGTAAATATCCGCTACTCGCTTTTTGATTTATCGAAAATATATGTTTATTCAACTAAAGGGGAATTTTTATGTATTGCTCATAGAGTTCAAAAAGTGCATCCGATGGCTCGTGTTCTCGGAACTGTCAAAGATATGGAAGAATACAAACAGCAATATAAAAAGCAGCAACAAATTAAAAATAAATTGATTAAAAAAGTAAAAGCAACATTTCCTAAAGAGGAACTTCAGGTTTTGGATATTGAACCTGAACCGATTTATCAAATAGAGGAATTTGAACAGCCAAAACTTCCTCTTGAACGCAAATTGACCGAACGTGAACAGCAAATGGAAAAGCCGATGTTCAATTCAAATTATGAAAAATACGAATGGTTTATGGCTCATGGCTGTACCAATCCTGAAGATAGAAAGTGGCTTACCAATTTTATTAGAAGTGACGAATATTATGATTTATACGGAGGTGAAGAATGAACACTAAAACATTTGTAAAAACAAAAAACGTGAAAAAGTTTGTTTCACTTATGGACAGACTAAAGAAACTACCACCCAATATACCAAAACTTGCTCTTGTTTACGGTAGTCATGGACTTGGTAAAACACAGACACTTATTTGGTGGGCAACAAAAAATGATGCAATATATATAAGGGCAAACAATGATATTACTCAAAACGGATTATTAAAAGAAATATTGCTCGATTTAAGTATCAGACCATTTCACAGTATGCAGGATAATTTGGATGAAATTGTAAAACAATTAAAAACAGAACCAAAAATAATTATTGTTGACGAGGTTGATTATTTATTCAGTAGAAACGCAATTGAAATATTGAGGGATATTCAGGATTTAACCGCTACGCCTATTGTATTATCGGGGATGGGAAATGTAGATATAAAAATCGCTCGGTATAAACATTTTGAGGACAGGATTTATAAAAAACTTAAATTTGAGCATTATGACGAATCCGATATTCAAGAAATATTAACTGAAATGACTGATTTAACATTTACATCTGATGCAATAAAATATCTTGCTACTCGGACAAATCAATTTAGAAAAATAGTTCAGACAATAGATGAACTTGAAAAAACAGCCGAGACAAATTGTTTAAGTGAAATTACTGAAGATATATTGAAAGGACGAATTAATGAAAGACCAAGTATTAAAGCTTTGCCGAAGATTGAAAAAATGCACGCTTAATGAACTAATTGTATTTTTAGAAACAGATGAGAATATAATTAAAACAGCACTTTTATATCTTGAAAATGAAGGCTTTATTCAGGAGCAAAATGGCGAGATTGTTTGTTTAGAAAAAATGCCGGCGCGAGGACATATTGAAAATAAAAACTTTAAATTAATGGCAGAATATAGAACACCTGAAGAGATAGATATTATAATAAAAGGTTTTTGCTTAGAAATTCCGCCACAAAAATTATGTGAAATTATAGGTGTAAACAGCAACTGCGTGTGTAATTATTATGGAGTTTTTAGGAAAATGATTTATGAACGGCAATATAAACTATTGTTGAAATCCTTTTTTGATAAACCAAAACAAGGCAGGTACAGAAAGTTTTACGAAAAATATGCATTCTTTTATGTTTATAACGATCGGGTTTTTGTGTGCGATAAACTTTTGAGAGCGAGTTTAGAAAAGAATTTTACCAAGACTGAGATTAGGGAATTTAAAAATATGTATTGCTATCTTGCACGAATTGAAAGCCACAATATGAATGAAAATTATATGTTCCACAGATTAGCCGAATCAATATGGCGAAGATGTAGAGAATATGCGTATTTATACCAAGATTTGAAACAAAATTTGCTTAATATTGCGTAATAAACTTTTCCCTAATTTTTAAATTAGCCTTTTATGTAATAGTCGTGTGGAAAATTTGTATTTTTTATTAAAATTAAAAAACGATTTTACTGTTTTAGCAGTGGGAAAATTCCCGTTTCTACATCAAACTGCTCTTTTAATATTCGGTCGATAAAATATAATAAAATTATTAGATAGATATATTTGCACCCGAAGGAATTAATATCCCTTAATAGGGGGTTTAGTTCTGCTGTGCAAAAAAGATTAGTCAACTAGGCAATTCTAAATATCTAAAAAAACATTACCGCTTAATTATAGGTCGAATAACTATACAAGAGAGGAATTGTAAAATATGGAAATTTGTGATTATTGCAGAAGGCTAATGTTTATCCAAGAAATTGTTGCCGTTAAGCACATTAAAATCAAAGAGATACAACAAGCTCTACATCTATCAAAAAGTGTTGTTAGCAGACATCTGACAGGAGAAATAAATAAACCGGAAATTGACATTTTTATTTTTGAAAAACTGTTGGGTGTAAGGGTAAGGGACTACATATACATTGATGATTGATACAAATATAAATAATAGCCAAAAGTGGGTTTCGGAAGAGGAGTGTTGCAATCTTTTGTCAATTAAGATAAAGACACTCAGAGATCGTTGCCGAAAAGGTGAATTTATTTATAAACTTATCAAAGACGGCAAAAAAACAAATTATTATATAAATGCAAACTCAATAAATAATTTTGATAATCAGGAACAACAAGATATTTCTGAGGAATATTCTAATGCACCATCATGGGCAAAAATTCAAGCTGATAAATATATAAATATTGTAAAAGAAGCTATTAATTTAAAAGGTGAAAAACTTGAAGAATATATATCAAAATGGAATGCTGAAAATCCTGAATATAAAACATCATATCCTTCAATAATTAGGATGCGAAGACGATATAAAAATGATGGTATTGCAGGTTTATTAGCAAAATATGGTGCTAAATCTAACAAAAGTACTGTTACAGATTCTTATTTTGAGTATTTCAAAAATTTATATTTAGTTGAAGGTGCACCATCATTAAAAAGTTGTTGGGATTCCACGCTTGGTTATGCTATGCGAACATTTGGAGCGGATAAATTAACTTTTCCAAGTTTTATGTCATTTAAAAGACGACTTGAAAAAGAAGTACCAAAACAAAGCATTTATTTAGCTCGTTATGGTGATTCTGCTTGGAATCGTAAATACGGCAATTATATTGAAAGAGATTATTCAAATATCATCTGCGGCAAAGTATGGGTATCTGACCACGCACAAATTGATATTGCTTGTATGACAAAAGATGGGGATGTTGTATTCCCATGGGTCACTGCTTGGCGGGACTACAAATCAGGCAAGTGGCTCGGTTGGTTGTTACAAAGCGGGAATCCAAACTCTGACCATATTTTTCAAACTTTTTATTATGCGGCAGATGCTTATGGACTACCAGAAGATGTAATTATTGATAACGGTAAAGATTATCGCTGCAAAGATTTTGCCGGAGGCAGACGAATTATAAAAATTGACACCAATAAAGCAAGAACAACATCAATGCTTGATGAATTAAATGTTCAGGTGCATTTTGCTCTGCCTTATAACGCACAAACAAAACCGATTGAAAGAGATTTTTTAAAGATAAAAGAATTATTATCTAAACATTGTATCGGATATCGTGGCGGGAATGTTG
>JAGAXG010000018.1 GCA_017941035.1 bacterium | reverse complement strand
GTGACTGCGATTTAGCATTGTTATATCTCCTTTCATCCAGTTAATTCCTCTGTATTCTTATTATAAACTATGTTTTGAATTTTCGCAAGGGAAAAAAAATCGGTTAAGCAAAAAATAATATGCTTAACCGATTTTTTTATCAAAAATTTATACTTAACAACAGCAACTTGACGAAATTTTCATTGTTTTTTCAATAATTTCATTAAAGCTGTCAGCTTTTAGTGACGCTCCGCCAATTAAAGCCCCGTCAATGTCTGATTTAGACATTTGTTCTTCAATTGTTGAAGGTTTTACAGATCCACCGTAAAGAATTCTGATTGAATCTGCAGAAGCTTGACCGGCACATTCTGCAACTACGCTTCTAATCATTTTGATTACTCTGTTTGCTTCTTCGGCATCACAAGATTTTCCTGTACCAATTGCCCAAATTGGCTCATAAGCAATTACTGATTTGGCAACATCATCTGAAGAAATTCCTTCTAAAGCTTTTCGGATTTGACCTGCAATCCAAGAATCTGTAACTCCTGCTTCTCTTTGTTCTAAAGATTCTCCACAACAAATAATAGGTATTAAACCACCTGCTAAAATTGCTTTTGCTTTCTTATTAATCATTTCATCTGTTTCTGAAAAATATTGTCTTCTTTCAGAGTGCCCAATAATTACATAAGAACATCCTGCATCTTTCAACATTTCAACAGAAATTTCACCAGTATAAGCTCCTGAAGCTTCCCAGTGGCAATTTTGACCTGCAACAGAAAGTTTATAACCATTACATCCACAATCACAAGGAATTGAATGAACTTGATTAATAGATGTAAATACTGGTGCTATTACAACAGTAGGAAGTTCTGTAGCTTTGTAATTAGAAACAAATGCACTTATTCCTTCAAATAATGACTTTGCTTCATTTTGACAAAGATTCATTTTCCAGTTGCCTGCAATAATTGGTTTTCTTGACATAATTTAATCTCCTTTTCTTTAAGTACCATTTACAAGCGGTATTCTAAATCAAAAAAGATTTTTTATCAACCAAACAACCGTACTATTTCCAACCGTTTTCTATAAAAGTTTTAAGATGACCGGCACAAGCTTCCTCAAGAGCACCTATTGCACGAGCTTCTCCATTATCTCCATCATCTAAATCTTCAATATTACCATTATTATCTATTTTCATAACAAATAGATCCACACCTGCCTTATTTGGCTTTTTAATTCCATTTACATCGACAACAAGCCTTGTTGCTCCCATGTAGTCCTGTGGACCAGTATTATGATCCCATGCATATTTATCATCAAAAACTATACATACAGATGCGCCATTTATAGTTTGAACACAATAATAATCATCCGTTACAGAACCTATATCTTCTCCGTCTTTTGATTTATATGAAGATGCAAGACAAGTTTTTGTTTTTCCTGTTCCGCAATCTTTCTTGCTGTTTTTTAAATAATTATTTAAAAAATCAGCAACTCCATCTTCAGTACCTGCAGATGTATAATAAAAACCCTTTTTTGTTTCATCTTCTTCGCCATTATCATTTACTAACGGAGAATCTGCATGTTCATCAGTAATAATTTCTTTTGCAGCAGTTGTTAATTGAGAATAAACTTTTTTTAATTGTGAACCATAAATTTTTGTTTTATAAGAATTTATCAAAGACGGTATCGTAAGAGCTGCTATTACACCGATTACAGCAAGAGAAATCAGAACTTCTGCAAGTGTGAATGCTTTTTTCATACATTTTATATGCTTCATAATTTCCCTCATTAATAATCCATTTTCCAATTTTTATCTACTATACACTGAAAACAACCTGAAGAATAATCACCTATGTGACCGTATGAAGAAGTTTTTTCATTACATGAATCGCAACTTCCACTTCCAAAATCTTCTACAGAACCATCTGAAGTAATATTTAATATAAAAGCATCACGACCGGCTATATTTGGTTCATCCGCTCCGTTTACATCTATCCACACATGAAATATTCCATTATTATTGTAATCATAATCTGTACAAATAGTTGCACCTGCCTTAGTTCTTATACAAGTATTTGTATTCCCAAAACTTCCGGCATTATCACCCATAATTGATTCATAACTACTTCCATAAAATTTTTTTACATTGTTTCCGGAATCAATTTTTGCATGTTTGAAATATTTATTTAGAAAATAGGAAGGTCCTGATTTATAATTTGTTGTATCATCTTCATCTGTCGCACTTGTTTCATAAAAATTATCTACATGTTCGTCGCTCATTATAGTTTCTGCAGCATTAACAACCTGAGAATAAGCTTTTTGAAGTTGCGTAGCAAAAAGCCTGTTTTTATAATTTTCCATAACCGAAGGTATTGTTAATACTGCAACAACACCGACAATTCCGAGTGTAATTAACACCTCTGCAAGAGTAAATGCCTTTTTCTTACATTTTATATTTCTCATAATTTGCCTCATTAATAATCCATTGTCCAATCTTTATCAATCAATTTTTGCAAACAACCTGAGCCATTCGCATTTGTAGCACAATTGTCAGCGTCATCAGCATCTTCAATAATATTTTCTGTCGGATTAACAGTAAAAGTATATAAATCTCTACCACCAATATTTGGTTTTTCTGTTCCATTTACATCAACAGTAAATTTACAAATAGAGTTTACATCACATGACATATTAACAGATTCAGAACCGGCTAATTTTACAGAAGTTCCCGTTAAAGAAAGTTCCAAAGATTCTCCTGATATTGATTTATAACTGTCGGCAAAAATGTTAGATGTGTCTTTTATTTTAAGATATTTTGTTAAAAATTCTTCTTCATTTCCTGATTTACTATATTTTGTCATTTTAAAATTAGATACACCACCATCAGCACAAGCTTGTTCAACTCCTGACAAAATTAAACCATATACTTTTTTAATATGTGTAACATAAATTTTTCTTGAATAATCTTGCATAAATCCAGGCATAACCAATGCTGCAACAACACCGATAATTGTCATTGCAATAAGAAGTTCCGCAGTTGTAAAAGCTTTTTTCATAACCAAAATTCCTAAAAAGTTGTATATGTAAATTATACAACTTTTTGATTTAGTTTTCAAGCTTGCATTATAAGAATTTATATTATCCTTCTTTAAAATCAGTTCCGCCAACTATACGAAGATGTCTTTCTTCTCCTTCGCCAACAGAGGTACTTTCAAGATTATGCTGTTCAACAAGTTCGTGTTGAAGCTTTCGTATTTGTTGATTTTGAGGAGAAAGTTCAACATTGTTAACTGTTCCTGCAAGAACTTTATCAATAGCAGCTTTTGCTTCATCCAATGCTTTTTCTGTCACATCATAAAAATTTGGAGTGTCTTTTACTTCAGCAATATCTAATGCTTGTTTTATAACTTTTTGAATTTGAGCCATAGAATTTGTTTTTACATAAAATATTTGCAATCTGTCATGTTCAGCAGTTGAAAGAACTTTTGCACCGCCTTTTACAAAGTTTTTATGAGCAATTACAATATCTGCATCATCAATACTGCGAGTAATTTCTGCATTCAAATCTAATCTTTCAATTACTTTTTCAGCAATACTTCTTGAAACTGCATAAAGATAGATTTTTTTGAATTTTTTCACCTCTTCTACATACTTTTGTCTCGAAAAACTAAATTTTAAACTCTCAGGATGTTCTATTGTTTCATCAAGTTTATTAATTTTATCAATTACATTAGGAACTCTTTGAGAGGCAGAAACCAATGCAGGAGCTGTAAATTCATAAGTTTTATCAACTTTTCTGATTTCAGGACGTATCGGCCATCCTCTCAAAATATAATCTACAGCTTCTGCGGTATCTTTATAAACAGCTAAGGTATTTCTATCCAAAATTTCTATTACAATATCAAATGTAGGCTGTTTTTCACGTTCAAGAACTGTTTTTTGCGAAGAACGACGCTTTGCTTCATCATCACCCAAAGTTACAGATTGAATACCACCAACCAAATCAGATAAAGTAGGGTTTTTTATAAGATTTTCCAATGTATTACCATGTGCAGTAGCTATAAGCATAACACCGCGTTCTGCAATTGTACGGGCAGCCTGAGCTTCTTCTTCAGTACCAATTTCATCAACAATTATGACTTCCGGAGTATGATTTTCAACAGCTTCAATCATAACATCCTTTTGAAATTCAGGCTGACGAACCTGCATCCTGCGTGCATGTCCCACTGCAGGGTGCGGGATATCACCATCTCCTGCAATTTCATTTGAAGTATCAACAATAACTACACGTTTTGCAAGTTCATCAGCGACAAGTCTTGATATTTCACGAAGTTTTGTCGTTTTACCAACCCCTGGCCGGCCTAAGAATAATATACTTTTATTTTGTAAACATATATCTTTTATACAAGAAATTGTACCGGTTACAACACGTCCAATACGGCAAGTCAAACCAACAATCTTATTTTGACGATTTCTTATTGCACTTATACGATGTAAAGTCCCCGCAATTCCTGAACGATTGTCAGATGTAAATTCAGGAATTCTTTCTGTTATAAATTCTAAATCCTGTATCCCTACACTATTACATTCAAGATATTCAATCTTACCATCTGAATGGCGAATTTCCGGAACTCTGCCAAGATCGAGAACGATTTCAATCGCATCGTCTAGTTTTTCAAAAGTCAGACATTGTCTGATTCTTTGCGGTAAAATTTCCACCAGTTTTTCTATATCGTTTTGAAATTGCAGGTTGCTCATATTTGCCACCTTTCTGCAAGAATTATACCAAATTTTTATGTTATGTAAAAATTGTAGTATATCTCTTATATATATTATATCTCATGTTACGACTTTTTTGAATAATTTCTTTATTCTAATATTTAAATTTTTAACAAAACTTTACATTTAGAATAGTGTTCAAATAGTGTAATATCGGCACTTTTTTACAAAAAAAATAAAAAATAAATAAAATTTTTATCAAAATTATTTAATATTATTTTTCAAAATATAGAAATGAAATATATTACAAAATATTAAAAGACCGCTTTTAGATAAAGCGGTCTTTTAAAATTAAATGATGTATTCAACTATACAGAAGCCAATTCTCTTTCTTGTTCTAACTGTAAAGTTACAGTTGTAATATCGCAAACAGAACTTGGTCCGAAATACTGAATTGCACCAGGGAATAAGTATCTGTCATTAAGAGCCCAATCTTCACGATTATCAGCAAGTTTCTTAAAAACAGGACCGTCAAGTTCTACAAGAGCTTTTTTAATAACAGGTTTCATTTTATTGTTGCGTCTTTCCATATTCATCATCATCGTAAGAGGAACTCCGCCTGCAACCCATTCCGAAGCAGGTTTGGTAAGGTTTTTTATAGATGATAAATAACCGGACAAACCGTTTGAAATTAGAGCAAAAGCGTTATAACCCAAAGAATAGCAATAATCTGCATCAAAATTTGATGGAAATGCGCAACGGCCTTCATAACCAAAGAAATGAGATTGAGCAGAGAATTTTCCTATAAAATCACCTTGCAACTTCAAATCATCAAGTTTATTTGCAAGCATTTCAATTAAAAGTTTTTCAGTTTCAATTTTAGAAACCTGAACATTTCCGTGCGGGTCACGATCAGCAAGTAATTGTTCTTTAATCAAAGTTGGTAAAGATGAATATACAGAAGCATTTGCACTATCAAGTCTATTTTCAACAATATCAAATTTCTCACGAATAGTAGTTGCATTAACAAAAGCAGAATCATTTTCCAATGAAGGCATAATATCATTTAAATTTGCAATCATAGAACCCATTTCAGGAATAAATTCAATCAATCCTTCAGGAATTACGGCTATACCAAAATTTTTACCAGCATTTGCACGTTTTACAATAATATCAGCCATGTAATCAATTATAGAAGCTAAAGACATTTTCTTTTGTTGAACTTCTTCAGAAATTAAAGTTATATTTGGCTGAGTTTGTAATGATGCTTCCAACGCAACATGAGAAGCACTTCTTCCCATAATTTTAATAAAATGCCAATATTTTTTAGCAGAATTTGCATCACGTTCAATATTTCCAATTAGTTCTGCATATGTTTTAGTAGCAGTATCAAAACCAAAAGATATTTCAATTTGTTCATTTTTTAAATCGCCGTCAATTGTTTTCGGGCACCCGATAACTTGAATACCTGCATCATTTTTTATAAACCATTCAGCAAGCATAGCAGCATTTGTATTTGAATCATCACCACCTATAATTACAACAGCAGAAATGTTTAATTTTTTACAAACAGCCAATGATTTTTGGAATTGTTCTTCCGTTTCAAGTTTCGTACGACCTGAACCTATAATGTCAAATCCGCCTGTATTGCGATAGGCATTGATAAATTCATCATCAAATTCAACATATTTACCATCAATTATACCACTTGGACCTCCTAAAAATCCGTATAATTTGCTATTTTGATTTGCAGATTTTAATGCATCATATAAACCTGCAATAACATTATGACCACCAGGAGCTTGACCACCTGAAAGAATTACACCAACATTAACAGCCTCTGAAGATTTTGAAGAAGATGAAACGTTAAATGTAACATATGGTTTTCCGTAAGTATTTGGGAATAAATTTTTAATATCTTCCTGATCTCCAACAGATTCCGTTGGAGCACCTTCAATCATTTCTAAAGAATTGATTCCATGTTGAAGACTTTGAGGAAGTTTTGGTTCATATTTAAGCCTTTCAATTTGTAACGGTGAAAGTTTTGTCATAATAATATATCCTTTCTTTTTGTAACACACAATAATATGGTACTACAAACAAAAGTTTTGACAATTTAAAAATTTAAGGTAAATACAAACATAATGCATTTACCTTAAATAATTCTAGTTTCTTATAAATATTAAGTTAGTCTAATCTCCAGTACATAGAACATATGCTGTTGCACTACAATATTTCTCCTTTCCTTGATAATCTGGATAAAAATCCCAAAAATAACAATTTGTAGAGCTCCAAATAATAAAATATGGGTCATTGTAAGATAATCCTAAAAGTTGAAGACCTAATGATTCTGCTACATTTTTAAACTCATCTTTTTTAAAAGGGTTACTGTAAAAAGTAAAACCACTCTTATAAGTAGTTGCACGCCCTCTGTCTGCATAAATTGATTCTGCAAGCAATTTCAAATCTGCCTCACTAGGCAAATTATCACTTCCGCCACAAGCTGTTATTGCACTACTTTGTGAAACTCGTCCAACTGTAGTTGTCGGAGGTACAAGACATTTTCCGGAGTTACTGCCACTTGTAATTTTAAATAAACAATTATCTTTTCCTAATTTAGGAGTGCCATTAAAAGGTACAACATCGCATAATTTTACTCCACTTCCTAAATCAAATGTTGTAACTTTTTCAGGAAAACAGTTTTTCATATCTTCTCCTGAATGACAAATTGTTACTATCTTTAAATGTTTAGATAATGCTTGAACAAATTCATAACTCGGAGTGCTAGATTTGTAATATGGGCCAATGCCATTCTCTATATTTAATAAATCCGTTCCTTTTGCAAATTTACGATTAAATACTTCTATTTGATGACTCTTTATCTTATCGTTAATTGTTGTTAATAATAATGGCAAAGTTAATGCCGCTACTATCCCGATTACGCCTAATGCGATTAATGTTTCAGCTAAGGTAAAGGCATTCTTCTTTTTGTCAAGGAGATTAACTAAAAAGCCTCCATTCCCCCACCGAAATTGGCTCTGTGACTACGTTTTAGTATTATTCTGTTTCCTTTTATTACGTTAAATCCTCTGTATTCTTATTATAAACTGTGTTCTTATTTTTCACAATATAAATTAAAAAAGATTATTAAAAAATAATAAATTTTCCTTGTTTATCATATTTCATAAATTATAATAAAAAGTATAAGGAGGAAATTATGAGCGAAAATACTTCAAACCCGTTCAAAAACGAAGACCTCGTTGCAGAAGAAGAAAATACCCAGACTGAAGAAACAGAAGAAAAATCAGATTTTCAAACAAAATACGAGGAATTAAATCAACAATATATCCGTTTGGCAGCAGATTTTGACAATTACAGAAAACGTCAATCTCAAGAACGTGAAAATCTTATAAATTACGGTACAGAAACAGCTCTTACAAAAATGATAGAAGTTTTAGACAATTTCGAAAGAGGACAAAAAGCATTAGAAAATGTAAATGATCCTGAAAAGATAAAAGAAAGTTTTGATCTTATTCAAAAGCAAGTTTATGAAACTTTAACGAAACTTGGGTTGGAAGAAATTAAAGCTGTTGGAGAAGAATTTGACCCAAATTTTCATGAAGCAGTTATGCAAACTCCTACAAATGAACACCCTGAACATACGGTAATTGCTGAATTGCGTAAGGGATATAAAATGGGTGACAAAGTATTAAGACCTACTATGGTAAATGTTGCCTCAGCACAATAATTATAGTATAAAGATTAGTAGCAGGGATATAAAAGAATAAACCATTTTTTAAAATGGTAAAGAAAAGAGAAAAATGACAGATTATTATGAAATACTAGGGGTATCAAAAAATGCCTCAAAAGATGATATAAAATCAGCTTTTCGCAGAAAAGCAAGAGAATTACACCCCGATGTAAATAAAGCTCCGGATGCAGAAGAAAAATTTAAAGAACTCGGAAAAGCTTATGAAACACTTTCTGATGATAACAAGCGTGCAACATATGACCGCTATGGAGAAGATGGTTTAAAAAATGCAGGTTTTGATACCGGCGGACCATTTGCAGGAGGTTTTGGAGACTTAAATGACATATTTGAAAGCTTCTTTGGAGGAATGGGTTTTGGTTTTGGAGGTCACACAGATCCTAATGCTCCCCAAAGAGGAGATGACCTACGTTATGATATAAAAATTAAGTTTGAAGAAGCCATTTTCGGTGTTGAGAAAGAAATTAAATTTCAACACCTTGAAACATGTCCTGATTGTAATGGTTCAGGAGCAGAAAAAGGTTCAAGTAAGAAAACTTGTCCTCAATGCAAAGGTTCAGGTCAAGTTCGAACAGTTACACGTACACCTTTGGGAAGTTTTCAACAAATAACTACTTGCCCGCATTGTCATGGTGCAGGACAAATAATCGAAAAACCTTGTAAAACTTGTCAAGGACAAGGACATATTAACAAAGAACATAAAATTGAAATAAAAGTTCCTGCAGGCGTAGATAATTTATCAAAAATGAGAGTTTCCGGAGAAGGTGACTGCGGTATTAATGGCGGTCCTAACGGAGATTTGTTTGTAGTTATTCACGTTGCACAATCTCCACACTTTAAACGTGACGGTATAAACGTTTTCACAGAATTAGAAATTTCTCCCGCCCAAGCTGTTATTGGAGACAATATTAAAATTAAAACTCTTGATGGGGAAAAAGAAATTCAAGTTCCCGCAGGTACTCAACACGAAAATATCCTAAAAATTAAAGGAGCAGGAGTTCCTGTAATTTCAAGACCTTCACAAAGAGGAGATCATGTTGTAATATTAAAAATAAAAATACCAACTAAACTCAGCGATAAAGAGCAACAACTTTATTCTGAATTGTTTGAAATACAGACAGGCAAAAAAGCGAAAGCACCTAACATGATATCAAAGGTTAAAGGAGTTTTTAAGTAGTATGAAAAAATTATTACTGGTTTTGTTTATGTGTTTAATATTTAGCGGAAGTGTTTTAGCACAAGAAATTCCAAAAGATGTTCAAAACTTTATAAATGAAACTTTTCCTGAAACAAATTTTAGATTTGACGGAGCTATTATTTTACCTGATAATACAATGTATCTGCCAGTTTTTCCATCAAAACTTGATACCGTTGATAAAATCAGTATTAAATCAACTTATCCTTTAAATGAAAATCTTAAGCAAAAACCTGATTTAGTAATTTTAAATAATCGATTTGTTTTGTTAAAAGTTATAAATACAAATGGTAAAAAAACCGTAATAAATATGACGAATCCACCTGATGAATTACTATCTGCTCTTTTACCGCAGGATATTCTTCTCCCAAAAGGTCTTGTAATTCCTGAAAGTTTAAAAGGAATTATCGGAGATTTGGATATAACTACCGCTCAAGATACAGGTTTGAGAATTAACAATGCAAAATCTAAAGGTATAAAAAAAACTTCCCCTGTTAATGAGCTTAACGAAAAATCTTTTTACATAGCCCCCGGAATTAATAAAAACATTCAAGTTGTTTATTCAAATTCAAAAGTTCCGGCATATGCTCTTGAACAAAAATTTATTATAAATGACATGAAAGGATATGATGGAAAATTTCTTTTAGTAACCTATTTTGACCACAAAGCAATGGATATTATTTCTTTAATGGATGAAAAGGTTATTAAAACTGTTCAGTTTGACACCGTACCAGAACAAATTTTAATGGACAAAGATAAAAAAATTGCCTATATAACATCAAGTGCAAATTCAAGTGTTTATGTTTTCAACCTTGAAACTATGACCTTAAAACGTCAATTGAAAATTAATGGAAAATGCGATAAATTCACCCTCAGCCAAGATGGTACAAAAATTTTCTATGTCGACAGAAACAAAAATGATATTTGGTCGATTGAACTTGATAATAATTATTTGCTAAAAAATATCGGAACTTTTCCTAATATTTCAGAAATTGCATATCTAAACGGTAAAATTTATGTAATCAGCCGAACAAAAAACAGACTTGCAATAGTAAATTACGAAACATTAGAACTTGTAAAAGAACTTGAAACCTGTGAAAAACCGGTTGATTTATATGCATACAATAATGATTTATATGTTCTTGGTGCGCAAGATAATATCGTAGAAATTCTTGATACTACAGATGATATGATTACTGACAAGTTATTTTTGAACACCGAATCTTTTGCTACAAAAATAACTCCGATTGATAATTCCGAATTAATTATGATTACAAACGCTAAATCAGGAATGTATTCGGTTGTTGACACACAAACAAAAGACATAGTAAAAACAAGCCCGCTGGATGTTCCTGTCCGTGCTATCGTAATAACTAACAAAGTAAAAACTATTAAATAAATATATAATATAATTGATAAAGCTTTAGATAGTAAGAAAAATTAAAATGATAATAGAAACATTTGATGATACTACTCAAAAAATTTTAAAAGATTTAGAAAAAACACAGCGTGATTTTTGGAATATTTCAAGAGTTACCGCAGAATTTATGTATAATTTAATTGTTGATGCAAATATTAAGAACATCATTGAAGTCGGAACCTCTAATGGTTACTCCGGAATTTGGCTTGGAAAAGCATTAAAGAAAACAGGCGGAAAACTTACAACTATAGAATTTTATGACAAAAGAATAATTCTTGCTAAAGAAAACTTTGAAAAATGTGGAGTTTTAGATATTATAGAAATTAAACAAGGTGACGGAGCAACTGTTTTAGAATATTTACCGAAAGATTTCAAAGTGGATTTTGCTTTTGTTGATGCAAATAAAAGACAATACGTGGATTTTTTCAGATTGATTGACCCGCATTTGATTGTTGGAGGTTATATTGCTTGTGATAATGTAATTTCACATGCTCCGAAAGTTCAAACTTTTTTGGAGGCAATTGATAATAATCCGAATTATGAAAATGTAGTATTACCATTACCTGCAGGTCTTTCACTAGGTAAAAAAATTAGATAGGAGAATATTATGGAAGATTGTATTTTTTGCAAAATTATAAATGGAGATTTTAATACTAACTTTGTTTACGAAACTGATACAACAATCGTATTTAAAGATATAAACCCAAAAGCTCCAATTCATATGCTTGTTTGTCCAAAAATTCATGTTTCATCACTAAACGAACTTGAAGATAAAAATCTTATGGCAGATTTATTACAAACAGTGAAAGATGTAACTAAAAAAATTGGTTTAAAATCATATAGAGTACAAATAAATACAGGAAAAGAAGCAGGACAAGAAGTTTTTCACCTGCATATACATATTTTAGGAAAATAAGAAAGGAAGAATAAATGAAAAACGGAATAGAAAATGGTTATTACCACGAAATTACTCCGGAAGGTTTCGGACTTGTGATAAAGGCTAAAAATATTTTATTTTCTGAACAATCACCTTTTCAAAAAGTAGAAGTATTTGAATCAGATTCAATGTTAGGAAGAGTTTTAACTCTTGATGATTTAATGATGGTTACAGAAGGTGATGAATATCATTATCACGAAATGATTGCTCATGTTCCTATGATGCAGCATCCTTGTCCAAAATCAGTTCTTGTCATTGGTGGTGGAGATGGAGGAACAGTAAGAGAAGTTCTTAAACATAAAACTGTTGAAAAAGTTGTTTTATGTGAAATTGACGGAATGGTTATTGAGGTATCAAAAAAATTCTTACCAACAGTTGCAAGTGAATTAAATAATCCAAAAGTTGAAATTAAAGTTGAAGATGCCATTGAATTTATCAAAGATAAAAAAGATGAATATGACATAATCTTGATTGATTCAACAGATCCGATGGGACCTGGAGAGGGATTGTTTACAGACGAATTTTATACAAATATTAAAAATTCTCTCAAAAAAGGTGGAATTATGGCAGCGCAATCCGAATCTCCTGTAACAAATCACAATGAAATTAAAAAAATGTATGCACAATTACATAGAGTATTTCCTATTGTTTCAACATATACTTCAAATATGCCGACGTATCCTGGAGGATATTGGGCTTGGGCATTTTGTTCAAATGATGTCAAACCTCTTGAATACTACAATGAAGAACGAGCAAAAGAAATTATACCAAAATGCAAAATGTATAATAAAGAATATCATTATGCACGCTTCGCACTTCCTAATTATTTAAAAGAATTAGTATAAATTTAAAAAAGTCCTGAGAAAAATTCTCAGGATTTTTTAATACCAAAACGGAGACATCGGTGTTCCCATATAATCCATATAGTACATTCGTCTGCGCAATTCCATATAGCGTCTTGCGCGCTGTTCTTCAATCATTTGTTCGCGTAAAAGAATTTCCCTTTCTTTGGCTTCGCGAAGTGCCTGTTGCGCTTTTAATTGTTGTTCTTGATAATATTTTTCCTGACTATTTGAGATATATCGATCATATTCTTCACCTAAAGAATTAAATGCTTGTGACAATTGATTGCCTGAATATTTTGTTAAGTATAAATTTGCTTTTGCAAAAAATTCATCCTGCTTTGCAATTTTTTCTGCATCTGAAATATTTGGTGGAAATCTATTTGCAATATCACTCCATTGAGGCATTCTTGCAGATTGACCGGATTTTTGAATATATTTATCTAATTTTTTTTGCTCTAAATTTGTAATTATTTCATTTACTTTAGTAATTTCATCAGGATTAATTGTCGTATTTCTCGCCTGATAACAGTATTTTAATTTTTCTTCATCATTAGGCGCTGTCAATTGTACCTTCATAAGATTTTCAAAATTATATTTTTTATCTGTAAGAATTTTTGCCCATTTATGAGCTTCTGGTATTTTATTTGTTTTTTGTGATATCAAATACATCAATTCCACATCATCATAAGATAAATTATGTGCTTTTTTTACATAAGCAATAGCCTTATCATTATTTCCTAATTGAAAATAACAATTCGCAATTGCTGAAAAAATTTTATCATCATTTTTATCTTCAAACATTTTATAGTATTGAAGTGCTGTTTGAAATTGACCATTCTTTAAATACAAATCAGCCATAGCAAGATTTATTGTGTCTTCTTTAAAAATTTGAAAATATCTATCCATTTCACGAATTTTAGATAAATTCCTTTGAGCTTCGGAATAATATTTTTGTTCTAAACATCTATGATAATAAAACACATATGCAGGAAAATAATCAGGATAATTGTATAAAATTTCTCCCCAAGCATTTCTATTTATAAGTGACTGCACTTTTTTAACAAGTTTGTAATCTTTTTTTTCTTCTTTTGAAAGTGTTTTTAATAGATTTTCTTCTTCTCGAGAAGATAAATTTTTATAAATAAGATTTATTCTTTTTTCATCAATAATGTAATAGCGCAGATAACGAAAATAAGGTATAGAAATATTTTGTTGCGTATATTGAACACTTTGAACTGTAAAAACCTCTGCCAATGCACCTAGATTTAAACAACACAATGCAAAAAATATAATTAAAGTCTTTTTCATAAAAACATTATACTCAAATAAAAAAGCCCTGCAAATTTGCAAGGCTTTTCTTATTTTAAATATCAATTTAAACTTCTTTAAAAATCAACGTTGTATTATGACCACCAAATCCGAAAGAATTTGAAAGAGCTGCATGAACTTTCTTTTCTCTCATTTTGTGCGGAACATAATCAAGATTTGCTACATGTTCATCTTGATTATCAAGGTTAATTGTTGGAGGAACTTTTCCATCTGTTATAGTTTTCACACAAACAACAGCTTCAACAGCACCTGTTGCACCTAACATGTGACCATGCATACTCTTAGTTGAAGATACAAGCAAATTAGGATTTTTCTCTTTATCTCCAAAAATCTGAGCTATCGCGTGAGATTCAGCCATATCTCCTAAACCTGTACTTGTACCGTGCGGATTGATATAGTCAATTTCTTCAGGTTTCATACCTGCATCTGCAAGTGCAAATTCCATTGATTTCAAAGCACCTTTACCTTCAGGATCAGGAGCAACAATATCATGAGCATCGGCAGTTTGACCATAACCAACAATTTCTGCATAAATTTTTGCTCCGCGTGCTTTTGCATGTTCATATTCTTCTAATATAAGCACTGCAGCACCTTCACCCATAATAAATCCATCGCGGTCTTTATCATAAGGTCTTGATGCTTTTTGCGGTTCATCATTTCTTTTTGAAAGCGCACGACAAGCTGTAAATGCACCAACACCTAAAGTTGTAATAGTAGCTTCACAACCTCCTGCTACAATAGCATCTGCATCGCCATACTGAATTGAACGGAATGCATCTCCAATTGAGTGTGTTCCTGTTGCACAAGCTGAAACAACAACTTTATTTAAACCTTTATAACCGTATTTAATTGAAATTCTGCCTGATGCCATATCTACAATTAACATAGGAACTGTAAACGGAGAACCTTTTGTAGGTCCTTTTTCTAACATTGCAAGATGGTTTTTCTCAAATGTATGAAATCCGCCTGCGGCAGAACTTACTATGACACCAATTCTGTAAGGATCATAACCTGCCTCATTTAATTTTGCATCAGCTATTGCTTCATCCGCAGCGACCATTGCAAACTGAGTATATCTATCCATTCTTTTTGCTTCTTTAGGATCAATATAATCTTCAGGATTAAAATCTCTATCTTTAATTTCAGCAGAAATTTTTACTGCTTGTCTTTCAGTATCAATTCTTTCAGTAAGAGAAACCCCGCTTTTTCCT
The DNA here is from genome assembly GCA_017941035.1 of bacterium. GTDB lineage: Bacteria > Cyanobacteriota > Vampirovibrionia > Gastranaerophilales > Gastranaerophilaceae > Zag111. The sequence goes on along the minus strand of JAGAXG010000018.1, from coordinate 49,811 downwards.
GCAAGCATATTTTCCCAAAAATTTTTTACTCCTATACCGCAAGGCGTCACAACACCAAGTCCGGTAATTACTACTCTTCTTTTATCCATTGTTCTTTCCTTTTAAAATAAGATACTAGGATACTAAGGCCATAAGATACTAAGTTAACAAATACTATTTATCTTATTGCCTTAGTGCCCTAATATCTCTTAGTATCTTTTAAAACAATACGGGAGTGAAACGATATACGCCCCACTCCCGTACTTATAAAATTCAATTTAAAAACTCAAATTAGTGAGACAATTTGCTGTCAATGTATGATACAGCGTCTTGAACTGTTTGAATTTTTTCTGCGTCTTCATCAGGGATTTCGCATTTGAATTCTTCTTCTAAAGCCATAACTAATTCAACTGTATCTAATGAATCAGCACCTAAATCATCTGTGAAACGTGCTTCAGGTGTAACTAGTTTTTCATCAACACTTAATTGATCTACTACAACTTTTTTAACTGTGTCTAATGTACTCATGTTTGTTTTCCTCTTTTTTTAATTAATTGTGTATTACTAAAAAATACTTCTCTTCAAGTATTATATTCATTAAATATTTTTTTGCAAGATGTTTACAAAAGTTTGTTAAGAACGTAGTTAAAATACTATTCTTATCTTTTTTCCTATAACATCAAACCACCGGCAACTTCAATTGCTTGACCTGTTACATAATCAGTATCTAATGCTAAAAATTTAACAACTTTTGCAATATCTTCAGGAGTTCCAAATCTTTTCATTGGAATTGCTGCCGCATATTCTTCAATATTGCCCAAGTTTGCAGTCATAGCTGTTTGAATAAACCCTGGGCATACAGCATTCACGCGAATATTACGAGAGCCGAATTCTTTAGCAAGAGTTTTTGTTAAACCTATTAAACCTGCTTTTGATGCAGAATAATTTGCTTGACCTGCATTACCATGAACACCAACGATTGATGACATATTAATAATTGAACCTTGTCTTGCTTTCATCATATATTTAATTACAGCATGGGTTACATAATAAGCTGAGCCAAGATTAATTTTAATAACTCTTTCCCATTGTTCAGCATCCATTCTTAAGAACAAACCGTCTTTTGTAATTCCTGCATTGTTTAAAAGAATGTCAATATGTCCGTGTTCTTCAATCATTTTGTCAACAGCATTTTTAACTTGTTCATCATTTGATACATCAAATTGATAAAACCAAGCATTTACACCTAATGATTTAATTTCATCAATTGCAGGTTGAGCTGTCTGTGCATCACAAATATCATTAATGATAATGTCACATCCTGCATTAGCAAGTTCTTTAGCACAACTAAATCCGATACCACGAGAACCGCCTGTGATTAAAGCAATTTTTCTTTCAGTCATTTTAATCTTTCTCCTTATTTAATTCTTAATTAAATATCCCTCAATTTACTTTAAAATTATACCACAAACGCAAATTCTTAAAAGAATTTACGTTTGTTCGTTACATATATTTATATAAATTCGTTATTTTAATTTTTTACACAAAATGCATATTTATCAGCTGCAGACTTATGTAGTCCATCGTGTAGGCTAGGAGCATAAGTATAATTGGAACTGAAAGAACGCCAATATGCATGTTCTCCATTTTTAATTTCACTCGACCATAATATAATACCACTATATGATGGAGCAAGTTCCCTTAACCGACTTACAATTAATGTTCCTGTTACTCTGTCATCTTTTTTATTTTGAATATTTTCATTGTTATAAACATATCTTGCCACTTTTGTAAGATCTTCTAAATCAGGTAAATGACCTCCTAATTTATTACAAGTTATCATAGCACTTGCCCAACGATCAGGTCCAAAAGCTGTTCTGGAACATCTTGTACAACAACCAGTAACTCCTGCATCTTTCGCTTCTTGATTAGTTACTTTCCCATTTGTACAATAATCTTCTAAATAAATACCTGTTGGCAAGAATACACTCTTAATTACTTTCAAACCGGCAAACTTTACGTATGGAAGACTCAAAGCAGTAACTCCGTTAAATCCGACAATGTCTTTTCCAAATTTATTTGGTCCTTTATTGCCGTTTATATCATAAAAACCTGCTATACAACTCGTATTATTCGATTTCGCTTCCTTTTTAGTTCCTGTATATTCCACTGCATCAGGATCACTTATTGGACAATCTTTTTTAAATGCCAATACCATAGGGGTGCCATCGGCTAATACAAAACCCGCAGCATCTAAGTATTCATCTGCATCTATACCGGTAAAACTTTTTGTCTCTATATCTTCTATTTCATAAGGTTCTGAGCCTTCTTGCTGTATCGCATTATAAGTTATACAATCCCTTAAATTATCTTTTCCGCAAATTGTTACTATCTTCAAATGTTCAGATAATCTCTTTACAAATGATTCTGTATCATTGTAATAAGGACCAATTCCATTATCTATATTTAATAAATCTGCACCTTTACCTAACTTTCGCTCAAATACTGCCATTTGGTTTTCTCGTACAGTATTTGAAATTGTCGTTATTAACGAAGGTATAGTCAGCGCAGCAATTATTCCGATTACGCCTAAGGCGATTAATGTTTCAGCTAAGGTAAAGGCATTCTTCTTTTTGTCAAGGAGATTAGCTAAAAGTCCCCCAAAATTGGTTCTGCGACTGCGTTTTAACATAATTATATCTCCTTTTATTCCGTTAATTCCTCTGTATTCTTATTATAAACTATATTTTTATTTTTCGCAAGAGATGCATTTTATATTAAAGACAACTCTTTTTTCAAAACTTCTACTGTATTTTCTAAAGAAGCTTTGTCGAAAATATTATAGGTTGTAACATCTGCATTTATCTTTTTATTCAAACCTGCCAGAACTTTTCCCGGCCCTATTTCTACAAAAGTATCAACTCCGTTTTCTATCATATTACTAATAGTTTGTGTCCAATGAACTGATGAACAAATTTGTCTTGGCATTTTGTTTCTAAAATCTTCACTTGAAATAGTTGCAGACGCATCAACATTAGTTACAACCGGAACAGATACATTTGACAAGTCCAAATCTTTTACAAATTCTGAAAATTCAGTACTTGCACTTTCCAAAAACTTAGAATGGAAAGCCCCTGATACAGCTAAAGAAACAACTCTTCTTGCACCTGCTTCTAATAATATTTTTCCGGCTTCTGAAACAGCATTTTCATCTCCCGTTAACACAACTTGTACCGGAGAATTGTAATTTGCGACATCAACATAGCCAATTTTTGATGCTTCTTTTAATGCTTTTTCAATACTTCCTTCAGGTGCATTTAAAATAGCTGACATTGCTCCGCCTTTTACTTGTCCCATCAAATTCGCACGTTTTTGAATTGCTTTTAATGTTGTTTCCAAATCCATTACACCTGAAGCATACATCGCACAATATTCGCCTAAACTGTGACCTGCTGTAAAATTCGGTTGAATATTCAATTGAGATTTAAAAGCTTCTAATGCTGCTATTGACATTGTTACAATAGAAGGCTGAGTATTTACTGTTTGTTTTAAATCTTCTTCAGGTCCTTCAAAACAAATTTTTGTTATACTTTTATTCAAAACACTATCCGCAGTGTCAAATACTTTTTTTGCAGATTCATAATTTTCATATAAATCTTTACCCATTCCTACAACTTGAGCTCCTTGCCCCGGAAATATAAATGCAATTTTTTCTACCATAATTTTTCCCTTTTAACAAATACCTTTTCTTAATCTAACAACTGCAGCTCCCCATGTCATTCCTGCACCAAATCCACACAATATTGCAGTTGAATCAAGTTTTATTTTTCCTTGTTCAACTCCTTCAACCAATGCTATTGGTATTGATGCTGCTGATGTATTACCGTAGTATTTTATATTAGAAATTACTTTATCATCTGAATATTTTAATCTGTTTTGGATTGATTCAATTATTCTCTGATTTGCTTGATGAGGAATTAAGTAATCTATTTGCTCAGCACTCAAACCTGAAGAAGCAATACATTCTTCTACATAAGGCGGAACTGTTGTAACAGCAAATTTATAGACTTCTTTACCGTTCATATGAATTTTACCATCCCCAACTTTTGAAGCCTGTTGAACAAGCGGACAACATTGCCCCGGCATATCTGTATATATAAAATGACCAATAGAACCATCTGCACTAACTTTTATTGATAAAATATCATCAATTCCATCTTCTGCTTCAGTTACAACCATTGCTCCGGCACCATCTCCAAATAGAATTGATGTGCCTCTGTCACTCCAGTCAGTAATTTTTGAATTATTGTCTGCTGCTACAATCAAAATTGTTTTATAAATTCCTGTTCCAATAAAACCTCTGGCAACTTGCAATGCATAAATTAAACCTGTACATGCCGCTGTTAAATCAAATGCAGGAATATTATTCGGTATTCCTAATTTTGCCTGTAATGTACATCCTAAAGTCGGATATAATTGAGGAGGCACAGAAGCTGCACAAATAATACAGTCAAAATCTTCCGGTTTTAATCCTGATTTTGCAATAGCTTTTTGTGCTGCATTGAAACCTAAATCAATAGCCGTTTCATCGCCTGAAACAACACGTCTTTCTTTTATACCTGTTCTGGTATAAATCCATTCATCTGATGTTTCGTAGAGTTTTGTTAAATCTTCGTTTGTTATAACTGATTTTGGCAAACTATAACCTACACCTGCTATTTTAATTGGTTTCATAATACTTATATCCTATTTTATTTTTTCTGCAATTTTCGAATTTATATCTTTATTTAAAACTTTAACTGCTGCACCAACCGCATTTTTCATAGCATAAGCAGAACTTCTTCCATGAGCTATTACCGAAATCCCTCTAACTCCCAACAAAAGCATTCCACCAAAAAATTCCCAATTTACTCTTTTAAGAATTCTGCGTAAAAATGGTTTTGCTAATAAACCAATTATTGCTCCTATAAAACCTGATTTGAACTCTGATTTTATCATATTTAGAAGCAATGAAGATGAACCTTCAGTAACTTTTAAAACAATATTCCCTGAAAATCCATCAGTAACTATTACATCCGCTTTATCTTTAAAAACTTCTTTTCCTTCAACATTGCCAACAAAATCAATTAAATTTTCTTCATGCATTTGTTTTAACAAAGGATAAGTTTCTTTGACAAGTTCGTTGCCTTTTCCTTCTTCTTCACCAATACTCAAAATTCCTACTTTTGGATTTTCAATACCCAAACTCAATTTTGCATAAGCAACACCCATTTGAGCAAATTGTGTAAGCATGCCTGAAGTACAATCACTGTTAGCCCCACCATCAATAATAACTACTGGTTTTTCGGTTCTTGGTAATGTAACAGCAATCGCAGGTCTTGTAATTCCTGAAATTCTACCTAAACCAAATAAACTTGCTGCCATAGCAGCTCCGGTAGAACCTGCTGAAACAACAGCTTCACATCGACCATCGGCTACAGCCTGTACTGCACAAACAATTGATGAGTCTTTTTTACGGCGAATTGATTGACCAACAGCCTCTCCCATGCCGATAACTTCACTGCAATGAGTAATTGTATAATCAATTTTATCTACATCAATTTTTATTCTTCTTTTGCGACCTTTAGTACCACAATCAGAAAGTACATAACCTATTGATTTTATACGACTAATTTCTGCTTCAATATCTTCTTTTCTTCCGACAAGCTCTAAGCCTATTCCATATTCTTGAGCTGCCCATAAAGCACCTTCTACTATTGTTTTAGGAGCATAATCTCCTCCCATTGCATCTATTGCTATTCTTGCCATTACTCCCTCGTTTCCAAAGACGATAAGACTATAAGACGCTAAGTCTTTAAGTTCGTATAAATAAATGAACTTATCGTCTTAACGTCTCAGCGTCTTAACGACAATTATTCTTCAGTTTTTTCTTCAACTGTTTCAACAGCTTCCTCAACTTTAGCTTCTTCTTTTATCTCTTCAGATTTTTTAGTTGCTTTTTTAGCTGTTGTTTTCTTTGCTGCTGCTTTTTTAGCCGGTTTCTTTTCTTCAACCACTGCTGCAGCTTTATCAGCTAATTTTACAGGTTGACCTTTATATGTACCGCATTCTGTACATACTGTATGTGTTAAAACTGTTGCGCCACAATTAGGGCATTTTGTTGTTTCTGGTTTTGTTGCTTTCCAATTAGCACGACGGCTGCCTTGAGCACTATGACCCGTTCTTTTCTTTGGTACTGCCATTTTTGTTTTTCCTTTATTTCTTAATTACTACTATCTTTTTTGGGTTAATAGGAATAATTTATTTCCCTTATAAACTTATATCACAAACTTATTTTTTTTGGAAATTAATGTTAATTTTTACTAAATATACTGTTCTTCTTGAATGGCAACAGCAGAAATTTGGTTTGAAATAAATGCAACATGTTTAATAGGACCTTCTGTTTCTTTTTGAACAAGAACAACTTTTTGCGACTGTATTAAACTAATTAATTCATCATAAAAAGCTTGCGGTTCTTTTACATATAAAACTAAAGGTGCTGTTGAACCTTTTATAAAAACCAATACTGCATAACGTTTTTTTATATTTTGGGCATTTGGATTATTGTATTGCTGAGCCATAAATTTCTCCTTTTTAGCTTAATTTTACTAAAAACTGTTACAGAATGCAACATTTAAACATTTGTGATAAAATAATTCTATGGAAAAAAATTTCACTGAACAAAGACCATGGGGATTTTACACTAATATTGCTAAAGGGAACGGTTTTTTAACAAAAATTATACACGTTAATCCGGAAGCACAGTTATCTGTTCAATCTCACAATTTCAGAAGCGAACATTGGGTAGTTTTATCCGGAAAAGCTGTAGTGATTCTTAATGGACAAGAATTTATTCTTTCTATAGGACAAAGTATAGATATTCCTTTAAAAGCTATTCATTCTTTAAAAAATCCTTATCAATATGAATTAGAAGTTCTTGAAGTTCAAATGGGTGATAAATTATCCGAAGACGATATCATAAGATATCAGGATATTTACGGTAGAGTATAAAAAAAGAACCTTTACGGTTCTTTTTTCGTATTTGGGCTTTCATATTCAATACCCATTTCTTTTAAAGTTTTTATGAAATTCTGCGCACATATTCTTTGAGCATCAGGAGGTACTATCCTTAAAATTTCAACCGTCTTTGAAATAACAGGGTCTTTGTCATACCATCTGTTATTTGCATTTACGGGTTTTGCCATTGCATAAAATTTATCTATTGTTTCTTTCGAAACACGTTCTTCTATTTTTTTTAAGAAAATTTCTGCTTGAGATCTTAATTCTGTTTGATAATTTCTCAAAAGATCTATCACTTCCAACAAAAGCGGATCATGATCATACCAGCGTTTATAAGTAGGACTCATTGTGATTATCCTCCGTTAGTGTTTTAGGGATTTCTTCTCTTCTTTCTATTTTCCCTCCCAACAATCTTATCTTATTTTCGAAATTTTCGTATCCTCTATCTATATGATGTATTTTTTCAACAACAGATTCTCCTTCAGCCATTAATGCAGCAACAACAAGTGCTGCACCTGCTCGCAAATCACTGGCCGTAAGAGCTGTACCAGAAAGTTTTTTTACTCCTTTTATGATTGCATGATTTCTATCTTGATGAATATCTGCACCCATTCTGTTTAAGTCAGGTACTTGCATAAATCTGTTTTCATAAAGACTTTCTGTAATAATTCCTACTCCATTTGATGTTGTAAGTAAAGCCATTGCCATTGATTGCAAATCTGTAGGAAAACCAGGATATGGCTGAGTAATAAAATTAATTGAATTTAATCTGTTTTTACAACTTACTTCCATTGATGTTGGATCTAACAATTTTATATTTGCTCCCATTTTTAAAAGTTTATTTGTAAAAAAAGTTAAATGAGCAGGATAAATATTTTTTATAATTCCTTTTCCTTTTGTAGCAATAATTGCTGTCATATAAGTCCCTGCTTCTATTCTGTCAGGAATTGTTGTATATTCTATCGGGTGTAAATTTTCTTGTTTCACACCATTTATAACAATTTCAGAAGTCCCTGCTCCATTTACATCTGCACCCATTGTATTTAAGAAATTTGCCAAGTCTACTATTTCCGGTTCTTGAGCCGCATTTTGAATTCGTGTAGAACCTTCTGCAAGAACAGATGCCAACATTATATTTTCTGTTGCTCCTACTGAAGGGATATCAAGATAAACTTCTGCTCCAGTTAATTTATTTGCTTTTGCAATTACATAACCATTTTCTATTTTAATTTTTGCTCCAAGTGCTTCAAGTCCTTTTATATGAAAATCAACACGGCGTTCACCAATTGCACAACCTCCGGGCATAGCAACTTTTGCTTCTTTACATCTAGATACTAATGCTCCTAATACAACAAATGATGCTCTCATTTTACTCACAAGTTCATAAGTGGCTGTTACACTTGTTAGTTCTGTTGCATCTATTGTTACGGATTTTTCTTCTTTATTATAATCAATTTTTGCTCCGAGTTGGGCTATTACTTTTAACATTATATCTACATCAGTCAACTCCGGTACATTATAAATCTTTGTAATTCCTTTTACCAATATTGCCGCAGCAATAAGTTTCAGAACAGAATTTTTTGCACCTCCAATTGATACTTCGCCTTTTAATGGGGTTCCTCCCTTTATATAAAACTTTTGAGCCAATTTTTCCTCCAAAAGAAATATTATATATATTTACTTACATATAATAATACAATGGGTTTATTTTAGTGTAAAGAGATTAAAATATGTAAAGTTTTATTCAATAAATGCTTTCATATTATTATTAACTTTTGTAACAGTTTTGTTTTAAATATTAAAGTCTCTGTGTAAAAGTGCCGATATTTATCATGTAAGAACAAACATAATAATTTTCCTCCTTTTCCCCTACTACTACATAAATGGAACCTTAAAAGGTTCCTTTTTTATTTTTATTGTTTTTACACTTATTAATAATTATGTTTATTATATAATTTGATTATGACAAATATGATAAAAGTTTTAAAAGGAACAAAGGATATTCTTCCTCAAGATATTGAAATGTGGCATTTTGTAGAAGAAAATGCTCAAAATATTTTTAGTTCTTATGGATTTAAAGAAATCCGCACTCCAATTATTGAAACAACAGATTTATTTTCACGCGGTGTTGGAGATACAACAGATATAGTAAATAAAGAAATGTACACTTTTGAAAAAAGTGACCGTTCTATCACACTAAGACCGGAGAATACTGCAGGTGTTGTTCGCTCATATATAGAAAATGGTATGCACAGACTCTCTGCTCCTGTTAAACTTTGGTATAAAGGTCCAATGTTTCGTTATGAACGCCCGCAAGCTGGTCGCCAAAGACAGTTTAATCAAATTGGTGTTGAAATGTTTGGAATTGATAAACCGGCTGCTGATGCAGAAATTATTCTTACTGCAGTAAATTTTCTAAAATCTATCGGTTTAAATAATTTAGAAGTTGAAATAAATTCTATTGGATGCCCAAAATGCCGTACAGAATACAAAGAAAAACTTAAAAATATTATTAAGCCATATTTAAATGAACTTTGCGAAGATTGTCAAGCACGTTATGAAAAAAATCCATTAAGACTTTTAGATTGTAAAGTATCTGAGTGTCAAAATATATATGCAAAAAAGGAAATTCAAGAAGTAATTCTTTCTGATTTTCTTTGCAAGGATTGCTGTGAACATTATTCTGAATTAAAAAATTTTTTAAATAAATTGAATATTAAATATTCGGAAAATAAATTACTTGTAAGAGGTTTAGATTATTATACACGCACTGTCTTTGAAATAAAATCAAATAATCTTGGTTCTCAAAATGCTGTTTGTGGCGGAGGGCGTTATGATGGACTGGTTGAACAATTAGGAGGAGAACACACTCCTGCAATAGGTTTTGCAATGGGAATGGAAAGATTAATTTCTTTACTTCCGCAACAAGAAACTAAAAAATTAGATGCATTTATTGTTTCTAATTCCTCTTTAGATGCATTTTTATTAGCTGAAGAATTGAGAAAAAAAGGAATTAGTGTAGAAATTGATTTGGCAAATAAAAAATTTACAAAACAGCTGGAAAAAGCTTCTAAAATCGCAAAATTTGCCCTAATTTTGGGAGAAGATGAAATTTTAAACGAAAAAGTTTCTATTAAGAATCTTTTCACAGGAGAACAAATTTCTGTTGATAAAAAAAATTGTTATAATTATCTTGGGTCTTGATTTATTTTATTATATAAGCTATAATTCTTTGTTGTAATAACTTTTTAAGGAGTAAATTTGATGACAACTCAAATCACTATTCGTTCAGACAGAAAAAATGATTATAAATTCACATATAAAGGTGAAGAAGTTGTTTTGGGAGCAGGTAAAATCATTAGTATTGCAGATGGATTGGAACATGTTGTACTTCCTACTACCGCAATGAAAATTATGAATAACTTGATTGTTATAAAAGATGATGTAAAATAGTATTAGAAAAAATTTATAAAAGTGTGTTTTGGCATATTACTAGTCACGATAAAAATCGTGACTTTTTATTGTAGAAAAATGGGTAAAAAACATGTAGAAAACATTTTAATTTTCTACATATTTTTTATTTAATTGTTATTTTTTTTATGTTTTCTACAATAATTAAACATTATTAAATAGTTTTATACAAAACTTTCTACATTAAAAAACATTACACAACTGCAATTTTGCTATTTTTCTACAAATATTTTTACTATAATAATAATTATAATTTTTATTATATATATTTTTTTATTTATTTATTTATTAAACACTCGTAGTAAGAGAAGGAGCAATTGAAATAAAAATTCTTACTAAGTCATGATCCCATTGAATACCGGCACCTTCCTGTAAAATTCTGCATGCTTTTTCAATAGGCATTCCTTTTCTGTATGGTCTATCGCTTACCAAAGCATGATATGCATCTGCAACTGATACAATACGCGCTTCAAGAGGAATTTCGTCACCTTTTAACATATCAGGATAACCTTTTCCGTCAAGTCTTTCGTGGTGATGTTTTACAATTGGAATAAATTCTCTTAAAGCTTCATTTGGAGCAAGAACTTTTTCAGCACCGATTGTAGGATGTTGTTTCATAATTTTCCATTCTTCATCGTCAAGTTTTCCAGGTTTTTTTAATACACTTTCAGGAATACCGATTTTTCCAATGTCATGTAACATTGCTCCTATTTTTATTCTTTCAACTTCTTGTTCCGGAAGGTTTAATGCTCTTGCCAATGCTTCAGAGTATCTTGAAACTGAAGTAGAATGACCTTTTGTATATGGATCTTTTGCATCAATTGCTCCTGCTAAAGAAGTAACCATTTCCATTAAATTGTTATGGTTAAGTATTTCAACGTTGTTTATTTTTTTAACAATTTCATCTTCGAAATTAATACCACTATCAAAGTGACGTTTTGCAAGGATTTCTGCAAAAGAATTTACTGCAACATCATCCCAGAAATTAAAGTCTTCAGAACTTACAATTGCAGACATTCCTTCTTTATATCCTTTTGCTTGAGAAATAAACATTGCTTGTTCTGCAAGTAATAAAAGTTTTTCTTGATCTTGTGCAGAATCAGGGAATGTAGCAACTCCAACAGAAACTTTTACAGGTCCAACATCATCAACAAAACAACAAGAAAGGGTGTATGTAATATATTCTGCCATATATTTAGCATTTCGTGTATCTGTTTCAGGCATAATAATTGCAATCTCATCTCCGCCATAACGTCCTGCAGAATCAGTGTTCCTTATATTTTGTTTGACTTTGTCTGCAATAATTTTTATAACTTCATCACCTTTTGCGTGTCCCAGTTCTCTATTAATTTTTGAAATATTATTTACATCAAACATCACAACAGATAAAGGAGTTTTGTTGTCTTTAGCTTTTGAAAGTTCTTTTGCAAGAATTTCTTGGAATCCTCTATGATTGTATAATGAAGTTAAAGTATCCGTATTAGCAAATTTATTTGTTTTTTCAAGAAGTTGTATATTATGAATAAAAAGTCCCATGTAATTTGCAAGAAATGTAATAGTATCCAAATTTATTCCGGAAATCTCTTTTCCAACAAGTAACACTCCTATACATTTGTCAAGTGACATCATAGGAACGACAACAGAGCCTGTTTTTGAAAGATAAGGAATATTTAAATAGTCAATATTATCTTTATCAATGATAGTTTTTTTTGAAAAACACTGTACAATTGGATTTATATCATCAGATAAAAATATTTTTGAGCTATATGAATTTCCTGCATTTGAATATAGTCTTACATTTAAACATTTAGATTTTTCATGAAATAATCCAAAACCTAAAAAATTCCACTTTAATTTATTTACAAAAATATCGTTTAAACGTGAAAAAAGGTTGATAATACTAGAATTATTTTGAAATGCATCAGATATGAATTTTAAAATTGCAGGGTTGTCAATATCTAAATTTGAAGGAGTTACAATAGGAGTAAAAGATCTAGATTTTGTTTTAAATGCATTAAAATTGTTAATAGTAGAAACAATATTATCAAATCCGGAATTTCCTGCAAATGGATTGTTTTTTTCAAGAGGTTTTTCTTCAACAAGAAAATCTTTTTTTGAATAGGGATTTATTTTTTTTGTTGAAGTATCAAACGTATCAATCTGATTTAAAATATTTTCAATCGGATTGGAAGAAAGACTTTTTTTAGAAGATTTTTTAGTCTGTTTATTTATATTTTTTTTACTTGTACTTTCCAAAATACGAACTACCTTCAATTGATTCTACTAAACCGTCTGATAAAAAATAATTGACAAAATATATCAAATTATTTACATATCTACACAATATTAACTCTATAAGAAGAATTTTGACAATACTTCAAACAGACGGAAATTTCCATTTACTATAATATACTACAAATATAGTATAAACTATTTTTTTATATTTTTCCAGATAAAAATAATAATATTTAACATGTCTTTATAAAAAGTAATAAAGGTAAAAAAAAAATTATTTTCCGCCAGCAAAATAAATTACCCATAAAATTTCCAACAAATAGGTATTATAGCTAATAAAAATACATCAAAACAGTCCTGAAATATTATATAGTTTGGTCTAATTCTTTAATTTAAGACAAAATGGTGGAGACGAGGGGAGTGTCTTGGGTTGCGAGCAATAAACGGCATTACAGGCGGGTCTCAACGACCCGCCTTTCAGCCTCTGCTCGCAACCCGCTCGAACCACAAACAGACCTTTCGGTCTGTTGGGTTCTCCATACGTTCACATATCATACTCTTACCAAAATACAGGACACGACAAGCGTATCCTGTATTTTGGTGGAGACGAGGGGAGTCGAACCCCTGTCCAAAACGGATAAAAATAAACTTCTACGAGTGTAGACTATTTTTAGCTCAATCAATTCAGGAAAATGTCTAAACCATACAAACTGATCCTAGGTTTTATTTAAAGGAAACTCTAAACCTTGCAAAGTAATCTTGATGTGCTCACTTTGCATCGGCACACTGCCGCTTGCATAATTGACCCATAAAACCGGCAAGCTGGGTTTTATAAGTAGCTAATGACAGACTAAGCTGCAACTGCATATGCAGGAGCGAAATCTGCTTTAATTACATTGTTAGCATTTAATTTGTTTGCCCGTTGATAACGGAGAACAGCTCTCCGACTCGCAATCTATTTTCACCAAAACGCCTTGTCTAATCCAAAACGTCCCCATGTGAATATTTTAAATGTTCAATTATTACTATTATAACAGCTTGTTAAGCTTTTTCAATCCTTTTTGTAACAAATTGTTAACAAATTGCGAATAGATATTAAAGTTCTAGTAAATACTTGCCGACATGATTGTTAAGGAAAGCAACTTGAAAGGAAACAACATTATGGGTATGTCAGCATCACAAGCAAGATTTTTAAGTCTTACCGCAAGAAAATCCAATGTTGAATTTGAAGGACAACAAATTAACCAACAAAGAACAACTTTATCAAATGAATCTGCAAGTTATTATAGTGAACTTTGCAATATGCAAGTTCCAACTCCTCCTTCTGTTGACGATTATACAAGAGTTAGCTATACATTCAATGATGGTGCAATGACAAATACCATCATATCAATGTTAGCAAAAGGAAATAACCAGTATTCTATAAGTTATATGAAACAATGGCAAGATGATTTCTCTTTAGTATCAACTGTTTCAAGCCTTGTTTCTAATGCAAATGATGAATTTTCAATTGGTGCTACAAAATTAAGATCACTTGGTGAAATTAAAAAAGATATTATTACTATTGATGGTAATTCATATGATGTACAAAAAGATGAAAAAGGTTATTATTACAGCACTGAAAAATCAGAAGAAGTACAAATAAGCGATAATGAAAAAGAAAAACTAGAATATTATACAGTAAATAGCCAAGGTACTCCAGCAAAACAAATTGTAAAAGATCAAAATGAAAATGGTGAAACAGTTTGGTATGAATTTGTTGATGAAGCTAAAACTTCATTAACAGATATCAATGAAGAAGATTTATATATTTGTATTTATAATAATACAGCATCAAATATTCAAGATGCAATTACAAGAGTAAATGCAAAAAATGAAAATGGAACAATAAATTATTATAAAACTGAAAAACAAGAAGAAAAACATTATTTACAAGCAGAACAATTGGAAAATATTGAAAGTCAAACATTAGAAGACGAGTATCTTTCATCTTTAACAGATCAACAATTAACAGATTTGAGAAAACAAGAACAATATTATATCAGTATGTTAAAGCAAGAATATGGAACAGATGAATGGCATGTAAGATATTTGAAAAATTCTACAACAGGTGCTTATGTCCCATATTTCTATCAAGATGCAGAATTAAATGATGGAAGCAGATACACAGGTGATACACAATTAGCAAATATCAACTGCTATACAATTGGTTCAACAACAAAAACAGAAGAAGTGTTAAACAAATTAGGTACAGTTGAAAAAGATGCTTCAGGAAGATATGTAGGTATTACCTTATTCAATGATGATGGTACAGAAACAGCTTATCAATTAACAACAACAACTACTACTGATGAAGAAGCATATAATGATGCAATGAATCAATACAATTTTGCACAACACGAATATGATCATAAAATTCAAGAAATAAATGCAAAATTAGAAGTAATTCAACAACAAGATAAAAACTTAGAATTAAAATTGAAACAGCTTGATACAGAAGAAAATGCAATATCTACAGAAATGGATGCAGTAAAAAAAGTTATTTCAAAGAACGTAGAATCTTCTTTCAAGACATTCAATGCATAACCAAGTAGGTAAGTGAATAATTACAAAACACTTACTAACTTATAAAAGACTTTCCTTTCCCTTTTTTCCTATTGATTTTCCAACGACTTAGCAATAAGTCGTTTTTTTTAGCAAGAGTAATGGAACAAACGAATTTAGAGAGTGAAATTCCGATAATTATATAATTTCTCTAATCCATCCCTTTGGAGCTTCGATTTTTCCATATTGAATACCTGTTAAAGTATCATATAGTTTTTTAGTAATTTTACCCGGAGCATCCATACCAGAAGAAAAACAAATTTCTTTTCCATGATCAACGATTTTTCCGACAGGAGAAATTACTGCAGCTGTTCCGCACAAACCGCATTCAGCGAAATCATTTAATTCTTCTAAATATACTTCTCTTTCTTCTGTTTCCAATCCTAAATATTCTTTTGCCACATACATTAATGAACGTCTTGTAATTGACGGCAAAATACTTGAAGATTTAGGAGTAACTACTTTTCCGTCTTTTGTAATAAATAAAAAATTCGCTCCTCCGGTTTCTTCAACTTTTGTGCGTGTTTGAGGATCAAGATATAAATTTTCCGCAAAACCTTCTGCATGCGCAATCACTCCGGCATGTAAACTCATTGCATAGTTTAAACCTGCTTTAACATGACCGGTTCCATTTGGTGCTGCTCTATCAAAATCACTTACTTTTAATGTAATAGGTTTTGAACCTCCTTTGAAATAAGGACCGACAGGAGAAACAAAAATTCTAAACATAAATTCTTTAGCAGGTTTTACACCCATAACAGGAGAATATCCGAATAAATAAGGTCTAATATATAAACTTGCTCCTGTTCCATATGGTGGTACAAATTTCAAATTTTCTTTTACAACTTTTTCTACTGCTTCAATAAATTTATCTTCTGGATAAGGAACCATTTCAAGTCTCAAAGCAGTATCATGCATTCTTTTAGCATTCATATTTGGTCTGAAAATAACAACACGTCCATCTACAGTTTCATAAGCTTTCATTCCTTCAAAACATGTCTGAGCATACTGTAAAACGCAAGCGCATTCGTTCATTACAATATTTTCATCCTCAATAATTAAACCTTCGTCCCATTTACCGTCTTTATACATAGAAACAAATCTCTTGTCAGTTTTGTAGTACCCAAAACCTAAATTTGCCCAATCAATATCTGCTTTTTGAATAGTTTGCATGATAACTCCTTCTCTTATCGGTATAATAATATCCGCTAGAATAACTGTAATAGAATTATAAAATAAAAATAAAAAATTTTAAATATTATTGAGGACGTATTCTTCCCAAATCAATTTTTATAGTATTCAAAAAATTTTCTCGAAAACTTTTTGAATTAATTTCTTTAAACTCGTGAACAATATTTCCATTAAAATCAACAGCAAATTTTTTAGGTGAACCATCACTATTTTTTGGTAAAACATATACATAGTTAGTTCCAAAATGGCTGTTTGGTGATGCTTTAGCAACAATTTTTCCTGATGAATCTTTAATAATTGTTATTCCGTTTTTTATAGAATAAGTGCATTCTGAAGAATTTAATCCAAGAGCTTTAAATGTTTGTAATATGTGATCATTAGGTTTCCATTTATACTTCTTGGGTTTAAAAATTTTTTTTAAAGGTTTAAAAAATTTTCTTAAATCTTTTCTTATTTCAATTATGTTTTTTTGAGAATTTATAATTTTTTTTGCTTCTGCTAATTTTTCAGGATCAAGTTGTGTTTTTAAATTAATATCAGGATAAAATTTAAAATCAATATGTTTATTTAATATAAAATCGGCAATTTGTTTATCATAAAAAGTTTTTACAGCAAAAAATTTATCTCCGTCTTCATTAAATTGTTGAAAAACAGCTTTTTTACGTGGTAAAATATTTTCAATATTGTGCCACATTCTTGTACTTGGTTTTTTTATTAAAAATCCACCAGTGAAGTTTATATTATCCATATAGGTTCTAAAATCTAAAGAATAATTTTTTTGCTAGTAAAAAAACTTTATCTTATTTGAACAGGCATAATCAAGCAAATGAAATCTTCTTCGCTGTTAGGTTTCAATACAGTTGCTGATAATGGAGCATTCAAGCCGATAATAACTTCATCACTTTCAATTATTCTCAATGCATCTAAAACAAACTTATAATTAAAAGCAATCAAAAGTTCTTCATCTGTATATTGAATATCTATAGTATCTTCAGATTTTCCTGCATCAGGAGTATCTGCTGTTAAGGTTAATTCATTATCTGCAAAATGCATTTTTACAATACTTGTTTTATCATTGACCATTACAGAAACTCTTTCTAATGCAGAAATAAGCTGAGAAACATTCACAATTGCTTTTTTAGGAGTTTCTGACGGAATAAGCTGATTATATCTTGGGAATTGTCCTTCCAAAAGTCTTGAAATAGTTAAGATTTTTTCTGATTTAAAGACAATTGTTGCTTTATCCTTACAAATTTTGATTGAATCTTCTTCAATAAAAGAGCTCATTTTCAAAAATTCGTTTAATGTTCTTGATGGAATAATTAACTGTGTCTGCTCAATTATACCACTTGAAAGTTTTTCACGAACTCTTGCTAATCTGTTACCGTCAGTTGATGCAATCTCAAGTATTCCTTCATTAAAGTCACATACAATACCTGATAAAAGGTTGCTTACTTCATAACTGGCAGATGCAAATCCTGCTTGACGAATACCTTTTAAAAATGGTTTTAATTCAACATCAAAACATTTTGTATCATCAATTTCGTAGTTAAAAACATCAGATGGAAATTCGCTTGACGAAATTCCAATAATATCAAATTTTGATTTTTGACAAGTAATAGTGACATTTGTAGACCCATTTTCAATTTCAAATGTGACTAAATCATTGCCAAGTTTTGAAATAATTTCATTCAATTTTTTTGCAGGAAGAGTAATTTTACCTTGTTCCTGAACTTGTGCATCGACTTTTGTTATAACTGTTAATACTAAATCGGTTGCAGTTAATCTTATTTGGTTATTTTCTAAAGTTTCAATTAAAATGTTATACAAAACAGGTTGAACAGCTTTTTGTGAAGTCGCACGTTCAACAATTCTTATACCATTCAATAAATCTTCTTTTCCAATTATAAATTTCATATACCCTATACTCCTTATAAGGCTATTATAGAATAAACAAAATTAATTGTAAATCAAAGAATTTATTTTAAATAACTGCAGAATAGAAAAAACGCTCTTTTAACCATTCAGTAATTTTGCCCTTTGTAATATTACAAACCTTTATAAATGAAAAAGAGTTATTATTTTCTTTAGAAACAATTTTAAGTTTTGTGCCGTTAGAAATATCTCCGTTTAATGGAACTTTATACTTGACAGCTTTATAAGATCCATTGGAATGTGTAATATCTTTTGTAATTAAGTTTTCTCCTTTTTGAAAAACTAAACGTGTTGTTTCAGGATTTAACATAATTTTTTCTGTTAAAAATTTACTTTTTAATCCTTGTGAAATTGCATTTCTTGCAAAACTTGAAATTAATGCCATACATTCCCCTTGCTAATATATAAAAACTTTTTTAAATAAAAAATCGCCTAAAATGCAAAAAAATAATACCGGAGAATTATTTTCCGGTATTTTAAACTGAAATATATTTTTCAAAAAATTTTTATTATAATTTGCTTCCGACAGCTTTGTACAAACCAATATAATCTACCAAACAATTTATTTTTTGATCCGCAACAAGTTTATCTGTTGAAAGAACATTTTCTCTTAATTGGATTAAATCCAGTTTTGAAATTATTCCTTCATCATATTTGGCATTTGAAATTGCATAATCGGTTCTTTCAAGTTCTGACTGCGTTTTGGTGTCTTGGTATTTTTTATCATCGTGTTTGATTGTAGTTAAAGCATCATTCACTTCTTGTATAGCGGTTAAATTTGTTTGATAATAATTATTTAAAACTCTTTCATATTCATCTTTTTTAAGTTTTAAATTAGCGATTCTTTTACCACCTGTAAAAATAGGAAGCATAGCTCCGGCTGCCAGTGCCGCTAATGCATTTTTTGTTGTCCAAGCACTTCCTATATCGCCTGCTAAAAATAATGCCACTCCTGTTAAGTTAATTGTCGGCAAAAATTCTTTTTTAGCAATTCTAACATCTATTCCGGCTTTTTCTACCATTTTTTCAGCTTTAATATAATCCGGACGTTGTGAAATAATCTCTGATGCAATTTCAGAAGGAATTACTCCGTTATAATCAAGCTCTTCATAACTTATTCTTAATAAGGTTTCAGCTTTTTCGGGACTTAAACCAATTAAAACACATAATTGATTTAATAAAATATTTCTTTGTTTTTTGTATTCTGTCAATGTTGTTTGACCAGCAATATAAGATTTATTCGCTTTTACAGTATCAGAAGTGGAAGTTAAACCTTCCTTATTTCTTAAAAGCATTAAGTCATAAATATCTTTTCTATCTTTAACAATTTCTTCTTGAAGTTCAATCATCTTATCAAGTTTTACAATATTTAAGTATGAAGTTCCTACAGCAGAAGCAATAGAAATATAAACGGCTCTTTCATCTTGAAGTGATTGTTCATATTCTTTTTTTGCTGCTTTTGTTTTGTCGTAATTTTTTAAGAAAATGTCTGCTTCATAATTTACGATTGCAGGAGTGGCAAAATTCCAATGTGCTTTTGTAAATCCCGGATTTTTTACAAATGCAGGAGAAAATCCGGCTGCTGCAACAGGTAATTGATCGGCAAATTGAATTCTTACGGCTTGATAGTATTCATCTACTGCAATTGTTGCCATTTTTAAGTTGTAATTATTTTTTATTGCCTGATCAATGTAACCTTTTAAAATAGGATCATTAAAATTATCCCACCAGTTATAATTTATATGTTCATATTTAAACTCATCGCTTTTTTGACGCATTTTTTGAGTTTTTGAAACGGAAACTTTTTTTGTTTCAGTTGAATTTTTCTTATTTGTAATAGCAAATACAGATGTGGCATCCGCTAAAATTATACTTGCTAAAACTAGTGTAATAATTTGTTTTTTCAATGTTTTATTCCTCTTTAAAAAAAATTTTCTTGCAATTTGTATACCCCTATGCTAGCATAATATTGTTGTAAAAGCAACAAATTATTTTTTCAACATAAAATGATAAAAGAACAACATTATATAAATACATTATATTATCAAATTGAACAAACGGCAAAATACTGTCGTTACTTGGGTTCGCAAGTTTTTAATAAGTTGAATTTAGGAATAAATGTTGAGGAATTTGTTACTTTAGATACGTTATCATTACATGGAGAAATTTGTCAAAGAGATTTGGCAAAGCTTATTTTAAAAGACAGACCTGCAACAGGAAGAATTCTAAATTCTTTGGAAGAAAAAGAATTAATTGAACGTTTTGCAGATACAAAAAATAACAGACTTGTCAGAAAAATTATTATGACAAATAACGGTAAAAAGACTTTAAAACAGATAACCGGCATTTTAAAGAAATATTTAGAAAAAATCCCTCATGAATTTTCTCAAAGCAAAATTGAAGAAATAAAAAATAATATGCGCGAATTTAGGGAGATTTTAGAAAAAGAAGTAGAAATGAATATATAAAAAGAGGTTAAAACATGGAAAATCAAGAAATTGAACAAACACAAGAACAGCAAAAACCAAAAGGAATAAAAAGGACAATCGCATTTATTATTATAGCAGTTGCTCTTGTTTTTGCGGTTATTTATTTTGTAAAAGAAATGCAATATGTTTCAACAGATGATGCTTATGTCGAAACTACAACAGTAAATGTTGCTCCAAAAGTTTCAGGACAAATTGAAGAAGTTTATGTAACCGATAATCAATTTGTACATGCAGGAGATTTGGTTGCAGTAATTGACAGTGCAGATTACAAAGTAAAATTTGATCAAGCTGATGCAAATTATGAAAAACTTAAAATAGATCAAGAAAATGCAAAAGCAAATTTAACAGCTTCACAATCAAATATTGAACTTGCAAAAAAAGATTTAGAAAGATATACGAATCTTTATGAACAAGGTGCGGTGTCTAAACAAGTTTTAGATTCTGCACAAGTTAAATATGATAGTGCAAAAGCCGGTTTAACTCAGGCACAACAAGCTTTATTTTCTGATAAATCAGGAAAAACTGTTGCAGATGCTAATTTACTAACAGCAAAAGCTGCAAAAGATAAAGCTTCATTAGATTTATCATATACCAAAATTTATGCTCCTCAATCAGGAACAGTTGCTTCTCGCAGAGTTGAAAAAGGTATGTATGTTAATGTCGGGTCTCCTTTATTTACTCTTGTACCCGAAACAGTCTGGGTAATTGCAAACTTTAAAGAAAATCAGCTAAGACATATGAAAGCCGGACAGGAAGTTGATATCAAAATTGATACATATCCTGACCACATTTTTAAAGGAAAAATTGATAGTATTCAAAGAGCTTCAGGTGCAAAATCAAGTCTTTTCCCTCCTGAAAATGCTGTAGGTTCATTTGTTAAAATCGTACAAAGAATTCCTGTAAAAATTATCTTTACTGAAAAAATTGATAAAGAAAAATACAATATTATCCCTGGAATGAGTGTAATACCAAAAGTAAAAGTAAAATAAAAGTCATTATACGATAAGTTCTTTTACGTTATTCAAATTATTGAACTGAAGAAAATTAACTAAATTCTGATGAAAAATTAACGACTTATCGAACTTATATATTTAACGTCTTTATAAAGGAAATCTCATGTCTACCCAAAACCCGACAATAATAGATGAAAATCAATATTTACCTAAAAATCCGTGGCTTGCTTGTGCTCCGGTATTGTTAGCTGTTTTTGTCTATGTTATGGACGGGACAATTGCTAACGTTGCTTTACCGCACATGGCAGGAAGCTTTTCTGCCACACGCGATGAAAGTATTTGGATTTTAACAAGTTATTTGATAGCATCAGGTATCGTAATCCCATCTGTTGGGTATTTTAGTAAACTTTTTGGACGTAAAAATTTTTATATAATAAGTATTTTGTTATTTGCAATTGCATCATTATTATGCGGAATGGCAAAATCTTTAGGGCAAATGGTTATTTTTAGAATTTTACAGGGTGCTGGCGGTGGTGGAATTGTTCCATTATCGCAAGCAATTATGATGGAAGCTTTTCCTAAAGAAAAACGTGGGACCGCAATGGCAATTTTTGGGATGGGGGTAATTATTGCTCCTATTATCGGTCCTGTTTTAGGTGGTTGGATTACGGATAATTGGACTTGGCCATGGATATTTTTTATAAATGTTCCTTTGGGTTGTATTGCTGCAATAATGGCAAAAAACTTTTTGTTTAATCCTCCTTATGCAAGACGACAAAAAGGAGTTAAACTTGATGGTCTTGGATTTTTCTTTTTATTTTTATGGCTTTTATGCCTGCAAGTTTTTTTTGATAAAGGAAATAATGCAGATTGGTTTAATGCAACATGGATAAGATGGATTTTCACTGTTTCATGTCTTTCAGCGATATGTTTTTTTGTTTCACAAGCTGTCAGAAAAGATACTTTGATAGATTTGAGCGTATTTAAGAATAAAGAATTTGTAATAGGTACTTTCATTCAAGTTATTATGCAGGCTGTATTGTATGCGTCTATTGCTATTTTGCCTCAATTTTTACAAAGTATGATGGGGTATACTGCTTATTTAAGCGGACTTTCAATGATGCCTCGTGGAATAGGAAGTTTAACAGCAACAATTGTATGTGCATTTATTGCTGATAGAGTAGATAAAAGAAAACTCGTTGCAGTAGGATTGACTTGTATAGGTTCTGCAAGTTTAATTTTTGGATTTTTAAATTTACAAATTGCTCAAATGAATATTATGATACCAAACTGTTTAATGGGATTTGGGTTAGGACTTTCAATGGTTCCTATAATAAATTTATCTATGGAAACTCTGTCTAATGCTCAAATGACAAATGCTTCAGGTATTCAGAATTTATTCAAAAATATTGGCGGGGCAATTGGTACATCTTTAGTTGCGACTTTTTTAACAAGATTTGCACAAGTTCATCAATTTATGATGGTTGGTAAATTGAGTGATTTGAACACAGCTTTTGTTGAAAGAGTACAAACTATTACTGGCGCATTGATGCAATATACAAGTCCGGATATTGCAAACCATATGGCAAAATATGTTCAATACGGGACTTTGATAAAACAATCTACACTGTGGGCATTTATGGATTCATTTAGAATTTTTGGACTAGCGTGTTTTGCACTAATACCGTTACTTTTATTATTTAAAAAGAGTAAAAGCAGATAATAGTTATTTTAATTTTTCCCAAACATTTATAACATACGGATTTTCTCGAAATCCATTTTTAGACAATAAACTTCTTACATCAGATCTTAAGCTGTCAAAATCTCCTATTATTACAAGACTTGATTTTCCGAGTTTAGAACCTAATTTCTTTGCAAGTAATTCTCTTTTGGTTTCACTCAGATAAGGCCAAAAGTTTTTACAAAATAAAACGGTATTTTCTTTTGGAATATTTTCAATATCTTTGAAAATATCTCCTTGTTCAAAATTGACTTTTTCTTTTAAAATTTGCTTAGGGGACATTATTATAGATTTATTACTTAAAAAGTTTTTTTGTGGAATAAGATAATCTCGATATTTGCTTTTTGTGTAAAAATCAATTCTGTATAAATCATTATTATCTGCTTCACACAAACCTTTTTTTGCACATCTGATATTTTCAAAATCCAAATCTTTTGCCAGTATAGGTAGAAATTTACCGGAATCATTTTCATGAAAAGCCATTAAACGCATAGCTAATGAATAAGGCTCTGACCCGTTTGAACACGCATGACATATAATGTTAACTTTATCTGTATTTTTATATTTATGACATAAATAATCTGTTAGAATGTCCCAATCTAAATCATCTCTGAAAAAATAAGTAGTTGTTTTATAGAGAAGTTCGCCTTTATTATTGTTTATTTTACGATTATTTGCATAAAATACAGGTTGATAATAATTATTTGAAAATGAATTTATGTGCATATTCTATATAAAACCTTACAAAATATTTTTTGTTATAATGTTATTATGTTTAAAATTAATGAAGAAGATATTTGTTCTCAGTATGAGGAATTTAGGAGGAGAGTTAAGCAAAATAAATCTTTTGCGGTTACTGGCTTAACAACATTTTTACGTTTGTTTTTTCTTTCAAAAATTCGCTCTTATTCTGAGAAAAAAATTCTTTTTATAACTTCAACAGAACAAAATGCTCTTAAATATCAAAGTGATTTGAAAACTATTTTTGAATTAAATTCAGAGATAATGCCGTTTCAAGATGTTTCAATGTATGAAACTGTACAGCCAAATCTTTATGATTATGCACTGCAGATTGAAATTTTAAATTCAAAACCTGATGTTGTTCTTTGTCCGGTAAAAACTCTTTTAGAAAAATTTCCTAATGAAGATTTTTTCAAAAAAAATTTATTTAATGTAAAAATAGGCGATACGCTTAATCCGGAAAAATTTTCGAGAAAACTTGTTGATCTAGGATATAAAAAAGTTACTATGGTTAGTGATATTGGAGAATTTAGTATTCGAGGAGATATTGTAGATATTTATTCACTAAATACAAATCCTGTAAGAATAGAGCTTTGGGGAGACGAAGTTGTAGATATTCGTTATTTTAACAATGAAACTCAAAAATCTGTGCAAAA
This sequence comes from bacterium, assembly GCA_017941035.1. Classification (GTDB taxonomy): domain Bacteria; phylum Cyanobacteriota; class Vampirovibrionia; order Gastranaerophilales; family Gastranaerophilaceae; genus Zag111. The sequence continues at coordinate 24,757 of JAGAXG010000018.1, read as the reverse complement.
AGCTCAAAGTACAAATATTTATCCTATTTTTAAATTTATTACTGTCGGGCAGGAAGAAATTGTAAAAAATTTGCAAAATGAAAATGAAGTTCCGGAAGAAAATTATTTTGAGGGAATTGAGGTTTATCAAAGCTATTTTAATAAAAACCTTGTTAGTATTTTTGATTATTTTAAAGATTACACGATAGTTTTTGATGAAACATCAGAAATTTATTCAAAATATGAATTTTTTGATAAAGACTGTGAAAAACGATTTGAAGAAAATTTAAAACAGAAAATGATAAAATCTCTTGAAGATAAAAATCACTTTACTTTTGAAGATTTTTTACGACAAACTTCTTATTTTCAAAAAATAGGCTTTAATAATTTTGTAGATGGAGCAATGCTTGATTTAATTGAATTTGATGCTCAACCATTGAGAAACTTTGGTGCAAATTTTGAAGAAATAATAAAATTTATACAGGAAAATAAGAATTACAAAATAATAATTGCTACGAATTATCCTGATCGTGTAAAAGAAATTTTAAATGAAAATGAGATATTTAATATAGATTATAAACCAGCAATAATTTGTGGAGGATGTATCCTTAATGATTTTAGGACAATAATTATTACTGATAGAGAAATGTTTAACAAACGTCCTAAAGAAGTTTCAGCATCTAAAAAATCTTATTTTAAAGAAAAACCTGAATATATTGAAAATATAAACGATATAAAAGTTGGTGAATTTGTTGTACATACAATTCATGGACTTGGAATTTATCAAGGACTTTCAAAGCAAGAAATAGATGGTCAATTAAAAGATTATCTTACTATTGAGTATGCTAACAAAGACAAATTACACATTCCTGCGGAACAAATAAATCTTTTATGTCGTTATCGCGGTTCCGGTACAATGCGTCCTAAATTATCAAAAATGGGCGGTCGTGATTGGGAAAGTACAAAAACTAAGGTTAAAAAAGCTGTTGAAACAGTTGCTTATGATCTTTTAAGACTTTATGCAAGACGTAAAATGCAAACAGGAATTGAATTTTCACCTGATACAAATTGGCAGATAGAAATGGAGGAAGCTTTTGAATATACTGAAACTCCGGATCAATTAAAAGCAATAAAAGAAGTTAAACGTGATATGGAAACTTCTCAGCCAATGGATAGATTAATATGTGGAGATGTCGGATTTGGGAAAACAGAAGTTGCAATGAGAGCAATATTTAAAGCTATAACATCAGGAAAACAGTCTGCAGTTATTGTTCCAACAACTATTTTGGCTCTCCAGCATTTTCAAACTTTAGAAGAAAGATTTAAGCCTTTTGGTGTAAAAGTTGAATTATTATCGCGTTTTCGTACTTTAAAAGAACAAAAAGAAACAATTAAACATCTTGCTACTGGAGAGTGTGATGTTGTTGTTGGAACTCACAGATTATTACAAGAAGGAATAATATTTAAAGATTTGGGATTTTTGGTAATTGATGAGGAACATCGTTTTGGGGTCCGCCATAAAGAAAAACTTAAATCTTTGCGCGAAAATATTGATATTCTTTCTATGTCAGCCACACCTATTCCTAGGACACTTTATATGTCATTGTCAGGAATAAAAGATATTTCATTAATAAATACCCCTCCTAAAAACCGTTTGCCCATAAAAACATATGTTGGTGAATGGAATGAAAATATGGTTAAAAATGCCATTAATCATGAAATTGACCGAGAAGGACAAATTTTTTATCTTTATAATCGTGTAGAAACAATAATGGAGATGAAAACGCTTTTACAAAGAATAGTTCCAAATGCAAGAATAGCAGTCGGGCATGGTCAAATGAATGAAAAAGATCTTGAACAAGTTATTGTTGACTTTGCAAATCACGAATATGATATTCTTTTGGCTACAACTATTATTGAAAATGGTATTGATATCCCAAATGCAAATACAATGATAATTCATGATGCAGATAGATTTGGCCTTGCTCAGCTTTATCAGCTAAGAGGACGTGTTGGGCGTTCAGAGCGTCAGGCATATTGTTATTGTTTTTATAAAAGAAGTAAAGAGCTTTCTAAAGATGCGGTTGACAGATTAAAAGCTATTAAAGAATTTACAACTTTAGGAAGTGGTTATCAAATTGCTATGAGAGATGTAGAAATTCGCGGGGTTGGAAATATTCTTGGGACAAAACAACATGGTCACATGGTAAATGTCGGATTTGATACATATTGTGATTTGCTTGAAGAAGCAGTTCGAGAACTTCAAGGGGAGAAAGTTGAAAAAACTAATCCTGCAATTGTAGATATAAATGTAACGGCATATATTCCTGATGAATGGGTGGGATCCTCTGAACAAAAAATGATTGAATATAAACATCTGGCGGATGTAGCGAATGTTATTGAACTTGATTATATTGTTGAAGAATGGAAAGACCGTTTCTCAAAACCGCCGGAATGTGTAGAAAATTTGATAAAATTGATAAGATTAAGACTTTCGGCAACAGAAGCAAAAATTTCCGTTATTCGCGAAACTCAGGATAATATAAGAATTTATACTCCTTATACGAAACCTGAATGGAATATTATCCAAAAAGCATTACCTCCTGAAATATCAAGAAAAGTAAAATTTATACTTGCTCCAAATTCTTGTACAGAAGGTTGTTCAATACTTATTGTAAATACTTCTTATGTAAATTTTGATGAAATATTTAACATTTTAACTGATTTGTTTTATTATATACACAAAGTTAGTCACGAATATTAAAAAAGAGAGGATATAATTATGAAAGCAACAAAATTATTAGTAACTTTAGCTGCTGCAGGTCTTCTGTTTGCAGGATGCGGTATTAAGGACAAAGATGCAATTATTAAAATCAATGACCATGCAATTACTCAGCATCAATTTGATAAATTGATGGATAAAGCAATTGCACAATCACCTTTTGGAAAATTGGGGATGAATATTAAAGCTGATAAAAACAGTATGATTTATTTAACAATTGAGCAAAGAGTTATTAATCAATTAATCATCCAAGAATTGCTTGATCAGGAAGCCGATGCTCGTGGAATAAAAGCAAATGGAAAAGATGAAAGTAAAGCAATTAAAAATATTATTGAAAAAGTCGGTGGTAGAGATAATTTAATGTCTATTTTAAAACAAAATAACGTTTCTGTTTCAGAATTTAAAAAAGATATCAAAAATCAAGTCAGAATGGAAAAACTTGCTTTTACAGCAGGAAAAATTAATGTTACAGACAAAGATGTAAAAGCTTTTTATGATAAAAATATAGACAAATTTAAACACGGAGAACAAGTTAGAGCATCTCATATTTTAATTGAAGCTAATGAACATGCAATAGCTCAAGAAATAAAAGAAAAAACAGATGCGATTTCTGAACGTGATTTAAAAGCAAAAACAAAGACTACAATGGATGAAAGAAAAGCAAAAGCGGAAAAAATTGCAAAAGAATTACAAGCAGATAATTCAAAATTTCCTGCTTATGCAAAAAAATATTCAACAGATACAAATTCAGCTAAAAAAGGCGGAGACTTAGGTTTCTTTGAAAAAGATAAGATGGTTGAAGAATTTTCAAAAGCTGCTTTTTCTGCAAAACCAAATACTGTTACTGATCCTGTAAAATCACAATTCGGATATCACATAATCATGGTTGTAGATAGAAAAGAAGCAGGTGTAGAACCTTTTGAAAAAGTCAAAAAAGAAATTAAAGAATATTTAACTTCCGAAAAAGAAATAAAGGCATTGGATGAAATAACTCAAGCAGCAAAGAAAAAAGCAAAAATTGAGATTATAAACAAAGAATACGATCCGGATGTAATAAATGAAAAAGTTATGAAATCAATCGGTAGTTTAAAAGAAAATGTTCAAAAATCTCAACCAAAAGCTCAACCAAAAGCTCAACCAAAAGCTCAACCTAAAAAGTAAAATAATAAAATAAATAAAATTTAAAAAGACGATGTGTATTTATCACATCGTTTTTTTTTGAATATAAAATGCTTGCGTTCGTCTGTTTTTTGCATTATTCTTTACTAGAGGAATGTATGTTTGAAAAGATTTTTTCAATTACAGATGCAGATTACAGTCATAAGTTAATTCGAATTTGTGGCATAAAATTTCGTATATTAAAATCAACTAATAAAAAAAGCATCAAAATAAATTATAAAAAATACAAAGATATAACTCAAATCCCACCTGCAGAAGGATTTTTGCGTGATTATCAATTAGCACTTTTGGTAATTTTAAAAGAATTTGACAGAATTTGTGTATCAAACAATATTCGTTATTGGCTTTCAGGAGGAACTCTACTCGGAGCAAAACGTCACAAAGGTTTTATACCTTGGGATGATGATGTAGATGTTGATATGATGCGAGAAGATTATGAAAAATTTCCTGCAATATTCAATGCTCGAACAACTAATCCTGATTTATTTTGCGAGATTTGGCGTGATAAAAATGCTCAAGCTACATGTATTCTTAAAATTCAACACAGAAAAATTAAACAAGTATTTATTGATATTTTTCCGCATGATTTTTATTACACAAATGTAACAGGAAAAGATAAAAAACGACTTAATAAAAAAATTAGACGTATTAGAAAACGTTTAAGTCGTAGCCTATTTCGTATAAAAGAGACTGAAAAATTAATTCAAAAATTAAAAGATTTAACTTTGAATAAAATAAATGAAGGCATAGAGGTTGATGAGCGTCTAACTCCGTCAATTCATTGGGGAATTGATTTTCCACACCGTTGGAATAATTGGATTTATGATTATAATCAAATTTTTCCGCTAAAAAAAATAGAATTTGAGGGGTATAAATTTAATTGTCCTGCAGATACTGAATTTATGCTTCATAATATTTATGGTGATTATATGAAGTTTCCAAAAAGTATTTGTCCGCATCATACTGACGAAAGTGCATTTACGAAAGAAGAAATAGAAGAATTGGAAAAGTTGAAAAATGCCTAAATTAAAACCTTTAGAATATATATTTTCTATAACAAATTCAGGAACAGACAAACTTATTATGTTTTTAGGTATTCCTATAAGAATTGATTGTTCCGGATATTATAAGAAATTTTGTTCTGAGCTTCCGATTGAAAAAAATAAAATTGTTTTTTGCAATTTTAACGGAAACAGTTATGGATGTAATCCTAAATATATAGCAGAAGAAATTATAAAAAGAAAATTACCTTATGATTTGGTTTGGCTTGTAAAAAATGTTAAAAAAGAAACTAATAAAGAAAATTTTCCTTCTGAAATAAGACTTGTTGGTTATGGTACAAAAGTTGGATTAAAGGAACTTGCAAGTGCAAAACTTTGGATTGATAATCAGCGCAAAAATTACTTTATAAAAAAAGGTTTGGTAAAAAAAGAAGGACAGTATTTTATTCAAACTTGGCATGGGTCTTTAGGAATAAAAAAACTTGATGCAGATGTTGGTGCATTTACAAATGAATATAAGCAAGAATGGGTAGAACGTGCAAAATTTGATTCATCAATGTGGGATTATTTATTAACAAACAGTAATTTTGAAAATGAAATTTTTCGTCGTGCTCTTTGGTTTAATAATGAAATAAAACAATTTGGACATCCAAGAAATGACATTTTCTTTAAAAATTCAACTGAAGTACGAACTAGAATTTGTGAAAAATATGAAATTTCTTTGAATAAAAAAATCCTATTATATGTCCCATCCTTTCGTGATGATGGAGATATAGAATGTTATAAACTAGATTATGAAAGAATTTTAGAAGCTTGTGAAAAAAAATTTGGCGGGGAATGGGTTTGTATAACAAGGCTTCATCCAAGGGCAAAAAAATTTGATAAAGAAATTATTCCGCAAAATCCAAAAATTATTGATGGAACATTTTATCCCGATATTCAAGAACTTTTAGTAAGTGCTGATTGTGCAATTACAGATTATTCAAGCTGTATTTTTGATTTTATGTTAAGCAGAAAAGCAGGATTTATTTTTGCAACAGATATTGAAAAATTTAATACAGACAGAGGGTTTTATTATCCTTTGGAAGCCACACCATTTCCAGTTTCTTCAAACAATGAAACACTTGTTAAAAATATAGAAAATTTTGATTATAATAATTACAAAATTAAAGTTGAAGAATTTTTGAAAGGAAAAGACTGCATAGAAGACGGTCATGCTTCAGAACGTGTAGTAGATTTAATTGAGGAAATAATGAAATGACAAATATAGCAATAATATTTGCAGGCGGAACAGGACAAAGATTAAAAAATGGCTCTGATTCTACACCAAAACAGTTTTTAAAAATCTATAATAAACCAATTATTATTCATACATTAGAAATTTTTCAAAATCATCCTGAAATTGATAAAATTTATATTTCTATTCATCCTGATTATTTTGAATATATGCACAAACTTGTAAAACACTATTACATAACAAAAACAGCAGGAATTGTTAAAGGCGGGTCGACAGGTCAGGATTCTATATATAATGCGTTAAAACTTGCACAAAGTGAAAATTCCGATGATTCTTTAGTTTTAATTCATGATGGTGTAAGACCAAATATCACAAATAAGGTAATTTCTGATAATATTGAATGTGCAATACGAAATGGAAATTCTATAACTTGTACTTCTTGTTTTGAAACAATTTTAATATCAGAAAATGATAAAAATCCAAAACATGTACCATACAGAAAACATACTTATCGTGCTCAAGCCCCTCAAACATTTAAGCTTGGTGAAGTTGTAAATGCGCATGAACAAATTCGTCAAACCAATCCAAATTATATTGATATTGTAGATTCCTGCACACTTTTTAAAACTCTTGGAAAAGAAACCTATATGGTTAAAGGGAATCAGGGTAATATAAAAATTACAACAATTGAAGATTTGTATATTTTGCGAGCTTTAATAAGATATAAAGAAGATATGGAGGCTTTTGGTGTTGAATAACGATATTCAAGAAATCCTTGAAAACTTCGACATGTCTGTTTTTAGGGGTAAATGTATACTAATAACAGGTGCAACCGGTTTAATTGGAAAACTTTGTGCAAAAAGTCTTATAGCTTCCGGAGTTAAAGTTATAGCTTTGGTTCGTAATAGAGAAAAGGCAGAAAAAATATTCGGAAAACAGAAAAATTTAACTTTACTTGTTCAAGATATAAACTCCCAAATTTATATAGATAAAAATATTGATTATATAATTCATACTGCAAGTACAACTGCAAGTTCTGATTTTGTTCAAAAACCTGTAGAAACGATTTATACAGCATTAAACGGTACAAGAAACGTTTTAGAATTTGCGAAAAAGAAAAAAATTACAAGTATGGTTTATCTGTCTTCTCTTGAGGTTTATGGGGTAACAAAAAATGAAAATGTTACAGAATCAGATTATGGCTATATAAATATTTTATCTCCGCGCTCAAGTTACTCAGAAAGCAAAAAAATGGTTGAAACGATGTGTGCATCATATTTTAGTGAATATAATGTTCCAGTTAAAATTGCAAGACTGGCTCAAACCTTTGGTGCCGGAGTTTCAAAATCAGATAATAGAGTTTTTGCACAGTTTGCAAAGAGTGTAATTAATAAAGAGAATATTATTTTGCATACAAAAGGAGAAACTAAACGTAATTATTGCTATACAACAGATGCTATCCGTGCAATTTTTACAATTTTAATAAAAGGAAATAACGGTGAAGCTTATAATGTAGCAAATAAAAATACTTATATTTCTATTGCGGATATGGCGCGAATGCTTGAAAACGATGATACTAAAGTTGTTTATGAAATAGATGATAAAGATAGAGGTTTCAACCCGACGGTTAAAATTTGTCTTGATACGGCAAAACTTGAAAATTTAGGCTGGAATGCGAAGATTAATTTATCTCAAATGTTTGAACGTACAATTAATTCTTTGAAAGAGGAAGAATGAAAGATTTGAAGGCAAAACTTGATAAAAAATTTGGCGGTAACGAAAATTACCATAGTTTATCAACGATTTTACCTTACTTTAAACCATATATTGGGAGAACTTTACTTGCATTAGGATTGGCAATTCCTATTGGTGCTTTAGATGCAGTTATTGCACTCGCATTAAAACCTTATATGGATGTTGTTATGATGGATAAGCAAATTCATTCTGCTTGGTATTTGCCGATTTTGATTGTAATATTTACAACGGTTCAGGGTACTTTAAATTATCTTGCGACTTATATGAATGATTGGGTCGGGGGAAAAGTTACTAATGATTTGAAAACAACTCTTTATTCAAAACTTATGCGTCAAACAAGCGGCTTTTTTAATAAACAAACCTCAGGTAAAATTATAAAGTCCTATAATGCTGATGCTGAAAAATCTTGCGCAGGCTTGCTTTCTAATATGAAAACCTGTATATCAAGATTTTTTTCTTCAATTTCTTTGATTGGTGTTTTATTTTACAATTCTTGGGAACTTGCAATAATAGCGGTTATTGTTTTAACTTGTGCAATGATTCCGCTTGTTAAGATAAAATCTGCGATAAAAAGTGTTTATAACCGTTCGGAAGGTGAAAATGCAAAAGTTTTTACCACTTTTAATGAGGCTTTTGCAGGACATAATGTGATTTCAGCATATAATCTTTATGATTTGAAAAAAAATCAATTTCAAAAACTCGTTAATACTGTTTTTGGTTTAAAAATGAAAATAACTCAACATGTAAGCTGGCTTTCTCCTATGATGCATATTATTGTTTCTATTGGAATTGCTTGTGTAATAGGATTAGGCAGTGTATTGATTGCAAAAGGTGAGCTCACTCCGGGACAATTTGTTTCATTTATAACCGCATTGATTATGCTTTATACTCCTATTAAAGGGTTAGGGAATAATGCCAAAGGGATTTCGACATGTCTATGCGCAATGGAAAGAGTTGTAGAAAAACTAGAAAAAGTTCCCGCAATAGTTGATAAACCGGATGCAATTGATTTCCCTGAATTTAAAGACAAGATTTCTTTTAAAAATATAAAATTTTCTTATATAAAAGGGAAACGGGTTTTGAACGGAATTTCATTAGATGTAAAAAAAGGAGAAACAATAGCTTTTGTAGGTAATTCCGGAGGAGGAAAAACTACTTTGGTAAATCTTTTGCCAAGATTTTATAATGTCAAAAATGGAGATTTGACTTTTGATGAAATATCAATAAATTCTATAAAAATTGATAGTTTACGTAAAAATATTGCGATAGTTTTTCAAGACAATTTTCTTTTTGAAGGAACAATTCGTGAAAATATAATGATTGGGAATCTTGATGCAACTGAAGAACAGCTTCAAAACGCAATAAAATTATCTTATTTAGAAGATTTTGTATCAGAACTTTCAAAAGGTTTGGAAACTCAAATAGGGGAACGCGGAATGCTTTTATCAGGGGGGCAAAAGCAGAGAATAGGAATAGCAAGAGCATTTTTAAAAAATGCTCCGATTTTAATACTTGATGAGGCAACTTCTGCTCTCGATAATCAATCAGAACACATTGTTCAGCAGGCAATAGATAATTTGATGAAGGATAGAACAGTTTTTGTAATTGCTCACAGACTTTCAACAATTCAAAATGCGGACAGAATTGCTGTAATAAATAACGGATATTTAACAGAAATAGGTACGCATGAAGAATTGATGTCTATTGATAACGGAGAGTACAAAAAACTCTATACAATGTCCGGAAAATAAATTATCAATTAAAAATTTATACTATATTTATCAATGCTATTTTTAAAATTTTCGTTAGAAATAGTTTTATAATCTACTATATCGAATTTATACGGTGTTGGTAGTTCATCCAATTCCGTTGCAATATGAAGCATTAATTTTTCCGTAATTTTTTCACCGTACAAAACTAAATCAATGTCAGATTGCGGTTTATAGTTTCCTTTTGCGCGTGATCCGAATATTTTTACATCTTCTACTTCATTAAAAGATTTCAGAAAATTTTTTATTAGTTCATAAGTATTTTGAGGTAAACCAAAATTATTCATTAGTTTTAATTTCCAATACTTTTTCCAAATTTTTCAACTGTGGAATATATAGATTTAAAATATTTTCGGCGGTTTGTTTGGCAAAATCTTCTCTGTAAGTGTGAGAAGTTTTATTTCTTGCTTCCATCATTTCAATCCAAATTTGTCCGTCTTGAATAAGTTTTTCGCTGAATGCTTCTTTTATTGCAGAACGTGGATTTTCAACGATCTTGCCGTAGTATTCAAGATAATCTTTAAGAGTTTTCCAAGCCAGCTCAAAGCTCATTTCATATGCTTGGATAAGTGCCATTATGTAAATTTTATTCAAACCTTCTTTTTTAATACAATATTGAGTTTCCAAAAGGTTAGAATTAGCAGACCTAAAATTTTCAAATCTTTGTATCCAGCGAATTTCCACGATTAGTTCCTTTAATAAAACTAATAATATCACAAATTAAAAAATATAAAAATTGTAAACATTACGAAATGTAAAGATTATTTTTAAAATAGCTAAAATTCAATTATAATCTACTATATGATATGATATGATATGATGTGGTGTCCTATTATCAATTTTTTGTCTCAAAATGTTTTTACATGTGTGTGAGCAAAACGTCTTTTTATAAAGAGAACAGAGTATAAAAATGAAAGGAGTATTATTATGAATTTCGGAATTATTGGACCTCAATTGACATCCAGTGGTCTTGCAAAGATTAAAAGACAAGAAAATTCTTATCAAGCACAAAATGAGCAAAAACTTAATTCAAATAATAATGTTTCAGCGCAAAACGAAATGAAAATTACACATGATGAAAATTCAAAACCATTAACTTCTGAGCAGCAAGCAGTAAAGGATAGTGCTCGTCAACAACAATTAGCAGATATTGAAGTTATGAAAAGGGCAAATAAAACTATTGTGACTGAAGAAGAAAGTCCATTTGGGGGCTATTCTTATACTATTGAAACAAAATATGATTCTTTAGGGCGAGAAGAAAAGATAGTTGCCAGACGAAATGATGGTACTAATTCAATAAGCAGTGTTAAAGAATTTAAAAATGGTGTCTTATCAAAGGATTTATCTTACAGTAGAGATAATAACCTGATTGGTGTAACAGAATATGACAGTAAAGGTAACATGTTAAGTGATGTATCTTATGATTCCGAGACAGGTAAAGAAGAACAAACTAAGACTTATGAATATTATCCAAATGGTAACCTTAAATTCTCTTGCATCACAAATGGTGATAACAGTGTTAGAAGAGAGCATTTTGAAAATGGGCAGGTTAAATGTTATGAAAGCAGTCATATAGAAGAAAAGTATGATGAGAACACAGGTACAACTGTTCACAAAAGAGTGGTCGATTATAGACAAGATTATAATGAACAAGGAAATTTATACAGAGAAATTGTAAATAATAATTATATGGGATATCCTAACGGGACTAATTGTTATTATAATGGAGAAGTAATTACTGAAGAAGAATATAAAAAATTATCAGAATAATTTTTTGGAATTTAAAAAAATATAAAGTTGTAATTTAACCGAGGGCAAGCCCTCGGTTTTTTAGATTAAAATTTTTTCTAAGTCATCTTCTAAAAGTGATGTGCGGAACATATCACATTCTTCTGCCATGTCAATAATTTGTGAATATTTTGGATGATTTAAAATTTCGGTTAAATCTCCGCCCAAGTATTCAATTATATAAAAAGCATTGTTTTTATCAAGTATTTTTATATGATTTGTTTCTTCAAATAATTCAAGCAATTTTTCAATAACTTCTGTAGATTTTCCAAGAAAACTTGCACATCTTACAAGTTCAATTTTTCCTCCATTATTATGTGATGCAAATTTTATCATTCCGCTAAAAGTTTTTAATAATTCTTTTTCATCATAAAGTTTTGGTTCGAAATTCATAAAATGCAGACCTTTTGGCTGTGCTTTTTCAAGAATTTTATTTAACGTTTTTTTATCTGAAGGATAATCAAAGAACATTATAACATCACAAGTAGGAATATCCTCTCTGGTAAAGGTTCTTGAACTTATTTCATGGTAAGATTTTAAAGTATCTATAATATACTTGCTTTCTGCAAAAACTTTCACATTAAGTTTTGTAGTTTTTAAATAGTCGTTAACATTAGGCAAAATGCCTGTTTTTGTTCGATTATCAAAGATTTTGTATATTGATTTGGAGGGTTCTTCTTCAATTAATGCATCTGAATGAATATCATCTATAACGAGTTGAACTGTTGTATTTCCGTTAAATTCATTTATTTGCGGATGAAAGGCAAGATTTAATTTGTCACCGCTATTTAAAGAAATATCTCCTTTTCCCCACCAAACAGCTGTGAATTCATAAGTATCAGAAGTTAAAATCAAGCGTAGATGAGAATTATCACTTCCCATGAGTCTTTTTTGTTTTACTGTCAGATTGTTTATTTCGAAAATGGGACTTGGATTTGAAGCTCCAAAAGGTTCAAGTTGTGATATTTCGTCAATTAAGTTTACTGTAACATCTGAAGCATCGAGTAATAAATCTATTTTTATAAACGGTTTTAAATTTTTTCCTTTTGTATAATCTGAAACAGTTTCATTAAGAGCTTTTTTTACTGTTTCAAAAGTAGTTTTTTCTCCGTCAAAGCTTAATCCTGCAGCCATAGCATGTCCGCCAAATCCATCAAAAAGATTTTCGTTAACTTTTAAAACTTCGTATAAAGGTACTCCTTCAATACTTCTTGCTGAACAACGATATTGATTGGTTTCTTTGTTATAATTCATCAAAAATACTGGCTTGTAGTATTTTTCAACAAGTTTGGAGGCTACAATACCTATAATACCTATATGCCATTCTTCATTAAATAAAACTATTGCAGAGTCTTTATTTCCTTCTTTTTTTACCATTTCATCTGCTTGGGCAAAAACTTCTGCACAAAGTGTTTGGCGAACTTTATTTAATTCATTCAAAGTTACAATTGACATCTGAACTTCTTGTGGATTGTCTGAAATCAAGACTTTAAGAGCACATTCTACAGTATCTAGTCTGCCTGATGCATTAATTCTTGGGGCGACTCCAAAAGCGATAGTTTCAGCGCTGATTCCTTTTGTTATATTGTATCCGGCGCTTTCAATAAGATTTTTAAGTCCTTCATGTTTACCTTGAGAAATGAGTTCAAGTCCTTTTGTTACAAAATATCTGTTTTCTCCCAGAAGTGGAACGACATCGGCAATTGTTCCTACAGCAACAAGGGGTAAAAGCTCGTATATAAAATCTGATTTATTATAATAAGTTAAAAGGGCTTGAGCAATTTTGAATGCAACTCCGCATCCTGCAAGATAGGTTAAATGTTCAATTTTTTTAGCAGGTAAATTTTCGAAAAGAGAAAAAGGTGCTTTTGGGTTTATTATTGAGTATGCGTCAGGTAAAACTTCAGGAGCTTCATGGTGATCGGTTATTATAACGTCAATTGTTTTAAAGCTGTTTATAAATTTTACGGCATCAACATCTGAAATTCCACAATCTACCGAGATAATTACTTTCGGTTTAACGGTTGTCATAAGTTTTACAAGAGCCTTTGTGTCAAAACCGTGTCCTTGAGCTTCTCTGTCAGGAATAAAATATCCAAAATCCGCACCTAAATGTTTAAAAGTTTTATAAAGAACAGAAGTAGAAGTGACCCCATCAGCATCAAAATCACCGTATATAACAATTTTTTCTTTATTATCAATTGCTTGAGCAAGACGCTTAATTGTTTTTTCCATATCGGTAAAAACATTTGGGGAGGTTAGTTCCATTTCTAAAGGATTTAAAAATTCTTTTATATCTTCTTCTTTTTTTATTCCGCGTGAAATCAAAAGTTTTTTAACAAATGATTTTTCGTTTGTATTAGAGCTGTCTAAGATCCATTCCTTCTTCATAATCCCAATATCCTATAACATTAATAATAGCATAAATTTCTATAAGGTTAAAATATGTAAATTTCTTTTTTTTTTATAAAAAATAAATTAAAATATTTGTTATAAAGGGAATTCATTTTATTTAAAGGAGAGGACTATGACAAAATTTTCAAAAGTTTTTTCACTTATGCTTGGTGTGATGGTAATTTCGGCAGGCATGGCATTTGCTGAGACGACAAAATTTACACCTTTGAATTTTGATGACAGTAACGCTATTAAGGCTCCTGCAACAACTACTTCAACAACTGTTTCAGGGGTACAGGCAAAATCAACAGATTTGTTAGACCCATCACAAGTTACAGGCGGTACTAAGATGCAGAGTGCTATTACACAGATTGATAATGCTCAAATCGAAGTAAGAAATAATTTAATCAATTACAGAACAAAATATGCTGAAATTGATGGACGTTACCAGACAACAAAAGCTCAAAGAAAAGCTGCAAAAAAACAAATAAAACAAGCAGAAAAGAAAATTAAAAATTTAGATAAAGCAAAAGAAAAAATTCGTAAGAATTTTGAAAGAAAAGCAAATATATAAAAAAAAATACATTATGAAAAAGAACTGTTTAAGGAAATTAAACAGTTCTTTTTTTTATAAATATTTGTAAATAATTTTAACAATAAATTAAAGTTCAATTTAAAATTAGCCGATTACAAAATAAATAGAAGTAAAAGGTAAAAAATGGGTTTTAGCGATTATTCAATAAACAATAACGGGAAAAAAGAACATTTAAATAATGCTAAAAACGGTGTGCGTAAAGAACAGGTGGATAAAAAATTCCATAACCTTTTTGACGCTTATGATGCTAATGGTGATGGGACTCTTGAAAACGAAGAATTAGGCGGAGTTTTTAAAAGTTTAACTAAATTTGCTGGAGCAGATAAAACTCTTGATTCTGCTGAAAATATGCAGGCCGCAAGTCTTTTTGCAAATCAAGCAGGAATACAAAATGCTGATTTTATGGGTTTTGTGAAATCAATATCAGACTTATCAAGACCATCATCAACAATAGGATCAGAAATAACAATTGATAATGTTGGCTCAGAAATAAGTTTAACAGAAAAAAATGCACAGGAAGAAGTAATATCTGAAATAGTAAACGATGCGTCAGAAGCTCGAGAGTTATTACGAAAACAAGATAACGGTATATTGAGTGAAGTTTATGACAACTATAAAGAATTGTCAGATGATGATTTATCTTTATCTAATATAGAAGAAAGGCTTCTAATAGAAGAAGAAGGCGCAGAAAATTTGTATAAAGCAAAAGAAGGTAAATTAACAAAACGCGAGTATTTTCTGCAAAATAGAGAACATCTTAAAACAATGATGAAACGCAGATTGTTTAGAAAAGATGAAAATACAGGTTTGGATTTTCTAGATAATAATCGTGGAAATATGAGTAAAGAAAAATTTGCTCAATATATGGAAGAATATATAAATAATCAAATAGATAAAATAGATAAATTAGACAGTCTTAAAAAAGCACAGCATAGATTATATTTAATGTCAGAAACAGAAACCGACAAAATGCTTTTGGGTTACAAGAATAACGCAGAGCATTATGCTAAAATAACTAAAGGTCAAAAATCAAGTGATTTAAATGGTTTAAAATCATTGTCTAAAGATAAAAAGAAAGGAATATCAATACCTGAAGAGTATAATACAACAGAGCTAATGACATTTGCAGAAGTGTTTAAATTTGAACGTGGTCAAGATTATTCAAAAGCAAAAGTGGAAAATTATTTAAGCCAAAAACAAAAGACAGAATTTGTAACAGGGGCTTATAATAAATATCAAAGTTTTAAAACAGCAAGTGAAGAATTTTTAGGTAATTATAACAAATTTACACAGGGCTCTATTGATTCACAGGCGGGCGGTATTAGAGGTAATGAGCCTATTCCTGAATCTCAGATGAAAAAAGTAGTTAGTTTATTCACTTCATATTATTCAAATTCAATAAATCCTGATTTGGCAAAAGATGAATTGAAAAGAATAGTGAGCGAAAATAATCTACCAATATCTGTATTAACGAATAAAAATGGTGAGTTAGAATTAGATTTATCTGCATTAGGATCAGATAGACAAAAGAATCAGGTACTAAATCGTCTTTTAATCTTAGAGAATCAAAAATTAAAAAATAATTTAGAGTCAATCCTTGGTGGTTCAATAGAAGACAAGATGTTGATACTTTCAACAGACACACAAATTGCTTATGAAAATGCTTATGGCAGTGATTTCAGTAAAGATCTTGTAGAATTAATGAATGAAGATAATAAGAGTTTTATTCAGCGTTATACTGGTGATGTATCAATGGCAGGAATGGGTCTAACAGTTGTCGGTGGAATATTATGTTTTACTCCTGCTGCACCTCTTGGAGCAGGAATGCTTACAGTTGGAAATACTTTAGCAATAGGTGGTATGGTTGCAGAAAGCGGACTTGGTTATACTGAAGCTTTAACAAGGAGTTCATTAAATTCCGAAGAAATAGAAGAATTGAGTAAGACATTAGTAATGAATGCGGGCGGTTTTGTTGTTGGTATGAAAGCAGGTAAAGCCGGAATGCAAGCGTTCAATAAATTAATAGACAAAAAACTTGTTGAAGTTTTTAAAACAGAAATAACAAAAGGAAATCGAGCACAGGCATTGAAAGAAATATTCTCCAATCCTGAGTATTTAAAGAATTTTATGACTGCTGCAGGAGTAAAGCTTGGGACAGATTTTATTATATCTTATGCCGGAGATTTAGCGATGATGGGAGTATTGGGAACAGATGATGATTGGATGTCATTACTCAAGTCAAACTTAATAGGTGTAATGGTTGGAATGAGCGGAGATATTAAAGATGTTGCTCATATAAAAACAAAAACTCCTAAAATTGATACAAAACTGGAAGTTAAATCTGAAGGTTCAAAGCAAAAGCAATATGTTGTTGAAGATGAAATGTGTGTTGGAGATGTTGTAGAAGTAAAAGATTTAGACGGGAATTCTTTATATTACAAAGTTCAAAGCACAACTAAAGGCGATGTTAGTGTAATAACTTATAATAGAGTGCAAGGATTAAACAATCTTAATCCTAAAACTATGAAAGAATTATTGAATGCTAGAAATATAACTTCAGATGAAAAGGCTCTTGTTGAAAATTTATACAACAAAATTTGTGAATTAGGCTTTAAAGATTATATTGATAAAAATCCGGAACTAATACGTGGATTTGCTTGCAGTGCGGATTATATAAACGGAAAACTTTTTTCTGAATATGAAAACCTTAAAGCAAGTGAATTTGAGATAATTAAATATATAAATGAGCAATCCAAAAACGGTTACGTTTCAGATGAAACTGTAAAAAGTATTATAAGCAGGCTTGATGCAAGTATCCCTCATGAATTTTTTAAATATTTTAACATACCTGAAGATCAAATACCGGAAAAAGTTGAGCGAAAATGTGGAGATTATGTTTTTACAGATTCTAAAGAAACTGTGCTTAACTTGAAAAAAGAAGCTATGATACTGAAAGAATTTCTTGATAAGCAAGAAATTCCGTCTGATGTAACTGTTACCAGAGTCAATGGTTTTGGAACTTTAAATCAAATAAAAATTGGAGATAAAATGCTCGGAGATATGATGAAAAATCCGGCAGAAATTGAAGAAGCTCTTAAATTTTTGAATGGAAATAATAATTCAAGTGTAAAATTTGATAATTTTATAGGAACAAGTTTGATTAAAAACTATTTTAACGGTGATGTAGTTTGGGAAATTAATGTTCCTAAAGGTTCTAAAGCTGCATTTATTGATTGCGCTGTTCCGAAAGAAGAACGTACATACTGCGAAAGAGAATTTTTACTCCAAATGGGTACTGAATTAAAAATCACAAATGCGGAGTACAAAAACGGGAAATTATATCTTAAAGCGACTGCTGTACAAAAATCTGAAATAGCACGACCACAAGGGATGAATGCTCAAGATGATGCTTTAATTCAAAAGGCACGCAAAGAAAATCCTGCAGTGAATTCTAAACTTTATTTGCAAGAAGCAAAAGCTGAACGTCAAGTACGTATAAATGCTCTTGATGAACAAGTTTTAACTTCTTCAAAAGCTAAAAATATTGATAAAATGATTTTTGACTTTGACAAAACTGATAAAAAAGCTATTCAAAATATTCAAAAAGATATTGACATACTTAGAACAATCAATCCTAAAGAAGCAAAAAATCTTCAAACATTACTTGATGTACTTACAAAAGACAAAAAATGTTCTGAAGTTTCAAGAGAAGAAATTGCGTCTGTTGTTCAACATATAAGACGACAATATGAATTAGAAATGAATAAAATTACTACTTCTATTAAATCCTTAGCAATTGATAATTTAGGAACATTTTCAAGTCGTGTTAAAGGTGATATGAGTTTGTTTGATAAAATTGCCAATTTCGCAAAAGATAATCCTGATAAACCATTTGCAAAAGCAATTAGTGATGTACGCGATGCTTATGGTGGAAGAATAGTATTAAAATCTGTAGATATGAAATCTGATCCTGAAGTAAATGCACTTGTAAATGCCGGTAAATATGATGAGGCTGGTCAACTTGCAATGAAAAAATATTCTTCAAGAATTATGAATTTTATGAACAGAATAATTGAGGCTGAAAATAAAGATTTTGGAATAGAACGTATTTCGAATTATACTGATGGAACAAAACTGTCTATTCTTGATGAAGGGCAAATTTATGATTTACAAGTTAAAGCGCAAGATAACGGATTTGTAGTTATTCGTGAAGGTAAAAAAACATTTTCTACTAAAACACAGGCTTCTGGCTATCCTGCTTTACAAATGAATTTAAAAACTAAAAGTGGTAAAACCATTGAACTTCAAATCAGATTTGATGAAGTTGATAAATATGCAGAAGCAGAACATTTTGTCTATGATTCAATGACTGGTAAAGATATTATAGGTCGACATGAAAATACAGAATCTGTCTTGTATCCTTTTAAAGAAGCGTTGACTGAAAAATTAACAAAAACTGATTATAATAATTATTATGTAAAATATTCTCAAGCACAATATCATTATAGATTTTTAAAAGCTTTGGGCATTGAAACACCAGAGCCTAAACTTCAAGATTTTACACCTGAGGGTAAACATTTTGATGAAAGTTTAAGTGGTGAAAATTTATTAAAACTTCATGATGTTGTAGAAAAGTTAAAAAAAGGTACAAATAACTAGAAATTTTGATAAAAGTTATATAAAATATAAAGGAAATAAAAATGAATAGAATTAATCAAAATAGAGTAAATAATACAAATTTTTGCGGAATTAAACCAAAATCTGTCGAGGTTAAAAATATGGAAGAATTTTTGAAAAAAATTATTGAAAATATATTAATTCGTGCAGAGCGTGAAGTCCCTGAATATGGCAACTTTAAGCTTGTAACTGAAAAATTTAAAAATTTTGATAAAAACTTGGACGTGGATGAGTTTTGGCTTGAAATAGGACAGCCTCCTAAGGGTACTGAAAATTATGAAACAAAAAGATTTTTAAAATTTGTCGCTTCAAAACCTAATAGTGATACTTCTGCAGAAATTTTAATAGGTTCTGGATCTAAAAAAGAGATACTTGAAACACTTAAAAAGGAAGGCTTAACAGGAAAATTGAAGGAGTACGCTCAAAAACTTTCGTATAATTTAGAGGATTTGAATTAATTTTAAATTTTTGAGTAATGTTATCTGCTTTTATCCTTTCAATAAGACTTTCTTATGCTTTTAATATTTTGTGTGTTTGCGGCATATTAAAATTAATATTGTTTATAGTTATGCTAATAATAGGCTTACTAACGAAATCTTCACTATTTGGATTGATTTTATTGTTTCACATAATAGGATTGCTGAGTATCCTAATATTTTTGCTTAGTACTTTGATATACTTTGTTGAATTAATTTTTTCAATTAAAATAAGCAGCCAAAAATATCTCTGCAATAAAAAAATTACAGCACTGCAAAATGTTGGCATAACAGCATTTATGCTAATTGTCATATTAGATTTGCTAATCTCTACACTATAAATCTACTTTTATCGCCCTAAATATAGGCAAATTTAGGACAAAACTCCCATCACAACTGCCCTGCGTAATTTAACACTCGGAATAAGATTAAATTAACTGTGAGATTGAGATGAATGGGGCTTTATTCCCATTCATCTCTTACAAAATCTATATACGCGGTCTGCTTCTATAATATCCACGCACTTCTGTTCCATCAGAACGAGTGTAAGAATTTACATACACAACTCCGCCACCAAGCCGAGCAGAGGCAGGTACGTAGTACCAGACCGACAATTATGTAAAAATGAATATTTTTACTAATTGGAGGCGTTGCCGTTTAATGCGAGGCGCAGTTTTATTGCTTCGCGTTGCAAATCACCATTGGTCGGAATACCAATTTTGTTTAATTGGGCATGAATTTCTTTTTCATTTTGAGCATATTCATCTGTTGACATTGCACCGATTTCATCGCGTGTGTATATGTGGTTACTACCTGTCAGTGGATTTGTATAACCGAATAAATCAGATATTTGGTTATTATCAATATTCATTTCAATGCTTCCATACAACAAATTATTATCCATTTGGGTATTGTAATTCGGATTTATAAAAGGTATAATGTTATTAGGACTTTCTAGATAAGTCCCGATGCTCTTATTGGTACCCGTACTTGTAGTATGGTCACTGCCAATAGGAGCATCTTTTGTTATGTAGTATCTCTTTTTACCACTTTTTGATACTTCAATATAGTGATCACCATTTTTACCTCTGTAAACTTCATAATGGGATACATCGGGTTTTTCCAAAGGTTTTTCATTTGGTACATCAGGCAATCTTTTAGCATTTTTTATATCATTAGCAAGTTCAGGAAAATTTTGTGCTTGTTTGGGATTCCAGCGTAGTTGTTCCTGAAGCCCGCGTTTTGAAAAGTCAAAATTCCCATTTTTATTTAATTGTATTTCTTGTATATAATCCTGATAAAATTTCCTTGAATCATTACTGTATTGTTTTCTTAAAACTTCATCAAGATTATCTATGTTGCCATAATTTTTTAACTGTTGTCCTTTGATTGTTTTTTGGATATTACCCCCAACAGCACCTAATATAGCTCCTGTTGTTGTCCCTAATAATGTTCCTTGTAGTGTTGATAATACAGGATTAGTTTCATTTATCAAACTTTCTCCTAAACCAAACAAACCTCCGCTTGCACCTCCTGATAACATACCGGAACCGATATTCTCTGAAATCTTACGACCTAATTGCTTTTTAAGTAATTGCTTTCCAATTTCTCCCCCTAATTTACCAATACCGCCTACAGGCAATGCTGCACTGCCTATTTCTAATGCCGCACCTATGTATTGTTTAGCGAGATAATTATTTAATTTTTTATCTATTTCTGTTCTGTAATCAGCATAATACTGATTAATTATTTGAATTTTTTGTTCTTTTGTTAAGGTTTGATCTTTTAATATATTTTCTAATTTATTTGTCATAAAATTGTCCTTTCGCTTTCATTACTAATTTAGGTATTTAAAATTCTAAATACCCTTACACTATTTATACTTTTAAACGGCTATTATTCTTTTATACCTGTTATTTCAGATACATCATATCCGGAAAAATCTCTTAAATATTCTAAGAATTTTTTTTCTTGTTCATAATTATAATAATATTTACCATTAAATTTTGCTTGCATTGATTTAAAATCAAAGGCAATAGAGCCATGATATTTTATATCTTTATAATCATTTGTTTTATACGGCAAAACATAAAATTTCATATTTGTTTCTATGTTAATTATATACTTTGCAATATTTTGGTAATTATTATTGTCTTCTTCAAGAATAAATAAAGAATATCCCGCTGTTCCCCAATAATATGTTGAAAAAACAACACCAATAATTTCTTTTTTACCGTCACCGTTTAAATCCGTTTCAAAAGCACTTTGGGTATTGTAATTTGGATATACAAAAGGTATAATATTATTAGGACTTTCTAGATAAGTCCCGATACCTCTCAAATCGTCCGTACTTGTAGTATGGGTAGCGGTTTGAGGGGTATCTTTTGTAATATAAAACCTTTTTTCTCCATTATTGAATACTTCAATATAATGATCACCATTTTTTCCCCTGTAAACTTCATAGTGCGATTTTTAATTATTTGATTAAGATGAATAAGAATAAAATCCAATTTATCTAAAAAAAATCTATATACGAGGTCTGCTTCTATAATATCCACGCACTTCTGTTCCATCAGAACGAGTATAAGAATTTACATAAACAACACCACCGCCATTTGTCAAAGCCTCTCGCTGCATGTCACCGTTAGTCGGCATTGTACCATTGAATGCTCTTGTTTGTGCATCAATCTCTTTTTCGTGTTTAGCAAATTCACTACTATTCATTTGCCCGACTTCCTCTCGTGTGTATATGTGGTTACTGCCTGTCAGTGGATTTGTGTAACCGAATAAGCCTGAATCCTGTTTAGGTTTATTTGTAGATTGTACCTCAGGTAATTGAATTCCTAACATATTTGCAAGTTGATTGATATCAAAATTTGCAGCTTGACCTGTTGGAACACCTGAAGGTTGTCTTAAACTTTCAGGTATAGCCATTGGAATCATATTCCATGGGTTATTAGATTGTTGATTTATAGGATTAATCATTAAATCATTTAAATTAGGGAGGTTGTTTTGTTGGAAATCGTTGTATTCAATTCCCAATCTAAATAATCCGTTTCCATATTTAGAGTAGTCATTCAAGCTATCAGAAATATTATCCATTTGTAATTTATTAAAATCAGAATTATTTAATATTGGATTTTTATTATCATTTTCTTGATTATTAGTGGATGTGGTATTCGGTAAATTATTTTTTGCAAAGACATTTCCTCTATTTATTCTATTTGTCCATGTTTTTAAATATTGCTTTTGATCAGGGACTTTGGCAAATTCTTCATATTTAGCTAAACGCAATTTTTGAAACACTTCTGCATTGCCATTACTTTTATTTAAAAATTCTTTTGCTCTAGACACTCCCATATTTACTGCGGTATCAAATACATATAATGATAATTGAGGATTGTCTAATTTATCGGCTCCTGAAGCTTTATAATAGTTGTTGTAATATATATCTCGAACTTCATCATCTGTTATATTCTTTACGCTCCGTGTAGGAAGTCCTTTACTTTTCCTATAACTATCATATGTTGTATGTGTAATACCTTTATTCGTTTCACCACCTCTATCGTGAGGGTCATTAACATATCCGCCTTCTTCTTGAAGAACGAATTTCAGCATTTTTTCAAAATTTTCGTCTTTCATTATTTTTCTCCTTGTTTTAAAATTGTAATATCGTAAAAGAACTTTTTATAGCTCAAAACAAGGTAAAATAGACTTAATTATCTTCTTTAAAATATTGTAAATATTCATATAAATTCAATGTTCTTTGTTTTACAATTCCTGTTTTACAACCTTGTTGTATATTTTGAAACATTGTTGCTGATTTATATGATGGTATTTTACTGAATATTTTAAAACTTTCTTTTTTATAATTTTCCCAAGCTTTCTGAGATTTTAATAATAACTTATAATCCTCAGGCGTTAAAATATTTTTGTAATCTGTAATTAATTTATTTATTTCTTGTTCCCAAGCTTTTTGCTCCGTAATAGAACATTGATTTGCTACCTGAGTATTGGCCGTTTGCGACATACAATTTTCAGATACCGTTTGAATTTTGTTAAAATCCTCTAAATATGAGGCAAACGCAACATTATAAGAATATAATTGAATTAAAATAAAGATGGGAAAATATATAAAACGATTTTTCATAAGTCAATTTTACCAACTTAAAATAAAAATTCAAATATTCTCTTTAGACATTTAAATTCTCCTTGTTTAACTAAGTACTATCAATTTTGTTAAATAAGGTAAAATAAGTCGTCTATTCACTCAATTGCATTAAATAAGATTTTAAAGATAATGCTCTTTGTTTTGTTAGTTCATATAAATCACCAATGGCAATTGTAGTATGAATATCGCCATCTTTTTGTGCAATGGTTTTGTTAATAAAATCTTTTTCTTTTTTATAATAATCTTCCCAAGCAGTTTGGGCGTTGGTAAATAATAGCAATTCTTCTTTATTTAAGTATTTTTCAATTTGCTTTGAATAATCTAAAATTTCTTTATTCCAAGCTTCAATACCTGCATTAGTACAGTTATTCATGCCAATAGTAATAAAGTTCTCAGAAGTACATTTTTCTAATTTTTTATCTATTGGATAACTTTCATGAGAAAAGATGTTTTGACTTTCTTTATATTCAGAAATTGTGCTTTGTAAATCTTTAATTTGGATATTAGAATTTTGTAATTGGCGTTTATATTTAAATGCAGAAATTGTACTAAATATTGCTAATATTGATAAAATTATTATAATTATAAGAGTTAATTTTCTCATAGACTTATTTTACCAATATAAATTAAATTTTTCAAACTTTTTACATTGCTATTTCCCTCCTATATTTCGGCTTGTGCTAATCTTGCTATTTTAGATTAATGGAGTTTTATCCCCATTCATTTAAAAAAAATCTATATACGCGGTCTGCTTCTATAATATCCACGCACTTCTGTTCCATCAGAACGAGTATAAGAATTTACATACACAACACCGCCTCCTGTCATTGCTTCTCGTTGCAAATCACCATTGGTCGGAATACCAATTTTGTTTAATTGGGCATGAATTTCTTTTTCATTTTGAGCATATTCATCTGTTGACATTGCACCGATTTCATCGCGTGTGTATATGTG
>JAGAXG010000017.1 GCA_017941035.1 bacterium | reverse complement strand
GCCTGGGCAGTCAACGTGAGCATAGTGTCTGTTTGCTGTTTCATATTCTACGTGAGCTGTAGAAATTGTAATACCTCTTGCTTTTTCTTCAGGAGCAGCATCAATTTCATCGAATTTCTTAGCAGCTGCTTGACCTGCTGCAGCCAAAACGCCAGTAATAGCTGCTGTTAATGTGGTTTTACCGTGGTCAACGTGGCCAATTGTACCTACGTTAACGTGCGGTTTCGTACGTTCATACTTTTCACGTGCCATGAGATTAATCTCCTTTTCTTTCTAATCTACTTTATACTACTATAACTTAGTATTCTACAATACTACTTAATTCTACGTGCTCATAATTTTTTGTCAAGGGATAATAAACGAAATAATGTAAATAACTTATCTGATAAAAATGTTAATTTTTGTAACATTTTTTTTGATTTCAATCAATTCTACCATTAAAAAATACTTTATAAGGATAAGAGAATGTAATTAATGGAGGATAATGATTATGAGTGATTTAGCAATTCAATCAAATCAAAAATCAAAAGGCCTGGATGCATTATATAATAATTATTTTAAAAAGCCGTTAAAACAAGTTACGACAAGTTTTAGAAACGGAAATTTTAACTTAAACTTAAATAATTTTAACGAAGCAAAAAAGGCCGCTGCAAGTGCTGCAGGAGTATCACAGTACGGAGCTTTTACAGCCGAATAAATTGATTTAATTTTTTTTTTATCATAAAATAGTCCTTGGAAAACAAGGACTATTTTATGTTATTAACGGTTGATATCGGAAATACAAATATTACTCTCGGGATTTTTGATTGCGAGGGGAATTACGTTGAAGAATTTCGTCTGGCTTCTGATAGAGATTTAGCTCAAAAAGAGTATGAGCTTCTTTTGAAATCGCTATTTAAAGATTACAAAATTAAAGATTGTATAATATCCTCTGTTGTTAATGAATTAAATGTGAAATTCAAAAAAGCAGTTGATAATGTTTTTGAGTTGGATTCTTTATTTTTAACTTGCAGCATCAAAACAGGAATAACTGTTGGAGGAGATAATCCTCAAGAATGCGGAGCTGACAGAATTGCTAATGCTGCAGCTGTTTCCGGAAAATATAACAAAACTGTTATAGTTGTAGATTTTGGAACTGCAACTACTTTTGATATTGTGAATGAAAAAAAAGAACTTTGCGGAGGTGTAATAGCTCCGGGAATAAAAACACAGCTCAAAAGTCTTGAACAAATGACATCAAAGCTCCCAGAAATTGATGTTTCTATTTCACCTTGTGCCGTTGGGAATAATACTAAAGAAGCTATTTTATCAGGGGTAATAAGAGGAACGGCCTGCATGGTTGACGGACTTATTGAACAATGTGAAGAAGAACTAGGGCAAAAAGTTATACTTGTAGGGACAGGAGGATATTGTGGTTTAATTTCTAACTATATGAAACACAAATTTAATGAAATAAACCCTATTCTCACACTTGAAGGATTAAAAAATATTTATAATCTTAACAAACATATCAATTCACCTTCCTTTATAAAATGATTAAGTTTATTGTACAGTTTTCCTTATTTAAATTATGTGCTATTATATCCTTATAAAAAATAAGGAGTAACTATGAAACGTATTAACATAATAACTTTAGCTTTATTATTGTCCTTGGCAACTGGAGTAACAGTAAGCAAAGTTCATTCACAAGCGACATATAATTCTATTGTAAATAATGCTGCAGCACAAACAGCGCCACAATATACAACGGTAAATGCACTTGATATTGTTGCTGCTCCTACGAAATACTTAAATAAAAACATTCGTATAAAAGCAAAATTTGATAAATATTCAACATTGGGTTTAGACTACAAACCTGCGATGAGATCTTCTGAAAAATATATTTCATTTCTTATTCAACGACCTGATGTATTGAATCATGATATTCCGTTATCAGAATTAAAAATATTCCTTAAAAAAGAGGTAGCAGAAAAAAATATTGATTTGGATTCGGGAGATGAAATAGAGTTTACAGGAAAAGTATTTTCAACTGCTTTGGGAGATGCTTGGATGGATGTTGATAATTTCAAAGTCCTGACTAAAAAGAACCCTAAAAAAGATGAAGAAAAATCATTTGAATAAGAGATTACTGCACTGATATTTAGAAAAAGGGAATAGATATATGGAAGTAAATAAAGATAAATTTTTAACTATACATGGACATTTTTATCAACCTCCGAGAGAGAACCCATGGCTTGAAGCTATTGAATTACAAGAAAGTGCAACCCCTTGTCATGATTGGAACGAAAGAGTTTGTACTGAATGTTACACTCCTAATTCTGTATCAAGAATTGTTGACAACAGAAACAAAATTCTTGATATTGTAAACAATTACGAATTAATGAGTTTTAATTTTGGGCCTACTCTTTTATCTTGGATGGAAGTATACGCACCTTTGACATACGAAAGAATTATCAAAGCAGATACATATAGCATTTCAGAACACAATGGACATGGCAATGCAATAGCGCAGGTTTATAATCATATAATAATGCCTCTTGCAAATAAACGAGATAAAATTACTCAAGTAATTTGGGGAATAAAAGATTTTGAATACCGTTTCGGACGAAAACCAGAGGGTATGTGGCTTGCTGAAACAGCCGCAGATGATGAAACTTTAAAAATTTTGGCAGATAACGGCATTAAATTTACAATTCTTTCCCCTTACCAAGCACAAAAAGCGAAAAGGATTTCTGACAGAGACTGGCAGGATGTAAGCTGGGGGAATATTGATCCTGCGCGTTCATATAAATATACGATAAAATCAGATCCTTCAAAATCAATAAATTTATTTTTTTATGACGGGGCAATTTCGCGTTCTGTTGCATTTGATGAATTATTACGCGATGGTAACAAATTTATCAAAAGATTAAAAGATGGAATTTCTGAATATAGAGATTATCCTCAGCTTATTAACATCGCAACTGATGGAGAAAGTTATGGACATCATACTAAATTTGGAGACATGGCACTTTCTTATGTTTTAAAAATTAAAGCTAAATCAGAAGGCTTTAAATTAACAAATTACGCAGAATATCTTGATAAATACCAGAGCGACTGGGAAGCAGATATTAAACAACCATCTTCTTGGAGTTGTTTCCACGGTGTAGGTCGTTGGAAGGAGGACTGCGGGTGCTCAACTGGCGGACAACCTGGTTGGAACCAAAAATGGAGAAAACCGTTGAGACAAGCCCTCGATTATTTGAGAGACGAGCTTGCTGTTATATTTGAAAAAGAAGGTAAAAAATACTTTAATAAAAGCGTTTGGGATGTTCGTAACAATTATATTGATGTAATTCTAAATAGAAACATAAATACTATTAAAAAATTTCAAAAAGAAAATTTTAAAGATAACTTAACTGAAACAGAATGCGTGAAAGGAATGGAACTTCTTGAAATTCAACGCCAGACACAACTTATGTATACAAGTTGCGGATGGTTCTTTAATGAAATTTCAGGAATCGAAACCGTTCAAATTCTTAAATATTCTGCAAGAGCAATACAACTTGCAAAGAATTTTTCTGATAAAAATTTAGAAAATGAATTTTTAAATATACTGTCACAGGCTCAGAGCAATATAAAAGAATACGGAACCGGCAAAGATATTTACGAAAAATTCGTAAGACCATCCATTGTAACATTAAAAGAAGTTGCATGTCTTTGGGCTGTTTCATCATTATATGAAGAACTTGATGAAGATGAATATGTATACTGTTACAACGTAAAGTGCAACAATTATCAAAAAATAGAAAAAAGTAATTCTAATTTAATTATAGGAAACATTGAAGTATATTCAAAAATAACACTGCAAAAAGAGAATCTAATATTTGCTCTTATGCAGTATCCGGATGGGGATTTTCATTGTGCGATAAAAGATTTTTCTACAAATGAAGAATTCAATGAATTGAAAAATTCTCTTATAAAAACATTTATATTATATCCTCAGACAGAAATTATTCGTGCATTAGATGCGAACTTCGGGACAGAATACTTTACATTAAAAGATATCTTTATTGAAGAACGTAAAAAAATTCTTCAAATTCTTCTTAAAGACAGACTTAAAAAATTCTCTACAAGATATGAAGAAATGTTTGACCAAGGTAAAAGTTCAATTTATCATATGCAAACTCTTGGTTTAGAAGTACCAAAGGAATTTAAAATTTCAGCAGAATACACTCTAAGCCACAGATACAATGATCTTTTATCAGGCAGTATCGGTTTTATTGACAATTATATAATTCAACAAATTATGGCGATTAATTTTGAAGCTAAAAAATTAGGAATTGAAATAGACAAAACTCCTTCCAACAAGATTTTTGCAAGAAAAATTATTACTAATTTAAATAGGCTTGCAAAAAATTTAGAACCACAAGAGGCAGATGCTTTAGTCGAGCTATTTGATATCGTTGAAAAACTTGAATTAAATCTTGACATTGCTGAAGCACAAAATATTTATTATAACAGAATTTATCATCGCATTGGTGAAATTATTGAAAATAATTTAAACAATCCAAAAGATAAAGATCTTGAATTTATAAGACTTTTACTTACAATTGGAGAAAAGTTAAATATAAATGTTGATTTCTATAGAATAAAACTTGATAAATTGGAATTGTTATTAACATAACTTTACACAAATAGCAAATATTTTTCATAAAAATACTTTAATATAATAGAAAGTATTAGGTATTAGTGTAATTATGGAAGTAAATCCTCAAAATCAATATTGTTGTGTTCAACCTCAGCAACATTCAGCTCTTCCGCAGAAGTGTTGTACACAGGTTCCTGTACAGAATCAACCTGTACAATATCCTCAACATGTTCAAAATCAAACTGTGCAAACATCTCCACAAACATACCAAATTCCTGCATCAACTTCAGGAGTAAATATACAAATATTCAATCCGTCTGTAACGGCTCCCGGAGCACAAGCCCCAACATATAACGTAAATTCTCCTTGTTATCCGTCAAATTATTATACAAACCAATACGGACATAATGGGAATAACCGTACTGACGGAATAAATACCGGAACCGGGAACAATAATAGTACAAACGGAACAAATACAAATGGAACAAATACAAACGGAGCAAATACAAACAGCGAAACAAATGCCGAAAAAGCGGCAAGTTCCGGAGAAGGAAGCTCTATAAATAATGATAAAAATGTTGAGTCAGGAAACAATAACGACGTAGATAACAATAATAAAAACAAACAAAACTCAAATAATACCAATATAACAGAAGAAACAACATCTTCTAAAAAAACAGAAAAAAAACAAATTATTCAACTTACAGATGAATACATAATGAATCTTGAAAATTATTTAAACAGTCAAGACAAAAATATAAGATTACATGCAGCTAAAGAAATTTATGACCGATTAGATGAAGATCCTTCAAGAAAAGATGATGTTGCTTTAACTGCTTTAGTAAATAAAATGCTTCAAGATCCATCACAAGAAATCAGAGTAATTGCATTATCAGCATTGGAAGGAAGAATTGTAAACGGCGATAAAACAACAGCAGGAATTCTTCAAAATATGCAGACAAAATCAGATGCATACGGGCAAGATGCAATAGATGCAAGCAAAATACTTCTTCAAATGTCAACAAAACCTGTAGAAAAAGAGGTTGAAGTTGATCCTATGAAAAAAACAACAGTTAAAACAACAACAGAAACAAAAACTGAAAATAAAAAGGAATAAAAATGAGTATACCTGCGATATCAACAATATTAACGAAAGGAACTGGTCTGACAGCTTTAGGACTCTGCCTTTATGATGCACATTACCTTGGGAAAGTGCAATCTGATTTGTATGCAAGTGAGCGCGATGCAAAAGCGACAGGATACTATCTTCATAATTCAATGCACTTATCGGAGCTAAGTAAAGTACAAGAAAAAGTAAAGGATTTTGCATATGACGTTGAACTAGATCAAAAATGGAGAAGATTTTTCAACGAAGGAATAGGATATTGCAAAGGATTTGGATCTATGGTCATTAACCATGTTATCCCAATAACACTTGGTTTGGGAGCATTACTAACAAAAGGACTGCCTTCTAAAATAAGCGCAGGTATTCTTGCAGTATATGGTGGAACACACTTTATTAAAAACTTCTTCGGTATCGGCACGCATCCCGGATTAGAAAAATAGATATTACTACTTCACGCAAACCGCCCTGATGTTCGAGCTGTAGCGGTAGCTGCTGTTCCTGTACGTGGACGAACTGCGGAAGATGCGGCTGCCCGCTTTGTCTGCGCTGTACTCTGAACTAGACCACAAGTGGTACCAAGACGCGCCTAAACCGGCAAAAGTTGTGCCTCGTTTGGAGGTGTTTAAAGGTACATCATATAGATCGTTTCCTATTGCATTTTCCGGTGCATCATAGAGATAGGTTGCGATTTTTGCAAGGTCTTCTTCTGTTGCTGAGTGCCCGCCCATATCTTTACACTTTACCAACGCACCTGCCCAATAATCACCTTGAGTTAAGCAATCATCTATAGTACAACAATTCTTTATATTGTATTTTGTTTTGTAGTCAGATTTTACTTCCCAAGTTCCATTATTATTTGTACAATAATCATCTCTATATAATGGAGTCGGGACTTCAGGT
>JAGAXG010000016.1 GCA_017941035.1 bacterium | reverse complement strand
GTGGAAAAGATAATTTAAAGAATTGCTTACCATATGAAACAATCCAACAAGATGGAGTAGAGCCATTCAAGGTAAAAGATTTAGAAACGGCAGCATTTACCGGAATAGATAAAACAAAATACTTGGATGCAGCGGGATTTGTATTAGCAGACGGAACTCCAATGATACTAACTTATATGAATAAAGATAATTGTCCAATAAGTGATCCTGATGCAGTGGAATATAAAGGACAAAAAAAAGAAGCTCGTTCAACAAATACCAGATGTATCGCAGGTTTTTATGATTTGAACGGTGCCAAAGGACCTAATAAATTCAATAAAGATATAGTACCATTTGGTGTAACCGGCTTAGCCAAAGCTGGAATAGAATTTGCAGGTTTAACCTTATTAACTGAACCGCATGTTCCAGATGGCTTATATTTAAGTGATTATTGTACCCAAGAGAATGGAACTTGGAAACTAAATAAAGATGCGAGTGATGCAGGAATAACGAATTGTTGTACGAATTGTACATCAAGCGGTTTGGGTAAAGACCGCTGGGCAGACGCAATGATAGAATGTAAAAAAGCAGGCGGTCACCTAGCAACAGAAAAAGACCTCGCAAAAATCGCAACCTACTTATATGATGCCCCAAGCCAAATCGGAAATACCTCTTATTACGACTCAACACCATTAAACACTTCCAAACTAGGCACAACTTTTGCCGGTTTAGACTCGTCCTGGCGCGAATTGTGGTCTAGTTCAGATAGCGGCGCATACGGCGCGTACAACCGCACCTTCAACAGTTCGAGCACGGACTGGATCGACGACCGCCGCGACGCGGACTTCAGGGCGGTTTGCGTGAAGTGATTAATAGTTTGATAATTTAACAAAACAAGGCGGAGATTTTGATATTCTTCGCCTTATTTGTGCTTAAGATTATTATTCAATAATTTTAATAATTCTTCACAAACATGCAAATACCCTGTTGACAGTGAATTTTGTTTATAATACGATTTATATGCTTGAAGTATAGTCCGAAATATTAGAATAGCTACTTTGAGCGGGCAGTGAGACTTTTTCGGGGTCTTACGGTTAAGTGAGTACATAAAAAGAAAAAGGAATGCAAAATGGCAACCAGCACAAAGAAAAACAGAATTCGAGTTTCTTTAAAGGCATATGATCATAAATTGATTGATATATCTGCAGAGAAAATCGTTGAAACAGCAAAAAGAACAGACGCTAAAGTAGCCGGTCCTATTCCTTTACCTACAAAAAGACGTATATACTGCGTTTTACGTTCTCCACACGTAGATAAAAAATCTCGTGAACATTTTGAAATGAGAACACATAAACGTATTATTGATATATACGAACCAACTCAAGCTACAATGGATGAGCTTCGTAGATTGGATTTGCCTGCAGGTGTTGATATTGAAGCAAAATAGTTTGCTTTTTTGACCTGTAATGAAAATTTAATAAGCATTATGCATATATAATGTGATCTACGACGTCTATACGGCGGGAGGTGAAAATCCTCAAGGTAAAGTAATAGTAGCGCTCGCAAGCGACAATGTGCAAGTTCGAAATGAGGCAGAGTTATTCTGCACCAAGTAGGATGAGCATGGAAAGGAAAAATTATGACACTAGGTGTAATAGGTAAAAAAGTAGGAATGACTCAAATCTTTGATGAAAACGGTTTGGCAATTCCTGTAACAGTTATCAAAGTTGATGAAACAGTTGTTACTCAGGTAAAAACTGTTGAAACTGATGGTTATAATGCTATTCAAGTTGGTACTGTTGCAGCAAAAGAAAAACATTTAACAAAGGCTCAATTGGGTCACTTTAAGAAAAACAGTTTATCAAACTACAGACACTTACAAGAATTCAGAGTAGAAAACCCTCAAGATTTCAAAGTAGGTGACAAAGTTGAATTATCTGTATTAGATAACGTTGAAAAAGTAGATGTTACCGGTAAATCAATAGGTAAAGGCTTCCAAGGTACAGTAAAACGCTGGAACTTTGGCAGAGGACCTATGGCTCACGGTTCTAAAAATCACAGAGAACCGGGTTCAATAGGTGCAGGTACAACTCCTTCACGTGTTATCAAAGGCAAAAGAATGGCAGGTAACATGGGTAATGAAAGAGTTACAATTACTAAGCTTAAACTTGTTAAAGTTGATTCAGCAAACGGTTTAGTATTAGTAAAAGGTTCAGTTCCTGGTTGTGAAGGAAGATTGGTTACAATCGTTCCTACAAGAACTAAGTGGAACTAAATTCGTGAGTCGGTGTGAAGTGCCGATCGGCTTGCGTTAGCAAGGCAAACAGCACGTAACATTATATTACCGCCGTTGTGAGCGATACAAATGAAGCTAACGAAGCAATCTGTGATTGTACAGGCGGAAAAAATAAAAGAAATACAAAATAACCCGCTTCTACCATATAAAACCCTTAGGGAAAGGGGTAGACGGAAAGCAAAAAGGAAAAAATAGAAATGTCAAAAGAAATTTTAAACACAAATGGTGAAAAATTAGGTGAAATTACATTAGCTAAAGAAGTATTTGGTGTAGAGCCTAATATGCACATAATGCATTTAGCATTAAGAAGACAACTTAACAATGCACGTTCAGGTAACGCTTGTACAAAAACAAGATCAGAAGTATCTGGCGGTGGAAGAAAACCTTGGAAACAAAAAGGTACAGGTCGTGCAAGAGCAGGATCACTTCGTTCACCTTTATTTGCAGGTGGTGGTGTAATCTTTGGGCCAAAACCAAGAAGCTATGCTTTCAATATGCCTCAAAAAGCAAGAAGATTAGCATTACGTTCCGCATTATCTGCAAGAGAAGCTCAAATTGTCGTAGTCAAGGACTTCTCAACTATTGAAGAACCTAAAACAAAATTAATGGTTAGTGCATTAAAATCATTAAATGTTAGCGGAAAAGTTTTAGTAGTTGCTGATTTAAAAGCTGAAGAAAATAAGAATTTAGAACTTTCAGCAAGAAATATTCCTAGTGTAAAACTTATTTTACCGTCTAACTTAAATGTAAAAGACTTATTGGAAGCTGATTTTGTTGTGATGACTGAATCTGCTGTACAAGACATCACAGAAAGGTTGAGCAAATAATGAGTAACGAAAATTTATATGATGTAATAAAAAAATCTTTAATTACAGAAAAATCTGTATCAGCTACTGAAAATGCTCAATACACTTTTGAAGTAAGAAAAGATGCTAACAAAATTGAAATTGCGAAAGCAGTCGAATTAGCTTTTCCGGGACGAAAAGTTAAAAAAGTAAGAACAGTTTATATGCCTTCACATTCAAAAAGACTTGGATATAAATTTGGCAGAACTGATTCTTCAAAGAAAGCCATCGTGACAATCGAAGGCGAACCGCTTGAATTTATGAATGTATAAAATTTAAGCAAAATTAGTACAAAAGAAAGCCAAAGTAGTAGGAGAAAATAAAAATGGCAATCAGAAAAATTAATCCGACGTCTCCGGGACAAAGAGGCATGACAAAGAGTGATTATCAAGAAATCACTACTTCAACTCCTGAAAAATCATTGTTAAAATCATTGAATAAAAAAGCAGGAAGAAACAATACAGGTAGAATTACTTGCCGTCACAAAGGAGGCGGAGTAAAAAGAACTTACCGTGTAATTGATTTTAAAAGAGAAAAGTTTGGAATAGAAGCAACAGTTAAAACTATTGAATACGATCCAAACAGAAATGTAAGAATTTCATTATGTTTTTATGCTGACGGAGAAAAGAGATATATCTTAACTCCCGAAGGTTTAAGCGTAGGAGATAAAATTGTTTCAGGACCTGAAGCACCTGTTCAAACAGGAAATGCAATTCCGTTGGAATTGATTCCGTTAGGTACATTTGTACATAATATTGAAATGACTCCAGGACGTGGAGGAGTTTTAGTTAGAGCAGCAGG
Organism: bacterium; assembly: GCA_017941035.1. GTDB lineage: Bacteria > Cyanobacteriota > Vampirovibrionia > Gastranaerophilales > Gastranaerophilaceae > Zag111. Next base: position 41,025 of record JAGAXG010000016.1, on the reverse strand, counting down.
AAATAGCGCTCAGGTAATGGCAAAAGAAGGTAACTATGTAACAATTAAACTTCCTTCAGGCGAAATGAGAATGATTAGAAAAGAATGCTTAGCAACTATAGGTGTTCTTGGTAATTCCGAATTTAAAAACTTAAAAATTGGTAAAGCCGGAAGAAAACGTTATATGGGTATCAGACCAACAGTACGTGGTGTTACAATGAACCCTTGCGATCACCCTCACGGTGGTGGTGAAGGTAAAACTGGTCCTGGTGGAAACCCTAAAACACCTTGGGGTAAACCGGCTCTTGGTTATAAGACACGTAAAAAAGGTAAAGCATCTGACAAGTTAATTGTTAGAAGAAGAAATAAAAAATAAGATAATCTTTAACGAACGAAAGTGAGTTTAAAGTGATCTTGTTTAATATAAAAGACACTCAAAATAGAGAAAAGGAGAAATAAATGGCACGTTCATTAAAAAAAGGTGCGTATGTAGAAGAATCTCTACAAAAGAAAATAGAAAAAATGAATGCTAACTCTGAAAAGAAAGTTATCAAAACTTGGTCAAGAGCGTCAATGGTAGTACCTGATATGTTAAACCATACAATAGCTGTTCACAACGGTAAAACTCACGTACCTGTTTATATAACAGAAGAAATGGTTGGACACAAATTAGGTGAATTTGCTCCAACAAGACTTTTTAAAGGTCATGCAGGTTCTGATAAGACTGCTAAAAGAGGATAAGCAAGAATCCAACGTAATATAAAAAAATAAAAGGATAAAAACAATGGAAGCAAAAGCAAAACAAACAGACATAAAAATGACAGCACGAAAACTACGCAGAGTAATCAACGAAGTTCGCGGAAAATCTGTTATTGAAGCTCAAGATATGTTGCGTTTCATGCCGTACTTTGCAGCAAGAGTAGTAGAAAAGAATTTGAAAGTTGCTATTGCAAATGCTAGAGAACAGTATGGTGTTGCTGCTGAGTCTTTAAAGATTTCTCAAATTTATGCAGATGAAAGCACTACATACAAACGCGCAAGAACAAGAGCACAAGGTCGTATGTATTCAAGAATGAAACGTACATCACACCTTACATTAGTAGTTAGTGATACAATCAAAAAATAGGAAAAAATAAAATGGGACAAAAAACACATCCAACCGGATTTAGAGTAGGAATCATCCAAAATTGGGCAAGCCAGTGGTTTGCTAAGGTGAAAGACTACAAAGAATTTGTAGCGGAAGACGCTAAAATTAGAAAATTTGTAAAGAAAAAATTATATGCAGCTGGCATTTCAAAAATTTGGATTGCAAGAAAAGGCGACAAAATTACAATTACTGTAGTTACAGCCAAACCTGGTATCGTTGTTGGTAGAGGCGGTCAAGGTATTGATGATCTTCGTAAAGATGTTGCAAAATATATCGGTAAAGATGTAATCATCAATGTTGTAGAAGTTGCCAGAATTGATGCGGATGCTCAATTAGTAGCGGAAAATATTGCACAACAATTGGAAAAACGTATAGCTTTCCGTCGTGCAATGAAACAAGCTATGCAAAGAACAATGAGATCCGGGGTTCAAGGTATCAAGGTAATGGTATCAGGTCGTTTGGGCGGAGCAGAAATTGCTCGTTCTGAATGGGCAAAAGAGGGTAGAATTCCTTTGCAGACACTAAGAGCTGATGTTGATTTCGGGTTTGCCGAAGCTGATACTATTATGGGCAAAATCGGTGTAAAGGTTTGGATCTTTAAAGGTAATTTAATGCCTGGTGAAATGGCAGATCAAAACATTAAAGTTAAATCTAATAGAGAAAATAATTCAGAGCGTTCTCAAAGACGTCCTAGACGTGCTAGAGCAACAGCTATTGAAGAAACAAAGTAAATTAAAATAAAGGTATAAAATAATAGGAGCAAATATAAAATGTTACAGCCTAAAAAGACAAAATACCGCAAGATGATGAAAGGCAGAATGAAAGGTACTGAAACAAGAGGTACAAAACTTGAATTCGGTCATTACGGGTTGCAAGCAGTAGAACCTGGTTGGATTACCAGCCGTCAGATAGAAGCTGCACGTCGTGCTATGACTCGTGAAATCAAACGTGGCGGTAATGTATGGATTAAAATATTCCCTGATAAACCAATTACTGCGAAACCTGCTGAAACTCGTATGGGTTCAGGAAAAGGTAATGTAGAATATTGGGTTGCAGTGGTAAAACCAAACAGAATTATGTTTGAATTAGAATACTTCGACAGAAGTGTTGCAACACACGCGCTTGAATTAGCTGCACAAAAGTTGCCTATCAAAACAAAGATAGTTGTAAAAACAGACGAAGCATAAAATAACAAAGGAAAATAAAAATGAAATTAAGTGAAATGCGTGAAAAGACAGTCGATGAGTTACAAAATGCGATTGTTGACTGGAAAAAGCAATTATTAGAATCAAGATTATCACTTGCAACTAATAAATTGGAAAATACTTCAACAATTTCAAAAACAAAAAAACTTATCGCACAAGCAAAAACAATAATAACAGAGAAAGGTAAAGAAAATGCCTAAAAAAGAAAAACAAGGAATAGTAATCAGTAATAAAATGGATAAAACAGTAGTTGTAAAAGTTGCAGACTACGAACCACATCCAAGATACAAAAAGATTATGGAATCCAATAAACACTATAAAGCACACGATGCTGAAAATATTTGCAACGAAGGTGATATCGTAAGAATAGTAGAATCAAAACCTGTTTCTAAAGATAAACGCTGGAGTGTTGCAGAAGTAATTGAAAAAGCAAAATAATTATTTTTCGCTTTTATAAAGCATGTAAGTATTTTGTATTAATATTTTATGAGCAGCATTACCACTGAGTAATGAGAGGCACAAGTTATACAAGTCGGTTTATTACCGGCAAAGAAAAGGAAAGAAAAATGATACAACAAGAGACAAGACTAGAAGTAGCAGATAACACGGGTGCAAAGCAATTATTATGTATTCGCGTTATGGGAAGCTCAAATAAAAAATTTGCGGCAGTAGGTGATGAAATCGTTGCATCAGTAAAAGATGCATCTCCTAATATGACCGTAAAAAAAGGAGAAGTTGTACGTGCAGTTGTAGTAAGAACAAAAGCAGATATTAAACGTCAAGACGGTTCCGTTATTAGATTTGATGAAAATGCTGCAGTTATTATTGCAAAAGACGGCAATCCTAGAGGAACTCGTGTTTTCGGGCCTGTAGCTCGTGAATTACGTGATAAAGGTTATATGAAGATAGTTTCTCTTGCTCCGGAGGTAATTTAATTACCGGATGATTGACAGATAAGACGTTAAGACGTTAAGACGTTAAAACGTTAAGTCGGTTAAAGAATGAGTAAAGAATACAATTACTAAATGCGATATGAACTTAACGTCTTATAGACTTAAAGACTTATCGACTTTAAGAAAAAGGAAAGAAAGATGAAAGATACAACTAAAAAAGATTTACATGTAAAAAACGGTGACAGGGTTATCGTTATAGCAGGTAAAGACAAAGGAAAAATCGGTAATATCAGAAAAGTTGATCGCAGTGAAGGTAAAGTAATCGTTGAAGGATTAAATATGGTTACTAAAGCACAAAAACCTCAACCTGCTGCTGGTATTCAAGGCGGACTTATAAAGATTGAAGCTCCAATTGATTCTTCAAATGTAATGATAGTTTGCCCTGCTTGCGAAAAAGCAACGAGACCTTCAATAAAAATTATCGATGGTAAAAAAGTACGCATTTGTAAAAAATGCGGTGAACAGCTAGATGCTTAATGTGTAAAAGCTGTTTCCTCAACCTTTCGGGTGAGGGTTAGAGCTGGGTCTGTCCTATCTCTAGTAGCAATTATGACATTAATACCAATAGTAAAGGAAAAAGAAAATGACAGTAACAGAAAATTTGAAAAAAAGATATTCAGAAGAAGTAGTACCCGCTTTGAAAGAAAAGTTCGGATACAAGAATGTTCACCAAGTTCCAAAGATTGTTAAAATCGTTTTGAACATGGGTGTAGGTGAGGCTTCTCATAATTCAAAAATAGCAGAAGCTATAGAAGCTCAATTGACAAAGATAGCAGGTCAAAAGGCTGTTGTTACAAAAGCTAAAAAATCAATTGCATCTTACAAATTGAGAGAAGGTATGCCTGTTGGTGCGATGGCAACATTGCGTGGTGAAAGAATGTATGATTTCTTGCAAAAACTTATTTGTGTTGTACTTCCAAGAATTCGTGACTTCCGTGGTGTCAGTGCAAAAAGCTTTGATGGAAGAGGGAATTACACATTAGGTTTGAAAGAACAGGCTTTGTTCCCTGAAATCAGCTATGAAGAAGTTGATTTGGTAAAAGGTATGAATGTATCAGTTATTACAACTGCTGAAACAGATGAAGAAGCAAGAGAATTGCTAAGACTTTTGGGAATGCCTTTTAAAAAATAATGCAGATTGGCGTTTATATACGTTGATGTTAAAATAGAAAATAATACACAATAAAACATAAAGGAGAAATTCATGGCTAAAAAAGCGATGATAGAAAAAGAAGCAAAACGTGAACAATTAGTTGCTGCCGGTAAGTATCCTGCAGTAAGACTTCATAACAGATGTTCAATCTGTGGAAGACCTCACGGTTATCACAGAGATTTCGGTCTTTGCAGAATTTGCTTAAGAAAAATGGCACACCAAGGTTTGCTACCTGGTGTAACAAAAGCAAGCTGGTAAGTTTGTGTTGCCAAAAAATTAGAAATTAAAAGAGGGCAAAGAATATACTTTGCTCTCTTTTACATTTGTAATATTTTACTTGTAAATATATTTTTTTTATGATAATTTGGTTGTACAGTTCCGAACTGCTGAAACAAGTTCACTTGTTGAACAAAATTAATTCAGTAAGCGGTGTAATAGTTTAGAAATACTGCCCGATGAACTGCGGGTAAGTTTCATCAAAAAGGAGTCAAAAATGACAATTACAGATCCTATAGCAGATATGCTTACGAGAATTAGAAATGCAGCAATGGCATCCCATGCTGATGTTGTTATTCCTTCTTCAAAATTAAAGATTGAATTAGCAAAAGTTCTTAAATCAGAAGGTTATATTGCTGATTATGAAATCGTAAAGGAAGGCAAATTTAATGTAATTAAAGTTACTTTAAAATACGATTCGCACAACAAACCTGTAATTACTAAAATGGAAAGAATTTCAAAACCAGGTTTGAGATCTTACTCAAAAGCTAAAAATTTGCAAAAAGTTTTAGGCGGTTTGGGTATTGCTATTGTTTCAACAAGCAAAGGCTTGATGACTGATAGAAAAGCAAGAAAAGAAAATATCGGCGGAGAAGTTCTTTGCTATATTTACTAATTAAGTTGGTAAGATTTTAGGACGATAAGTTTTAATGTCTTAACAATTATTTAAAAGGGAATAATTGGTAGAAAATCCCGAAAAAGTACATATTTATACCATAAGGAGAAAATTAAAATGTCAAGAATTGGTAAAAAACCTATTGAAGTACCTCAAGGTGTAGAGGTAAAAGTAGAAGGCCAAACAGTTACTGCGAAAGGACCTTTGGGAACTGAAGTAGTAGAAGTTCGTCCGGAAATTGCAGTTAAATTAGATGGAAATACAATAACATTAACAAAAGTAGGTACATCTCGTGAAACGGATGCATTTTACGGATTATCAAGAACATTAGTTGCAAATGCTGTAACTGGTGTAAAAGACGGATTTGTTAAAAAATTGGAAATCAATGGTGTTGGTTACAGAGCCCAAATGCAAGGAACAACGTTGAATATGGCTCTTGGTTATTCACATCCTGTTGATATTGTTCCTCCTGAAGGAATTACAATCACTGTAGAAAATAATACAAATATTACTGTAAAAGGTTCAAATAAACAAACCGTTGGTGATGTTGCGGCTTTAATAAGATCAAAACGTCCGCCTGAAGTTTATAAAGGAAAAGGTGTTAAATACGCAGGCGAATACATCAGACGTAAAGTCGGTAAAGCAGGTAAAAAATAGATTTTTATATAATTTAGCTTGCCCATATAGACTCTTGAAGTGGTTTTTCAAGCAAGTTTGGGTAAAATATGAAAGGAAAAGAAAAATGATTAAGCAAAAAACAAGAAAACCAATAGTACAAAAAAGACACAGATCAATCAGAGTAAAAATATCAGGTACTGCTGAATTCCCAAGATTAGCTGTATATAGAAGTACAAAACATATTTATGCTCAATTGATTGATGATGTTAATAAAGTAACATTAGCATCAGCTTCTTCAAATGACAAAGATCTTAGGGAAAAGGTTAAAAATGGCGGCAACATTGATGCTGCAAGAGTTGTTGGTGAAGCAATTGCTCAGAAAGCTAAAAAAGCCGGCGTTGAATGTGTAGTATTTGACCGTGGAGGTTTCTTATATCATGGTAGAGTTGCAGCTTTGGCTGAAGCTGCCAGAGAAGCTGGCTTAATGTTTTAGTTAGTATTTTAAATCTAAATTTAAATAAAAAGTTGTACAGTATATTTGTTATGCTGTACAACTTTTTTACTTATTGTAAAAAGTTTAATTATATTGTATTATAATTTTGGTCGTTTTAAATAAAAGGAGATGAATTATGAAAGAAAATTGGAAAAAGTATTTGGTAGAATTTATTGGTACGTTTTTTCTGGTGTTTACTATTGGAGCGATTGCATTTTTTTGGAATGAAGGAGTTATAGCTCCTTTGGCAATTGGTTTTGTATTAATGGTTATGGTTTATGCAGGTGGGCATGTATCAGGTGGTCATTATAATCCTGCAGTATCGCTTGCTGTTCTTGTGCGTGGAGCAATGGAAGAAAAAGATTATATACCGTATGCCTTATTCCAGATAGCCGGAGCTTTATGCGCTTCAGGCTTAGTTTTATTCATGTCTAAAGAATATGTTATAACTGCATCGCCGGAGTTTAATATTATAAATCTTATGATTGCGGAATTTTTATTTACATTTGCATTGTGCTACGTAGTTTTGTTTACCGCAACATCATCAAAAGTTGAAAATAATTCATATTATGGACTTGCTATTGGTTCAACTGTTATGGTTGGAGCATTTGCAGTTGGTAGCATCTGTTTAGGAGCATTTAATCCTGCAGTCGCTATTTCTACAATGGTATTAGGGATTGCTTGCTGTACAAAACTTGCATGGATTACATTCGGTATAAATCTTCTTGCAGGTGCTTTTGCAGGTTGGATTTATAAAATAATTAATAATGATTAGAATTATTAACAAAAACAAAGACGGTAGGATTTTTAAATCTTACCGTTTTTGTTTTTATATTGAATCAAAATCTCAATAGCTCTTTTAGATAACAATTCCCCTTTGAGTTTTTTATTTTTGCGTTCTTTTGGGGGAAGTTCAATTGAAGGAACTATACCCCAGTTTGAATTTATGGGTTGAAAATTTTTATTTTCAGGGTTTGTGATATAGTGTGTCAAAGCTCCAAGCATTGTTTCTTCAGGTAATTCGATAAGATTTTCGTTTTTTAGATATTTAGCCATGTTTATTCCTGCTAATAAACCTGAAGCAATTGACTCGGTATATCCTTCTGTTCCTGTGATTTGTCCAGCAAAGAAAAGATCGTCCCTTTTGCGAGTTTGAAGTGTTGGATTTAGCAGATTTGGAGAATTTATGAATGTGTTTCTGTGCATAACACCATATCTTACTATATTACAATTCTCAAGTCCCGGAATAGATCGCAAAAGTTCTTTTTGGCTTCCCCATTTTAAATTGGTTTGAAACCCGACGAGGTTATAAAGCGTTTTTGCGGAGTCATCTTGTCTTAATTGTACAACTGCATAATTTTTTTCTCCGGTTCTTTTATCTATAAGTCCGACAGGTTTCATAGGCCCAAATCTTAAAGTATCAACTCCGCGAGAAGCTAAAACTTCAATTGGGAGACAACTTTCAAAAAATTTTGCATTTTTTTCAAAATCATGCTGCTCAATCCGAGGCGCATTTATCAATATATCAAAGAACTTTTCGTATTGTTCTTTATTCATAGGACAGTTTATGTATGAAGCCTCTCCTTTATCATATCTGCTACCCCAAAATGCAGTATCAAAATTTATACTCTCTTTTTCAATAATAGGAGCAATCGCATCAAAGAAATGTAAGTGTTCGCTTTTAGTAAATTCTTTTATGCTTTGTGCAAACTTGTCACTTGTTAATGGTCCTGAAGCAATAATAGTCGGATAGTTTGGTATATTAGTAACTTCTTCTCTTATAAAATTTATATTTGATTCATTTTCAATAATATTTGTAACTGTTTGTGAAAATTTATTCCTATCTATTGCAAGAGCATTCCCAGCAGGTACTGAACACTCTTTGGCAATGTTAATCAATACCCCGTCAAGTATTTCCATTTCATGTTTTAAAAGTCCGCTTGCACTGTTTATATCGTATGAACCAAGACTATTTGAACAAACAAATTCTGCGCATTTATCTGTTGTGTGTGCTCCTGTTTCAACATTAGGTCGCATTTCGTAAAGATTTACTTTTATTCCCCGTTTTGCCAACTGAAGTGCAGCCTCTGAACCAGCTAATCCTGAACCTATTACATTTACTTCCATTCCTCAATTTTAAATGATTCAAGAATTATTGTCAATCTTCTCTATTTGTATATAACATATATTTTGTAACGAAATGTTATAATTGTAGTAATATTCTTGAAATTTTTTTTATGATTAAGTATAATTAGTACACTTATTCATGAAAAGTAAATTGTTAAATTTTTGAAACATTAACCGTAAAAATGACAATTATACAAACAACATTGTTTTTAAAAATAAGTAGTAGCATGTATATTTAGTAGGGAATATGTCGGTAGAATCAGTTAAACCAAGAATCAATCAGAATTTTAACGGTAATAATAGTGTAAGGGTAAGTAATAAAAATTCTTACTCTTCTGTTGGTAATAATAAAGTTGCATTTAAAGGGTCTTTTAAATCCCCAAATTTTGTTGTAGGATTAATGGATTTTATTGCAGCAGGCGGTTATGCTGCTTCATTCTGTATACAAGACGGATTAGGTTTCATTGCTCCTCGTGTTGGTAAAGGTTTAGTTCGCGGGGGAAAAGAAAAAAAAGATGAAAACGGGAATGTTGTTTTAGATAAAAATGGTCAGCCTAAAAGGGAATTAAATTGGGCATATGCGCGTAAAGAAGGTATTCGTGAAATTGTTACAGGCCCTAGTGCTTTTGTAATTCCTTGGTTATTATTAAAAGGTATCAATAAAAAATTCGGTTCTGCGAATAGTATAAGATTAGATTATATTGATTCATTTAATGAAAAATTTGCTGATTTTGCTAAAAATAATATAGATGCTGTGAAATCAGGTAAAGCCTCAAAATCAGAATTCTATCAAGCTGTGTTTGAGGATGCAATAAATAGCAGTATAAATAATAATCCTAAGGCAAATAAATTGTCGAACGATGAAGTAAAAAATATTGCAAAGAATTATGCAGATCGTCAAATTCAAATCGAAGAAGTTATTTCTGAAAAATTATCAAAAGCAGATAAAAAAGCTAAATTAGCCCAGATTGGTTCTATAGAAGATGATTTTATGGCTTTGAAAAAATCCAGAATTGGTGGTGCGGTTGATGAAATGGCTGTTGAATTAACTTCTTCTAATAAAGGCAAGGTCGGCGGTAGTATTGGCGAGTTGACTAAAGCTATGAAGCATTATTATTCTGATGCAGTAAGTTCTTTGAAAAAATCTTTAGAAAAAGATGCCAACACCAATATCTCTGAAGTTGTTCAAAAATTTACTCAGCGTAGAATGGGATCAAGAATTTTAACTAATATAGGTTTATTTTTGACCGTTGCGCTTTTTTATACTCAAATCCCTAAACTTTATAACATGGGCTTAAAGGGTAATCCGGCATTGGAAGAATCTGATTCTGAACCGGCTCTAAAAAATAATGTTGTTACAAACAAAAATAAAAATAATAAAGAAATAGCATTTAAAGGCGGTGCATCTGAAGTTATTGGGAAAATGGGTAATACTGTCTTTAATAATAAAAATTTAAAATCTTTGTCTGATATTTTTGAATTAAATGGTCCAATTATTCAAGGAAATGCTATGGCTGCGTTGCTTTATGGTTTCTGTATTCCTCCGAGACTTGCGCATGCTCAAGATAAATATGATTATGGTGAAATCGTATTACGTGACATGACTGCATTTTCAGCAATATTATTTGGCGCAAAAGCACTTTCAAGATTGTTTTCTGATTGGTTTACAAATAAAACCGGATTAGCTTTGAATAAGAAAAATCTTGAAGGACGGACTAAATTCCAAAAAATAATGGATTATTTGAACCCTTCTGATAGCAGGCATGCAGTTCTTTCAAGTAAACAGTTGGAATCTAAATATACTAATATTAAAAATTATAAAGACGGTGTAGTTGGATTTATCGATTTTATTGAAGAATCAGGCGGGAATATTAAAAAAGCATTAGGTCATGATAAAAAAATCAAAGCGGTTGTAGAAAAAATGCTGGGAAAATCATATGATACTGCTACAGCTGGAGAAATAAAATCCGCTCTTACTAATGCTCATATCTCTAATACATCTGAAATGAAAGAGTTCTATTCATTATTTGAAGGTGCTAATGGTATTTTGAACAAAGCAAAAACATGCAACAGTGCGTTTGGAGCATTATCAACATTAGTTCTTGTTCCTTTATTAATTATCTCCCTCACAGATCTTTGCAAAAAAATGACTGATAAGCGTCAGGCAAAAGACAAGGCAGAAAAAGCATTATCTACTTCACAAGCACAAAGAGCTCCTTTAATACTTACTGATAAACCGACAATGGCAGGCTTTTTAAATAAAAATTAGTCAAAAAAAATACCTTGTTGAAAAACAAGGTATTTTTTTTTTGCTAAATATTTAAATTTAATGATTAGCTTCAATTGCAGCATTAATATCATTTACCATTGCATCAACATCAAATCCATGAACTTTAGCACCTGCTTCAAGATTTTCAAATCTTGCTGCTGCACAACCCAAGCATCCTAAACCGTATTTGTGAAAAATTTCAATACTTTCTGGATGTTTTTGTGCGATTTCAATAATGTTCATATCTTTTGTAACTAATTCTGCCATAATTCATCTCCTTTTTTTTGACTTTTAATTTAATTTTATTAAATACATTATACACAAAAAAAGAAGGTGCGTATTATGGAATTGTTAAAAATTTTTTTCAAAGATGAAGTTCCTGCTGTAGGTCTTAATCCGTTTCGAGATGAAAAAGATGAAACTAAAAATGAAGCTGTATATTTCAATAAGCAGATTTTTAAGCCTAATTATGGAAATAACTTCTTTTTATTGTAATATTTCTTAATATTTTAAGAAATTTAAGCAATTTTTTCTCCCTGATATCCTTTATTTATATATAAGGGAAATCAGGGAATCGTATGAGAATTAATGTATCAAAATTATTAGGTATTAAAGCGCTGGGACCTTTGCAATCTGCCAGACCTTCGGAGGCTGTACGTCCTGCTTCTTATAAGAGTGCAGGTTATGCATCAATTCCTTATGAAAGAGCTCCGCAAGTTATGGATACCGTACCTACAAAAAATTTGTTACCTGGGTATGATACTCCTACAAGAGTTTGGACAGCCTAGGCTGTTAAATCTAGATTTTTAGCCATTGTATTTGATTTTACATTCGGGTGGAATGGGTTAAAACCGTTTTGGTTCATTTGATTTATAAAATCGAATGAGCTTTTTTGTGCATGATTTGAATTTTTTGTTTCAAACAATTGTACTGGTTTTATTGCGTACATGTATTGTTTTTGAATTTCGTCAATTCTGTTATCCAACATAATCAATCTTTCTTAGGTTTATATATATATAAAATTATTTAATCACTTGTAATTTTAAAAAATAAAAAAAATGTTACAAACTTAACATTATTGATCGCTTTCGTGCTGATCGTTATTTTTCATCATTTTTGCAAAATCTGACGGTTTTATATTTTGAATAAAATCTTTAAATTCTTCTGCTTCTTGAGCATCTTTGGAACTATCTGTTGAAACAGAACCGGTAGCAAGAACGTTCGCTGTTACATAAATTGGTGCATCAGCTCGCATTGCTATCGCAATGGCATCAGAAGGGCGGGAATCTATTTCTACTTCTTCGTTATTTTTACCTGTTAAATATATTGTTGCGAAGTATGTTTCTTTTTCTACATCATTGATTTCTACTTTCGAAATTTCGAATCCTGTTTTTTCAACAATATTTAAAACTAAATCGTGGGTCATAGGACGTGCAACAGACAGATTTTCAATTTTACGAATAATAGAACTTGCTTCTGCTGAGCCTATCCAAATAGGCAGTGCTCTTCTATTTTCAATATCGTGAAGAACAACAATAGGAGAACCTGTTCTTGTATCAAGTGCTATACCCATAACTTTCATTTCAATCATAATAACCTCACTTTAGTTATTTTTATTATACATAAGATAAAAATTTTTTTAAAGGCTTTTCAAAAAAAATAGTTTGTGTTACTATGATACAGTAATCTTTAGTAGATTATCCGCCGAAAGTGGAAACGTGGCCGAGTTGGCTTAAGGCGGCACCCTGCTAAGGTGTTGTGTGGGGTTACCTGCACCGTGGGTTCAAATCCCACCGTTTCCGAATTAAAAATGGCTACCTTTTGGTAGTCATTTTTATTTTATATGTGGTTATAGGTTTTCAGGACAGTTTAGATGCGTTTTTGTTGGCTATGATGCCGAATTGTCGGGAATTTGAGGCAAGTTTATAGTGTAGAGATTTGCCGGACTATTCTTGCACTTTTGTCACAAATTTTGCACTCTCTTGCACTGATATTTTTGTTTTTCAGCATGTTTTATGCCATAAAGTTTTAATATATTTGAATATTTACCCCGTGCAAAATAGTGCAATAAAGTGCAAAAATTATTTATCTTTTAGTTTGATATGTGTCAAAATGTCTCTGAGATTGAGTCGGTAGGTTGGGCATACCTGCCCAACAATAACTTTATGATATTATAATGCTATGAATTATCATAGAGTTTATATTCCAAACAGTTTTGTTCACATAATCATCACAAGTTATGAAAGGAAGCATATTTTTATTGATAACATTGAAATCTTAAGGACTGCATTTAAAAATACAATGCAAAATTATAAATTTGAAATTGTTGCAATTTGTGTTTTACCTGACCACATACATTTGATACTAAATCCTGAAAATATTAAAGAATATTCAAAAATAATATCATCTGTTAAACATAGTTTTTCTCATGATGTTGGGCAAGTATGCCCAACCTACCTTTGTTCACAAGATGATTTAAAAATAGGATATAAGAATAAAAGAGAAAAGGGGTTATTTCAAAGACGATTTTATGAACATACGATTGTAAATCAAGAAGAATTGAATAACCATATTAATTACGTGCATTACAATCCTGTAAAACACGGATATGTAAAATGTGTAAAAGATTGGGTATATTCATCTTTTCATAAATTTGTTGAAAACAAATTATATGATAAAAATTGGGGAAGTCCAAACGATATAGAAAATATCAAAAATTTAGATTTTGAATAATTCTCAAAATCCATGTTCTTTCTTCTCAAACCGACTGTTATTTTACAATAGTTTTATATTTATGGCATAACTTCTACACTTGATCAAAAAGTTTATGTTTGATGATTTAGTGTTTGAAACTAATGTAAAATCACAAATTAGCGTTATCGTTAGGAAAATAAAATGAACAATATTCAATGAACAAAATTCATTATTTTGTGGTATGATAATTTTGTGTTATAGAGGAGTTTGATATGTCTGCAAGACAAGAAAATGCACTAAAAACAAGGCAAAAATTACTTGATGTTACAAATGAACTTATTAAAGAAAAAGGATTTTATAAATTAAGTATTGGTGATATTACAGAACGTGCAGGTGTTGCTAAAGGTACTTTCTATATTTATTTTAGACATAAAGAAGAAATTGTTTTAGAAATTTGCAAAAATTTATTTAAAGAAACTCAATTAAAATTAGATGAAATAAAGGATTCTAATATAATAGAAAAGCTCTGTCTATACTTTGATTGTTTTATAAAAGAAGTTCAAAGTTACAAAATCCATATTGTAAGAGAATGGCTTAAAGGAATTGTTGAAAAGAAAGAGAATTCAGACAGTATGGGGACAATAAAATGGTTATACGATAACGAAATGCTGAAAAATATTCTTTTTGAAGCTGTTGAAAATAAAGAATTAAAATCAAATACACCAATAAATACATTGTGCGAAATTATATTAACTCAGATGTATGGAATGTTTACTTGTTGGTGTATGTCAGATGGAAATTTTAATCCTGAAAAAGCGGTCAAAGATTTTTGTGAAATCCAATTAAAAACAATTATAGGGAATTATATGGAAAATAAAAGGAGATAGATTATGCAATATGTAAAATTAGGCAATACAGGTGTCGATGTTTCAAGAATTTGTCTAGGTTGTATGAGTTTTGGAAAACCCGGGAAAGAAAACGGGGTTTTTCCTTGGGCAAAAGATTATGAAGATGCAAAACCCATATTTAAAAAAGCAGTTGATTTAGGTATAAATTATTTTGATACTGCAAATGTTTATCAATTAGGAACATCAGAAGAAATTACAGGTCGTTTAATTAAAGAATACGGTTTAGACAGAGATGAAATTGTTGTTGCAACAAAAGTACATTTTGCTATGCGTGAAGGCAGACCAAACGGTGCAGGTTCTTCAAGAAAAAATATTATGGCAGAAATCGACCATTCATTAAAAAGATTAGGGCTTGACTATGTTGATTTATATCAAATTCATAGATTAGACCATGAAACACCAATGGAAGAAATAATGGAAGCATTGCATGATGTAGTTAAAGCAGGTAAAGCAAGATATATCGGTGCATCAGTTATGTGGGCTTGGGAATTCGAAAGGTTGAACCAAATTGCAGAACGCAATGGCTGGACAAAATTTGTATCTATGCAAAATCAATATAACTTAATTTATCGTGAAGAAGAAAGAGAAATGATGCCATTGTGTCAAGATAGAAAAATTGCCGTTGTGCCTTGGTCGCCATTAGCCGGCGGAAGGTGTGCTTATCCTTGGGGTACAAAAACCGCAAGAAATATGATAGATGAAGTTTCTCCTGCAGTTTGGCCGACAGAAGAACAAGATAAAATTGTCGTAGATAATTTAGAAAAAATTTCAAAGGAATTAGGTTACTCAATGGCACAAGTTTCTTTAGCTTGGATGTTGTCAAAACCTTATATTACAGCTCCTATTGTCGGATTTACTGATGTAAAACATGTTGAAGAAGCAGTTGCTGCACTCGATATTAAATTGAACGATGATATTATCAAGCGCCTTGAAGCACCTTATGTACCACATATTAAAACAGGGGCATTTTAATTATGAAAGGATTTTTATCGCTATTATTAATAGTTTTTATATTTTTTGTTACAGGTTGTAGGTTAAAAAGTGAGGGTAATAATATGACAAATCACAAAGTTTTGGTAGTTTATTTTTCACGCACAGGTGAACAGTATGGTGTTGGGAATATAACAGAAGGCAACACAGCAATTGTTGCAAAAATAATTGCAGAAAAAACAAACGGCGATTTATTTGAAATAAAAGTCGTAAAAGACAATTATCCGGAAGGTTATAATGCATTAACCGAATATGCAAAAACCGAAATGCAAGAAAATTCGAGACCGGAAATTATTGGTGAAGTAGAAAATTTTGATCAGTATGACACTATTTTTATAGGATTCCCTGTTTGGTGGGGAGATAAACCAATGCCTGTTTACACCTTTATAGACAGTTACAATTTCAATGACAAAAATATTGTTCCTTTTTGCACACATGAAGGAAGTGGTTTCTGCGGAACACAAGGTATGGATAAAACAGGTGCAAGAATCCTGAAAGGGCTTGCAATGTATGGTCATGTTGCGCAAAACGAGAAAGCAAAAGCTGAACAACAGGTTAGTAATTGGTTAAAAGCAATTGGTTATTAATTTATTAGGGGAATAAAATGACACAAACTTACATTAAATTGAATGATGGTAATGAAATCCCGCAATTTGGTATTGGAGTTTTTCAGGTTCCGGAGGGCGAAGTTACAATAAATACGGTTAAAAGTGCACTTGATATGGGTATTCGCCATATTGATACGGCTCATGCTTACCAGAATGAAAAAGGAGTTGGTCGTGCAGTTAAAGAAAGTGGTGTCCCAAGAAAAGATGTTTGGATTACAACAAAACTCTGGCCAAGTGAATACGGTGAAAGCAAAACAAGTAAAGCGATAGACAAAATGCTTGAAAGACTTGATACAGATTACATTGATTTGTTACTTTTGCACCAGCAATTTGGTGACTATATAGGAGCGTACAAAGATATGGAGCGCGCAGTAAAAGATGGCAGAGTGAAATCTATTGGCTTATCAAATTTTGAATCCGACAGACTTGAAGAAGTCCTTGCTATTGCTAATATTTACCCTTCAGTTTTGCAGGTTGAATGTCATCCATATTATCAGCAAAACGAATTAAAAAAAAGAGTTGAAAAATATGGTACGGTAATTGAAGCGTGGTATCCGATAGGGCATGGTGATAAAGGTCTTATTAATGAGCCGTTATTTACAAAATTGGGGCAAAAATACGGTAAAACTAATGTCCAAATTATTTTGAGGTGGCATATACAAGAAGGTACAATTATTTTCCCTCGTTCTACAAACCCTGTTCATATCAGGGAAAACTTTGAAATATTTGATTTTGAATTAACTGAAGATGAGATGAATGAAATCAGAAAACTCGATACAGGTAAAAGATTTTTTAATATGTCATTAGAACAGCAAGAACAAATGTTAGGTTCATGGAAGCCAGAAGATTAAGTATAGATATTTAATAAGGAGGGAAAATTATGAGTATTTTTGGAAAAACAAAAGGAACAGAATTAGAAAAAGCAATAGCGCAATTGGCTCAAGGGGAAGCAATTGGCGGGTCTATGTATTATGCGTTGGCATATATTGCAAAAAAACAATTCGGGCTTGATGAAGTTTATAAAGAATTTATAGAACTTGGTAATCAAGAAACTAATCACGGGGCATTTTATGCAATGTTAAACGGAAGATATCCGACAGATGAAAAGTATTTTTGGCAAATGGTAAGAGGTTTGTCAAAAGCTGAATACAAAGGAGATGCAAATATTAATCAATTAGCAGACAAGCTTGCTTCTTTGGGTATTGATAAAGATGCTGTTGAACAAGTTAGAGAATTTGCGCAGCAAGAAAAACACCACGGTGAAGTTACAAAAACAATTATAGATAAATATGCACCAAAAGATAGTGAAGATAATTCTAACAAACCTGTTTATACATGTAGTGTTTGCGGATTTGAATATGTTGGAGATTTAGACGCAGAACCTGCTGATTACAAATGTCCGATTTGCGGATGTGCTAAAGGTGTATTTAAAAAAGAGGGATAAAATGGAAGAAGTAAGAATTGATGTAAGAACGCAGAGCCCTGAAAGGATAGAAGAAGCAAGAAGGAGTTCGGATTTATGCTTTAGGATTAATCACACAAATCCGACAACTCCTGAATGTAAGAAGTTAATTGATGAACTTTTTAACCACACTTTAGGTGAAAATACTGTTTTGCACCCGCCAATGTTTACGATACTGGCGGATAAGGTCAAAATTGGAAAAAACGTTACTATATTGAATAATTTTCAATGTATGTCAGCAGGAGGTTTGACAATAGAAGACGGCACAATGATTTCATTAAATTGTACTATTGCTACAAACAATCATGATATGTATGATAGATACGTAATTACATGCAAACCTGTTCATATCAAGAAAAATGTATGGATAGGTGTAAATGTAACAATTCTGCCTGGGGTTACGATAGGCGAAAACGCTGTAGTTGGTGCAGGTGCAGTTGTTACAAAAGATGTTCCCGATAATGCAGTTGTAGTTGGAAACCCTGCAAGAGTAATCAGGTATCTTGATCCGGAAAAATTTAAAAAATAAGGAATAAAGTATGAAAAAGATTATACTTTCAATTTTGATATTGGCGTTTTGCTTACAAAGCAGTTGCTTAGCACTTAGTAACAAAAATAAAGGAGAAAATAAGCCTATGAGTAAGATTGTTCAAACTGCAGGCAGAGATAATTTAGGGGACTTTGCACCTCAATTTGCACATTTTAACGATGATGTCTTGTTTGGTGAAAACTGGAATAATAAGGATCTTTCTGTTAAAACGAGATGCCTCATTACGATAATTGCACTGATGTCACAGGGGATAACGGATAATTCTCTTAAGTATCATCTTCAAAATGCTAAAAA
Source organism: bacterium (assembly GCA_017941035.1). Lineage (GTDB taxonomy): Bacteria > Cyanobacteriota > Vampirovibrionia > Gastranaerophilales > Gastranaerophilaceae > Zag111. Next base: position 22,683 of record JAGAXG010000016.1, on the reverse strand, counting down.
TAATGGTGTAACACGCGAAGAAATTGCAGCTGCAATTACCCACACAGCATTCTATGCAGGATGGCCAAAAGCTTGGGCAACATTTAATCTGGCAAAAGAAGTTTGGAACGAAAAAATACCTGCAATTTCAGAAAAAGACAGATACGCACGAACAATTTTCTTCCCAATAGGTGAACCAAATAATACTTATGCAAAATATTTTATAGGTCAAAGTTATATTTCACCGATATCAACAGAACAGGTAAAAATGTATAATGTTACTTTTGAACCTAAATGCAGAAATAATTGGCATATTCACAAAGCAAAATCAGGCGGTGGTCAGATTTTGATTGCAATTGGCGGAAGAGGTTATTATCAGGAATGGGATAAAGAGCCTGTTGAGATGAAACCTGGAGATGTAATTAATATTCCGGCAAATGTAAAGCACTGGCATGGAGCTGCACCTGATTCTTGGTTTTCACATATTGCGGTTGAAGTTGACGGTATTGAAACAGATAATGTTTGGCTTGAACCTGTCAATGATGAAGAATACAACAAATTAAAATAGGTGTTGAGTTACAATCCCATAATTTTATGCTGTTCAACATTCAAATATCCTTCAGGACAATGAGTTGAACAATAAATTGTTTTGTTATTTTTTATAAATTCACCCTTGATAATAGAAACTTATCAAGGGTGAATTATTATTTTATTCAAGAAAATATTATATAATTTTTTCTTTTAGTTCTTTTCTTTTTTCGTGATTGTTAATCATTTTTTGAAGTTTATCTGGCATTACGGTATTATGTGCTAATCCTTTTTTTTGCAAACCTTTTTCTAAAATTGCAATTTCTTTATTTTTAAGATTTTCACTTGCTTCCACAAGATCTCTATCGTGATAAACTTCTATAAGTTGGATGCAGTTTTCAGAAGGTGCAGAAATTTCAGCAGCTTTTTCTTGTACAGCATAACTTGCCCAATCTTTTGGAATTTCGTTAAGGCTGTTGTAGAATTCTCCATCAGGAGCAAGACGCTTATCAACTTCGTTTTCAAGTACTTTTTGTACATATGCTTTTTGGCTTTTGAATCTGCAAGGAATTACAATTTCAGATCCAATAACTTCTTCAGGATCGCGTTTTTCGTATTTTTTGAATATATCAGCTACTAATTGCAAATGTCCAAGTTCCATTTCAAAAAATATTTCCCAATATTTTTTAATTTCTCCGTCTGTTTCGTCTTCGTAACATGTATAATAATTACAAACTTCTGTAAATTCATGTATTAGTGCTTTTTCAAGCATGGTTTCTGATGGGTCAATAAGTGATTCATACATAGTTACATGTTCTTCTTCTACATCTTTTATTTCTGCATAGGTTTCTCTTAATACATGATCACCATACATAAAACCGTGCTCTGCATAGAAGTTGTGTGTTTGTTGTTCTCCTGAAAGAACAGTCATAATATTTACTTTAGTTTGAGGAGATGCTGTTGTTTTATCGTAGTGTTTTCGAATTCTTAAAGCGTTACAGTTGTGGTGATGTTGAGTTGGTCTGCCTATAATAACATCTGTTTGATCTTTTACAATATCATTTGGTTCTACTCCTTCTGTCATATATGCGAATTGCGCATATCTATATAAATGGTCAAAGTCCTCTAATAAACCAAAATCAAAGGTTTCTTTGACATATTTATCAGGTTCATTTTGTGCAAGCCATGCAGTTAAATCTACTGCGACTTGTTCGTAACCTAATGTTGTTTCCAAAACTGATTGATCTGCAGGTCCAAGCCAGTTGCATGTCATTTGTTGTTGGTTTTCTATTCTGCCTATTCTTGAGATATTTGCTTTATCCTCAGAATCAATATCGGACATAAATCTGTTAAATTGGTGTTTAAAACCCCATCCTTCTACTTCTATTCCGTTCATTAATATTTGACGAGTTCTTGTATAACAATCTGCCAATTGTTTTTTATAAGGTTTTGCTACGATTTGATGCCAATTTCTTAATTGTTTTTCTAATGGCATACCTTTCTCTTTTAATGGATTGAATGTCATAATAACTTTCCTTTCTGTTAAAAATTCATATTGCAATGCAAAATTGTTCTCAAAACAGATTTAAATGTGTGTTTGAGAATATATAAAGTTATAATTAACTTTTTGCAATTTAAGAATATGTTAAATAATTTTAGTTTGGTATAGCTATTTGGGTAATTAATATATGATGAAAATTTAAATAAAAAAGACTTGCTCTTTTATATTATAAAATGTTATTTATATATTTTCAAGATTACAAAATTCTTTAAATCTGCAATTTTCACAAGTTCGTTTCTCATATTTTGGTTCGAAATTATGAGATTTTATTTGCAAAATGGCATCTTTAAATTTTTGTTCAATTTTTAAACAATCTTCATCTGTATATTTTATAGATAAATTATTTTCATATTCTTCAGGGAATATGAAAATCGTGTCTTTTACGATATTCCCTGTTGATTTTTGAAAATAATTTTTGTATAGTCCCATTTGGTTATAATAATTTTCATTTTCCCCGTTTTCGCATATTTGATTTAATCCTTTTGCTTTACCGGTTTTGTAGTCGTAGATAGTATATGTACCGTCTGAATTTTTATCTATTCTGTCAATAATACCGTAAAATTTAATTCCATCCATCTCAAAATTTACAGGAGCTTCTGTTTTGTAAATATTCTCTATTGGAGTTGAGCATAATTGAAAGTAAAATTTTTCTAGCGCTTTTTCTCCTCTTTGTTTATGTATCTCATATTGTTGAAAATTAGAAAGAGTTAATTTTTCGATTGATTTTAAAAACTCATTTATAAATTCTTTTTTAGAAGGATAATTTTTATTTTTTATTGCGTAATTTATTGCGAATTCGCATGCCCTGTGGACTGCTGTTCCAAAACTGAAACTATCAATGTTTCTATCCCTTTCTTTTAAATCCAAAATATAGTTATAGAAGTATTCTCTCGGGCAGGATAAATACATATTTATAGCGCTTGGAGAAAAACTTCTATTTTTCATTATTTCATCTGTCATTAAATTAAAATCACGCTTGTAATCATAATCTCTTTTTATAAATGATTTTGAGACTTCTTTCCAATATGAATTTGTATCATATGTTTTAGCATTTTTTATTTCAAAATAATCTTTAATGTTTGTTATAAATTCTGTTGCTGTTTGCGGCTTTTCATTAATAACTTTTGGAAAAGATAATCTCAATGTATGCTTTGCCCTTGTCATTCCTACGTACATGAGTTTAATTTTGTCAGAAATTTTCATTTCTTTTAATTCTTCTTCAGTTTTGTATTCTGATTGAGAAAGAGGAATAATAGGTTTTAAAGATTTTCTGTCGCTTTCCCACCTGTCACGTAAAAGTGTTGGCATATATACATATTCAAATTCTCTCCCTTTTGAAGAATGATATGTCGATAATTGAACTGCGTTCATAGGAGTAGGAGCTTTTGATGTTTTTATTGGAATATCATCAAGTAGAGCCATTTCAAGATATTCTACAAAATCTTCCAGCATAACTTGTTTTTGGGAATAATCTGACGCTTCATCTATTATTTTCTTTATCCCTGCAATATTTTCAGTCTGGTTTAGCTCGGAATTTATATAATATCCAAATATTCCCGTTTTATATCCTATTTCAAGAATTATATTTTTAAGGGTTTCATTTGTTTTATATTCTGTTAAATAATCAAAAGTTTTAATGAACTTTTTAACTTTTTCTGGTTCGTAAAATTCATTAAAATCAACCAATTTTATACAGTCTGCGAAACATTTATTCTGTGCTTTTTTATTATAAATTATTTCAAAATCTTTAGGATGAAAACTGAAAGGTTTTGATAATATGAGTTTAAAAAATTTATCTGAATGCAATTCCGGATTAACTAATAATTGCATATAATAATACAAAATTGTTGATGCTTTTATTTCAAATATACTTTTACCATCTTTTAATTCATATGGGATATTTCGATCTTTTAACATTTGTGCAAAAGTTTCAAGTTCGCTGTTTTTAGTTGTTAAAATAGCTATTTCAGATAAATTTTCGGGACAATTATTTGATTTAATAAGAGTATCTATTTCTTGTACAATTTCGTTATACTCCTGCAAAATATCCTCATAAATATATAATCTTACTTTTTTATCTTTTGAAATTAAATTTTTATTTTTTGCAAAAAGTCTTTTATCTATATTATATTGAGAAAATTCAGAATTATTTTCTAACCGCCTAGTATCATATTTTAAAAGACTGTTTGAAGTATCAAGAATACTTTGAGTTGAACGCATATTTTCAGTTAAACAAATAACTTTTGTATCAGGAAATTCTTTTAAAAACCTTTCTATTGTGTCTAATCTTGCACCTTGAAATGTATAGATTATTTGATCATCATCTCCAACAACGAAAACATTTTCACTGTCTAAAGATTTTACTAAATGAAAAACTATATCATTCTGATTTTTATTTGTATCTTGGTATTCATCTACAAGAATATATTTGTAGCGGTTCGTTATTTTGTATAAAAAATCCGGTTCACTTTCAAATTTGTCAAGAACATAATTTATCATATCGTTGAAGTCAATTAAATGCAGTTCTTGCATTTTTTTATTGTATAAATTAAATAATTCTATTAATTCTTTTGCTTTTTCAATTTTTTTTTCTAATGAGTCAATAGAATTTACAAGTTTTTTAGTGATTTTTGCACCGCTTTTATTTTTGTCTTCTAATTCATTTTTTAAATTTTTTAATTGCGGTATCCAATTTTGATTATGCTCAAGATTATATAAATATTTTTCTTTTGTTAATCTGTTAATTTTAATCGCATCAATTTGGCTTTTAATATCTTTTATAAAAACATATGGATCATTTTTAAATCCTCGATAATAAACCGGATTAAATTCGTCAATACATTCTTTTAAAATGGAAATAGTGATTGCAGGTGTTATCATTTTAAAATTATCATTTAATCCAAATTCAGCTGAGTTTTCATTTATTATTTCATTGCAGAAACTGTGATAAGTATAAACATTAATTTCTGTATTATTAATTCTTGATTTCATTTCGGATGATGCTGAATCTGAAAATGTTAAACACAAAATTTCAGATGGCTTAATCCCTTTTTCAAGCATGTTTTTAATGCGTTCTACAATAGTAAAAGTTTTTCCTGTCCCAGGACCTGCAAGAACTAAATATTTCCCGCTAATATTTTCAATACATTCTTGCTGTTTTGTATTTGGTTTAATTTCCATAACTAATGTGTCTCCTGTAATAATATTTTACAGCAGATATATTAAAAATAAAAGAAAAGGGCCTCATCGGCCCTTTCCATTCTAAAAATGAACATAAAGTCAGTATTTTTAACTGATATATTAATAAAAATAATTTGACTTTGACTTTTTCACATTCTCCAATTATCTTTACAAATGTTTACTCTTGGTTGTCAAGTAAACTGGTTTGTTGGACATCATCTTGAGGTGTATTTTCTGAAGGTGTTGAAGATTTTATGGTTATATCATCTTCGTCAGGATTTATAATTTTATTGACTGAAACAACGTTATCTCCGTCATTCAAGTTTTGAGCTCTTACACCTGTTGCAGGACGCCCCTGTTGAGAAATTGAACCCGCATTAATTCTTGTTACAACACCGTTAGCTGTTACAAGCATTATATCGTCAGAATCTCTTACGATAGTTAAAGCCACAAGACGTGAAGCAGATGTTTTGAATTTAGTCGCAATCAAACCTATTCCGCCTCTGTTCTGAGTCCTGAATTCTGATAATTTAGTTCGTTTCCCAAATCCGTCAGATGTAACTACAAGTAAATCAGCATCATAATCTTGAGGAACAATATCGCATCCGACTATTTCATCGCCAGAACGTAATTTCATAGAAATTACACCCTTTGCGCTTCTTCCCAAAGGTCTTAAATCTTGGATAGGGAATCTTATTGCCATACCGCAGGATGTGCCTATTATGATTTCATCTCTTGCAGTTGCAAGTTTTACCCAATTCAAACTGTCTCCTTCATCTAATCCTATTGCGATTATTCCGTTTCTCCTGATATTTGAGAAATTATCCAATTCTATACGTTTAATATTTCCTTTTTTAGTAAGCATTATTAAATTAGATTCGTGAGAAAAATTACTTACAGGAACAACTGCCGTAATTTTTTCGTCTTGTTCAATAGGAAGAACATTTATAATTGGCAAACCTTTAGATTGACGTCCGCCTTCAGGAAAATCATAAACATTTAAACTGTATACAGTACCCTTTGAAGAGAAGAATAATACCTTGTCATGCATCATTGCAGTGAAGAAATGTTGAATGTCGTCATCTTCTTTTGTTTTAATACCTGATTTTCCGCGAGTCGCACGATTTTGACGTTCAAAAGTATCAAGAGGTATACGTTTTAAATATCCCTGATGAGTGATAAATACTGCCATAGGAGTATTTGGAGTTAAATCCTCTATTGTAACCTCACCTTTTTCAGGAACAATTTGAGTTTTTCTTTCATCTCCGTATTTTTCTTTATCTTCACGAAGTTCTGTTTTAATAATATCCAAAACTTTTTGACGACTTGCCAAAATACTTTCATATTCTTCAATTTTCTTTAATAATTCGTCATATTCAGCTTTGACTTTGTCTTGTTCTAAACCTGTCAAACGGCGTAATTGCATTTCTAATATAGCGTTTGCTTGATCTGCATCAAGGCCGAATCTGCTCATCAATCCTTCGCGAGCAATATCAGTTGTTTTTGACTTTTTGATGAGTTCAATAACTTCATCAATTGAACCTAATGCAATAATCAAACCTGCCAAAATATGGGCGCGAACTTTTGCTTTTTTCAAGAAGAATATTGTACGACGTGTAACAATTTCAATTCTGTGTTCAACAAATTCATTCAAAACTTCATATAAGTTCAAAAGCCTAGGTTGTTGTCCGCAAAGTGCAACCATATTAACACCAAACGTCGTTTCTAATTGAGTAAATTTGTACAAATTGTTACGTACAACATCAGGTTTAGCATCACGTTTTAGTTCAATAACAATTCTCATCCCGTCGCGGTCTGATTCGTCGCGAATATCAGAAATACCGTTAATTTTTTGATCTTTAACAAGTTCAGCAATTTTTTGTATAAGCATTGCTTTGTTAACTTGATAAGGGATTTCTGTAACAACAATGGCGGTTCTGGATTGACGTCCTGCGCCTCCTGCGATTTCTTCAAATCCTGAAACAGCAGACATTGTGATTGATCCTCTCCCTGTTTCATAAGCTTGTTTAATATCGTTCATCCCGACAATAGTTGCAGCTGTCGGAAAATCAGGCCCTTTTATATATTCCATAAGTTCCGAGATAGTAATTTGCGGATTGTCAATTAACGCAATAGTACCATCAACGATTTCACAAAGGTTGTGAGGCGGAATGTTTGTAGCCATACCGACTGCAATTCCTGAAACCCCGTTTAATAACAACATAGGAAGTCTCACAGGAAGAACAGAAGGTTCTTGTAATGAACCATCAAAGTTTGGCTGAAATTCAACAGTTTCGCAATCAATATCTGCCAACATGGATTGCGTAATTTTATGCATACGTGCTTCTGTATAACGCATTGCAGCAGCACCATCACCATCAACTGAACCGAAGTTTCCATGCCCATCTACCATTAAATAACGGGTGGAAAAGTCCTGAGCCATACGTACTAAAGCCTCGTATACTGAACTATCTCCATGAGGGTGATATTTACCAAGAACTTCCCCGACGATACGAGCACATTTTCTAAATGGTTTATCAGGGTACATGCCAAGTTCGTTCATAGAGTACAAGATACGTCTGTGAACAGGTTTTAAACCATCTCTAACATCAGGTAATGCACGCCCAACAATAACACTCATTGCATAATCAATGTATGAGCGCTTCATTTCTTCTCTTATATTAACAGGAACAATTTTTCCGTCCCCGAACATGTTTTGCTGAGTTGTCAAATCTATTTCCTCCCCAAAAAGTCTCTATTCTTAACAATATTATATCACAAAAATACCTGTTTAGGTGAATATCTTTACATTTAGTTAAGTTAAAATATCAAAATTTAAATAGTTTTATTTTCAGTTTTATAATTTTTTTCTAATGTTTCTATCCATTTAGCGTGGTAGTAATTCTCATAGCTTTCGCAGAAATTTATTAGTGCGGTAACAAGTTTGCGTCCTGAGTCTGACTTGCCGACTATTAAGTAGTCGCCATTTTTATTTTGAGCATACATTATTTCTTTGTGAACAATTTTTTCAGCATGGTTTTTTGGATTTTTGTTGATAACAGCATAAAGCCATGAATGAAGAAGTTTTATGGGAGTAGTTTTATGTGTAATAAGCTCATCGTTATGTTGTTGTAAAAATTTTGAAAATTCTGCTAATATCATTTCTATTCCTCATGTGGCCCTGTTAATTAAAAGGTGTAGTTGTTGCAAAACAGGTGATATCGTATATCCCTTCTTTGTTTAATTCTCTAATCATTTCTTCAAAAGTAGAACCTGTAGTGCAAATATCATCAATTATTAATATTGATTTATTTTCAATTACTTTAAATTTATCGACAGAAAATGCTTTGTCTAAATTTATTATTCTTTGAGTTTTTTTTAATTTATATTGAGCTTTTGTATCTTTAATTCTTTTTATAAGTTCAAAATTAGTTTCATATCCGGAAAGTTTAGAAAATTCTTCGGCAACGAGTTCCATGTGATTGTATTTTCTTTGTTTTTTACGTTTTTCAAAAATTGGAACTGGTATAATCTGGAAATCTTTTTTAATGTCTAGTTTTTGCCAGTAAATCCACATAAATTTAGCCTGATAATATGCTAAATCCTTTTGCCCGTGATATTTTAGACCACGTATCATTTTTTGGAGATTTTTGTTATAAATCCCTGCGCAATAAATATTTGTACCATTAAAATTTCTATTTACAGCTGCAGGTAAAAAATCGAGTTCTTCAAAACAGGAAGAACACATTTTTACGCATTCTTTAGATTTACCGCAAAAATAGCATTTTTTCTTATAAATCCAGTCTAAAAGTCCGATTATAAATTCTTTCACATTTAATATTTTAGCATAATTCTAATTATTGTGATATTATTTTATTAAAGGGAGAAATTAGATGACTACAACTGAAAAAATTGTAAAATTTGATCCGGGAATTGCTCAGCATACAACAATTTTATCTATAAGTTTAGAGTATATATACCAAGGAATAAATAAATTTAAAAATCTAGGGCAAAAAAAAATGAAATTCAAAATGAATTATCCGCAAATTATCAATATGGTGGATAATAATGTCGGTTTTTGTATGGGGAGTTTACTATGGGCTGTTTATATAAAATCGCTTGGGAATTTGGGGATTGAAGGTAATCCTTGTTTCGGTGACACTTTCAATGAATCTGAAACAGTTGAAGAAATTGAATATTCCATTAATTATTTAAACCAGTTAAAAAAGGATGCTAAATATTACCTTGGTGTTGATTATGAAATAAATCCTTTATATATTGATGTTTTGAATTTATATAGAGAATTTTTGATTAAAAATAAAAATTTTGTAAATACTAAAACTACAAATGATTTAATTTTACCTGAAAGTTTTAAAAAACCTTCTGAAAAAGAATTAGAACAAATAAATTCTAAAATTGAAGAAGTTATTAAATCAGGAAAATTATTAGATTTAACAGAAGTATTCAGTTATGTCAATTAGTTTAAAAACAAAATTATATCAAATGTTTATACTTGGCGGAAGGTGCGAAGATGCTCTTTCCAAGGGGTTAGGTGGTGTTATATTTTTCAGTGATGATATAAATTCTGCCAATCAATTTAAATCACTGATTTCTGATATGAAAGTATTAAGTGAGATACCTCCTTTTATGTCAATTGATCAGGAGGGAGGCAGGGTTGAACGTACACAAAATATCCATGGCGGGAAAAAATACCTTTCTGCAAAGTTTGCGTTTGAAAAAGGGATATTAAAAGAACAGACAGAAGAAATTGCACGAGAATTAAAATCTTACGGAATAAATTTAAATTTTGCACCCTGTATTGATGTAAATACAAATCCAAATAATCCAATTATCGGAGAAAGAGCATTTTCATCAGACGTTGATAAAGTCATTTTAGGCGAAAAAATAGTCTCTGATATATATCGTAAAAATGGTATAATCCCTTGTGTTAAACATTATCCAGGTCATGGAGATGCTAATTCCGATAGCCATTTAACCCTTCCAAGAATAGATTTATCAATTGAAGAAATGGAAAAATTTCATATTAAACCATTTGCTTCTGCGGTTAGAAACGGTGCTGAAATGGTTATGATTGCTCATTTGCATTGTACATGTTTTGAAAAGGATTCAATTCCAACGTCACTTAGCCGGCATGCTATTAATTATCTGCGAAATACAATCGGATTTAGTGGCGTGACGATTTCAGATGATATGATAATGAAAGGCGTAAGTGATTTTGGTGAAGTTGAAGCATGCGTTATGGGAATAAAAGCAGGCTTGAATATGTTTATTTATAGAAATTCAGAAAGTGTAAAAATTATCGAAGATGTTTATAAATTAGCTTTAAAAGATAGCGAATTACAAGAAAAAATAGAACTCTCTTTTGAAAAAATTATTAAACTAAAAAGAAATAACTTAATAATTTGCTAAAATAATCTTAGTGAATATAATCATGACAAGAGGTTGGTGTTGTCATGCCAATATTTATAATAGAGGGGAGAGTGTAAACTATGAATTTGGAGCATATAAAAAAAGTTGATGCGCAGGTTGCTGATGCAATTGAAGCTGAATTAGAAAGACAACAGAATACAATAGAACTTATAGCAAGTGAGAACTGCACATCTTTAGCAGTGATGGAGGCTTGCGGAAGTGTTTTAACAAATAAATATGCAGAAGGCAAACCTCACAAACGCTATTATAACGGTTGCGAACATATTGATGTAATTGAAGAAATTGCACAAAATCGTGCGTGTAAACTTTTTTCGATGGATCATGCAAATGTTCAGCCGCATTCGGGAGCACAAGCTAATATGGCTGTATTTATGGCAGTTTTGAAACCAGGAGATAAAGTTTTAAGTATGGATTTATCTAACGGAGGTCATTTGTCCCATGGATCTCCAGTTAATTTTTCAGGTTTATATTTTGATGTTAAATCCTATGGAATAAATGAGCATGGCGAAATTGATTATGAGGATGTTCGTCAAAAAGCTCTTGAGCACAGACCAAAATTGATTATATGCGGGGCTAGTAATTATTCGAAAATTATTGATTTTAAAAAATTTAGAGAAATAGCCGATGAGGTTGGAGCATTATTATTGGCGGATATTGCTCATATTGCAGGACTTGTTGCTTCCGGATTGCATCCTTCTCCAGCAGGTTATGCACAATTTGTAACAACAACAACCCACAAATCTCTGCGTGGACCTAGAGGCGGGATTATTATGTGTGATGATGAATATGCTCAAGCTATAGATAAAGCTGTGTTTCCAGGAATGCAAGGGGGACCTTTGGAACATATTATTGCCGGTAAAGCTGTGGCTTTGTTGGAAGCTTCAAAGCCTGAGTTTAAAGAATATGCGTCTCAAATTATAAAAAATGCTAAAGCTCTTGCTAAAGGATTGATGGATGAAGGTCTTGATATTGTTGGAGGTATGACTGAAAATCACTTGATGACATTAGATTTACGCAAAACAGGTAAAACAGGCAAAGATATGGCAAATATTTTAGAACGAGTCGGAATTACTGCCAATAAAAATACTGTTCCGAATGACCCTCAAAGCCCGTTTGTAACTTCAGGAATCAGACTAGGAACTCCGGCTGTTACCACAAGAGGGTTTAAAGAAGAAGATATGAATGAAGTCGCAAAAATTATTGCATCTGCAATATTTTCGTCAGATAATGAAATTGCACTGGATAATCTTCATGCAAGAAGCATGAAATTGTGTGCAAAGCACCCGCTTTATAAGGAGAATTAAATATTATTATTAAACTTACACATGCACATATAATCGGAACAATAATAGCCTATATAATTGGGGTATTTTTGGTTCCAATGGTAATTAGTTTTTCTAAAAAGGAAGGGCTGGTTGATGAGCCTAATGCAAGAAAAATCCATACAAAACCTATTTCACGTATAGGTGGCGTAGCTATATGGGGAAGTACAATGCTTACTTTCCTTTGTCTTGTGCTAATGAGTTATTATCCTTATGGAAAATTATTATCCGGAATTTTGCTAGGTGGTTCGTTAATGTTTTTGCTTGGACTTGTTGATGATATTTATGGCTTAGGTGCAAAATTCAAATTATTTATGCAGTTGTCTATTGCAACAGTCGTTTATCTTTTGGGTGTTCAAATAGACAGTGTGCCTTTTTTTGGAGGTATTGATTTAGGTTTTTGGTCTTATCCGATTACTTTGTTATGGATTGTAGGGATTTCAAATGCTTTCAATTTTATTGATGGTGTTGATGGTCTTGCAGGTTCTGTTGTGACTGTCAATGCTATTACTCTTGGCATTTTAGCGGTAACATTATCTCCGTCAAGTCCTATAAGCGCTTTAATCGGATTTATTTTAGCCGGATCAATGCTTGCATTTTTGACATTTAATTTTAATCCCGCTCAAATATTTATGGGAGATAGCGGAGCTTTATTTTCAGGATTTTTGCTCGCTGCAATTTCAATAACAGGAGTAATGAAGGTCGCGACTTTAGCTATCTTATTGCCGTTTGTTGTTTTAGCAGTTCCGATTATTGATATTACTTATTCAAGTTTAAGAAGAATTTTTAAAGGTCAGTCTCCTTTTGTTGCTGACGCTGAACATATACATCATAAATTACTTCATGCAGGATTTTCTCAAAAGAAAACAGTCGTAATTTTGACATCTGTTGCGATTATTGCAGGAGGTTTAGCGTGCTTATTTGCAAGTCACAATGCAATAAAATACGATTTCTTTTTAACACTTGCACTGGTTGTAATAATGATTTTATTAAATTTAGGACGCCTGTTGACAAAAAAATAATTTTATAATAATATGTAAAACAATAAAACTAGGATTTGATTACTCAGTTCCAATTAGTTATTTTACAGGCTATATGGAATATTTAAGTGCAAATCCTACACAGAGATTATATCCCGTAATAAAATTGCGGTTATGTCGGCAGAATTAATTGATAATACATTTGTATTAAAAACAGAAAAAATTTAACATATAAAAATAAATAAAAATTAGTAATTGATTATCACAGGACAGGTTATAGACCTGCCTTTTCTTTTTTTAGTACAAATATTAATCCTAAAATACCTGTAATGAATAAAATTATTGAAATCAATTCTGCAATAGGTATAGAGCCTACATTAAGAGCACTGTCTATTCTTATTTTCTCTATAAAAAATCTTATTGTTGCGTAAATAGTTAAATAGCTGAAAAATGTCAAACCTGAACTATTAGTCTTTTTGTATATAAATAAAAGAATAAAAAATGCGAATAAATCTAAAATACTTTCATATAAAAAAGTCGGATGAAACAGAGAATAATTTGAAAATTCGGAAATTCGTTTTGATGAAGGAATAAAAAGACCCCAATTTTGTGATAAAGTGGGATACCCGTATGCTTCAGAGTTAAAATAATTTCCCCAGCGTCCTATTGCTTGTCCCAAAATTGTTGAACAGGCAATAGGGTCAATTATTTTTAAAAAAGGAAATTTGTATTTTTTTACCATAAGAATTGTACTAAAAATTCCTCCTAGAATTGCTCCATGAATAGATAATCCTCCTTCTCGAATATCAAGAATTTTTATTGGGTGAGAAAAATAATAATCGGCATTTAATAAACAAAAATATATTCGCGCAAATAAAATACCAAAAATTATTATTATCGGAGCGGAATCAAGAATAATATCTTTTCCCCGGCTGTTTTTAAAGTTAAATAAATTATTGGCTGTAATTATAGCTATAAAAATTCCAAAAGCCATAATTATTCCGTACCAATATATTGAAATCCCAAAAAGATTAAATGCTACATCATTTGGGGACTGAATAATCATTGTTTACTCCTCAATGTTAGAGAGCTTTTCAATCAGTTTATCTACATCTTCTTTATCTTTTGCATTAGGATTTAATTCAAGATACTTTTTATAATTTTGAACTGCCGAGTTGTTTAAATCTTCAACAAGTTGTTTTTCTTTCTCAGACATTTGATATTTTTCGTCAAAGCTTATTTCATCAGCTTTTGGAGTATAAAGATTATTATCGATATTTATTCTTACTCTACCCTGTTGTATATCAACAGACAAATTATTTTCTGCAGTGGCTAATGAATAATAAACATCGGCATCTTGTCTAATACTTAGGGCTTTTTTGTATTCTTCTACCGCGTTAGCATAATCTTCTGCCCCAGTGTATGCAATTGCGAGATTGTAATGAGTTTCAAATACTGACGAATCTAAATCAAGACTGGATTTTAAGCGCTCAATTGCTTGAGTATAATCCCCTTGTTCCATATATGATTTAGCTTTATTATTCAAATCTTGAACTGCAAGATTGTTTATGCAGGCGGTTGAAATCACTGCCACAAGCAAAATACTTGCAATTAAAAGTGTCTTTTTCATATAGCCCTTTCTATAAATGTTGTTAACTAATTATAATTTAATAATAAAAATATGGCAAATTTGATTAATTTAAGTTACAATAGTCGTGTAAAAAAGGAGAATTATATGTCAGAAGAAAAAGTGGTTAGTCTTGGTTCAAAGAAAAAACAAAATGATCATAAAGAAGAATCTTCTAATGAATTGGTATATTGTAGTTTTTGCGGGCGTCCTAATACTCAGGTTATAAAAATGATTCAAGGACCTGGAGTTAATATTTGCTCGGAATGTACTATGATTGCAGTTCAATATTTAATTCTTCAAGATAGAATGCCTTCTGCAGAGGCAAGACAAATCCTTGACGCTTTTTGGGGTAAGGCGAAATGAAAATTAAACAGTTAAATCCTTTTGAATTAAAATCTCTTTTGACGACTTTGCTTTCTAAGATTAATTCTGTGGAAGATATTCAAGGTTGTTTGTCTGAGATTGACATACTTAATTCTCAAGAGGATAAAACTGTTATTTCAAAACTTTTATTTAAGGAGCTTATAAATTCAACTTCTAATAAAATCCCAATTATTTGTTTTCTGTTGGAGCATTTTGTACCTAAGGAAGAATTGATTTCAAAATTGTGGGAAGCTCTAAATAATAAATCTTTGCAAAGTGAAGTTAAAATTACAATAATAAATCTATTAAGAGAATGGGATGCTGACTGGTCTTACGAGGAATGTTCGCAATATTTGGATGATGCAGATGAAATTCTTGATGAAAGTACACGCCAACTTTTAAACTCGGCAATAATTAATCCTGAAGTTCAAATTGACTTTATGGATTTTATGGCATCTTTAAATGTGGAAGATAAAATTACTTTGATAAATTCTTTCGGGAGAGATTTTTCTGATGATGCATTAGCAAATATATTAATTCCTGTTTTTGTGAGTTCTCCTAACAGTGCTGTTGGTAGAGAAGCTCTTAAACTTCTTGCCGATACAAAATCACAATTAGCACTTCACATTCTTGAGAAAATGAATAAAATTTCTAAAGGTGAACTAAATCAAGAAATTAGAAGGAGTCTTGCTTCTATAAAAATGTCCGGAATTAGAACTGATAATACAAAAGAATTTTATTCTAAAATTTTGTCTAACAGTAAACCTGATAAATTCTATCTTACGTATCCGGATGGGCGTGGAGATATGGCTATGATATGTACAAGGTTAGCTGATAATGAAAAAATAAGATTTATTTCTATTGTTATAAATATTGAAACAGGGATAAAGGATTGTTTTGGTTTTTTTGAAATTTCTCAGTTTGAATGTGATAAAATTTTAGAAAAGTTCCTTTGCGATGAGAAAGTTGCGAGTTTAAAACCGGAAGTTTTCAAAACTATTCTTTATAATTCTGAGATTACTACAATTCAGCATTCTAAAGATTGGAAATTACCTTACGAATATGTGTGCTGGAAAAATCTTTTAGTAGATATTGATTATGATGAAAAATTAATAGAACAAATATTAAAAGAAAAGCTTGTTCCAATTAGTTCAGATGAAAGTATTTTTAATGAAATTCAAAAAATGAAAATTTCCACACACTGGTTTTTAGATAAAAATTATAGTGATGAATTTGAACAATTGCTTGAAGAATTAAAAAATTCAGATGATTTAGATTATATAGTCGAAAAATATAAAGATATTGTATTTTATCCTGAAGAAAAAGCCGGTTGGATAAAAAAAATATATTATTGCGCCTATATTAAATATGAACTTGGGAAAGAAGATGAAGCAGAAAAAATATACGGGCTTACTTTTGATGAAAATTTAGTTGAAAAATTTCTGGTAGAAATTTTAAAACGAAGTATTTATGAATATCTGATAACAATAAAATATAATAAAGATTTGAATAATTTAAATTTTACAAATGAAGAAATTTTAAATAAAATTTCTTATATAGAAAATAAATGGGTGAAATAGGATGTATAAGGTAATGGCGCTGGATATAGGAACAAAAAGAATTGGGATCGCTTTAAGTGACTACCTTTTGATGCTAGCTTCAGGTCATTCTTATATATCGCGTGAACCTGAAAATAAAGCGCTTGAAGTTATTGATAAAATAGCTAAAGAAAATCATGTAGAAAAAATTGTAGTCGGATTGCCTTTGAATATGGATGGTTCAAAAGGTTTTCAGGCTGATAATTGTGTGGCTTTTGCTTCTAAAATTAAAGGATATGAAGTAATTTTTGAAGATGAAAGGCTTACATCTGATACTGCAGAAGAAAATTTAAGAAATAAAAAAATAGATTTTAGAAAAGATAAAGGACTTGTTGATATTGAGAGTGCTTGTATTATACTGGAACAATATTTAGCACGTAAAAGATAGGAGATAATTATGACAGAAGAAGAAAACAATTTGATTGAAATTACTGATGATGAAGGCAATACTATCAAATGCGAGTTATATGATATAATTGAATTCGATGGGAGTCAGTATGCAATTTTGCTTGAAGAAGATGCGAGTGATAATTCTGAAATGACAGTTATGAAATATACCGAAGAAGACGGTGAAAGCATTTTTGAAACTATCGAAGATGATGATGAGTTTGAACGAGTTTCAAATTATATCGAAAATCTTGAAGATGAATATGAAGAAGACGAAGAATAAGAGGATTTAGTTTTGTTTGAAAAATTTACTGAAAAAGCGCTTAATGTAATTGTAGAAGCTCAAAATATAGCAATTTATGATCATTCTGATAAAGTTTTGTCAGAGCATCTTTTACTTGCTGTGGTAAAAGAAACAAAAGGATTTTGTTCTAAGATTTTTAATTCTTATGACATTACTTATGAAAGGCTTGCTAAAGAAATTTACATGACATTAAATATTGAAGAAGCGGATATGACTTCATCAATTCCTTTCAGTGAAGATTTCAAAAGAATCTTGCAATGTACTATGAATTTGGTTGATGTATCAGGTGATTCAACTGTTCACTATGAACATCTTGTTCTTGCAGTTATTAATGACAAGCATTCAAAAATATCTCAATATTTAGAAAATCTTGGTTTTGATATTGATAAATCACGCCCATTAATTGAAAAACTTGTTCAACGGAAAGTTAAAAAAGATTTTCATCCTGAAGTTGATGAAAATAAAGAGCCTGAAATTGACTTGACTCAAGAAACGGATTCGTTGTTTGATAACGAAAAATCTTCTAAAGTTTTTGAACGAGCTGTTTCAAAGCTTTCTGCATCGAATTATGAAATTCTTGGTACCGAACAGATTATTTCATCAATTTTAGAGGACAAAACTTCATCATTAACTTCAATCCTTAATCAATTTGGGATAACAGAGGAAGTTTTTGAAGAAAAACTTTCAAAAGTTCAGTCTCGAAGTGCTGAATATGAAGGGAGACAAGTAGTTTTTACACCAAATGCATTTATAGCAATGAGTTTAGCTTTGCAGACTGCTAAAGAACTCGGATCTTCGGAAGTTTTACCGGAGCATATGGTTTTAGGGCTGTTAAAAACTAAAAAAGGTGTTGCATATAATATTTTCAAAGATATCGGAATTTGTGATGATGATCTTGCACATACAATTATTAAACCAATTGAAAAAGAAATGCCTGAAACACTTACTATTCTCCGACTTGCTAAACAAGAAGCAAGACGATTAGGTAAAGGCGTTGTTGGAACCGAGATGTTTTTATTGGGTATAATTGGCGAAGCAACAGGTGTCGGAGCGCAAGTTTTATCAGAGCTTGAAATAAATATACGCGATGCTCGTATTATTGTAGAAAAAATTATTGGTTTAGGCAATGATTATTTTGACAGTGAAGTCGTTTTTACTAAACGTGCAAAGCGAGTTCTTGAAACAGCTTGGGAGCATGCTAAAAAATCTAATAAAACTAAAATTGAATCTTCGGATTTGCTTTATGCTATTACTACGGAACCAACATCCACAGCTATGCAGGTTTTAGAACAATTAGGAACTGATGTTCTTGAAATTCGTGAAGGTATAAAAAAACATTCATGAATAAAATTCATTTAAGTATTAAAAATTTTTTAAGAAATTATGATTTAGAAAATTCTAAGTTACTTTATCTTGTCGCATTTTCAGGCGGGTTTGACTCTATGTGTCTTTTGCATTCATTGAGTAAAATTTGTCCAAAAAATAAAATTATTGCGATACACTTAAATCATAATTGGCGTGGCGAAGAAAGCGATAGAGAAGAACAAAATTGTAAAATTTTTTGTCAAAACATAGGTATAGAATTTTATAGTGAAAAAATAACAGTTCCTCAAAATGAAACCGAATCACGGAATATAAGATATGAATTTTTTGAAAGATGTTCTAAAAAATTTGGCAGTAAAATTATTTTTACTGCACATAATAAAAATGATAATGCTGAAACTCTTATTTTTAGAATTGCGCATGGTACAGGAATAAAGGGATTATGCGGAATTTCTCCAAATCGAGGAATCTATTATCGCCCAATTTTGGACATTGAACGATGTGATATTGAAAATTATTGCAAAGAAAATAATTTGATTCCAAATATAGATAGTTCGAATAAAGATAATATTCATAAAAGAAATTTTATAAGAAATAAAATTCTTCCTGATATGGCTGAAATTAATAAAAATATTGTTAATTCATTGAATTCTCTTTCTCAAATTGCGAAGTATGAAACAGAACTTTTGAATGAATATGTGAAAAATACTTTGTTTAAAATTTCCAAAAATGGGAAAATAATGACCTCTGAATTTTTACAGCTTTCAAAAGGAATGAAAATGAAAATTTTGTATGATATTATTACACCTTTTGTTCCTCAAAATTATGACAAAAAAAGAATTAAGACAGTTTTAAAATTTATTGAAGAAAATAATTATTCAAAATCGGGTAAAACTGTTTCAATAACTTCAGACAAGTGGCTTTTTGTAAGTGCAAAATATATTGAAGTGTTAAATATAAAAGAAAAAAAAGAAGTTTGTATTCATGTAAATAAAATAGGGCAATACGAAGATGACGGAATTTTTATTACTGTGGCAGAGTGTAGTACAGAAACTGACAGAGTGGGTGATACTGATGGGCAATCTGTTTTGGTGGATGTTTCAGGATTAGATTTTGATTTTGAATTAAGAACACGCAGGGATGGTGATATTATACAGCCTGCCGGTATGTTAGGGCATAAAAAGCTAAAAAAATATCTTAATGAAAAGAAAATTCCTAATCATAAGAAAGATGAATTATTATTTTTAGCACAAGGGAAAGAAATTTTATGGGCCGTAGGGCTTGGTTTGAGTGAGAAAGTAAAAGTAAAATCAATACCAACGCATATAATTAAAGTAGAAAGGATTCAAAAATGAAAATTGAAGATTTAAATGTTTTGTTTAGTGAAGAACAAATACAAAATAGAATTGCCGAAGTGGGAAAAGAATTAAACAATTTATACAAAGGAGAAGAAGTTATTGCAATATCTGTTTTAAAAGGAGCTGTAATGTTTACGGCTGATCTTATAAAACATTTAAATATGCCTGTAAAATTAGAGTTTATCAGGCTTTCAAGTTATGAAGGCGGAACCGTAACTTCAGGAAAAGTTAATGCCGTTGATATTAAATTGCCTGATTTGAACGAAAAAAATGTTTTAATAATTGAGGATATTGTCGATACAGGTCTGACAGCGCAATTTTTAATAAATTTTATAAATATGAATTTTCATGTAAAATCTTTAAAATTTTGTTCTTTACTCGACAAAAAAACAACAAGAAAAGTTGATGTTAAACCTGATTATTATTGTTTTGATGTGGGCGACCAATTTGTTGTTGGTTATGGATTGGATTATGATCAATTATATAGAAATTTACCTTATATAGCGGGATAAATTAGTATTCAATACCTTTTCTTGCGTGAATTCCTATATCCCAATAATGTTTAATCGGTTCAATTTTAGAAACGAGATGCGCTATTTTGATAATTTTCGAATGCGCATTTCGTCCTGTTAATACAATTTCTTGTTCTTGAGGTTTTTTCTTCAAAGTGTCAACGACTTCATCAATATCTAAAATACCCATGTCAATAGCGATATTAGCTTCATCCAAAATTATAAGTTGATATTCGTTATTTAAAATTGCTTTTTTTGCAAGTTCCCATCCTTTTTTTATTTCAATATTGTCTGCTTCTGATTGATTGTTTTTATAAACAATTCTATCTAAACCCGCTTGAACAATTGTTAGATTATTTGAAATTTTATCTGAAAGCTGGCGAAAAGAATTTAATTCCCCATAATCATTTCCGCCTTTTGTAAACATAATTATTAAAACTTTCCATTCTCGTCCCAATGCACGCATTGCAAGTCCTAACGAAGCAGTAGTTTTCCCTTTCCCGTCACCTGTGTATACTTGTATATATCCGTGCTGTTCCCAGTTAGGATTTATTAAATTTTTTTGTGAATTTTCTGTCATTTTCCTTAATTTATTATATATTAAAAACATGGATAATAAATATGACTTGCGAGCTAAAGCTAAAAATATTCGAAAAAAATTAAATACTTTTGAAAAATCTAAAATGGCTATTGAAATAATAAAAGAAAATATGATTTATCAAAGTTCAAAAAATATTATGCTTTATTACCCTCTAAAATATGAAATAAATTTGCTCCCATTGTTAAAAGATAAAAGAAATTTTTATTTCCCTAGAGTTGAAAGTGAAAATTTGTTAGTTTGCCCAAATGATGGAGATTTTGTAAAATCATCTCAAGGAATTTTTGAACCTTGTACTAATCCTGTAAAATCAGATATTTTGGATTTAATTATTGTCCCTGCTTTGATGGCCGATAGTCAAAATTTTCGTCTTGGTTACGGGGGAGGTTATTATGACAGATTTTTGAAAAATTCAAAAATTGCAACAATTTGTGTTATTCCAAAAGAACTTTTTATTGAAAAATTGCCGGTTGATGAATTTGATATTAAAATTGATACAATAATTAAGGTCTGAAAATTTTTTTCAGACCTTAATATTTGTTGGTTAGTTTATTTAGGATAAAGTTAAGTTATTATTTATTTAAGCTGAAGCTGTGTATTTTGGAGCAAAGTCTCTAATGTCTGCATCACGAGCTTCTTTAGCTGCTTTAAGTTCTTGTGTTACTTCTTGAAGTTCTGTTTCTAATCTTTCTTTTTCTTGAGCGATACGGCCTTCCTCTTGGTGTAAATTTTGAGTTTCGATTTGAGCCGCACGTTCTCTTCCTTGAGTGTATAAACTTCTCATAATGTAATTATTCATCATTTGCTGTTGTTGCGGATTTTGCTGCCCGCCCATTTGCTGCATATACATTTGTTGCATATAAGGTGCATTTTGCTGCATATACTGCATCGAACTGTTGTGAGCAAATGACAAATAAGCCATTGATCTTCCCATCATTGACCCAGGTGATCTTAACAAGTCTCCGATTGAGACACTCCCGTTGCCAACCATGGTTGCATACTGTTGCATATCTCTCAATTTTTTCGATAATTTCGCGAGTTGATATTGTATCGAACTCTTTCGATGCATCAAGTCATGAACTCGCGCACTAAATAATAGAATACCCATAGTCCTAACCTACCTTTAACCTAACCTTTAATTTTTCTAACCTACAATTATATAAAAACATGCAATCTCAAGTAATTGCATGTTTTTAGACATTTATTAAGTTTTGTAAAGCTCTATCATAAAGAATTAGGTTCAACTACTTTATCAATGAGTCCATAATCTTTTGCTTCATATGCAGAAAGGTAATGATCTCTTTCGCAATCTTCTCTGACTTTATCAACAGATTGACCGGAATTTTCTGCAATAATACCTATTAATAAATCTTTCATTCTGCGGATTTCTTTTGCTTCAAGTTCAATGTCAGTTGCCTGTCCTTGAGCTCCACCTAATGGTTGGTGAATCATAATTCTAGAGCGTGGAAGTGACATTCTTTTACCTTTTGCTCCGGAACAAAGTAAAAATGCGCCCATAGAAGCTGCTTCCCCAAGACAAATCGTTGCAACATCCGCTTTTATCAGATTCATAGTATCGTAAATTGCCATACCAGAAGTTATGACACCT
>JAGAXG010000015.1 GCA_017941035.1 bacterium | reverse complement strand
TGCCCAACAATCTAATACTTGTATTTTACCTGTCGCAAATACACGCATACTAAATTTGTCATAGCTCTTCTTATTATTTGATGCACAAGCCGGACTATAACTCGATTGACCACAATTTGGGTCTTTTTTCGTTCCGTTTGTATCTACTGTTAATATTATATGAGCTAATTTCTTATTCTTTGTATTCTGAAAATTTAATATGTCTTCGGTTTCGGTTGGTAAAGTTATTGTCCAAACTAAACCATCCTTTGTCGTAAAACTCTGCTTATCGTCTGATATTGTTTTTATATCCAATTTGTCAGTAAATAATGTAGCAAATTTCTTTAACGCATCATTTTCCTGAGTTCGGCCATATACGCATCGACTATAACCACTGCCATCATCAAATCCTACTCGAGGATCTGTTTTATTTGATGTTAAATCAGGATAACAATAACGGTTATTTATCATATCTGCTACTACTGTCTCAGTTGTATAAAACGCACGTTTCGCCATTACCACATTTCGATCCGGTAAAATATGAACTATTATTGGATACAATACCGCTGACAATATCCCGATTATCGCTAATGCTATTAATAATTCAGTTAAAGTAAATGCACGTCTGTGAATTTTTATAAAAGTTCTTGAACAACAAAGCAGAAGGTCTCTAACAACGCCCCCCCCCCGAAATTGGCTCTATGACTGAATTTTAGCATTATTATAATTCCTTTTATTCATTAATTCCTCATAGTTGTATTATAAACAATATTTTTACTTTTCGCAAGTACAGTTTATTAGAAATTTTGAGAATTATTTGTTATTAAAAGTCTTATCTCTCAATGCTTTTAATTCATCACGAATTTCATTTGATTTTGCTTCCAAACTGTTATAAATTCGAGAATTGATTTCTCCGCCAATTAATAAAACAATTGAAGTATAATACAGCCAAATCATCAAAATAAAAAATGCGCCAATAGTACCATAAACCATATTATAAGTACTAAAATTATTTACATACACAGAAAATCCCCAAGAACCTAACAACCAAAAAAATGTAAAAAATGCCGTCCCAGGTAATGCACTTTTTCTTTTAAATCTCTCATTACCTTTCAAATTCGGCATTATATAATAATTCAAAAATGCCATTAAATACAAAGCTAAAAATGCAACCGGCCATCTCAAAGTTAATATCATTAATGCTATTCCTTTTGAAAGCCCTAGCTGAGAAACTGCAAACATAACAAAGACTTTACCAAAAATAATTATGTTAATTGTTAAAAACAATATCAAAACATCAACTATCATTATCAAAAATGATAAAATCCTCGTATAAATAAAACTCCTTGTTTCTTCAACTTTATAAGCTCTATTTAATCCTTTTAATATCACTGCGACTGCATTTACAGATAGAACAATAGTTGTTGCAATACCTATAAAAGCCATCAATTCCCCATGATTAAAAATCATTGTTTGATTTAAAACCAAATGTATAAGTTCTACAGTTTGATGAGGAAGAATATTGGACAATGCTTTTATAATATTATTCATATAAAATTGAGTACCAAGCCATCCAAAAATTGCCATTAAAAATAATAAAAAAGTAAAAAAACCTGCCAATAAAATGAATCCCATTTCAGAAGCCATGCCGAAAAAATCATTTTTTACAACAGATCTGATTATATCTATCAGAAATTTTAACCCTCTATGTTTTAAAGCATTTTTTAAAATATTTTTTAGCATATACCTTGTTTTTCAATTTCTTTTAATACTAATTTCACCGCATTTGAAACATTCGCTTTTATGACTGAACCTGAAGCCAATTTATGACCGCCTCCGCCAAAAGTTGAACAAATCTTTGCAACATCTGCAGATTTACTTCGCATAGAAATTTTTGAAGCAGAGGAATTTAATTCCTTGACAACAAACGCGATTTCTGTTGTTTTTACAGCTCTTAATTTTTCTGTCAAACCGTCTGTAAAATCTTCTCCGCCATAATTAAATTTTTCCAAATCTTTTTTATAAACTGTCGTATATGCAATTTTATCATTACGAATAAATTTTGCCTTACTAATGCAATAACTTTGAAATAAAACCATATCTTTTGAAGTTGATTCATAACATTTCTGGTATATTTCTGAATTAGAGATTCCTAAAGATAAAAGTTTTCCTGCAAATTCCATAGTCCTTTGGGTCGTATTAGAAAATTTGAAGCAGCCGGTATCAGTCATTATTGCTGTGTAAAGACAAATTGCACATTCTCTTGAGATTTTCCAATCCAGTTTTTCTGCAATTCCCAAAATAACTTCTCCGGTTGCAGAAGATTCAGGTTCAATAATATTTATTTGTGCATAACCTTTATTTGTCTCATGATGATCAATATTTATCGTATTTTTAGCTCTTTCAAAGAGTATTTGCGCTTCTGCACACCTATCAATTGAAGCAACATCAAGATTTATAACTAAATCATATTCTCTTGAATTATCTACATTTTCGATGCATTTTGCTTTATCTATATTTGGCAAAAACATATAATTTGACGGAATTTTCGATACTACGACCATATCACATTTTTTGTAATAATTATCATTGATTAAAGAATACATCCCACACATAGAACCTAACGTATCTCCGTCAGGATTTATATGAGATACCAATAATATGTTTTTTGCATTTTTTATGCTAGCATTTAATTGTTCAACCATCATTGTAAGATTTTATCACAAAAAATTTGCGACACAAAAACTATGAAAAGAATTTTATATACAAAATTTCAAAATATTGATGATATAATAGCAGAATTATCAAAGAAAAAAGAAATAAAACGAGCAATAACAAGAAGTAATTTATATAAATTTTGGAAGCAAACTGCCGGAGAAAAATTTGCTCAAAACTCAAAACCTTATTCGATGTTAAAAGGTTCAATAATGGTAATTGCATGTGAAACACCGATTGTTGCACAAGAATTAATGCTTAGAAAAAATCAATTACTGGCTAAATTAAAACCTTTTGCAGAATCTTTGCATATAAAAGTTACTGATTTAAAATTTGATTCAAAAAAATGGTCAAATGACTAATTCCTAATCTTGCAAAAGAAATCTTTTAAAAGATTATTACATTCCTCTTCTAAAATTCCTCCATAAATACCAGGTTTAAAATTGGAAAAATTTTGAAGTTTTATTTTTGAAAAAGCGCCGTAATTATTATCATAACTTCCAAAATAAACATTCTTTATACGAGATTGCAAAATTGCCCATCCGCACATAGGGCAGGGTTCTAACGTAACATATAATTCACAATCATCAAGATGCCAATTATTTAAAAATTTTGAACCTTTTCTTAAAACTAAAATTTCAGCATGCGAAGTTATATCATTATCTTTTTCTTTTGTATTAAATGCAGAGGAAATTATCTCTCCATTTTTTACCAAAACAGCACCCACCGGAATATCAACACCGGATTTTTTTGCTTCACTAATTGCAATCCTCATAAAATCAGACATTATCTTTACCTGCGATATTTAAAGAAATTTTTGCAATAAATCCGTACTCGTCATTTGAATCAAGTTCAATAATTCCATTCATGGCTTCAACAAGACCTTTAACAATAAACAACCCTAAACCGGTGCCTCTTGTAGTTCTTGTCATTTCACTATCCAATCGAACAAACTTGTCAAATAACGTATCAAGTTTTTTCCTTGATATTTTATCGCATTTATTTTTTACAACAATAACTGCTTTATCATCCTTAGTATAAGTATCAACAATAATATCCGTTTCAGGATAAGAATATTTTACGGCATTTTCATAAAGATTTACTATTACCTGTTCAAGTCTTCCTTTATCCGCCATAATCTTAGGGAAATTATTATCCAAATTTACAATTATTTCGTGTCCATCATGTTTTCTTAAAAGTAATTCAGATTGTTCAAAAACTTCACTGGGATAAACCTCAGTAATTTCGGTTCTCAATCTCATCCCTTCAATATCGGGAATAGTTAAAAGATCGTCAATCAAACGCTTTAAACGTTCTGATTGCTCTTTTATTATACGCAAAGATTTTTGTCTCATTTCTTCATCTAAAACAATATCATTTCGCATCAAACGAGAAGTATACCCTTGAATGCTTGTTAGAGGAGTTCTTAACTCATGACTTACTGTATCAATTAAATTTGAACGAAACTCATTCAAACTTTTTAATTCAACATTTTTTTCTTTTAATTCTAAATATGATTTGTGGATTTCTGAAGCCATAGTATTAAATTCATTAGTTAAAAATACAAGCTCATAAGGTGTAAAATAAGTTTTTAAAAGTCGTATTTTATGCTCGTAATTACCTTTTGACAGCGCCATAATAGCTTTAAACAACTGCCTTACATTGATATATAGATAAAGCATATAAAAACCTATAACAACCATTGTTGAAAGAATAGTAAACAATACTGCCAAAATAATTTTGACTCTGTTATCAACAATTGCATTTTTTGCAATACCTTCTGTAGTTCTTACTATAATTAGATAATCCGGATCTTGAGAATCTAAATACACCATAGGCTGATTTTTTTCATCTCCAAAAAGGACAGGAGTATCTTGTAATAACTTTCCTTTTGGAAGGGCTTCCATTGTATCTTTAAAAACTTCATCAGTAAAATTGTGAGACGCAATTAAATGCTTTCTGTTATTTAAAATATATATTTGTCTATTATCATCCTGCAGAGATTTAAACAATTCAACACCATGCTTTCTGGCATAAGAACGTGAAATTTCATCAGGCGTTATATTATACGAACGGATTAAAAAATCCATTTCATCAGATACCATACTGGCAATCAGCATTGCTGATTCTCGCAATTGATAACGAACAGACTGCTGATTTATATTGTTTATAATAAACCCGCTAATCGACATAGGTATAACAACTGCAAAGAAAAATACAATTGCAATCTGCTCGATAATTTTTAATCTTTGAAACTTAAATTTCATATACCGCTAATTCCCAAAAGGTGTTAATTTATACCCTACATTAGTAACTGTATGAAGATATTTTGGATTTTTAACATCCGGTTCAATTTTATTTCTTAATCCCCCTACATGAACTCTCAACATCCTTACATCTTCATTGCTATCGTAACCCCAAACCTCATCTAATAAGGTAGCAAGAGTTACAGGATTATTAAAATGCTGCAGTAAACAATACAAAATTTCAAATTCTGTAGGAGTTAATTTTACTTTTCTATTAACAATGACAACTTCTAAACTCTCAGGGAATATTTCTATATCTCCGCTTCTAAGGACTTCACCGGCTAAAGGTGTCGATTCTACAGATACAGTATTACGTCTTAAAAGAACTCTTATTCTTAAAAGCACCTCTTGGACATCAAAAGGTTTTACGAGATAATCATCAGCGCCACAATCAAAACCACTTGTTTTATCTTCTATCGTACCTTTTGCGGTAAGCATTAAAATAGGGATAGATAATTTCGCATTCCTGATATTTTTACAAACATCAAAACCGTTCATTTTCGGCATCATTACATCAAGTAAAATTAAATCATATGTATTATTTAAGGCTTTATTTAGCCCTTCCAAACCATCTTTTGCAGTATCAACAAAATATCCGCTGGAACGAACATCAAATTCTAAAAGTTCCCTAATGTCATCATCGTCATCTACAATTAAAATACGTTTTTTAGCCTCAGCCATAAAATACTCCTTATAGTATATAAAAATTTTACAAGACGGACAACAAATTTTCAAGATATAAAGTTTATATTAAGATACAAAAACCCATGGTATAATAAAAATAATATGTAGCGGGAAATTATAAAAGGAGAAAAATATGATACCTATTTTTGATTCAAAACGTCAGTATGCACAAATCGGTGAAGAAGCAGAAAAAGCTGTTTGCGATGTAATGAGAAGCGGATGCTATATCTTAGGTCCAAACGTAAAAGCTTTAGAAAGTGAACTTGCTTCATATATAGGGTGTAAATACACAGTAGCATTAAACTCAGGTACCGATGCTCTACACGTTGCATTACGTGCTTTAAATATTGGTGCAGGGGACGAAGTTATAACAACAGCATTTACATTTGTAGCTACGGCAGAAGCTATAGGTATGGTCGGTGCTAAACCTGTATTTGTTGATATTGATCCTAACACATTTAACATTGATCCAAAGAAAATTGAAAAAGCTATTACTCCAAAGACAAAAGCAATTATTCCTGTTCATTTGTATGGTCAACCTTGCGATATGGACGCGATTATGGATATTGCTCACAGACATAATTTGAAAGTAATCGAAGATTGCTGTCAGGCAATAGGTGCTTTATATAAAGGTAAAATGGTCGGCACATTTGGAGATATCGGATGCTACAGTTTTTATCCTACTAAAAACTTAGGAACTATGGGTGACGGTGGTCTTTGTACAGTAAATTCAGAAGAATTGAGAGATCACTTAATAGCACTAAGAAATCATGGCTCTATGGTTAGATATCATAACGATGAATTAGGGGTAAATTCGAGATTAGACGAAATTCAAGCGGCTATTTTGAGAGTCAAAGCAAAGTATATCGATGAATGGAATACAGCAAGAAGAGAGCATGCAGCATATTACAATCAATTATTCTCAAAATGTTCTGATGTTCAAACTCCAAAAGAGCTTGATGATACATATTGTGTTTATCATCAATACACAGTTAAAATTCCTAACAGAGATGAAGTTCACAAAATGCTAGGAGAAGCAGGTATTGGAGCAATGCTTTATTATCCTATTCCGCTGCATTTTCAAAAAGTTAATGCATGGCTTGGAATGGGTAAAGGATCATTACCTGTTACAGAAGCAAATACAGAATGCGTTATTTCACTTCCTATGTTCCCTGAATTAACCAGAGAAGAACAAGAAACCGTTGCTGATACATTGATTTCTCTTATTGAAAAAACAAAATCAAAAGCAATTTGTTAATTCATAAAAAATTAAAATAAAAAAGTCCTTATAAAAATAAGGGCTTTTTTATTTTACTTCTTTGAAAAATTCATTTGAAATAAGCTGAGAATATTTTTCTGCCTGATTAGCAGAAACAAGAATTTTGTCGTTTCCCTTTTCATCCTTTACAACAGATATTATACCGGAAATTTCACCGACAGGTAATTTTTTTAATTTTGCTCTAAATCTTACATAAGGAACACTTTGCCCGTAAGATTTCATTGTTCCCTTCTCTGTTACATGAAATTCTTCAAGTGCAGCTGTTTGGTATTTAAATTTAGCTATAGCATTTTTGATTCTGACTTCTGCATCTTGGGCTTCAATATCATTCTGAGTCAAAATAGCTTTTTTACCCGAATCTACAACCACCATCTTTTGCCCTGAGGCTTTATGTTCAGCTAGTACTGCATTATACCCCATTATCCCAGCTGCTTTTTCAATTTCAAATTCTTTATTAATTTTTGAAAAATCACCAACTTTTTGAGCTCTTTGCATAAGAACATCATGTGTAGGATGAATAAAATTATTGTATTCTTTTTTAATCCATTCTTGCCCACCAAAGGCAATAAAACCAGTTGTAACAATGGTCAAAAATATAGCTCTTGTAAAATTTTTTAAACAACTCATTTTAAAATCCTTATATTATGCTATAATATTATTATAGCATGAGTGAAGTAAATAATATAAAAAGTTGGGAAGTTAATATTGAAGAGGCCACTCCTGCGATGCAACAGTATTTGCAAATAAAACGCGAGCATCCTGGGATGTTATTGTGGTACCGTTTGGGAGATTTTTTCGAAACATTTTTTGAAGATGCCGTTATAATGTCCAAAGAACTGGAATTAACATTAACTGGGCGAGATTCCGGAGCAAAAATTGGACGTGTCCCTTTAGCAGGTATACCTGTGAAAGCTGCCGATGCGTATTTACAAAAACTTGTACAAAAAAATTACAAAGTTATAATTTGTGACCAACTTGAAGATCCAAAGTTTGCAAAAGGTATTGTAAAACGTGGAATAACAAGAATAGTTACAGCGGGAACATTAACTGAAAGTAACTTACTAAAACAAAATTCGAACAATTATATTTGTGCGATTTTTAAAGATGATAAAAAAGATATTTACGGATTTGCATACACAGATATATCAACAGGAGAATTTAAAACAACACAAGCTCCTTTGAATCTCATAATTGCAGAATTGGCGAGATTAAATCCCTCTGAAATCGTTGGGCCAAGTCAAAAACAAGAAATTAAGCCTTTTCAAATTGTTCCGGATGAAGTGGTAGATTTGCCTGAAGAAATTACTAAAAGATATAATTGTTCAAAAATACCACTTTCTGTTTTTGAAGAAAATTTTGCACAAAATAATTTAAAAGCTGTTTTTAAAACAGCAAGTTTAGAAAGTTTTGGATACTCGAAGTATAAACTGGGATTTCAAGCATGTGGAGCTTTACTTGCATATGTTTGGGAAACTTTGAAAGATAATATGCCAAAATTTGAAAAGATTGAAGCCTATGAACTTTCTGAATACATGATTTTGGATGCTTCTACAAGAAAAAATCTTGAATTAACAGAAACATTAAGAGAAAAAAATAAGTACGGATCCTTGTTATGGGCAATTGACAGAACAAGGACAAATATGGGCGCAAGACTTTTAAAAAACAGAATTTGTCAGCCTTTAAAAAATGTAAAAGATATTATTGAACGCCAAAATGCGGTGACAGAACTTGTTGAAAAAAGTGATGTGAGATTTACTCTTGGAGATTTATTGGAAAAAATTTATGATATTCAAAGACTTGCCACAAGAATGAGTAATTCATCAGCCAGTCCGAGAGATTTTGTCAGCTTGAAACTTTCTCTTTCTATCTTGCCGGAACTTTTAAATATAACTAAGGATCTTGAATATGATATGTTTACTTCAGTCAGAAAATATGAAGATGAAATATCAGATTACGTTCAAATGATTGAAAATACTATAAATGATAATCCTCCTATTTTATTAAAAGAAGGCGGGATTATAAAATCAGGTGTTAGCGGAGAATTAGATTATTTTAGGGATTTGTTATCAGGCGGAGAACAATGGCTTAAAAAATTTGAAGAAGAAGAAAAAGAAAAAACCGGCATTAAAACTCTAAAAGTAGCTTATAACAAAGTTTTTGGTTATTATATAGAAGTAACTAATTCAAATTCTAATATGGTTCCTGAGCATTATGTAAGAAAGCAAACTCTTGTTAATGCTGAAAGATTTATAACCGATGAATTAAAAAAACATGAAGATGATGTTCTGTCTGCAAAATATAAATCAACAGAACTTGAATATAAGATGTTTACCGATTTTAGGGAATATTCAAAAGAATATGTTTCTAAGATTCGTGAAATTGCAGATTGCATAGCAAATACAGATGTTCTTGTCTCACTTGCTACAATTGCAGTTGAAAACAATTACTGCAAACCTGTAATTGACGATTCAAATGATTTTCTTATTAAAAACGGAAGACATGCAGTATTAGAAAAAATTCTCCCATTAGGAGAATATGTTGCAAATGATTTAGAATTAAAATCAAATGTAAATTCTGAGGATGCAACACAATTTATGATTTTAACAGGTCCTAACATGGCTGGGAAATCGACATATATGCGCCAAAATGCGTTAATAGCAATTCTTGCACAAATTGGTTCATGGGTTCCTGCCGACAGTGCCAAAATTGGAGTTGTTGATAAAGTATTTACAAGAGTAGGAGCTAGTGATGATTTAACTTTAGGTCAATCAACCTTTATGGTGGAAATGATTGAAACATCATTCATTCTGAACACTGCGACGGAAAGAAGTTTTATATTGTTAGATGAAATTGGTAGAGGAACAAGCACTTACGATGGTGTTGCAATTGCTTGGTCTGTTGCAGAATATATAACAACAAAAATCAAATCTAGATGTATATTTGCAACGCACTACCACGAATTGAATGTCATGACCAAAACATACCCACAAATTAAAAACTACAGAATAACTATTTCCGAACAAAACGGAGAAATAGAATTTTTGAGGAAAATAGTTCCTGGCGGAGCGAGCAGAAGTTACGGTATTCAAGTCGCAAAAATGGCAGGCTTACCTAATGAAGTTATCAACCGTTCGAAGGATTTAATGGCTAAAATGCAAAAAGATTTTTCAAATAACCTTGCATCTCGCAAAAAAATGTTGCATAATGAAGATGACGTTCCGCAATTGTCGTTATTCGGAATGTAAAGATTTGTATATAAAAGTAGCAAAAAAACTAATTATAGTGTTTTAAATAACAGCAAGGAGTGTGTTTTATGTTGAAAGTAGAATTAAATCCGGTTGTAAGTTTCAAAGCTAACGAAAATGAAAATCTTATTGAAAAAAAGGTAAATTCAAAATCATTGTTGAAAGAACAAGGTCCTGACGAATTTATCACTCCTAAAAAGAAAAATGACGGGAGTTTCAAAAATGGTATAGGTAATATTTGGAAATTTTTCTCTGTTCTTGGAACTATGACAAATTCTACAATAAAAGGGCTTGTATATGGAACTTTTGCATCAGCAGGAATTCTTATAACTTCGACTATAATTAATGCTCCAAAAGCTATAAAATCAGGATTAAAACTAACGGAAGTTTTTGCCCATCCTGTTAAAAATGCAGGTACTGCCGGCAAAATTATTGCATTTGCGACAGGTGCAGTAGTCCTTGCGTCAAACCTTGTAGCAGGGAAATTACAGGCTAATCAAAATACTGCAGTTATTGACCATAAATTAAAAATCGGTCATAGAGATGTTTAATTATGTAAATTTTTGTAAAGCTTAATATTAACAAAAAGGCAATTATTTTTGATTTATATACTTTATATATACAGAGAAAGAGTATATAAGGATATATAAATTATGACACAGAGAGCTATAGAGGCTATTAATCGTTTGAGCGTGCCTGACGGTGGTGGATATATTCCTCCAAGTATTAATTATAATTCAGAAGAAGGCTTGCTGAGTTCAACTTTTGGAACTATTGTAAAAGATCCAATGTCGAGATATGGTGATGGATTTAGCGAAAATTGTTCAGTTGAATTTGATAAAACAATGTCTGGAGACGGAATGGAATTTAACGGTCGAACTTGGTACGAAATGCCCAAAGTTGGAATTTTGAATCCAAGAGAAGGGAATTCATTCTTTTCGTTTTGCACAAAAGCATAAGGATATATAAACAATGGAACAAATTAACGGGATACAATTAAAACCTACAATCGGCACTGATTTTAACTCACAATACGGTGTGCCTGATACAAATTTGACAAATAATACAACATTGTCAAACAATCCGCTATACAATTTGTTTCAAGTTATATTTAACGGCAAGCAAACAGATAATATTTCTCAACAACTTGCAAGAGTCGCTGATGTAGAAACTCGGAACGGGGGAGTAGGTCTTAAACATTTAGAAAAGAAAGATGGTTTAAACGCAATCGGATAAATATATATTTTTACATAATTGATTAAATAGCGAAAAATACCATTTTATGCTATATTTGTTATATGGTAAATAGAGTAAAATCAGGAACTGTAATTGGTCTAAATGCTTATGAAGTTTGGGTTGAAACAGATGTAATAAATTCATTACCGGCATTTTCAATCGTTGGATTACCTGACACAGCAGTAAATGAAGCCAGAGACAGAGTAAAATCTGCAATTAAAAATTCAGGTTACACTTTTCCTTCGCGAAAAGTTATAATTAATCTTGCACCTGCCGATTTAAAAAAGAACGGAGCAGGATTTGACTTACCTATTGCAATAGGAGTTTTAATAGAAGAAGAAGTTTTGACTTCACAACAGGTAGAAGATTACGCTTTTGTAGGAGAATTAGCTCTTGATGGGCTTATTAGACCTGTAAATGGGGTACTGTCACTTGCTTTAGGTTTAAAAGAAGCAGGAATTAAAAATCTTATAGTACCTGAAGAAAATGTACAAGAAGCAGGTTTAATTGATGGAATAAATATTTTTGGAGCCAGCCATTTAGTTGATGTCATCTCACATTTTACAGAAAACAAGCTGACTCAAATAAAAGTAGATCCAAAAAAATTTCTCAATAAACAATTTGATTATTCATATGATTTTAAAGATGTAAAAGGTCAGCAAAAAGCAAAAAAAGCACTTGAAATTTCTGCAGCAGGAGGGCATAATATGCTTATGATAGGTTCTCCCGGGTCGGGGAAAACCTTGATGGCAAAGTGCTTTCCATCAATTCTGCCTCCACTTGAATTGGACGAAGCATTAGAACTTACAAAAATTTACAGTGTATGCGGGCTTTTACACTCGGAAAATCCGCTTATGACACAAAGACCATTTCGCTCTATACATCATACAGCCTCAGCAAACGGTATTATCGGAGGAGGAAGTAATCCAAAGCCGGGAGAAATAACACTTGCCCACAGAGGAGTATTATTTTTAGATGAAATGGTAGAATTTCCGAGGAATGTTTTAGAGGTATTACGTCAACCTTTAGAAGACGGTGAAATCGTTATATCAAGAACTGCACATTCTATTAAATATCCTGCTGAATTTATTTTACTTGGAGCAATGAACCCTTGTCCATGCGGATTTTTAGGAGACAAAGAAAAACATTGTACATGTTCTGATTTTCAAATTAACAGATATCTGTCTAAACTTTCTGGTCCGTTATTAGATAGAATAGATCTCCAAATTGACGTTCCGAGATTAACACCAGAAGAACTTTTAAACACAAATGGAGAAAGCGAATCCTCTGAACAAATAAGGAAACGAGTAATCAAAGCCAGACAAATTCAATCTGAACGATACAAAAATGAAAATATTAAAACAAATTCTGAATTGACTTCCAAATTAATTAAAAAATATTGCAAAATTTCACAGGAGTTGGAAGTTATTTTAAAATCCGCAGCAATAAAATACCAACTCTCAGGTAGAAGATATGACAGAATTTTAAAACTTGCACGAACAATTGCAGATTTGGCAGAAAGTAAAAATATAGAACAAATTCATCTTATGCAGGCTTTGCAATACAGGATGTTTAAATTGGAAGACTATGGTAAATAATTTTTTACTTTATACTTTTCCATTAAACTATTTTTTTTGAAATGAGAAATACAAGCGCTCATAATCATTCCAATGAATGTTCCAATCATTATTCCTAAAATCGAGTGTTTAAGTGTTTGTTTGCGTTCAAAAGTAATAGACCAACCCATAATTGCGCTCGCAGAAATTACAAATGTACCCATAATACCTAAATTTGTATCCTGATCATTGTATTTTCTTACAAATTCATCAGCTTTATTTGTATCAATAGTATAACTCGGCGAACTGTGAGGTCTTGACGGGGCTTTTACGTAATCAAGACGTGTTCTGCCATTTTCTGTTTCGGCTCCAATTCTTAGTTTCATAATAAAAATTTAAGCCAAGGAAATTATTAAAAAAACTCCCCTACTTACTAAATTTTGTTTTTAATCTTTCATACAATTCACCTGCATATTCCATTCTAAATATCAAATTTAAAGGAACATACACTCCGAGACAAATTATACCAATTAAACTTATTTTAACTATTTCAAACATTCCTTTCGGCATTTGAATAAACTTATCAAATCCTAATGATAAAACAAAACATATTAAAAGCGTAAACATACCTGCAACCAACATTTTAAACATATTTTTAAATAACGATTTGTAATCCATTTTCATTTTTCTTGTAATAAAATACCCTAAAACACACGCGTTAAATAATGTTACAAGAGATGTTGAAAGAGTAATACCACCTATACCAAAACTCATTTTACTAATCAAAATCCAGTTTAAAAATACTTTAAGAACGATTGAAGAAAAAGCAACTGTAAAAGGTGTTGCCGAATCATTAAAAGAATAGAACACTCTTGTTATTGAATCTCTAAAAACATAAGGTATTATTGAAACAGATAAAAACCATAGTGCTTCTGTAACCATAAATGTTGCAGTTTGATTAAATTCTCCTCTTTCAAAAATCAATCTGACAGCATCCATTCCTACTGTTAAAATTCCTATAATAATAGGGATTGCCCCAAAAAACAACACTCCTACACCTTTATTAAAATAATTTTTAATTCCTTCAAAATCATTTTCTGCTACTAAACGTGCAAAAACAGGGAAAAGTGGAACTAAAAAAGCCGTAACCAAAATTCCTACAGGGAATTGAAAAATTCGATTTGCATAGCCAACAGCAGTCCACGCACCTTCAGAAATAGAAGAAGTAAAAAACATATCAACATAAATATGAATTTGTCCAACAGTTGAACTCAAAATCGCAGGAAATAACAATTCGCCAATTTCTTTAAAATGAGTATTACTGTAGAATTCAAAATTTGGTCTTAATCTATAACCTAATTTTCTTATATTTGGATATTGAACTATCAATTGTAAAATTGCACCTGCAGTAGTAGCCCAAGCAAGTGCATATCCTTTTTGGTCGTCAGGGACAGAAATCACAACTCCAATTATTGCTAAACTCATAATTATTGGCGATAAATTCGGGAGCATGAATTGTTTATAAATAATCAAAATTCCGTAATAAATTCCGACGATTCCGCCAATAATAAGTAATGGAGTCATAATTTGCAAATGTTGAGATGCGAGATTAATCATTTCGGCAGAACCGCTTGAAATAATTACCCCCATTATCTGCCTTGGGAAAATATACATTAAAACAGAAAGAAATAGAAAAAATAAAATCGTGGCAGTCATAAAAGTTGAATAAAGTTTATTAACTTCCTTCGAAGGTCTATCTTTTAATGACGGTATTAATTTTGAAAAAATAGCAACTGTCGCACTGTGAAATGGCCCGCCGACTCCACCTAATAAAATTAAAGATAAAGAAGGAATTTGATAAGCATAATAATATGCATCCGAAACCAAAGAAGCACCATAATATTTCGCAATAATTACATCCCGAACAAAACCTATCAGTTTGCTGACTATCGTGACAACCATAATAATCCAAGCAGCCTTTAAAACACTTGTTGATTTTTCTTCTTTAATCGCTGTATTCATTTCTTTCCGCTATTTCCACAAATATCCTTAAGCCTTTGTTAGTTCCAAGAGTATTCGGATAATAAAATGTTATCGTATTCAAACCTTTTTGTAAATAAGTATCTAAATCTATAATATTGAAACGATTTGAATTATCAAGATCAATTTTGATTTTCTCATTATTTATACATAAATCTAGATAACTCACTTTATATTTATTATCAATAACAAGTTTTGCCTTTCCGTTTTTTGTGTAAAATGTTTGATTGATTTGTCTTTGAGAAGGATTTGAAGATAAAATAAATGGCTCTGTTCCCAAAGAAATTCCTGAATAGTAATGTTTAAGAATTTCTTCAAATGACTTATGAAGTTTAGACGCCATATATCCTGCTCCAAATTGGCTTAATCCTACTCCATGTCCAAAACCACCGCCATATGCTTTTACTCTTATTAAATTTCCATATTCATCAAATTCTTGTTTTAGTACAAAATTTGCACTTGGAAGAGCTTTTCCTTTTTCCGTAAAAAGACGCCTTATTACAAGCTCTTTTTCGACAATATAATTCCCGCAATCAGTCTCAATTTGAAGCTTCATAATTTTACCTGATGCTCCACGTTCTAAAACTGTTAAACGAAGAATTTTTCCTATAACTTCTCCCTTTACAACCTGAGGATGAACAAACCCTGCAGAACTTTGTCCTGCTATATGATTTTGGACCTCCTGCTGAAGTTCATCTTGTGTCCATTCACGTGTCCAACGATAATAAGAAGAATTTATATCAAAAGATTTTGGTTTAGAAGTATAAAATTCATAAGCCTTATCTTCTTCTCGCAAATCTCCAAAATCAGGATTATCCGGCTTAGCTATTAAATAGGGTTTTGATTCTGCCGGAAACTTTTTAGTCAGCGGATCTGAAAAAGCATTTTCATAGCTCTCAGTATAACCTCCTGCAGTCGAGGAGTATAGTGCCAGAATTAAATCCCAATTATACAAAGCAACAATTCCTCTTGTTTCTTCCACTGCTTTGCTGGACAATTCTTTTTCAGTATTAGCGCCAAAATATACCTGACTCGCAACAGAATCTACAACATCATAATTTGGATTTGCTTTTACGCGAGGAGAAAGAACATAATTCCTAGCAGCAACAGCTTGTGCTTTCAATGCTTCCAAACCAAAATGCACAGGCATCTCATTTGGAACAACTCCTTTCAAATAATCTTCTAAAGGCAAAGAGTTTACTATATAAAATTTACCATTATGCGATGATGACACAAGATGAATTTCGCCTCTATAAATTGCATCTTTACCTGCCCGTTTTAAATCTTTAATTCCTAAAAATCCAAAATCAGTTTTGAAAATTATAGGACCTGAAACTTTATTTATAACATTATCTTCGGAATCAGTTAATACAAAAATCTTACCTACCATGCGGATATTAATTTGATTTGAAGCATCGTAAGTGTCAATATAAGTTTTATTATTATATAACTGAAACTCGCCTGTTCCGTATATGGAAGTTGTTTCCCACTCATAAGATGAAAAATTTTGCGTTCCTATTCCCACTCTGACAATCTTCGAATTCGGAGCATAATTCAATCCGAAAGCTTCATGTACTATTTGAAAAGTTGTCTGCGGAATATTAAAATTTACAGCAAAAGCACACCCGCCTAAAAATAATAAAAATAAAATATAAACTATTTTTTTCATTATTATATCCTATTTAATATCTATTTTTGTGCCATCAGGAGTATCTTTGAGTATAATTCCTATTTCATCCAAAGAAATTCTTATTTTATCGGCGATTTCCCAGTTCTTTTCTGATCTGGCTTTTTTACGAAGTTCAATTATTTCATCCATGGATTGAAAATCCTGTCCGAGTTCTTTTGAAACTTTATTTACAGCATTAATTAAATCTTCTTCACTTAATTTTGATTTTTCAAAAGTAAAACCTAAAACTGTGCCCAATTTGTATAAAATTGTATAAGCATCCTTTTCACCTTTATTTGCTCTTGTCGTTAAATCAAAAAGAACTGCCAGCGCTTTTGAAGTATTCAAATCTTCATCCATAGCTGTACAAAATTCTTTATACTCCGGAGTTTTTGTGATATCAATATTCTCATTAACAGGAGTCTGCTTAGCATTAGTTAAGCGTTTTGCACCAGCTTGAGCAGAACTTAATGCTTCATCGGAAAATTCAACAGGCATTCTATAATGATTTGTTAAAATAAATAATCTGAGAGTATTAGCATCATAATTTTTCAGCATATCATCAATAGTTAAGAAATTCCCTAAAGATTTAGACATTTTTTCTTTATTTATAGTAACAAAGCCATTATGAAGCCAATAATTTACGAATTTACACCCATTGGCACATTCACTTTGAGCAATTTCGTTTTCGTGATGAGGGAATATTAAATCAGCTCCGCCAGCATGAATATCAATAGTTTTACCTAAATATTTTCTGCTCATAGCCGAGCATTCAATATGCCACCCTGGTCTACCAACACCCCAAGGAGAATTATACCCGAATTTCTCATCTTTTTTCCATAGTGCAAAATCTAATGGATCTTCTTTTAGTTCCCCAACTGCAATTCTTGCTCCGCTTTCCAATTGATCAATCGGTTGTCCTGAAAGACTTCCGTAACGTCCAAATTTTTTAACTCTAAAATATACATCGCCATTTGATTCATAAGCATAACCTTTATCTATTAAATCTTTTACCATTGAAATCATTTCCCCTAATGTTTTAGTTGCAAAAGGTTCTATATCAGGAGATAAATTATTTAATTTTTGCATTGAATTTGTAAACTGCTTATACCAGTATTGAGAAACTTCTTGAGGTGTTTTCCCTTCTTTTTCAGCCTTTTTAAGAATTTTATCATCTACATCTGTAACATTTCTGCAATAAGTAACATCATACCCTCTAAACTTAAAATACCTATAAAGAACATCCCAAGTAATGTAACATCTCGCATGTCCTAAGTGAGCGTAATCATAAACTGTTGGACCGCAAACATACATTTTTACTTTGTTTTCTTCTATTGGTTTAAATTCTTCCAATTGACCTGAGTATGTGTTGAATAATTGCATAATAAATCCCTCTTTTCATAAATAATCCTAACACAAATGTTAAATATTGTGAACATATCAAGAAGATTATATCAATTATATATAATTAAAAAACTTTATAAAAATATAAACACGAAAGGAGACAGTTATGTCAGGAATATCATATCCGGATGATTACAAAAGTAAAACAGGATACAATTTTGAAGCTAACAATTATAAATACACTCCTGTAAAAGTTAAAGATAAAGACAGCGGTAATATATTTACCATTCAAATGGTAAATGCAGAAATTAAAGGTAATAAAGCAAAATGGACAGTTAAAGATGGTAAAATTTATGATGCACAAGGTAAAGAACTTAAAAACAATACTATTGAAGTAACAAGATACCAAGCACAAATAATTAAAGCCGCCGCAGAAGCAGGAGAAATATCAAGCAAAAAAAGATTAAATGATTATGATTTTAACGGTTCTAAATTTACAGAAACCGTAAGAAAAAGTTTGGCTGAAGGTAAATCAGAATACAAAGTTACGGAAGCACATGCGCATGGAATGTTTTACGCTGATGTTGAAAATAAAAAAGGTGAAAAAGGGCATTTGGAAATAACGTTTATCAAAGATCCTCCACCACCAAAGCAAGAAACCGAGTTTAAATGGTACAATCCATTAACATGGTTTTAAGCATATCAAATATTTCAAATACCGGTTGTTCAAGTTGTTCGACCGGTATTTCTTCGTCTAATTCCAAAGTTATTATCGGAATATTACGCTCTATTCCGCAATAAGTTCCAAAACTTCCCGGTGTCGGATAACCGATATTTTCTTCAACAGGATAGTCGACAATAGCTGAAATTTTTTTTGCAACTTCTATTGCAGGACCATCATAATTAACTATTTTATAAGGAGCATGCAGAGTTAAAATAAGCTTTGGTTTATATTTTTCAATAACATCAATTACAAACTGTGTTTCGATTTCGCTTCCTGCAGATTCTCCACCAAAATAATCTGAGGAATTTTCTCCTGCGGAACTACCATCTTCACCCCAATTTTTTGTCGGGAAATTACGATTTAAATCAACTCCATTAGCATTTGTACGGGTATTATTCTTTAAGCCGTCTGGATTTAAGCATGGTATGAATAAAACAGACCCCACACCCTTTGATATATAATATTTTTTTTGAGTTAAATACTTTTCTATCAAATATTTACCCTGAGGTTCATCCCCGTGAAAAACTCCAATTATTAAAATATTCCTATCAGAAAACTCCCCAATAAGCTCTATTTTATTATCAAGTTTTGTAACTACAGACTGTAATATATTCATTTAATTCTCAAAAAGTGCATCAATGAAATCATCAGGATTAAAAGCCTTTAAATCATCCATTTTCTCACCAACTCCCACCAATTTTACAGGTAACTTCATATCCTTTGCTATAGCTAAGATTATTGCTCCTTTTGCACTTCCGTCGAGTTTTGTTACGGCAACAGATGTTAAATTCACACATTCTCCAAAAACTTTTGCTTGGACTAAACCATTTTGACCTGTATTTGCATCAACTACAAGAATACTTTCACGCAAAACTTCAGGAGCATTTTTATCAATTACTGTTTTAATTTTCTTTAATTCTTCCATTAAATTAAATTTGTTCTGCAATCTACCTGCAGTATCAACCAAAATCACATCATAATTTTCATTTCTTGCTTTTTGAATAGCTTCATATACAACAGAAGCCGGATCTGCCTTATCGCGTCTGACAATATCTGCACCTGCTCTTACAGACCAAATATTTAATTGCTCTTCAGCCGCGGCACGAAATGTATCGCCTGCTGCGATTAAAACCTTTTTCCCTTCTTGCTTAAACCTATATGCCATTTTTGCAATAAGAGTCGTTTTCCCTGCTCCATTAACTCCGGTAATAAAATAAATGTTTATTTCACCATCCTTATAATTTAATTCCGTAGAACCAGCATCTTCCAGAGTTTTCTTAAATTCTGCACGTAAATAATTTTTCAATTCTGAAGGTTTAGCATTTTTTTCACCCCGCAAATTATCCACAAGTTCAGAAGCATAACTTACTCCTAAATCCGCGCTTATTAAAGTATCTTCAATATCATCAAGGGCAAATTCAGAATACTGTTCTTCATTTTCTACTTGAGAAATCACATTCTCCACAAGATTTTTTGCAGTATTTGAAACTGTTTGCTTTAAATTCTCTATTTTATCTTTAAAAAAACCGAACAAATGCTACTCCCCAATTGTAATTTATATATCCTTTCGACACACGGTTGTTCAAAAAAAAGAAATAATTATTTCAAATTTTTATCAACTATAATTTTTGCCAAAACTCCATTTACAAAATTTGAACTATCATCTGTTGAATATTTTTTAGCAAGTTCAACGGCTTCATCAGTAACAACCTTCATAGGAGTCTCTTTAACATACAAAAGCTCGGATATTGCAATTCTTAAAATATCTTTATCCATTTTTACCATTCGGTCAAAATCCCATCCTTTTGCATATTTAGCAATTAATTCATCAATTTCTTTTTGATTTTTCTGATATGCATTAACAATTTTTGAAGTATATTCCTTAACACTTTCTTCAGAATCAAGGGCACTAAATTCTGCTATCTCAAGAGCAAGCATTGCTTTTTCGGCAACATCAATCATTTCATCTATTCTTCCTGAAATATCAGATGTTAAAGCCATAGGCACAGGAATATTTTGAGCACCCATAGGACGATTTAAATTTATTTCATGTTCTGCTTCGTAATCGTCTATTCTATTTTTCATATCAATTAAACCCCCAAGTGATACTTTTAAATCATCTGTTGCACTGCTTAAAAGTATCCTTATAGATTTTACAATAATATCGTTCAAATTTTCTTTTGAAAAATCTAATTTTTCTGACTGCGAAAATAATATAAATGCTAATTCTCTTGATGCTCTGCGCGCTTGCATAACTTTTCCTCTTATAATCTAGTAACTTTAGATAATATTATCACAAAAATTTTTACATGCAAAAAGACCGCTTTAAAAAAAAGCGGTCTTTATAATATTCTCAGAATTATTAAGCTTCTTCTTTGTTAATATCTTTAATACTCAATGCAATTCTGTGTTCTTGAGGTGTAAATTTCTTAATAAGAACTTCAACACTATCACCAACTTTGAATAAATTGAAAGGATTAACATTTTCTTCTGCCATTTCTGAAACAGGAAGCAAAGCTTCAACTCCAGGGAAAATGTTAATAAATGCTCCAAAACCAGTTACTTTATTTACAGTACCTGCAATTACTTGCCCTTCAGAGAATTGACCTTCAATT
Source organism: bacterium (assembly GCA_017941035.1). Taxonomy (GTDB): domain Bacteria; phylum Cyanobacteriota; class Vampirovibrionia; order Gastranaerophilales; family Gastranaerophilaceae; genus Zag111. The sequence continues at coordinate 57,809 of JAGAXG010000015.1, read as the reverse complement.
TGAGTCCATGGATCTTCGCCCATTCTCTTTAAAGACAATGATATTCTTTTTAATTCACTGTCAATTTTGATAATTTTAACTTCAATAGTTTCACCCAAAGAAATTACATCTGAAGGATGTTTAATTCTTGACCAAGAAATTTCAGATATAGGAAGCAATCCGTCAATACCATTGATATCAACAAATGCACCAAAATCAGCAATTCTTACGACTTCACCTTTAACAATTTGATCTTCTTTCAATGTAGATAGAATATTATCAACAACTTGATCTCTTTGTTCAGCAATAGCCTGTCTTTGAGACAAGATAAGTTTATTTTTCTTAGGATCAGCTTCCAAAACTTTAACTTCAATTTTTTGATCCATAAGACCGTCAAACGGAGTACCTGTTCTAAGTTGAGAAGAAGGAATAAAACCTTTCAAATCAGCTACGTCAACTAGAACACCACCTTTAACAACGTTAACAACTTTTGCAAGGATTGTATCACCCTGAACTTTTGCATCATTAAGTTGAGCCCAAGCTTGAGCAAATGCAAGTCTTTTCAATGATAAAAGCATTCCTTCTTCATCATTTTCTTCTTTTAAAACATAAAACTCTTTAACGTCACCAATTTCAAGAGGGCTTGTTTCTTCTGATGATGAAATTTCTTTTTCAGGTAAGAAAGCTTCAGTTTTTGTTCCATGAACACTAACTAAATAACCGTCCTTATCTTTACGCAAAATTGTACCTTCTACAATATCTGCTACTGTGTGTGATTTAGAAAAACTTTCTTCTAATAATTTTTCAAAATCGTCTAATGTTGCTTGTGTCATTTTATTTTTCTCCTTTTCTTTTTATTTCATTAATGACTTCATCTATTACAATTTGAGGAGTTGAAGCTCCTGCGCTAACTCCAATTTTTTCTGATTTTTTAATCAAATCTTTATAATTTTCCAATTCTCCGGAAGTTTCTATATGGATTGTTGGAGTAAAATTTTTACAAATATCCGCCAAATGAGTTGTATTAGCACTGTTTTTTGAACCTACAATAATCATCAAATCATTTACTTTTGCAAGTTCTTTTGCTTCGTTCTGTCTGCGAGAAGTACTTGGACAAATAGTATTTGCAATTAATAACTCTTTAGAAATCCCTGTCAAATATTCAACTATCGGATTCAATGTAGAAAGCATCTGAGTAGTTTGAACAACTACACCTATTTTTTTATGTTCTTTTAATTTTTCTTCATAAATTTCTAATTGATTTTTATCGGTAACAACAAGAATTTCTTTCCCAAATTGTTCCGCATTAGCTTTTATTGCACTAACTTCAGGGTGTTCTTCCTTGCCTACAATAACCAGATAATAACCATTTTTAACAAGTTCAACCGCTTTTTGCTGAACTTTTTTTACATCTGGACAAGTCAAATCATATATTTCAAAACCTGCGTTTTCAATATTTTTAAAAGTCTGAGGACTTTCACCATGGCTTCTTACAACACAAATCCCTTCACCGTTTTCCGGGAGTCTGTCCAAAGTTCTAACACCCAAATCTTCAAGTTCTTTAATTACTTGAGAATTGTGTATAAGCTCGCCCAAAACACAGACATTTGTTGTTTGTGTTTTAAGCTTTTTCACAGTTTCTACAGCTCTTTTAACTCCGTAGCAAAATCCTGCATATTTGGCTAATGTAATATTTTTAGGCAACTAAAATTGTCTTCTTTCAAGTGGACTCGGGGTAAATAATTACACCCTGTAAAAAGATTACAACATAAAAGAATTTAGAAATCAAGCTGAATAATAAAATGGACCTTTTGTCTTCATTCTGTCATAATCACCACGCATCGGCACTTTATTTGAACTTATTGCAATTCCATCATCATAATCTGCTTGCTTATTATTTGCAAGAATCCAATCATCTCCGCCTTTAGTATCTTTTGTAATAATTTTTGTTTTAGCTTTAACGTTAGCTATTTGAGCATCATTCAACATTTCCAACGCAGAATTTAAAGTAGTTGTAGACCCTGTTTTCGCAAGATCAGCTATCCAATTTGCAACCAAATCTTTATCGGCATGAGCAAGAAAATCTTTTATTGTAATTCCGTTATGACCTATTAAACTTTTACCCACTCCAAGCCTTAATAAAAGTCTTAATATTTCCGGATCCCTAGTATTATTATAAAGAGCCAAAAGTATTGCTTTATCACCCGAATGTGCTGAAGCGAAGCTATGAAGTGTACTGCTGTCTGTATGAGCGATATAATTTAATAACTTTTGCTGAGCATCCGATCCCAGTACTCCGGACAATTCAACAATCTTATCAAAAAGACCTATTAAACCACCTTTAGAATATGCTGATTTAATTTCTATAATGGTTTCTGCGGAAAGATTATATTTCTTTTCGGATTCTTGATTAACATCTTCAAGTTCAGCAACAAATGCATCTACAGCTTCTTGTTCGGTAATTTCTGTTTCAAGAGCTTCAGCTTTTTGATTTGCGATTATTTCTATCTGATATTTTTCTACAATACCTTTAATATTATCTGTTACTGTTTTTATTTCTTGAGGAGTTTTAGCGTTTTGAAGTTTTACTATTTCTTCTTCTAGCTCATGGTTATCAGATTTTTTAACAACAGGAGTTAAAGTTTGAACAATTACTTTAACAGCATAATCCAACACCGCCTGTTTTTTCGCAACAAGCGCTTGATATTCATTTTGTCTTTCAGCTTCTAATCTTACCTGATTTAAAGATGAGGAATTTGAAATAGTATTTTGAGTTTGAGTAATTTTTTGAGTTTCAGCTTCCGTATAACCTGTTTGGCGAGTTTGATTTATAGAGTCTGCCTCAGCTTGAGTACATTTACCTGAGCTTTGCATTCTATTAACAGAAGAAGTAACTTCTGCACTATACTGAGATTTTACGGAACTGTCAACATATTTTTCTGCTGCCGCTAAACCTTTTGTAACAGCGAAATTATCAAGTTTAGCAAATTCTCGGCCAAACTCCAACTGTTCAGCCGGCTGAACAGATAAAATTGTTTCTTTTGTATAAATTGTCTTATTTTGATCAGGAATAACAGATGAATTTAAAATTAATTTAGATTGTGCCAAATCTTCTTCTTTACTCATCCAATCACGATTTGACATTCCTGTTCTCAAAGACGGGATTAATTCCTCGTATTGAACAGTATTTAATGCAACCTTAGTAAAATCCTCTCCATGGAAATATTTTGGTGTATATTCACTTGCAACTTTAGCACTGTCAGGTGCTTTAATATCCATCAATGTATTGATTGAAATATTGTAATTATCTGCATCTGCGTTAATTGCTGAGTTGGCAGTATTAGCACAAACTTGTGATTTAATAAATTTGTTTATTTCAGCATCAGATTTGCCTAAAGCTTTTAAATGTTCTCTGAAAACTTCTAAAGCTTTAGGGTTTCTTATCAAGCGAACTGTATGAATAATATCTTTATCAGAACTGTCTTTTGTAATATTATTTTCCAAATATTCCTTAGTACCTTTAACTCCGCGTGAATAGCCTAAAGCTTCCTGCACATCATCAATAGAAAGATTTTTTACTACACGAGAATTTGCTTGCTCATTCATTTTTAATTCAAAATTATATTGTTCCAACAAATCCTGGTATTCTTTTGAAACCTTTCCTTTACTTTTAATTAAATTTCTCAAATCCGCAACAGTAGGCTCTTTATTATCATTGATACTTTTCCATTCTTCAATAAGTTTTATCTCTGCCTTATCTGTTTTGTTGAGTGGAATATCTTTACTGTCCTTGTATTTACTCATCAGTACAGCTCTTTCAGTCGGAGACATTTTACGATATTGAGCCAGATCTACACCTGTAGATTCAAGCATATCAAGAAATTCAGCAGCTTGAGTAAATTTTTCATTCTTTTCGGCATTTGACATTTTTTCAAAATCAAGCTTTATGCCGAAATTTTTAGAAATTTCTTTTAACTGTGTTTGAGCATATGCCTGTTTTTCTTCAACTGACATTTTTTCATAATCAGGATTTTTCTTCGTCAAATATGCATCAATATATTTACTAAGCTTTTCTTCAGGAGAAAGGTTTTTCCATTCATCAGATTGACGGTACTCTTTGGATACTAAACTATCTTGAAACTTGTGAAGTTTAGATTCTTCAATCTGCTCATCATATTTTTTTATAGATTTGGTTATTGCACGCCCATCCATTAAAACATAATCATCAATTGAAATATCCTGAGAATTCAAAACAGCAAGCATTTTTGCAAGAGCTGCAAATTTACTATTCTGTTGAACTTTAGAAAGTTTATCCAAATTAGGGAAAGTTTTCTTTACAAAAAGATCTTTTTTAGATTTTAAATACAACTCTTTGTCTTTATCGGATAAATTTTTGTATTCTGTGTCATTTTCAGATAAATAAGCATCCATATAGATATTTAGCTTCTCATCGAAAGATTTATTTTTCCACTCTGAGGATTGTAAAACTTCCTTTGATACAAGCTCTACATTGGATTTTTTAGATTCTTGGGCATTAGCAGAATTTGCAGAAGTTTCTTCCAGCTCCTGTTTTTCAACCTTTGGATTTTTTTCTGTTTGTTCTAAAGGCTGTTCTTCAACTTTCTCTTTATTTGCGCCTCCCGTAACCGCATTCATTTGTGAAACTGTGGATAAATAGTTTCTAATATATTCATCCGGTGTATTTTGAGGAAACAAAACAGATAACATATTTTTCTGTTCTGCAGCAGAAGCATTTTTATAAGCATCAGAATTGATGACTTCTAATATTTTTTTATTTAAATCATCGTCGAATTTAAAACTTATAGTTTCCGCAGATTTAGCAGTCGAAACCGCAGAAGCGGATTTTGCGCCGGCTGCGGTAACAGTTTCAACTCTTATATTATTAATTTCGGGATTTGCCATATAATACGTTCTTTCGTGTATTTTACTTCTAAGTACATGAAAAATATTTAAAAGTTCATATTTCAAAAGTATAAAATTTTGTTACAAAAGTTTAGAATAAAGGTTTTGCTTCTATATATTTAGCAGGCATTAAATCCTGATTCATTGTCATCTTTCCGTCAATACTTGTTTTATTTTTATTAGAATTTAGGAATTGATATAACTTTTTCCCAATATCTGTAGGGATTTTGTATTCGACTTCTTTATAATATTGTTTATCGCCAATTTCCTCGTGATTTCTCACAATAACACCTATAAACTTTAATCCGCCTTCACCCGAATGAAGCACCAAAGTCCTTACTGACGGATACAGCATTAGAGGGTGTTTATAATCCTCAGGGACAAAAGCAATGCGACCCACATTATCACCTTTTGAAATAATATCACGTTCATAAGCCAAAAGGTACTTTTTACCATTTACTGTAAAGGTATCATAATCAATGAGTCTACTACTATTTCTATAAAGATATTTGTCTATAGCATTATTTCCCGAGGAATTATTATACTGGTCAAATTCCGACGTAACACCCATTACTTCAACCATATCATTATTCATTTCCATAGTTTTAGGTTCAGCAGAATTTACAAAAGACGGAGTCATTGCCATTAAAACAATTACAGGAACTTTTGCTAATTTTCTGCTAATACTTGATTCAGCCGGAATTGATTGAATATCTTTACGTTCATCTTTTTTACCTGAAAAAACTACATTTTGTGTTCCAAACCTTACACCATTTACTGCTGTTACAACCATTATTTATGCTCCTTTTTCATTAACCTTGTACACATTTTACCAATTTTTCATGGATTTGTAAATAATATAAACCCAGAAAAATTTTTTTTTGCTAGCCCATGTCGGTATGAGAAATAATTCCTATTGATGCATTGTTATCAATATCAATAACATGTTTAATTAAAGAATGCGCAGTTAATAATAAATATGGGTTAATCTCAGTTGTTTGAGACATATTTATATCCGCCTTTGCCTTTTGAGAATCTTTGGATTTTAAATCTTTCCTAATTTCAAAACTTGCAACAGTATCCATAGAATAATGTTTCTTATCCCCTTCGAGCCTTAATTCAAGTTCGTCTTTAGGAAAAGTTTCTCCGCATTGAATAACCACTTGAACAGAATTTGAAGTTTCTAAAAACAACGTAGCAACAACTGTTCCGTAATTTATTGTCGTAATAGTCACAGTTAAAATACTGTCACTTTCTTCTTGACTATTTTCATTTGTATTAATTTCCAACTCAAAATCCACGCCGTCTTTTAATGGAAGCCAAGGTAAATAAAGCAACAAAAGGAGTTTTAAAGTTTGAGCAGGTTCCTTTTCTGAAGCAATTGCTATACTCGCATTTATAAATTTTGCCATATCTTTCATTTGAGTTAAATCAGTTATGCCCATTTTTGAAGCTTCAGTCATAGACATAATAATCTTTGTTAAAGCATTTTTACCATTTGCTTGAATAAGTTCAGATATTTGATTAAGATTAATCATTCCATTTGAAAGTATTTCAAGATTTTTCAATGAAGATTGTAACTGAGCCGTCAATTGTTTATTAACGATGTCTTTCATTCCTGACAAATCAAACCCTTGAAGCTGAGCTAATATTTGAGCCTGCAATTGAGATAAAGAATTTTTCTGCAAGGCAAGCTGGGATGAAAACATTTGATTAAACTGCTGTTGAGTCATACCACGCTGAATCATATAAATAAACTCGTTTATATTTTTAGGAACACCCATTAAATCTTTTGCATAAATTGATCTGTCTATACTTTTTAGAGTGTTCATCTGAAGATTTTGAGAAGTTTGCGATTGTATAATCTCAGTAGCAGGCATTTTTGGTTGAAGAGAAGATTGAGGTTGAGACTGAGGCTGAGAATTTACAATATTTTTCTGCGCCGCCAAAATTTGCCGGTTTGGATTAAAATTATTAAAAAAACGCCTTATATCTATTCCTGCCATATATCTTTTTTAATTATTTTTAAATTATTGGCAAATATGCCTGAGGATAACTATAATCCTCTATAAACCCTAAATTTTTATACAATCCCAACGCTTGAAGATTATTAGTTTCTGTTGTCGTATTAATTTCTGTAACACCATTCATACGTAATATAACTTCCATAGAACGTTTCAGCATAATCGTAGAAAGCCCCTTACCTTGATGTTCATCATTTATTCCCACTAATGGTATATTTACGATTTTACCATCAGTAATATTCATAAAAGAAAATCCAACAGGTCTGCTTTCATAAAGCAAAACACTTGTCGCATCAGGTAAAAATTCCGCATAAACATTTTTAACAACTTTATTTAATATATCACGACATCCACTCTCAGTTTTAAATCTTGGATCAAAAAGAGCATCCGAACTATTTTTAAAAGCTTCTTGTATTATTTTTACTCCATCCTCAAAATACATAGGTGTCCATTTTACAACCTGATACCCTTTTGGTAATGAAACAACTCTGGCTCTTTTAAACATATCTTTTGACGGAGTACCGTGCATTTTAAAGCGCAAAACCTCTGTTCCGATAAATCGGAACCCCATTTTTACGACAATATTAACCAGTTTATCTTGCAAACCCAACATAGGATAACATACTATTTTCGATTTTCTTATATCCTTTGTTAAGTGCAAAAACTTTAGCAACAATTCCTTGGCATAATCTGTATAATGATCTCCTTTTTGGCAGTGAATAATATTTAATTCTACAGCTTCCGAAATTGCTGTAGTATAAACCAAAAATCCTGCAGGCTCATGATTGTCATACAAAACAATACAATCTATAAGCTTTTTTGCAATAGCATCTAAAAAACCTTCGTAGTCCAGCGGTTCCAATTCAAAATTATACTCTGTTTTTGCGACATTACAAAAATCTTCGTACAACTCACGAAAAAAATCGTAATCTTCAACTGTTAAAAGTTTTGTATTATACATCAATGTCTCCTTATAAAAAGTGGTGCATTCTCTCTTTTTTAGTATCCAAATATCTTTTATTAAACGGCGTAACCTCAGATGTAACTTTTATAATATCATTTACATTCAAACCGTAACCTTCAAGCCCTATAATTTTTTTAGGATTATTTGTAATCAGATTAAAGTTTTTGTAGCCTAAATCAACAAGAATCTGTGCGCCTGTCCCGTAATCTCTTAAATCAGACTTAAAACCCAAAGATATATTTGCTTCAATAGTATCTTGTCCTTCATCTTGAAGTTTATAAGCTTTAATTTTATTACAAAGTCCTATCCCTCTGCCTTCGTGGTCTGTCAAATAAACAACCGCGCCTTTGCCATATTCTTCAATATACCTTAAGGCATTATGAAGCTGGGAATTGCAATCACACCTTAAGCTGTGAAATATATCTCCAGTTAAACACATACTGTGAACTCTTACAGCAGGAATTTTATCGGAACCGTCATCTTTAACAAGCGCAACATGTTCATGACCATTGATTTTGTTTCTATATCCAATTAGATTAAAAGTGCCATATTTTGTCGGAAGTATAACTTCTGCTTCACGTTTAACAAGTTTTTCGAAACGAAGTCTGTACGCAATCAAATCAGCAACAGTAATAAATTTTAATCCATGTTTATCCGCAAAATTTCTTAAATAATCACGTCTTGCCATTTTTCCGTCAGGTGCCATAACTTCACACATAACTCCAGCAGGTCTGTGTCCGCATATTTTAGCCAAATCAACAACAGCTTCAGTATGTCCTGTTCTTTCTAACACTCCTCCTTGTTTGGCTACACATGGGAATAAATGACCGGGACGTCTCAAATCAGCAGGATGAGCATCATATGCAATAGCTACTTCTACTGTTTTTGCCCTATCAAAAGCTGAAATCCCAGTGGTAATCCCGAATTTTTCTGCCCCGTCAATACTAACTGTAAAAGCTGTTTTCATCCCTTCATTATTTTGTTCAACCATTTGAGGAAGTTCTAATTTATCAGCAATTTCAGGAGATATCGCAAGACATATTAGACCCTTCGCCTCACTGGCAAGAAAATTTATTTTATCAGGGGTAATTTTTTCTGCCGATACAATTATATCCCCTTCGTTTTCCCTATCCTCATTATCTGCAACAATGATGGGCTTTCCTTCTTTAAAATCCTTTATGGCTTCTTCTACGCTATCAAATCTAAAATTTTCTTTCATTTTAAACAAACCCGTTTTCTTCCAATAATTCCATACTTATACCACTTTTATTATTATTTACTAATAGCAATTTTTCAACATACCGACCAATAATATCTGTTTCAACATTTACAAAATCACCGATTTTAAGCTCCGAAAAATTTGTATTATTAAAAGTATGAGGGATAACAGCGATTTTAACAATATTATTATCTATTTCAGCAACAGTAAGACTTACTCCGTTTATTGTAATTGAGCCTTTATATACAATATATTTCATTTGAGATTTAGGAATTTCAAAAAATAAATTATAAAATTCATTTAGATTATTAATTTTAACACATTTACCTAAACAATCAATATGCCCTGATACAATATGCCCACCTAATCTGGGATTCAGAGTTAAAGCACGTTCAAGATTCAATTTATCCCCTACTTTTAATTTTGAGAAATTGGTAATAGAAAAAGTTTCTTCGCTTATCCTGACCTTGAATTCATGTTGGTAAATATCAGTTAAAGTTTCACAAACACCGTTAATTGCAATACTATCGCCTATTTTTGCATCTTCCAAAACTTTTTTACATTCAACTGTTAAAGCAGAATTATCCACATATTTAACATATCCGACTTCTTCAGCAATTCCGGTAAACATAACTATTACCTCAAACTTTCAGGCACAGCCATAGGTATTGGAGCAGTTTTCGGAGCAGGGGAAGAAGTTTGTTCTTGTTTCATATTAAAATTTTTAACAATATCTGCTGGTGTCATTGATTTATTTACACTTTCATTCTGCTCAATTTGATTTTCTTCTTTTTCTTGTGAAGAAGTTGTATCTAAGACTTCCTCTTCTTCGATTTCTTTTCCGTCATTAATTTTACCGTTGTATCCGTTTAAAATTATTTCAGGATAATCGAAGTCATGATTTCCGTAAGGCTGAGTCGCAACAGTCATAATATCATGCCAAATTCTAGCCGGAATAGTACCGCCCGTAAGACCTCTCATTTGTTTGTTATTATCATCCCCAACCCAAACACCTGTAACTATATCTGGAGTATAACCAACGAAATAAGCATCTCTGTAATCATCTGTCGTACCGGTCTTTCCTGCCGCAGGTTTACCTATATCAGCTCCACGTCCTGTCCCCGATTTTATAACTGTTTTAAGCATTGCAGTCATTTGTGCCGCAGTTTTTAAACTCAATTGGTGAGAAGATTTTGTTTTAGATGCTCTATATAAAACTCGTCCTCGAGAATCTTCTATTCTTTCTATTGCATATGGTTCAACAACATATCCTCCGTTTGCAAAAGCTCCATATGCTCTTACAAATTCAAATAATTTAACACCATTTGAGCCTAAAGAAATAGTATAGTCCTTTTCCAAAGAAGTTGTTATACCGAGAACTCTTGCTATTTGTATGACAGAATGAACTCCAACTTGCTGAATTACTCTTGCTGCACATACATTTGAAGAAATCATCAAAGCTTTATACATAGGAATTTTACCTCTGTATTTATTTCCATAGTTGTGAGGTGACCATTTGGAAATAGTTACCGGAGTATCTTCAATAATATCATTTGGAGAATACCCTTTTTCTAAAGCTGAAGCATACACAAAAGGTTTAAATGCAGATCCCGGAGGCCTTATTGCTTGGGTAACACGGTCGTATTGACTTTCTCCATAATTTTTCCCGCCTGCATAAACCAAAATTCTTCCATCTAAAGGATTAAAAGAAAATACAGCAGCCTGTTGAGATTTTGCATTAAGCCCATAGTTTTTCATATTTGCTAATATAGCTTCATTAGCTTTTGCCTGAGCCTTTGAATCCAAAGTAGTAATAACTCTATATCCGCCATGAATAACATCCGTTTCTTCAAATCCCAGCTTTTCCATTTCTTTTAAAACAAAATCGCTAAAATAAGGAGCTTTATTTGTCGTATACAATTGAGGAATCGTACTCAATTTTATATCCGCATTAATAGCTTTTTCATACTCATCCTGAGTAATATATTTCATTGTAAGCATTCTTTTTAAAACTTGGTTTCGTCTTTGTTTTGCTAAATCTTTGTTATTATAAGGATTATAAACTGACGGGGCTTGAGGGAGACCTGCCAGTAGAGCTAATTCTGGTAATGTTAATTGACCGATTTTTTTATTAAAATAAATTTTAGAAGCTGCAGCAACACCATAAGCACCTGCTCCAAGATAAACATTATTCAAATACATTTCTAAAATTCTATCTTTTGAAATGGTTTTTTCAATTCTTGTAGCAACCTCAAGCTCTTTAATTTTTCTTGTAAAAGTTCTTTCGTTAGATAAGAATAAAATTCTTGCCAACTGTTGAGTTATAGTACTGGCGCCTTGGACAGTATGCATTGCGACAACATTCATTATTGAAGATCTGATAATACCAAATAAATCGTAACCTTTATGCTTATAGAAATTTTTATCTTCAGTCGCAATTATAGCTTTTTTCAAGGCTTCCGGAATATCTTTTAAATCAATCTTGTCATAAGTATATGCTGTAAAAGTTTTTATTATTTCTCCATCTTCAGAATAGAATTTTGTCACAATATTTGGTTTAAAATCTTCTAAATGATCGATTTGAGGAAGTGAAGATAAATATAAATTCAATGCTACAATTCCTGATAATACAAGAGCACTGAACACCAATATACACATTTTTAATTTAGTAAAAAAAGAACTTTGCGGTCTTATCTCCTGCCGGCGAATTTTTGAATAATCTTGCTGAGCTCTTTGTTTTTTATATCTGTCATAAGAACTTGACATTTACACAATCTCCCTTTGATTTTTATATTATACCACATAACAAAAATATTGTTCAAAATCAATATTTTTGTTATAATTGTACGGGAGAAAGACAAATTTTATGTTTGATATAGAAAGAAATTTAAGAGAACTTGAGTATGGAGCAGAAAATATAATTTCAAAAGAATTTGCGACTTTTGCAGATCTTGAAACTTCGTATTTAAAGCTTATAAATAAAGGGAATGATATAAGAAATTATTTAAAGCAAAACCCTTCTTTATGCAATGATAACACCTTAAAAATATTAAATAATCAATCTGCAGATTTCTCTCTTTTAGAAGAAAAATATAAACCACTTGCGAGATTGATTCCGCTTATACAAAACCTTTTAGGACACTATCAAAAGTATCTTAATGAACTTTTATCTAGACAAGATTATGCTTATGCAATAAATATATATGAACAAATGTTTAAATTTACGCATAATTACAATTACAAACTTGAAATTGCAAATATATATTACTTAAAACTTAATAACCAAAGGAAAAGTTACGAAATTTATAAAGAAATTGAGCCATATATGGAAAACAATTTAAGATTTCTATATGGATTTTCAGAATTATACAAATATTTTGGGAATTATTTTAAACAAATGTTATATATAAAAAAAGCAATAGAAGCAGAAGCAGAAGAATTAAAAAGGAATGCTCAATGACAGCAATATCAATAATTATACCGGCATACAATGTTGAAGAATTTATAAAGCAGAGTCTTGACAGTATACTAAATCAAACTTTTAAAGATTTTGAAGTTCTATGTGTTGAAGACTGTTCAACTGACAATACATTTGAAATCCTTAAAGAATACGAAAAAAAAGATAATCGAATTAAAGTTATAAAACACGAAACAAATAAAGGTGTAGCAACTGCGAGAAACACCGCACTTGATATTGCAAAAGGAGAATATATTGTTTGTGTTGATCCTGATGATTGGATAGAAAACGATGCATTAGAATGCATTTACAATGCATTTCAAAGTAATATTAATGCAGACAGTGTTTGGTATAATGCTATCAATTTTAACGAAATTGAAAAAACAAAATTTATGCTTATAAATGAAAATGATTTAAATCTTAAATCAGACGGATATTACAAAGTTACAGCGGATAATATTTGCCAATTTAACGATTATATTTGGAATAAAGCTTATAAGACTTCTATAATCAATGAATTAAATATAAGATACCCTGACGGAATGATTTTTGAAGATGCTGAATTTTGTGTAAAATATTTTACTCAACGACCTGATTTTTATTACATTTCAAAACCATTATACAATCACCGATTTCGTAAAGGTTCTATTGTAACTGAAGGTGTTAAAGGTTACGGGCATTTAGAGGATTTATTCAACGTTTACATGAATATATTCAATTTTATTAAAGAAAAAGGTTTTTTTCATGAATATAGAGAAGCTCTTTTGATAATGCTTGCAGTCAGGGTATATATGATCAAACTTCCTAATCAAAGAGAAGTTGTTGTAAATAAAATGCAGGAAATATTACAAAAAATAGATTTTCCAAATGCATATATGGACCTAGACAACGGCAAACCGGAAATATTATTTTATAAATAAAAAGAGGTGCTTATTGCACCTCTTTTTTATACTTTAATTACGAAACAGATGTTTGATTTCCATCTTTATCATATGTTATCTTTATGCCTCCTTCATAAATTTCTGTTATTTCTCCGGTCTTTTTATCAGTAATAATTTTTTGCGGAGTATCTGTTCGCATTGTTCCATCCGGAGAACAGTATTTATATTTTGCAGGATAAGCATCAAACTGTTGTGTTTTTTTATCCCATTGGTAATGTTTCTTTGTTTTAGGGTCATAATAAATACCACCAAAAACTCTTGAGCCGTAAGTTTTTCTCAACCCTAAATCACGCGCAGCATTTTCACAAATTAAGTACCTTCCGCCCTTATCATTTTCTGCATATAATGCTGTAGGGTATCCTTGTTTGTGATATACCGCACGTCTAGGGCTATCACTATATTTACGGACTTCAGAACCGTCTGCATTACGTTTAACTACTTCATAATTTTTTTTGCTTTTATCAGTCTTATCTGTTTTAGCAGTCTTATCTGCTTTATCGGTTTTTTTAGAGGTATCAGTTTTATTAGTTTTACTTGACCCTTTAGATTTTCCGGCACGCGCTAACCATTTTGCTTCTTCAGTTTTGGAATCAAGCAATTCTTCTTCAAAATTTGTACTTACTTTTACTTTTTCTCCAGCAAGCAAGTATTTTGTTTTATCACCCCTGATTTTTACATTCGGGTTATCTGCTTTGAACTGCGCCTCTGCATTTGCATAATCATTATCAGTTAATTCATCTTCTTTTTTGCCTTGAGCTAAAAGAACTTTTTTCATCAAATCTTTAAATGTCGAACCTTCCGGAACAACATAATCGTAAGTTTTTGTTTTCGGTTCTTCAGGTTTTTTCCCATCTTGCAGTTTACCGGATTCTTGAGATTTTTCAGGCGCTTCTTTGCCTTTTACTTCCGTAGGTTTTGAAGCTTCTTCTGCTTCCTGAGCCTTCTTAGCTTCCTGAGCCTTCTTAGCTTCCTCAGCTTTTTTAGCTTCTTGTGCCTCTTCCTGCTCAACTTTCTTAGAATTCAAATCCAGGAATGTTTTAATAAATTCTTTTACTTCTTTTTTGCTTAACCCTTTCAATTCCGGATTATCTTTAATAATCTGAGCAATTTCTTTATCACTCAATTCTCCGTCAGCTTTTTTGCTTTGTTCCCATTTTTCAACAGTTTTTAAAGCGTTATCAATTTCTGCCTTCGACAATGTTCCGTCAGCTTTTTCTCCAGATTTGTCAAAAATATTGAAGATCTTTTCAAACTTTTTGTTTTTGTCTGCTCCTAATTCACTTTTTGAAAGTTGAGACGCAGACTTTTGAATTTGATAATCGTTTCCATCAATTTTCATAAATCACCTCATGTTTCTCTTACTTAAGCACACAATTGCTTATGTAATTTAAAAAACATTTTTAATTGAAAAATTGCATGATTTTCAAAGGCAGTGCAATATTTCTTAATATTTTATAATATTAAATTATGTATACCTCTTATTGAAATTTTACCTTGTTTAAGTTAAGCTTAGTTGGCTTTGGACAATAGCAGAATTAGCATTGTGACGCCGGCACAAATATAAAGGGAGAAAGAAAAAGATGTATAATGTTGCGATAATCGGTGCAGGACCAGCAGGAATTTTTGCTGCTCTTGAAATTATGAAGTTAAAACCTGAGTGGAAAGTTGTTTTGATAGAAAAAGGACAGCGTATTGAAACTCGAAAATGCCCTTTACGTCAGGGTTCACCAAAATGTGTAAACTGTAAAAGGTGCGGACTTCTTTGCGGATGGGGCGGGGCAGGTGCTTTTTCCGACGGTAAATTAACTTTAACTCCCGATGTTGGCGGACATTTGGCTGAATACATGACTAGAAAACAAGCGGAAGATTTAATCGGTTATGCAGATGATTTATATTTAAAATACGGAGCTACAGAAGAAGTTTTTGGTACTGACAGAAAAGTGTTTGAAGAACTTGAGCATCAGGCAGTTTTGGCAGAATTAAAACTTGTTCACTCACCTGTCAGACATTTAGGCACAGAAAGAAGCCTTGATGTATTAAAAAACATGCAGGATTATTTAGATGAAAGAATTACAATACTTAATAACGTAACCGCTAAATCACTGATAGTTGAATGCGAGCAGGTTAAAGGTATTGAACTTGATAATGGAGATGTAATTTCCGCAGAATACACAATTATTGCTCCCGGCAGAGAAGGAGCTGATTGGTTAACTCAGGAATTTGCGAAACACAAAATAGGAATGGTCAATAACGCAGTTGACGTTGGTGTACGTGTGGAGCTTCCTGCGCCTGTTTTTGAACCATTAACTTCAAAATTATATGAATCAAAATTAATTTATCATTCTCCTACATTTGGGGATGAAGTACGTACATTCTGCATGAATCCAAACGGTGAAGTTGTTCAGGAAAATTATTCAGGGATTGCAACTGTAAACGGTCACAGTTATGCAAATTATAAAACTCCAAATACAAACTTTGCGCTTTTGGTTAGTGAAAAATTCACAGAACCATTTAAAGAACCGATTCAATATGGTCAGCACATAGCAAGACTTGCTAATATGTTAGCTGGCGGAATTTTAGTTCAGAGATTTGGCGACTTATTGGATGGAAGACGTTCAACCCCTGAAAGAATTAAAAACAGCGTAATTAATCCGACATTAACCTGTGCAACTCCTGGGGATTTAAGCCTTGTTATTCCTTACAGACAAATGACAAGCATTATTGAAATGCTTAAAGCTTTAGACAAACTTTGTCCAGGAACAGCATCACGCTACACATTACTTTACGGTATAGAAGTTAAATTCTACTCCGCAAGAGTAAAATTAACTAACGAACTGGAAACAGAAGGAGTAAAAAACCTCTTTACAATTGGCGACGGTGCAGGTGTAACAAGAGGTCTTTTACAAGCTTCAGCTTCCGGCGTTTATGTAGCAAGAACTATTGCTGACAGAGGATAATTTTTACTTAGGGAAACAAGCCCCAAACATACAATTCTGGTTTAACATTGGGAAACCATCTTTTGTCGTTACAGGTGTTGACATTGTAGGGATTTGATACATTTCTCTTAAATCTTGTTTACTATCTGTTTGATTAGGATTTAGAATTTGTTGTGACTTTTTTACCGGCGCCGCACCTCCGCATACGGCATCTTTTTTTAGTTTAAGATTTTCAATCAAACATGCACCATGTGCTTGCAATCCTATTGTAATAAGTGCTAATACACTAAATAATAATATTTTTTTCATAATCACACCTCCATATTTTGTAATTATGAAAAAATTTTTTTACATTTTCATTGTATTAACGTATTATTTTTCTTGAATTTTTCTTCACCAATTTATTTAATACATCTTTAAACGGAACTATTGGTTCCATTTTATATCCACAATCATCCGACAATGTTCCTCCCATCAAAAAAAGTTCTTCTTGGGGATATCTTCTACAAATCGGTGGACGCCAAAAGTGAATTTTACAACGTTTAGTATCTTCATCAAGATTTTTACAACGAAAAATTAAACCCAATTCATCTTTGTCTATAATTTCTAGATCAGAATAAAAACGAAAAAGTAATTGCAATTTTTCAAACTCTTTTTCATCCTTTAAAACATGTTTAAAATGTTTGACATAAATATGAGAACAACACTGACCACAACCTTTGCACTTGCCTGTACGGATATAATTTTTATGAAAAATATTATATAGAATAAATCTTTTAAATTTATCAAACATTACAACATAATAATACAGGAATATATTAATTTTTGTAAATAAATTCGATAAAACAGGCAAAAGCAAATCTTTAGAGTAATTAATAAAGGCGTGAAGTGAAACCTATATACAAAGCTGAGCAGTAAACACTACTGTCAGCAAACTGACATAATACTATAACATAACCAAAAATAACCAACCTGACCTCGATAAAAGAGGTCTTTTTTTTGCTTTGTATTATTTAAATCATTATATTTTCAAGCCCATATACAAAATCATTTTTATCAAAAACATGTTTTACAGCCAGCATAACACCATCCATATAACATTTCCTATCAGTCGTATCATGTCTGATCTTGAACACTTGTCCTGCTGAACCAAAAAGGACTTCTTGAGATGCAATATAACCCGGTAATCTTACAGAATGAATTTGAATATCAGAATATGAAGTACCTCCTCTTGATCCTTTTATGGTTTCTGTTTCAGGGCAGTTACCATTTTTAAAATTTTCTTTAGCTTTAGACATCATTAATGCTGTTTTTATTGCAGTACCTGACGGAGCATCTTTCTTTTGATTGTGGTGAAGTTCAATTATTTCAGCATTGTCAAAATACTTAGAAGCTTGAGATGCAAACATCATTAACAAAACAGCACCTGTCGAAAAATTAGGAGCTATCAAGCATCCTGTACTATTATTAAATGATAAATTTTTTAATTCTTCTATTTGTTCATCACTAAGTCCTGTTGTACCTATTACAATTTTAATTCCGTTATTTAAACAATATTTTGCATTTTCAAAAATGGATTTTGGCTGAGTAAAATCAATTAAAACATCTATATCACAAGCATTTTTAGCATCTTCAATAGTTCTAAAAGTATCGTTTCCTAATAAATCTATCTTTGCAACAAGCTTTGTGTTTCCGTCATTTAAAACCGCATTACAAACCTCTTTGCCCATTTTCCCATTTGCACCGCAAACCGCAACTTTTATCATTATAACCTCACAATTCTGTATCTATACAAATTCTGAAACTAAGGCAGTTAAAAGTCAAGCTCAATTATACAAATATATTTTTTATTATTTTACACAAAAGCCCATATATTTAATGTTGCGGTTATACTGAGTAAGAGTATGTGAGTCTGTTTTATCGACCTGTGAACCAAAAGTACGTCCGGCAACACTATTTTGTGATTGCCCGCTGCTAGACCATATCACATAATAATCTGAACCTAAGCCCACAAATGGAGAATCTTTTAATCGCGCTTGCTTTAAACTTCCACGATAACGAGTAGTAGCACCAATATTAGCACCATATAAATATGACGCAATTTTTCCTATATCTTCCAATGTTGCAAGGTGTCCTCCGGCTTTTTTACATTGAAACATAGCTTCAGCCCAATAATCCAAATTACCGGCATACCCTGCTGATAAATAACAATATTGTATCCCTGCATCTTTTGCTGCTTTACCTAATGCATAATTTGACCCACCATTGCAATAATCTACTTTATCCCAGCCTTTAGAAGGCATAAAAGGAGTACCTATCTTCAGACCTGCAAAAGACATCCAATCGCCTAAACCACTAACTCAATTAAATCCAATTATATCTTTGCCAAATTTATTTGGCCCTTTAGAACCATTTAAATCATAAAATCCGGCAATACAATTCGTTTTTTCTGATTTAGCCTTCTTTTCAACCACATCATATTCAACAGAATCAGGATCAGAAACAGGACAATCCTTTTTAAATGCAAGTATCATAGGAGTTCCATCTGCCAAAACAAAACCTGCCACATCCAAATATGAATCAGTATCTATACCGGAAAAACTTGCTGTTGTTATTTTTTTGACTTTAATAGGTTCTGCATCATTTTGTTGTATTGTTTCGTAAGGCAAACAATCTTCTAAATTATCTTTTCCACAAATTGTCACTATCTTTAAATGTTCAGATAATCTCTTTACAAATGATTCCGTATCATTATAATAAGGACCAATTCCGTTATCAATATTCAATAAATCAGTTCCTTTTGATAGTTTTCGCTCAAATACAGCCACTTTATTTTTGCGTACAGTATCAGAAATTGTAGTCATCAAAGAAGGTAAGGTAATTGCGGCAATTATACCAATTATTGCCAAAGATATTAAAGTTTCAGCTAAGGTAAATGCATTCTTCTTTTTGTCAAGGAGATTAGCTAAAAATGCCCCCCCCCCCCGAAATTGGCTCTGTGCCTGCTTTTTAGCATAATTCTGTCTCCTTTCAATTTGAATTACTTATGCATATTTATATTCTTATTATAAACTAGTTTTTATTTTTCGCAAGATGCAGAGTTATATTATAAAAAATCTAATACTCTCCATCACTTCTAATAGGAGCTTCGTCATCATCTTTTAATGCAGACAAATCATCTGCACATTCCGAATCAAAATCATTAGGCATTAAATCCGTATCCGGCCATTGAGTATCAGCATCAAATCGTGATGATGACAAATTTTCTACAGAAGTTAAATCTGAATTTGCAAGATTTGTTTCTGAAAGAACGCAACCTGCCATATCGGCTCCGGCAAAATTGCTGTATGTAATTTGAGCATAACTGCAATCTGCACCGGTTAAAAGCGCATCCGTAAAATCACATTCCACAATATTAGCCCTTGTAAAATCCGCAGAAGTTAAATCTGTATCTGAAAAATTAATCAAAGACAATTCACTATCAGCAAAAGAACTTGAATTTAAATCAGCCCCGGAAAAATCTACTTCACGCAATACCATATTAGAAAAATCCACTTCACTTAAATCAATTTCTTCTTTATCCTGTTTCCATTCATTAAATTTTTCAGGATTCTTTTCTATTAAAGACAATAATTCATCTTTTGTATAATCTAACATCTGTTTCTCCTTAAAATAACATTATATGCATTATCTATAAAAACATCTTTAAATAATATAGTCAAGTCGCAAATCACACAATATGATATTTTAAAGCTTTCAACGCAGCTTGAAGCCTATCATCAACTTCTAATTTTTGTAAAATGCTTGCTACATGAGCTTTTGTTGTATTAACACTAATAACAAGGTGTTGAGCAATTTCCATATTACTAAAACCTTCTGTCATCAATTTTAATATCTGTGCTTCACGAGCAGTTAATTCATAATTTTTGTAATTTGTATCTTTATCTGAAACTGTAGTATTTAAAGTAGCATTTAAAACTATATCTGCAATGCTCGGATCAAACCATGCCGCACCTTCTGATACAGATTGAACAACTTGAACAAGGCGCTGAAGATTTATTTCTTTTGAACAATAAGCACTAGCTCCTGCTCTCAAGCTGTTTAAAACTTCTTTTTCATCATTATGGGATGTAAGCATAATAATTTTTGCATCTTTATTCAAAGAATGAATTGTTTCAGCGGCCTGAATACCATTCATATTCGGCAGACCCAAATCCATAATAACCAAACCTATTTCATTGTTTTTAAAAACCTCTATAGCATCCTCGCCTGAGGATGCTTCAAAAATTTTATCTATATATTCAACATCTTCAAAAGCCGTTTTTAAACCAAATCTGGTTAATTCATGATCTTCAACAATTAATAGATTTTTTTTCATATACTTAATTCCTCTTTTGCTAAATTAAAATCAGGATTTAACTCCAAACTATGCTCAAAATTTTTATTAGCTTCAGCTACCAACCCTTTATTTTGCAGAACTTTTCCAAAATAATAATAATATCTATAATTATTTGGGTCAATATATTTCGCAATATTCAATAATAATGACGCATTTTCAAAATCTTCAGATGAAATTTTCACTCTGGCTAAATCTATCCAACCGTCTGTAAAATTAGGATTTATCGCAACCGCCTTTTTTAAATAAGAAATTTCTCTATCTTTTTCATATAAAGCCATTTGATAATAAGCTTCATATACTTTTGAAGAAACTTTCAATATTTTTGAATAAATATCTTTTGCCTTTTGAATTTCATTTAACTTTTGATAAGTTTTCGCAAGTTTTACTGACGCAACATAGTTTTCATCGTGAGAATAAGCTTTTTTATAATAATTTTGTGCGCAAGTATAATCCTTATTTCTTGAAGCGATATCCCCCATAATAATTAACGCCCTAAAATTTGATTTATCTATATTAAGAGATTTTAAAGCATAATCCTGAGCTTTTTCGAATTCTTGCATGTCATAATATACCTGAGCAGTCAAAGCATATACATCTTTATTGATATTTTTCTTCCCTGATATAGAAGTTTGCAAAACTCCCATAGATTTATTCAGTTCCCCTTTATTATAATAATAATTTGCTAAATGATATTTTTTTAAATATTCATTTTTAGAAGATTTATAAAGAATATATTCTTGAGAAGAACGTAGTTCTTTATCAAAAACAACCGTATTAACTTCATTGGTATTCAATTCATCAAAACAACTCATTGCTTCTTTAGGATTATCAGAGGATGCTAAAATTTCAGCCTTCATACGCTTATAATTTATATTTTTTTGATTCTTAGAAATAGCTTTATTTATATACTCTTTTGCCTGCTCAATATTACCGCTTTTCATACTTCCTAAAGCAACAAGATAGTTAGCATAATCAGATTCCATAAGCAAAGTAGAATTTTTTAAAAGTTCAGATGTCGCTTCTTTGCTCTGGTCATTATACATTATATTTGAATACATTTCTGCGAGATAAAACTGATCTTTTTGTGTTAAATGAGCAGAAGGATAGTAGAAATTTTTAACATCTTCTTCCAATAATGATGAAACTTCACTATCTTGAATTTTCGACATCGCCAGTTCAGAAAGATTGAAAAAACCTATTGAAGCCATCTCGTCAGACAATCGCATATACACATAATCATTAGGAGAAACACTGTCTATTAAAACTCTAAAATCTCTATATGATGAACGAACGTTACTTTGAATAAATTTATCCATAGCAATTGTATATTGATTTTTTAACTCATTTTTACTCAACAATGCACGCTTCATATTATATGAAGGCAATTTAATTTCCTGCCTATAAAAATTTACATTATCATTATTCAATGGATCAACCGGAGAAATACTCCCAAAATCTAAAGAATATGCCATGCAAGGAAAAGATAATGCCAATAAAAATGCTATAAATTTTTTCATGCCTGTATATCCTCCAAATAATATTTATTAAACAAATCTGCGATATCATTTTGCTGTTCAGATAATACAAATTTATGTATGTCTTTCAAATTATAATTTTTCAAAACTTCTTCGTCTTCCGGTTTAATTTGACGATGGAACTCTGCCAAAAATACTTTAACAATTTTATTTACCGGTATAGACATAAATACTTCAACAAGTTCAGGGTCAAAATGAGAACCTGCACCTTCAGTTATTATATTTAATACATTTTTTATAGGCATTTTATCACGATAATGACGTTTTGAAGTAATAGCATCAAAAACATCTGCAACAGCTAAAATCCTTCCGCCTAAAGTAATTTCTGAACCCTTCAAATGTCTGTAATAACCCGAACCGTCCCATTTTTCATGATGCGATGAAGCCATCTCGGTAATAATCCTAAAATCAGGAGACATATAAATCTTGTTTAAAATATTATGCGTAATTCGAACATGTTCTTGAATATGCTTATATTCTTCTTCTGTTAATTTACCCTCTTTTTGCAAAACAGAATCTCTTATTCCGATTTTGCCTATATCATGTAATGTTGCAGCTTTTTCAAGAAGGGCTTTATCCTTAGAATTCATACCCAATTCCTCAGCAATTAGCCCTGAGTACATGCGCACTCTCAAAGAATGACCTGCTGTAATTCTATCCCTCGCATCAATAGAAGTAGCTAATGTGTCAATAAAACTTTCAAATAATAATTTTTGTTCATGATACATCTGCAATTGCCTGTCAAACAATTGAGCATTTTCTAAAGCAATACTTGCGCTCCCGCCAATTGCGATAAGTAGATCTTCATCATTTTTTGTGAAAATTCCATCAATTTTATTTAAAACCTGAAAAGCACCAATAATTTCACCATTATTGTTTAAAATAGGCATACATAAAATTGTTTTTGTTCTATATCCTGTTTTTGTATCGACTTCCGGATTAAATCTTGAATCAGAGTATGCATCTGTAATATTAAGTGTTTCACCGGTTTGAACAACATAACCAGCCAATCCTTTATCTGCCGGAAATCTTATCTCTTTATTTTCATCGACACCTAAAGCTACTTTTGACCATAATTCGTTTGAATCCTTATCCCACAAAAAAACTGTACAACGATCTGCATGCATAGCATTTTTTGTTTCTTCAGCTATAACTCTTAATAATTCATCTATATCAGTCAATGCAGTAATAGAACGGCTTATTTTCACCAGAGAAACTAAAGGATCACTTTGAGTCGGAAGCGAATAGTCCATTCCGTTCTGAAGCTGTTTAATACGAGTATTTATGTCATTTGATAAATTATATTTATCTTCTTGCGAAGATAGTTTTAATGCATTATTATAATGAATCAATGCAACTTCCTTATTTCCTTGAGAAAAATTTATATTACCCTTTACAAGCTCAGAAATAAGATGTGATGTTACTGTAGAAGCCATAAAACTTCCATCTTCAAGTATTGACAAATCTGAATCTGATTCAAATTGAGAATAATCAAGAAAGGCAATTAAACTTAAACAAATAGATATTCCTTCTTTATTATTATCCTCTTTATATAAATTATACGCATTTAAAACTTCTTCCCGCGCATTTTTATAATCTTTTTTTAATATTAAATCTATTCCTTTTGCGGTAAGTATTTGAGCTTTATTTAATTTCGGATTTTGTACCGTCATAATACCTCTTAAATTATTGTACTATATTTTATAGATAATTCAAATATATTTCAGATTTTTAGGTTATATGTATGAAAAATTGTTCCAAGTTCGCAATAATAACCCGCATCCATAAGCTCATAAAATCTTTTAAAGCAGTTTGGAGCAATGGCTTTGACATCTTCAGGATAAAGATATAAACCTTCAATAAATCTTGCAAACAATTCTGTTGGTTTTAAATAATATTTTTTTAGACGATTAATTTTTGAACTAACTCTCGACTGACGTTTTTGCATTGAATGTAATCTAATATACGCGCAAAATTCTTTAGGCATATCACAAAAATCATTTTCTATATTATCAATTGAAAAAAGTTCTGTTTTTCTTGAAATACCTTTTGTAACAAGCTTTACTCTATCATATTTTAACAGATATTTAGCATTGGAATTTTTTATATATTTATCGAATTCTTTAAACTTTTTAGATCGCTGAAATTTTGGGTATTTCTCCTTTATAACAAATTCATATTCTTTAATTTTTTCTTTTATAAGTTTTTTATGAAGTTCAAGTTTTTCACACTTAGAATTTTTATCAACTAGCTTTGTAATTTCAATCAATTCATTTTCATAAAAATTTGAATTATCATCATCAAAAATAACTTCTAAACTCCCTCCTGTCCGTTCCATAAATGGTTCAATTTTTGAATGAATGTAATGTGCAAATTCATGCAAAAGAGTCGGAACAATACGTTCGGGGGAAATATTTTTAGAAATATCAATACGCGAGCGTATATAAAAACCTTGATGCCCGCGTGCTTTCGTTGAAGTATTAACCTCAAGCCCAATACTTTTGAAATATTTAATTAAATCTTTTGCATCCATATTAACATTATACATAAATAAGAGGCGGATTGCTAAGCAATCCGCCTCCTTGTCAATATTATACTTATGCTTGTTCAAATTGATCTTTACCAACTCCGCAAAGAGGACAAACCCAATCATCAGGCAAATCCTCAAAAGCTACATTACCATTTTCTGCCGGATCATAAACATAACCGCATACACTGCAAATCCATTTTTCCATAGTTCATTTCCCTTTCTTTTAACATATATCGCCATAACAATGCCGACCTACTTTTAGATAAATATCCTACCATAAATTATTTAATTTTTGCAAGCTCTGCTTCGATATCTTTTTTTACTTGATAATCAGAATTATTATTAAATTTTCTCATAAATAGCATTATAGCAGGTGCAAGTATTCCCAATGCACCTATACAAGAACCTATATTCTTGATTACAGCACCGCGTTTTAATTTTCTTAGAGATTTAAAGAATGTATCCAAATCTTCACCGGAATTTTCATATTGGCTGAGAAGTTTTTCCATCTTCTTTGAAAACCCTCTTAAATCATCCAAATTTATATATTTTCTTGTATCAACTTTCCCTGAATCACGCATAATAGAAATAATATCCGATTTTTTCGCCATATCTATAACAAGATTTTTATTTCCAGAGTCTACCGCGAATTTATATATTTCAGAATCAGATTTATCCGCAAGTTTGAATGCTTCAATACATTCTTTTAGTGTCCCGTTTTTGAATGCATTTTTAAATTCTTCACTTTCGATTACTCTGGCATCTAAATCAATAGATTTTTTGAATACTTTTTCTGAATGCTTTTCAAGAGCCTTTGCAATCATTGGACCGGCAAAATACATAAAAGCCCAAAAACTTCCCTCTTTTATTACATAGCCCATAAAATCTTGCGGATTTCTTGAGTGAGTAAGTCTTTCTCCGGTAATAGTAGCATCTACAAGCATAAGATTCTTTACAGGATCAAACATAAAATCCTGTATTCCTCCAGTAAAAGAAATATTTTTGCTATTGTGTACATTTGAAAAAGCTGAAGAAAACGGTATATTCTCGTTTTTATATTCTTCTTGAGCTTTTTGCTTTTTAAAATAATCTTTTTTAATACGATTTTCAGTATAATGATGTCTGAATTTTGTCAATCCAAAATATGTTAAAGCTGTCAATGCGGTAGATGCTATAAATTTTGTCACCGTTAAAGCTTTAAATTTACCTTGTTTAGCTAATACATTTTCAATAGAATTTTTAATTTCTTCAGTAGGTGCAAAATTTTTAGCAAGCTCAGCAATATTCTTGTCTTTTAGTATTCTAGCATCAACCTCAGGATCTAAATTTGAAGCTTTAAATAAAGTTTTGTCAAGAATAGCTTTATATGTCGGAATTCCCCATAACCAAATCGCCTGAGTCCCAAATTCATCAATAAATCTATCTTTGCCTTCTACTTTATCTCCTGCCAAATAAGATGCAGTAGTTAATCCACAACTATTGGCAATATCTTTTATTGCTAATGGAACAAGGGAACTGTTATTTCCTAATGTTGAGTATATTGTACTTGAACTAATTTTTGGTATCATTTCTCTTTTTTCTTTAACTTGCGTAAAAATTCAAATTGATTAATTTATACTGCATTTTTACTTTTTGTAACAATAATGACAAAAAAACGAGCCCTTAATTATTACTAAAGGCTCGGTTTTAAATTTATTTTCAATACGACATAACGTTTGTTTTTAATTTAAAACAAGCCTCACAAAATAATGATAATTACGTCGCCATTGTCTGTTCATAAAAAATCTTTCCTTTTACAAGTGTAAAAATAACACGAAATATTTAAGAAATCAAGTGTTATTTTTTCAAATGTTTTATATCCAATTTCAACCAATTGCCACGAACAGGATTTACAAATTCAGATAAATGCGCCAATTCGCCACACTCCGTATTATTATCAATAAAAAATCTATCATCACACATAACTTCGAAGTGGTATGCACTCTGCATTTTATCTAATTCATAAGAGTTAAATGATTGAGATAAATGCTGCATCGTCCAATCAGCTATACCTTGTTTATATACTCTTTTTGCTGTATCGTCTAAAGCATGCGCTAGTTTACCTGTTATAATCATTCCGTTACTGCCTTCATTTTTCTTAATAATGGCAAGTCTGGCAAGAGCAAGACAATATTTGTCAATTGCATTTCTTCGCGCAGCATTAAATTTACCTTTATAAGCATCTTTTACTCTTATAGTGAAAGAATTTTCATCTTCTTTTTTTATTTCAAATTTATGAGATTCCAATAAAAGTTCTTTGAGTTTTTCTGTTTTAACATCTTTTTCATAAGTAGTTGATTCTGAAGTTGTAAATTCTGCCTTATGACATGATTTGATTTCATCGATTAATTCATCATTCATACCCATTGCCCGGCAAAAATTTTCAATTACAGCAGGCGCAGAAGCTCCAGCTCTTGAAACTTTTTGAAGATTTAAACTTTGGCTTAAATAACCGCTTCCGGTTGATTTTATAATCACTTTTTCATTATCTACCATTTCTATATTAGAAATTCCACATCCTCCGCCTGTAATACATGCTGTATAATATTTACCTTCATTAAGCATTCCTAGATCATACAGACGTTTTGTCATCGCAAGACCTGTTCCCATTGCATCTTGAACTATTTTAATTTTTACATCTGGTGCTACATCTATTCCGCTTTCTATCATGCGTTGTTTAAAATCTCTAAAATCTATATCTTTTAACGGTTTATCTTTTATATTTTTATGATTTGGCAAATAAAACGCATAATTATTAGATGTATAACTCGGCAAGAAAATTGTTACGTTTTTAATAGCATTTTCGTCTTTATCATAACCCATTTCTTTCACAGCTTTTCTTCCGCTTTTTTGAACTCTGCCGATTTTTTTTACTATTTGATTTATAAAATCATAACTATCTTCAAATTTAGTTTTCCCTAAATCATTAACTGTTGTATTTTCTTTATGCAGAGGTGTATCATCCGAAGAAGTAGCATAATATATTTTACATGAACCTTCTCTTTGAGAACCGCCGATATCAAAGGTGATATTACTTTTAAATGAAGTTGGCGAGTAAAGTCTGTTGTTTAAATTAACCTGCATTTTTTTTCTCCTAAATTATTCTTTTTTCTCTGGTTTTTTCTGTAATTTTCACATTATAATCTATCATCTGTAAATACTTTCTAAAGAGAGAATCAAATGTTTCTCCTGTCGATTGAAATTTATCTTTTAAAATAGATGGCATATATATTGAATTTGAGACTTTTTCTAGATATTTATCAGGTAAAGCTATTGTATATATTTTATCCGGTTGTATTTTTTCAAATTTTTTAGTTTGCGGATTTCTAAATTTTATAGCATCAATCAAGCTTAAGTCTGATTTCCCTTCATAAATCTGTCTTATTAAAGTTCTGTTTACTTGTATATCAGACCATTGAATTATTACATTTCGAGTTTTGGATTTTAAATTATTCAATACATTTTCAATTATTAAATCACTAAGTTCTTGACCTGTAAGTTCTCCTATTTTAACTTGAGATAAGTTTTCACTTACTCCGTCAAACATTTTCATTAAATCTAAATTATTAAGGGTATGGCGTCTTTCATTACTTTTTAAACCACTTCTGAAAATTGAAGCAGGTATTCCGACAGCATCAATTTCAGGATACATTGCACGCAAAGGACGTTTAACAGCACTTGTTATATAATTTGCCAATATACTGTTTGAGTATCTTATTGAATCATTCAATACCATTTCTTCAGGAGCACCACTGGAATTTTTAAATTTTACTATCGGCACTAAATCTTCTTTTATATTATCCGATAAAAATTCTTGAATATTTTTATCATCTCTTGCTAGAGAATCATACTTATCAGTTTCAATTTTATTAGTACGAATTTCTTCTAAAATACCTCTATCATTAAATTTTATTTTTATTCCACGGATGAATTTACTACCTTGGCCTTGTGAAAGAATCAGGGTATTACCTTTTAAAATCTCAAAATCTTTGTGATCATGACCGTTCAAAATTAAGTTTATATCAGGAACTTTATCAGCAAAAATTTCTGATATTTTATTACCAGTATGCGACATTAATACAACTGCACCATTCGGATACTGCTCTTTGAACTTTGATACCGATCTTTTTAACTTATTTATTGTTTTTGTTAAATCTTTTTTTTGTAAATAGGCATCATTTTTATTTGAATTATCATAAAATTTAGTACCTTTTAATAACCCCGGATTATAATAATCCATACTTGGGATTGTAATTCCTAACACTAAAACTTTATTATTTATATATCGTCTTTTACTATCCGGAATAGTAATAATTTCTTCTGTTACAAAATTTTCATTTTCCTTTATTAATTTATTCGCTAACGGAGACTCACTTTTATCAACGTTAGATAAAATAGTTTTCATTGGAGCCTTTTCAATTTTTTTATAAAGCCACTCATCTCCGCCGTCATAACAATGATTTCCAGGAGTATATACAGTTGTAAAATTTTCATTATTTGCTAATGATTTTATTGTATTAATTATTTGTTCCAAAAAACGATACTGCATATCTCCATTAGTCATTTCAGGATGAGTCAAAAATCCTTTTTTATTAGGATTCATGAAAAAATCACCGGCAATCGCAAATATATTCGCAGTACTTTTTTCTGAAGATTTTTCAAACAAATCTTTTTTGTTCAATTGAATAGATTTAATCATTTGAGGCATAGCAAGCAAATCACCATGATTATCTGCAGTTGAAATAATATTCACTTGTGACGATTTAAAACTTATTTTATTATTGTATTTCTGAATTGTTAAATTCATTACTTACTGATACCTAATTTATTTATTATTATATCTAATAATCTTTCTATAGATTTACCTATATTTTTAGACATTTTTTCACCATCATGATATGTATAATTATCCAATTTTAATGTTTCTATATCACAATCAAAAAAAGATATTGATGTTTTGCTTCCAACAGATTCGTTCCCTTCACAAAAATTAAAAGAGTGAACTTTTTCCTTTCCTTGCTTATCTGTAAATTTATAATTTAAATTAATTTCTTTTACCTTATTTTTGTCAGTAAAAACAGACAAACGAGAATTTTCATCTATTTTGGATTCAAATATTCGCATCCATTTTGTATAAACAGCTTCTTTTTCACCAATTTTAACTTTTCGCAAATGCACTTCGTTCCCGACGACATCTTTAACAGCATCTTTTAATTTGTTAATTTTTTCTGCAGTTTTTAATGGCATGCTTATTCCGTTTATTTTTGCACCAAAAGTTGTGTTTTCTCTACTTTTTAGGGCTGATGAATTAATAGGTGTAATATTCATAAATAATCCTTTTTATTTTTGTATACAAGCATATTAAAACTCGTAAAAAAAATTTTTGCTTACTAAATTAAAACAAAAAAAATATTTATAATATATAATTTTCTTATGACTATTGAAGATAATATTTTTAAAAAATATATTCCTGATTTTTTAAAATTAGAAGATTTTGGATTTATAAAAAATGATAAAACTTTTACGTATAATGAACTATTCTATGAAAATCAATTCAGAGCAGTTATATCAATTGATAAAAACGGACATTTGACAGGAAAAGTTTTAGATGAAGAAAATAACGAGGAATATATTCCTTTGAGAATTGAAAATAAGCAAGGAACATTTGTAAATAAAGTTCGTTTTGCATATCAAAATATATTAATTAAAATAAGAGAAGAATGTTTTAATAAAAAATATTATATTTACCCGCAATCTAACAGAATTACTGAATTAATAATAAAAAAATACGGCAATAAACCGGAATTTTTGTGGGAAAAATTTGAAGGTACAGGGATTTTTAGGAATCCGAAAACTAAAAAATGGTACGGAATAATAATGGATGTTGACAGAAGTAAAATTCAAAAAGGGAAAAGCGGGATTATAGAAGTTTTAAACGTAAAATTACATCCTCAAAACGTAATCAACATTGTTTCAAAAGAAAATTTTTACAAAGCATATCATATGAATAAAAAATACTGGATTTCAATAATTTTAGATGAAAGTGTAAATGATGAAATAATTATGAAACTTTTAGAAGAAAGCCACAGCTTTAGCGAAAAAAAGTAATTCTTAATCTCCTAAATAAAAAACCGCCACAAAAAAGGCGGAATGTGAAAGGATTTAAAATTAAAATTAAACACGAGAAATTATGAAGAATCATATTTCATAAACTTAACATATGTAACAAGACAATAATTCTGCTCCTGAGGCTTTCATTTTTTTCAGCGCTCGAATTTCTGTTTGACGAATACATTCTTTAGTTACACCATATAAATTTCCTATTTCCTCAAGAGTATATCTATCAGAATCATCAAGACCATAACGCATTTTTACAACAGCTCTTTCTCTGTCTTTTAAAGTAGAAATAACATTATTAATGTCATTTTTTAACGATTGAAATTCTATGTTTTCACTTACGATAGTTTTTTCATCTGCTAAAATATCTGCAACATTAAGTTCTTTACCATCATTTTTTTCAATACCATTTTCAATTGAAATAGTTTTTGTATAAGCAGATAAAAATGTTTCAATTTTTTCAGGCGCAATATTCATTTCTTTTGCGACATCCTCAATTTTTACCGTAGTATTTGTATTTTGCTCCATTTGAGATTTTATTTTTGAGTATTTTGATAGAGTCTCCTGAATATACACCGGAATTTTCATACAATGGGACTGCTCAGAAATTGCCTTAAACATTGCTTGTTTTATCCACCAACCTGCATAAGTTGAAAATTTAAAACCCAATTTATAATTAAACTTGTCAACCGCAACCATTAAACCCATATTACCTTCCTGTATAAGATCTACAAAAGGTAATCCGGACATGTGAATATTTTTACGGGCAATAGTCACAACAAGCTTTAAATTAGATTTTATTAATTCTAATCTTGCACCAACATCACCCTGCTCGATTTTTTTTGCCAAATCACGCTCCTGCTCAGATGTTAAAGAAGGATAACTCGCAACTTCCCTTAAATATTTATTAAATTCATCATTTTCATCTCTTGGAACACTTCTTCTCTCTTCACCTCTATAAGTTGTTTTAAATTCAACGATTTTTTCATAATTTTGCATAATTAAACTCCTCTAATTTGCGCGGAAAATTCTGTGCATTCTTGCACATTTATTTGGGGTTGTAACACGAGATTTATATTTGTATATATATAGTATATACTATTTTATATACTTTTTAAACCCTTTTGTTAAGATATATGAAGTTAGATTTTTTAACAGATTTTTAGTAGTATAATTATTAGGTAAAAAGAGGAGAAAAATATGGGAATTAGAGAAACATTTAAAGAAATGGATAAAATGAAAGCCTGTGTTGTTGCGCTATTAGCATTAACTTTCGCATCAACTACAGTAAGCGCATACCAAACAGTAAAAGTCAGAGAGTTATTAGAAAATAATGGCGCTCCACAACCAAAAGTTGCAAGAGGACATAGAAATGATGCTAAACAACCAACTAAAAAACCATCTGAATATAAATTCGGAGAAGATTACAACAAATCATTGAAGGATAAAAAGCCTATGGCTCTTTTATTTTATGCTGATTGGTGTCACTTCTGCGTAGGATTTATGCCAATTTACGAAAAAATGTATAAACAATACAAAAACAAATATAACTTTGTAAAAATTAATGTTGAAGATCCAAACTATAAAGAAGTTGTTTCAAAATATCAAATACAAGGATTCCCAACATTATTTTTAGTAAATCCTAAAGATTTTGAAGGACGTATTCATGTTCCAAATAGAAACTTTAGCGATGATAACATCATGAAAAAAACCTTTGATGATTTTCACAAAAATAATATATAAAACATGTAATATATCTTTACATATATCTTCCATTTTAATATGTAAAGAGTATAATTAATATGTTTCTGCAAAAGGTTGAAGAATGCGGATAACGCATTCTTTTTCTTTTTGATAAGGGGTATGAATTGTTAACATTTATTCACATTTGAGGAAATTTTAGCAATTTTTTCTCTATTTAAAACTCTATATATATGGTAGGAAAATAAAAAGGTAGTTATGGAAGTCGGTAAAATTCAAAAACATTACTCAATTGAAAAGCCTGCGTACAAAGGTATTAAGACTGCTCAATCTTTTACAGGAGCTGTTGGCATGTCTGAAATTGAGTACATAAAAAAACTTTGCGGGAATCCTAAAATGGCGAAATTTGCTCTTGAGAACAAATGGCTTGAAAGTCTGCAAGGAGAACTTGGGGGAATTTTTGTTACTGCCATCGGAACAGGTTTAGTAGCACCATTTCCAATAGCATTCAATCCTTTTGTAAAAGCTAAACCTGGAGCAACAGAAGAAGAAAAAGCTGAAGTTAAAAGAACAAAACAATATTCTGCATGGAGACAACCAATTTCTGCAGCTATTGCAGTATTTTTCCAAGCAGGTGTTCAACCTTTCATTAACAGATTCTTAGACTATTTAACTAATGATCCTGATTCTGCTAAAAAATGGTGGGTATTCTTAGATCAAAGTGCTATTAACAAAGCTTCTTACCTTGAGCATAATATCAAAGCTGAAATGAAAAAAGAAATCAAATCAGGGAATTTAAAATTTGAAGGTTCGAAAAAAGAACAAGAAAAAGCTTTCGATGCTGAATTAAAAAAACGTGTAAAAGCTAAGCAAACAAAACAAATTTCTGATATGGCAAAAATTCTAAAAGACGAAGGTTCTATCAGAATTGGGGAAAGAAAAATTGATCCAGAAACAATGGCAAATCTTTTCAATAAAAAAGTAGATGCGTATATTTCTGAAGCTGAAAAATTAAAAATTCACAGACACTCAAAAGGTGAATTCAAAGGTCGTGATTTCTACTTAACAAGAGCAGAAGATTTGATTGACAATGAAGCAGAATTTCGCCGTATTCTAAATCCGGAAAAATTACCGCCTTTAGAAAAAAATCCTTCTAAAGCAGACATTGAAAAATTACAAAATTATTTGAAAGAAGAGATATCTAAAGCATCTAAAACAGGTAATAGTGCTGTAGAAGAAATTTTAAAAGAAATTCTTGATAAAAAAGATCCTGTTGTAAGAAGAAGCCGTTGTACAAGAACCCTTGAAAGGATTGATTGTATTAAAGATTTATGCGGCGGTACATTCTCAATGAGTAAATATTCAGACGCTCTTAAGGAACAAAACAGAATTATAGATGCAAAAATCCAAGAGCTTAAGTCTGTAAAACTTAATCCAAAAGAATCAACTGCACAAAAACTTCAAGCTTCAATGGAAAAACTTGTTGAAGTATGCCAGTATGACGGAAGAAAACCAGTATTGAAAAAAATATTTGGAGAAGAAGGAAAAGTTTTTGGGACAGTTAGAAAAAATTTAGAAAAAAGAGTTTACGAAGATATTGTAAATGCTTATCAAGCACTTGTTAAAGCGCGTTTCACAGGTGTAAGCCAAGCATTAAAAGTATTAATTGGTGTATGTGTAACGTTACCAATAAGCTGTACTGCATTAAACTGGGTATATCCAAGATTTATGGAAATTTTCTTTCCAGGACTTGCAGGAACTAAAAAAGAATCTCAGGAAGGAGGGACTAAATAATGCTAAATAAAATTGGTCCTGCAATATCCGGTGTAATAGGAGCGCCAACAAATTGGAAAAGTATTCAAAAATGTCTTAAAAAATTTGATGGTAAAAATTGTGCCAACGCAGTTGCAACATTAATGATTTCATCAATTTGCTTAAAAGATGGCGTAGGTTGCGGTATGTATGTATACCAAAGTTTAAACAACGATAAAATCCCTGAGAAAAGAAGAAAATTCGTTGCAGCATTAGACTTAACAAACGGTGGTTTAATGATTGCTACTCAAATTCTCGCATTCTTCGGTATGAAAAAACTAAACGAAGGATTATTATACAAATGCTTCGGTAAAACATTTGATAAAACCGGTCATGCATTGAAAACTTTAACAGAAAAAGTTCGAGTTTACCAAAAATTAGACAATGTAGTTCCACCAACTAAAAAAGGTGTTATTGCTGAAAAACATGAAGAACTTAAAAAATTCTGTTTAGAATCAATTGGAAACATTACTAACTTAGTTGCGGCAACAATCCTAGCAAAACGTATTATTGTTCCGTTTATCGCAACTCCTTTGGCTAGCAAAGTTGAAAAAATGATGAACGAGCACGACGCAAAAAATAAAGCTCAAGAAGAAGAAAAGCCTTCTGTGTCTATGAAAGGCAATTCTCAAGAGCAAGAGCCTGTTGTAGTTGAAGAACCTGTAAGCACAAACCTTTTAGATAAATACAGAAAATAAGGCGTTAAGTCAGGATGGCTTAATTATTTATTCTTCATCCCGAATTTGCTTAACCAAGTCCTTTATATGTTGTCTTATTGCCGGAGTAATTAATAAATTCGGCTCTGATTGAGCAAAATCGTCAAATGTAGTAATTGCTTTTCGCTTATTACCTGATTGTTCTTCCAAAAGGCCTACCATTACTTGGTTTAATGGATTTTTAGAAACATCATTTTTGTATTTTGAAAGTTGTTTATCAGTTTGAGCAAGCTGTTTATAACATTTTGCAAGATTTTCATAATATTCGAAATTCATACTGTACTGTTTCACTGCGTTTTTAAAACAGTCAAGCGCCAATTCAGGAAAACCTATTATTAAATATGTTTTCCCTAAGTTATTAAAATATACTGCGGTAGCTTGAGTATTCGGATTTAAACTTATAGCAATTTTGAATTCTTGAATTGCCCCATAATAATATTTTTCGGATAAATATTCTACGCCTTTGTTGTTATGATTATAGGCATTTTTTTCAGGATCGATTGTATACGTTACGATTGTTCCCGGTGCGCTATAAACCGGAATTTCTAAAAATAACAATAGTGCAAAAACTATTACCTTTTTCATATTATTTTTTTTTAATAAAAATCTATTATATGTCAAATTCCAAACTTTCATATGCAAAGTAAATATCATTATTTTCGGAGCAATAGTGACTTTTTAATCTGTTTAATTTTTCATCATTATAAGACGGATCATAATGGAAAAATGCTAATTTTTTTGCATTCACTTGTTTCATTGCCTCAACAGCCATGTCAAATGTCGAATGCCCATATCCTTGTTTTGGAGAATTTGAATTGAGATAGTCTTCGGATGTATATTGTGCATCATGTATTAAAAGGTCGCAATCTTTGGCAAATTTTACAAACTTTTTATCTCCTCCGAGATAACATTCTTTATCTGTAGCATAAACAACAGATTTATCTTTATATGTTATTTTATAAATCATAACCCCATCTTGAGGATGGACATATGATTTATAAAAACTAATAACAATATCATCTTCCTTCGGGTTAGCATCTTTTGCTAAGATTTTCTCCGGATTTTTACCTGATTTAAAAATGATTACATATTCTTCATCAAGATTTTGAATACTGCATTCGCAAGATATTGCATCCAAATCAATTGGAAAAGTTTTTCCAAAAACAAGTTCTGACAAATCCTTTTTAAGATTTTGTTCTCCACCAAAAATATCAATATGAGTTGATTTTATATGCATAGGTTTAAAAAATGTCAAACCGAGCAAATGATCCTGATGAATATGAGAAAGTAAAATAGATGCTTTAATAGGAGTTCTTTCTTTAGGATTTATTGCAGAAGATATATATTTTTCCATCAATTCGTCGCCAATTTTTACAATTCCTGTACCCGCATCAAGAATAATCAAATGTTCACCGGCTTTTATTTCAACACAAGATGTATTTCCCCCAAACTGAAGAAAATCTTTATCTGCGACAGGGAAACTTCCTCTTACGCCTCTGAATTTTACTTTAAAATCACTCATTTATAAATCCTTTCATCGCTTACACGATTTATACTTCTTTTACAAGATTTACTATCTTGGAATTTCATATATACCTGATTGATCTTTAACTTCACCCGCATAAATTGAGGATACTAAAACCAACATTTTTGCCATTTTTTGAACTGTTTTTTCCCTCGTTTCCATCCAATCAAGTTCAAAAACGGTTTTATCCTTATAATTAGTAACATTTATAAGTCTAAAAGCATTTGGATATGAAACTAATGCCGGGGTATTTACATAAAGAACATTTCCATGTTGAGTAACTTTTGTTGCATGATAATGTCCTTGAAATACTCCTATAGGATTTTTATAACTTTCTATAAGTGCCATAACCTGAGAAGCATTACGCAGTTTATGATTAGGACTTGCAAATGGTTCTATTAAAGGTATGTGCATAAAAATTAAAACAGTATCACTTCCCGCCTTGTCAAGTTCTTTTTTAAGCCATTTTAATTGAACTTCACTTATATTTCCCTGAGAAGTTATTTCATCTGTAATTATATCATCCAAAACTATAACCTTATAACCTTTTTTAGGAGTAAAGGAATAATATGGCAAATCAAATTTAAAATTATGATTTGCTTGTTTTAATATATTCAAATAAACATCTGTTGTTAAATACCCGCCTACGCACCTGTCATGATTACCAAAAGCAAAATACCATGGAACAGTTAAAGGTTCTAAATGCGGTAAAACAGCTTTTAATTCTTTTTCAAATGATTTATCTATTAAATCTCCTGTAATCATAACAAAATCAAGATTTTCAATTTCATTAATCTGATTAACCGCATCATCTAAAAGTCTTGGAGATTCACCAATCATTTTAAATGTAGTATTAGATCCGTTTTCAAGAAAATGTATATCACTCAATTGAACAAATCTTAATCCTGCAGATGTGCTGTAAGCTTGCAATCCCAATAACATACCTGCAGTTAAAGCGATTGTTATTAAAGCATTAAAAAATTTTGAGAAAAATTTATCTTTGTTTTTATTCTTCACTCTGTATCGTGTCATTTTGGTTATTTTCCAGTATTTGTTTTATTTCATTATACTTATTTTCTAAATATTCGTCATCATTAGATAAGAGGATTGCTTTGTCGAAATTTGAAAGAGCGCTACTGTAATTTTTTAGTGCATAATCACAAAGCCCCATATATTCATATATTTTTGATGTTTGAATATCTTTCAATAAACTTGAAAATAAATTTTTAGAATTTTGATAATCACCTTCAATATATAGAATTTTTGCTCTGTCAAATTGATATTCAGTACAGTCATTTATATTAATAGCACGCTGATTATCAGCTTTAGATTTCATAATTTCACCAATAGAAAATTCAGCACGAGACTTTATTGCATAAGCTAAATCGTCATTTGGATTAAACGTAAGATATTTATCTATTGAATTTATTGCTGATTCATATTTTCCCATTTCTTCTAAAATAATAGCACTTGAAAGGTATGCCGGAGCAAAATCGGTTCTCGCGGAAGATGATGAATTAAAAGCATCAAGTGCTCTTGTAAAATCATTTTTTCTACGATAAAAATTCCCCAAGTAATAATAAGCCAAGTATGAATTTTGTTCTTTTGTTGCACGAAGCAGTGATTGATATTCTCCGTTCTCATCACCTGTTCTTGCATATTCCATAGCTTGTTTTACAGAAGGACTTACATTCTCAATAAAAGATTTTTTATCATTTGCAATCACGTGATTTAATCCTTTTTTTAAATCTATCGCTTTTTGATTAGAAGGATTTATAATGAGAATTTTATTAATATACTCCATTGCAGAATTGTAGTCACCTACAACACAATAATCACCCGCGATATCAAGATAATCATCTTCAATTTCACTTGCAGATACAGGAACTAAAATCAATGCCAAAATAATAGATAATAAAATCCTTTTCATAAAAACATTATAGCATAAATAAACAATTATGCTATAACAGCTTGATTTATAAAATATTTTATTTTTTAAATTAATCCTTCACGCAAAGAGCCTTATTGATTGTATTAGCCTTATCCCCACAGTTCATACAAATACGTGAATAAGGAAAAGGGCCAATAACAAAAGTACGGTTATATGTATAACTACCTCCTCTTCCATAAACATCATCTTCTGTATAAGGATCACTTGAATATAAAGTAAAGGCATTCCCTAACCCTGAAAGAGGACCTAACTTAGAGCTATCTATCGGTTTATTTGTTGATTCCATATCTCCAATTTGACTTGAACTGTCAGTTATATAAGCCGCTATTTGTGCTAAATCGGATAAGGATGCTAAATGCCCGCCCGCTTTTTTACATTCTATCATTGCGCCTGCCCAACGGTCTTTGCCTATACCTGTGTTCCTACAATATTCGCAACAATTAACACCAGCATCTGATGCTTCTTTATTAGGTACCCATTGACCATTTTCTTTAGTGCAATAATCACTAACATAAAGACCAGAAGCAACAAACGGAATACCTACTTTCAATCCCGCAAAATTTATCCATCCTAAATTCGCGGAACCAAATGCCATAACATCTTTCCCAAATTTGTTAGGGCCCTTTGATCCGTTTAAATCATAAATCCCTGAAATACAAGCAGTTGTTTGACCTTTTTCTACAGTATCAGGATCACTCACAGGACAATTCTTATTCCAACTAAATATCATTGGAGTCCCATCACCCAAAACTATCCCTGCTGTATCTACATAATTTGCAGAATCTAACTGCAGACTGACACCAGTTTTTAAATCAGATACTTTTTTATTCCCCATTTCAGTTTGAATATAACTATAAGGAAAACAATTTGTAAGGTTATTTTTATCACAAATTGTCACTATCTTTAAATGTTTTGATAATGCCTGCGCAAATTCATAACTCGGATTTGCTCCGTTATAATATGGTCCGATACCGTATTCTATATTTAATAAATCAGTTCCTTTAGATAGTTTACGTTCAAAAACTGCTATTTTGTTTTTGGTTACTTTATCGCTGATTGTCGTTAATAATGATGGTATCGTCAACGCTGCGATGATTCCGATTACGCCTAAGGCGATTAATGTTTCAGCTAAGGTAAAGGCATTCTTCTTTTTGTCAAGGAGATTAGCTAAAAGCCCCCCCCCCCCCGAAATTGGCTCTGCGTCTGCGTTTTAGCATAGTTTTATCTCCTTTTATTCCGTTAATTCCTCTGTATTCTTATTATAAACTATGTTTTGAATTTTCGCAAGAGTATTTATCTTTTTATTTATGTTATAATATAGGTAAAAGAGGACTGATATAATGAGTAAAATTTATTTCGTAGATGTAACAAACAGAGACGGAGTGCAGACTTCTCGCTTGGGACTTGCAAAACTTCAAAAAACTATTATAAATATAATGCTTAATGATATGGGGATAACTCAATCTGAATTTGGTTTTCCTACTACGAAACACGAAATAAATTATTTAAATGGCAACTTAGAACTTGTAAAACGAGGAGTTATCGGAACTACTAAACTTTCAGGATGGATGAGAGGAATTGCATCTGATGTTGAATTATCTTTCAAAAATGTCCCTGAATTAAAGTATGTAAACCTTTCTCAATCAACTTCCGAACAAATGATTAATGGTAAATATCTGGGTAAAAAAACTCCTGAAGATATAATAAAAATGACTAAAGAAGCTGTTGAATGCGCAGTTGATAAAGGAGCAAAAATCATCGGAGTAAATGCTGAAGATGCATCTCGAAGTGATATAAACTACCTTATAAAATATGCGCTGGAAGCCAAAAAATCAGGTGCTCATCGTTTTAGATACTGCGATACTCTTGGAGCAGAAGATCCTCTTACAACTTACGATAGAATTTTCACAATAGCAAAAGCTATTCAAATACCTGTAGAACTTCATTTTCATAATGATTTAGGGATGGCTTCTGCGTGCTCAATTACCGGAGCTAAAGCAGCAATTGATGCAGGTGTTGATGCTTATATAAATACTGCAATTAACGGAATGGGCGAAAGAGCAGGGAATGCTGATTTGGTTTCTTGTCTTTTAGGATGTTTAAAATCAGAAGGGTTCCGAGGGAAATATCAAATTGATGAAAATATAAAACTTAACAGAGCTTGGCAGTTGGCAAAATATACTTCATACGCTTTTGGAGTTCCTATCCCAATAAATCAACCTGCAGTAGGAGATAATGCTTTTGCTCATGAATCAGGCATCCATGCTGACGGAGCTTTGAAAGACAGGAGAAATTATGAATTATACGATTTTGAAGAACTCGGACGCGGAGAACCTGAAATTATTGAAACAGGACGAATGATTACAACCGGTGAATATGGAGGAATTAAAGGGTTTAGAAACGTATATAATAATCTTGAACTTGAATTCAAAGATGAACATGAAGCTCGCAACATACTTGAACTGGTTCGTTATGCAAACGTACATACTCAAAAACCTTTAACAACAAGCGAATTGAAATTCATATATCATTATCCTGATGTTGCGGCACAAATTATGACAGTTTCTCCGTATTATGAACCTATCGGAGCTATAAAAGAAAGAGTCGATGCTCAAAAAAACAGTATTTCTTAATCAATTTGCCTTTACTATTAAATATAATTAAAATATAGTCAGATATGAAAAATAAAACTGAAACTTTAAATAAAAAAATATCAAAAGAATTTCGCACAGGGAATGTAAAATCTGCAATAGAATTATGCCAAATCGGGCTTCAAAAAGATCCCACAAATGCAGAATTACATATGCGATTAGGTGATTTATATGTGGCATGGCACTTGGATATTTACTCATCATGCCAGTATATTGACGAAGCCATAACCGAATATCAAATGGCTCTTGAATCAATTGATAATCCTGAAATCTATTACAAAATAGGTGTTGCGCAATTTTACAAAGGCGACATGGATAAAGCGGTAAATTATTTCAATACCGCAATCAAAAAAAATCCTAAATTTTCAAAAGCTTATTACATGCTTGCAGAAACTTATACAAAAAAAGCAAGATTTACAGATGCAATTGAAAATGCTCAAAAAGCAATTAAGTTAAGTCCTTTAAGAAGTTCATGCGCACATTATCTACTAAAGAATTTGTATCAGGTTTCATCTTTTAGGATTTTTAAAAACAAAATAAAATCAGCTTATCAAGCTTTTATGGCATTTTTAACCCTTCCATTTGATGAAGAAGCTGTAAAAAGGGTTTGCGAATCTTTAACTTATATAAAATTTATTCCGATTTTGTTCAAGGGATACATGAGAGTTCAAACAAAAGGTATTGATAATGCTATTGAAGTTTACATTGATGCAATAGAAAAAGCTCCTGGGTTCGTTCCTTTATATTGTCTTTTAGGCGATATATATTCTTCATTAGGACAATTTGAAGATGCTATAACAGAATATAAAATGGCTATTTGGCTTGACAGTTTAAATATACCTGCTTATCGTCATCTTTGCAAAGCTTACGAAGATCTAGGTGATTATGATAACGCAATAGATACATATCAAAAATTAATCAAAATTGTTCCGAATATGCCTGAATTTCATTCAAACTTAGCGAATATACTTTATATTAAGGGAGATTTAGACAGTGCAATTTCACATTTCCAAACTGCAATTACTCTAAATCCAAGCAAAAAATGGACAAGTGTTGTAAATCAAACTTTAGGTTTTGTTTTTCAAGAAGCAAAACAGAATTTAGATGCTGCAATTACTTCATATCAAAGCGCATATCTTATGACTCCTGAAGATATTGATATTTACGTAAATTTAGGAAGCGCTTTTTATGATAAAGAAGATTATGAAAATGCTTTGACTATCTATCGTAATGCACTTGATTTAGATCCGCGTAATGCTAAAATTCATTGTAATTTAGGATTTTTATATTGGGGTAAAGGTGATATAGAAGAAGCAATGAGAGAATATAATCATGCTATTGAATATGATAAGAGTTATTCTATTGCATACAACAATCTTGGAGTAATTTATCTTGATGATTTAGGCAGGGTTCAGGAAGCTATTGATATGTTTAAAAAAGCAGTGGAAAACAATCCTAATTATGCTCTTGCACATTTTAACCTTGCACGCTCTATTGCAATTACAGGCGACAAAATTGAAGCTGCAAAGTTATACCAAATTGCTCAAGATGTAAACAAAATTACAAACGAAATCGAACCTCAGGATATTATTGATAAAATCAATGCCCTATTTGATTAGTTACTATTTTTAACACATATTGCATTAGGGGTAGAATTGCCTTTACCAAACCAGCCTGTATTATATGTCGAACTCATCTGATTCTTTTTGAAACATTTTGCCCAACCCATATATGCACCTTCTGAAGCTTCTCTTTGCCAAATAGCACACCAACTTGAACCTAAACCATACAAAGGACCGAGTTTTGACTCATCAAGAACCAAATTGTTTTGAGTTTTATTTGAATTAAAATTGGTCTTATTATATATATAATTTCCTATAGCATTTAAATCTTCAATACTAGCCAAATGCCCTCCTAACTCATAACAAGTTTTCTTAGCTCCGGCAAGATAATCTTTTTCTATAGGTGTAGAATAACGCAACGCACAATATTGAATCCCGTATTTTTCACCATTCTCATTTAAAACCCAAGTTTTATCAGCCTG
Organism: bacterium; assembly: GCA_017941035.1. GTDB lineage: Bacteria > Cyanobacteriota > Vampirovibrionia > Gastranaerophilales > Gastranaerophilaceae > Zag111. Next base: position 14,346 of record JAGAXG010000015.1, on the reverse strand, counting down.
TTTGGTGCAATACTCATCGACAGTAATAGGTATTGGCGTAAACGGAGGAGTAATTTTTAAACCAGCAAAATTCAACCATCCGATATGGGAACTATTCAAACCTATAACATCTTTACCAAATTTATTCGGACCTTTTGCCCCGTTTAAATCATAAATCCCTGAGATACAAGCAGTTGTTTGACCTTTTTCTACAGTATCAGGATCACTCACAGGACAATTTTTATTCCATGATAATATCATCGGTGTTCCGTCAGCTAAAACTATTCCTGCAACATCAGTATAATCATTATTATTCACCCCTAAATCATATCCTGATTTTATATCAGAAATTTTTAAATCTTTTTCATCAGCATGAATTGAATCATAGGGAACACAATTTCTTAAATTATCTTTATCACAAATTGTCACTATCTTTAAATGTTTTGATAGAGCCTGCGCAAATTCATAACTCGGATTTGCTCCGTTATAATATGGCCCGATGCCATATTCTATATTTAATAAATCTGTTCCTTTAGATAATTTTCGTTCAAAAACTGCTATTTTGTTTTTGGTTACTGTATCATTTATTTTCGTTAGTAAAGTTGGCAGTGTCAGCGCTGATACGACACCAATTATGACAAGAGCAATCAATGTTTCAGCTAAGGTAAAGGCTTTCTTCTTTTTACTAAGGAGATTAGCTAAAAATGCCCTCCCCCCCGAAATTGGCTCTGCGACTGCGTTTTAGCATAATTATATCTCCTTTTATTCCGTTAATTCCTCTGTATTCTTATTATAAACTATGTTTTGAATTTCCGCAAGAGTAACATTATAAATAAAATATAATCATGTTATAATGTATTTATCAGAAAGGGTTAAAAACTAATGGGTGATGAGGACAAGCAATTTGATGCAACTCCAAGAAAACTCGAACAGGCTAGAAAAGAAGGTCAAGTTGTTAAATCAAAAGATTTTTCTACAGCGGTCTCTTTACTTGTTTTGTTCTCTGTTATTTTTGGACTGGCGCCCTTTATTTGGGATCAAATAGTACAGGTTTTTACACTTTTGTATGAACAAATCCCAAATGCTAATATTGATAAAATCGGCTATACATATATTCTTTTAGTCGCAATCAAAGGAACTGCACTAATTATAGGGCCTATTTTAGCAATAGCATGGTTTGTTGCAGTTATGGCTGATTTTATACAAGTAGGTCCATTAGTTGCCGTAGCTCCTTTAGTTCCTAAACTCGATAAACTTAATCCTACTAAGTATTTTAAAAATATTATGTCTATAAAAACTTTGTTTGAATTATTCAAAAATATTGTTAAAGTAATCGTTTTGGGCTATATAGGCTGGATGGTATACAGCGATCATATTGAATCTATTTTAATGCTTGCATCAGTAGATAATAACTTTGCAGTAATGATAGAGTTTGGGAAATTAATTACAGAATTTATATTTAAAGCCTGTATCGCATTTTTGATTATATCTGCAGCTGATTACGGAGTAACCAAATGGAAATTTTTGAAAGATCAAAAAATGTCTTTTAAAGAAATAAAAGATGAATATAAAAACTCTGAAGGTGATCCGAATGTCAAAGCAGCATTGCGTCAAAGACGTATGCAAATGCTTCAGCAAGGCGCAATGGATGCTGTACCTACGGCTGATTTTGTAGTTACAAATCCCACTCATGTCGCTTGCGCCCTAAAATATACAGCCGAAGAAATGGATTCCCCAATGCTTATCGCAAAAGGAACAGAGTTAATTGCAAAAAAAATTATTGATATTGCAAAAGAAAACAGTGTACCAGTTATTGAAAATCCACCTGTTGCAAGAGCACTATTTAGAATGGTAGAAATCAATCATCCTATCCCCCCTGAATTATACAAAGCAGTTGCAGAAATATTAATGTTCGTGTATAAAATGAAAAATAAATATCCTTCAAATAAATGAATACTAATTTAATAAATTATAGTAATATCGATATGTAAAATTATGACCACTGAAGAACAAAAAAAATTACAAGATTATATAGATATAGTTCAAAAAGTAGCAAGAGTAGAACACAGACGTATACCTGCACACATGGTTGAATATGAAGAACTCTTGTCTATTGGTATTATTGCAATTCAGGTCATGATAAAAAACAAGACTCCTGAACAACTTGCAAGATATAATTCCGCTTATATTGCAACAGCTGTTCGTTGGGCAATAAGAAACGAACTTCGAATCCGTTACAAATGGTATTCAATCAAGCATAAAGCAGAGGATGAATACGATGAGGAAGAAGCTGTAGAAGGAATGGATATGAAACAGGCTAAAGTTCGTGAAGCAATTTACGAAACTGTTTTGTCTATTGACGGATTAGCTTCTGATGCGTCAGACAACGATTCACCTTTTGATTTTATTAAAGATAATCGCGCAATGCCTGATGAAAATGCTGAAATTTCTGAAATGGGTAAAATGATAAGAGCGGCTATATCAAAACTTCCGCCTAAAGAAAGAACTGTCGTTGAATACAGATTTTATAGAAATATGCAAGTAAAAGATATTGCTACACAAATAGGCTTATCACCTTCACGAGTAACACGTATAGTTCAAGCTTCATTAAATTCTGTACGTGAATACCTTAATGCTCACGAGCAGTATGGTTATTAAAATAGGGATTAACCATCAATTATTTCTATACGACCATCGTATTTTATATCTATTGGCTGGTCTAGTTTTTTGATGTAATCACAAGCCATTTTGTTCTTATCAAAATCTAAAGTTTTTAAAATAAAATCAGGATTAGGATTAGCAGGCAAATAATTATCTCCGCCTGTTGCAAAGAAATCATCTGCAGCTACAGTATATTTTTTATTTTCACTTGGATTATTAATATCAATAGGGTGAGATATTCCGTTTTTATCTACAAATTCTGCGCTTAAAAGCTGACCTTTATTTGTACACTTATATTTCATTCCTGATACCAAAAGTATTCCCGGCTTATTACCTTTACTGCTGAAAGATTTTTCCAAACCAAATTTTATTGCGTCTATAATTTGTTTTTCAGACAAATTTAGAACCATCATTTTATCTTCGAACGGAGAAATATCTGCCAACAATCTTGAATCAACTTTTGAACCTGAAGTAAAACACCCTCTAATATTTCCGGCATTTAATATCGCTATATCAGTATTTAATTCACTTCTCATTGCATCAACAATTAAATTTCCATGAGGATTATCTTCAATTAATATATTTTTAGGAAGAGGAACTGCTTCTCCAACTTTACCCACGACTTCAGGTTTCCCTATTATCTGTTCTACCGGATCTTTTACATACAAAGGTCTGCAATAATTATCCGTAAATATAATATTATTTTGAGCTCGGCGTATTACACCATCTTTGTCAAAATCTATATTTAAAACCCCGACATAATCTCCATTTTTTCCCGCTTGAGTAAGGACAACCGGTTCTCCGGACTTTGAATAAACAAGATTTTTATCTTCTTTAATTCCTTCAACAAGTTCATGAGTATGTGCACTGAATACAATATCTAATCCATTTGTTTCTCTGCTTATTTTCTTATCATTTGATAATCCGCTGTGAGAAAGTAAAATTATTTTATTTATTCCTTGTGATTTTAACTTATTTATTTCTTCTTGAACTGCTTTTATTGTATCTTCAACATTCAAAACACTTATGTCTGAAAGAGAACCGTTAATTTTTACTCTTGACATCATATCTGAAGGAGATATTCCTATTAATCCATATTTTTCACCATTTCTTTCTATTATCGTAGATTTCTCAAATCGATTTTTTAATGGAGAATTATCTTTCACTGTAATATTTGCAGTCAAAATTTTAGATTTAGTATTTGCCAAAAGTTGATTCAAATTAGAAGCATCAGGGACATCAAATTCATGATTACCCGGTGATATCGCATCAAATTTACACCATTTAACAAATTCGCTTGCAACCTTGTTATTTTTTGGATTTGCTCCTATGAAAATATCTCCAGGAGCAACCTTAAATTTACTTATTCGCGAATCATCTGAATTTGAAAAAAATTTCCACAATTTTGAAGGAGATGAATTGTCAAAATCTTGAGTGATTTTATAAATCCTTTCCATCTTAGTCATTTTACCGTGAAGATCATTTATATAAAACCATGACGTATGTGTTAAATCTTTATCATTATATATGGAAGCAGTTTTATTTGAATAAATAGTTTGTTTATCATCTAAAAAATTTTCAGGTTGAGTATTCTGCGTTTTTGGTTTTAATCGCGCAGCTACATTTTGATTAGGATGAACATAAGTTGTATTAATCATTTTTAACCTTTAACCCTTTACACATTGTTTAAAACTTCTAAAAATTTTTTTTGCATAAATTATGCAATGTTTCTTGATTGATTTTTCATTTGTCTATATATTTCTACTCCTTCAACCCAATTTGGAACAATATCCAAATCTTTTTCGACAATTTCTTTTGGGAGAGCAGCATGATGAATTTTTGGGAGTAAATAATCTTCCGGATATTCTAAAGGTCTTGAAACGCCATCATCTGTATCATTACAAATAAAAGTCAGTTTACCGTTATTATCCTTTTTATATCCGATTATTGTTATTTCATGCCCGTTCACAATAATATTATTTTCATTTGTTTGAGTATATCCAATAATAACATTTTCACCCATATCCAAAGCACTCAACAATTGATTTTTCATTGTATCTAAATCTGTTTCATAGCCTACAAGGCGTGCATTTTCGTCAACTGTTTGATATGTTACAGAAAGAATATTTTTATCAAAAACTACAGATTCTGTAAAGGTTTTTTCAAATTCAATTAAACCTTTATCATTTTGATTAAATTTACCGCCTCTTTTATCTGTTAAAGTATTGTAAGATTGCTGTGAGCCTATCTGCATAAATGTGGACTGCATTAATACATCCAACGGAGTTCTTTCATAAGAATCTTTATTTTTTGTTTGAATTTTAGCTCTTATTATTGCATTTTTATCAGGGGCAAAAGTAAGTATAGCTTTATCATAATTATCCATTTTGTACGGCATATTAAATGCATTTAATAACCACACGCCATTTAGTGTATTATCTGCCAAATTATCAAGAACAATTTCTTTATCCACAGACATTTTTTCAGAACTCAATCCTTGCGCAAATCTTGCAAATTCTGCAGGCATTTGCTTTGCTAATTTGAATTCAGTACTAGCAGCAACGCAAGTACCAGAGTGTTCTACATTAACATCTTTAGCACTTTGCTGGACATCAATTAAATTTGATTTACTTTCATTATTGATATTAATCACTTCATTTAAATAATTTGCAGGAATATCTCCAAATTGTTGAGTAATTATAAAAGGATAAGCTATTGCGGCAATAGTATCTTTTAATATTACCGTTGCATCCAGACCATATGCTCGCGGTTCAGTAGATATTTTATATAAATTATCCAATACTGAACTTTTATCATTCGAATTATTATTTAATAAAATCCCGTTCTTTAATAAGCTTTCAACAACTTTTTTGCTATTTCTGTCAAGTTTTGACAATACCGTTTTATATTTTTCATTTTCGTCTTTTGTAGTTAATTGTGTTCTTATAGTAGTTTGATTAACAGGATTATTTACAATTGAGTCCGAATTTGCACAAAAAGAAGGTCTACTTACTGTTTTATCAGTAACAGAAGTCTTTGTAATATTATTACTAACACTATTTATTGTGCTATAATTTGTTTGAAATATACGAGGGCTAATTCTTTCTACCATAATAACACCACATTAATATAAAAAACAAATATAAGAAAAAATTGCCATACGTGTATATTATTTGTAAATAAATATTAAAAGAGGCATTTTTTGAAAAGAATTAAAAAACTTACAAGAGAGCAAATAATAATTTCAATTGACAGATTAACAAGATTTAAAAACACTGAAACAAAATATTTGCGAGTTTTTAAAGATATTATTATTCAAAATTTAATCGAACCAAAATTCAAAAAAAGTGAACTTGATAAAATGGATTATGAAAAACTTAAAAACTTAGCTCAAGATGTTTTCAACTACACATTAGGAGTCACTAACAATTTAAATATTAATAAAAAACTTCTGGATTATGAAAAATCAGTATTTGAAATTTCGAAAGAAACAGCGAATTTACTTGACAATAATATAAATTATTCAGAATGTTTAAAATACATTGATAAAACATCACCTAAAAATTTACGTTGGTTGAAAGAACTTGGGATAAACAGCAATATTAAATTAAAAAGGGATGAATTTTCTCTTCAGTTCCCAATTGAAGTTGTAGTTATTGCAGAAGGAATAACAGAAGAAACTTTACTTCCTGAATTTGGGAAAATTTGCGGATTTGATTTTGATAAAGAGGGAATTTATGTAATTTCAGCCGGAGGTAAAAACCAAGTAGTAAAACTGTACTATAAACTTGTCGAGACATTAAAACTTCCGATATTTGTACTCTTGGATAAAGACGGATTTGAAAATTCACTTGAAATATCTGCGAAACTAAGATTAAAAGATAAGATTCATTTACTAGAATGCGGAGAATTTGAAGACTTATTACCAGAAACTCTTATAAAAAAGACTTTAGAATATGAATTAAAAAATATATCTATACCTGTAGAAAATTCAAATATTATAAATACTTCACGAGTGGAATTTTTGGAAGAAGTATTTAAAAAAAGGGGAATGCATGAATTTAAAAAATCTGAATTTGCACAAATGGTAAGACACAATATACATTCAAAAGATGATATTTCTCCTGAAATATCAGAAATAATAGCTCAAATAAAAAATTTAAAAAGTTGTTGTTGACATTTAATTTTGTTCGGTTTAATATGAGCATACGCGCAGGGATTGCGTAATCTAAGCCCCCATCGTCTAGAGGCCTAGGACAACACCCTTTCACGGTGTAGACAGCGATTCGAATTCGCTTGGGGGTACCATATAATAATAGAGGGCATTTAAGCCCTCTTTTTTAATGCCTTGATTTATCCTAAAATGCCCTATTTGGTAACGAGTTTGGTAACGAAAAGTTAGCATGAGAAATTTAGTAGGTTATAACCCTTGTATAACAGCATTATCTGGGAATATATCTGCCAGACTTCTTCTGCATGTTATGCCTTCTGAACTTAATAAAGTCTATATATGCCAATACATCAGCAACATCATCTTTATCTAAATTCATTTTTATCAAAGTCTTGGTTATAGCTTGGTCATCTCTTTGAGGTATTGTATCAGTGTCGTAGCTTGCCCCAGTTCGTTCAGATACCTCTTCTGAGAATATATTATTAAAAGGAATCCCCAATGTTATCATAAGGTTAATTAAGTTTTCCATTCGTGGCAACTTTTCACCCTTTTCAAATGCTGATAACAACGATTTAGACATTTTAGTTGAAGATTCTATATCTCTTAAACTAATGTTTCTACTTTCTCTGACTTCATTAAAATATTGTCCGAGTACAAGTTTTAACTGCTCATATATTTCCGAAGCATACATGGTTGAATTGTTATCCATATTACCTCCTTTTGTATGCATGATACACGAAAACCATAAACTTGTCAAACAAAGTAGACATCTACTTTAAAAAGTGGACGGACACTTTTGCTTGACAAGAAAAAGAATATGTGGTATTATATATTTGGAAGTGGACGTCCACTTGCCGTAGTGATAAAAAAGGAGATTTTCATGGAAGACAAAGAAATTTACTTATGTATTCAACAGGTGGCTGACTTCTTGGGTCTCAAGTACCACCACACCAGAAAGTTATTATTGGCAGACCCAACACTTAATTGTTACCAGTTTGGTAATAAAAGAATGTGGCTGTTAAGCGACATTGTAGCGTTTCAAGAAAGACATCTTATTGCAGCATAGGAGTTTATCGTGTCAGTTTCAAAGCATTACCTTAACAAAGAGAAAACTAAATTTGATTGGCGAGTAGTAGTTTATATTCCGACTGGGGAATACGACAGGTTTGGTAAACCTAAAAAGAAACATCAACATGTCGGATACTTTTCTACTAAAAGTGAAGGTGAAGTTGCAGAAAGAAAATTCTGGAACGACTTTGAAGCTGGCACATTAGAACTCAATAAAGATGCTACATTAGAAGATGTTACTATATACTACCTTGATTTCGCTAAGAACGAAGGTAAATATGCTAAGGGTACTATTTGTAATTATGAAGGATATTTGAATAATCACTTCCAGATGCTCAAATATGTCCCGGTTAAGAATCTCACTCCTGCACTTATTCAAAAATGGAGAAGAGAATTATTTAAAAAAGGAGCAAGCGACCATATATTTAATGGTTGTATTAAGTTTGCCAAAGCAGCTTTCAATTATGCTATTGAACTAAAACAGGTTAGCACAAACCCATTCAAGGATGTCAAATCTGTAACTATCCCACCTAAGTTAAGGAATAGGTTTAGTATGGAAGAACTTAAAAAAGTAATTAATACTTGTGAACAACAATTCCCAGAATACTACTGCTTATTTATTCTTGCGACTTTAACAGGAGCAAGACTTGGAGAATATTCAGCTTTAAGACCATGTAATATAAGGAATGTCCTTAAAAAGATTTTCATAGATAAGCAGATAACAAGGGGGGAAGAAAAGAACCGAACAAAGGAAGACGCTTCTACAAGAACTATTGATATATCACCTAAAGTTCTTGAGATTATTCAATGGCATATTGAAAGATACAATATTGCAGATGATGATTTGATGTTCAGAGCAGATAAAGGTGGTCAAATGTATGCTAAATGGATAGAAAGAAAGTTTGCAAAACTGCTTAAGGCATGTGGGTATGATGAGAAATTTTGCCGTGTTCACGACTTAAGAGGGCAATATGTAGATATTCTGCATTTATGTGGTGTTCCTACATCATATATTTCTCGTCAAGTTGGGCATAGTAATACCCATGTTACAGAACGCACTTACACTCAGATTCTGAAAGAATTATCAGATGAAGCAGGTGAGTTAGTGGATAATAAGATATTCGGAGATGATGAAGATGAAGAAAAATAGTATAGAACTAACATTACAGCTCCCGGAATATCTGGTGAAAACAATTAAGACATACGATAGAAGTGGTGATATTGATGCAAATAAGTTTGTAGCTGATTCCATTGTGAACCATAGGGAAGATGTTACATACGATTCATCACTTGATGATGTTGATTGTAAATACTCAGAGAATACATTACCTCTGGTGATACAGTTCCCCAAAACGCAAGCATTTGAATTAGGTATGGAATATTCAATAAGACAACATATATCATTATCTGATTTAGTGAATAAAGTGTTACCTCATTCGCTTGCTAATCTAATTGCAGAAGTGCAAGCACAGGAAGATTATATGGTAGAAGTAGCATTAGCAAAAGCTAATGGACAAAATGAGCAGAAAGGAGGTGATGATATGGACAGCTCAAATAAAGCAAAAACTTGGTTGGAAAGCTGGGTTAAGGCTGAGAGTAAAAACAAAGCCGAAGCCTGGATAGAAAACTGGGTTGAGGAAGAAAGTAAGAAAGTATAGCGAAGAATAGTTATATTTTAAAGTAAGGGAGTGATTAAGGCTCTTCGCACTCCCTCTTCCTTTCAAAACAGAAGAGCCAAAGGAAGAAACCAGAAAAGAAGAGAGAAAAAATGAAGAGCAAAGAGCCAAGTCAAGATATTGACGGTATATATGTTTTAGAAAAAGATAGCAAAAGTGCTGGTACAAATAATAATTTTATAGATTTGTCTTCACTTTCATATAATAGGAACACTCACGACAAAAGTTTCTGTGTTAATATGGGTGAAATACAATGTATGATTAGTGTTGGGACTATTTGTAGTAGTGAAAACATAGAAAAACTACAACAGTTGATAAGTAACAATTATCATTCATTGTTTGACTTAGAGTTTGTAGATGAAATAACTACACTTAGTAAAGAAGAGTTAATAAGTATATGTAACTACCATTATAGGGAAGATACATTTAGTGGCACAGAAGCCATAGTATTAAGCAGTCTCTATCATTTTCATATAGAAGAGTTTAGAAGAGACCTTATAAGTGGCAGACTTAATGATATATTAGAGTTATGCGTGAGCAAGGATAATAATAGTGGTGAATACAACCTTGTTGTAAAGTTGTATCCTTCAAAGTCTACAGCAAAAGACCCTGTTACATACACAAGAGACCTGCTCTACTTGGTTCTCTTTAACCTGTATGAGCAAATGAACAGGCATAAGTATGATTATTGGAAAGAACATTCATATCTACACACAGTCCCAACAGCAAAATATGTGGTCTGGGTACTCAAATCAGTGTTTACCTATATTGTTCCAATAGTTTCTATTGTTGATTATAAAGTTACCATAAAGGCAGATGACAGTTATACATGGTTTACCCAGCTTAAGCAGTTGGATTCTGAGTATGGATTCTTGGGAAAGAGTTGTGGAGAAAACCATGTTATGTTCACATTCAGACCGAGAGAAGAGTTCTTGAATTCCACTATCAATTTTCCTGTTCATGATGAAGCTCCGTCTGATACTAATTATACAAAAAGAGTCATTCAATGTTTGTACACTCTTCACAAAGATATGACCTTAACTTATGATATTACCCTTGTTGGGAAAGATATGGTAGATTCTATATTCAGTTTACAAACAGATGAAGATGATGACATACTACCCATATTTTCAAGATTAGCAGATGATGAAGATGTTTACTTAGCTTCATATCGTATATTGCACGACATTTTGTCATATACTCAACAGCATGAACAGCAAAAGGCAAGGGCAAGAATAGAATCTGCCGAAGAAGTAAGGACAGGCCAATTTAGGATTATTTCTGATATTAGTGATGCCGATAAGATTCAGTGTCTGACCAAAGCAAAAACAATGGAACATGCATTTGATGAAGTTGAAGTTCCTTCTCAAGATGAAATGTTATTTTCATTTATAAAACAGGAGCTGGAAAAAATGGGACAAACTTATAGCATTCTTGATTACATTACTGTCATATTGGAATATTACGAAGAAGATAAGAATGTAATAGATGAAGCTCTTGCTCCAGACAAAGAAACCTCTGGAAAGATTTGTAAAGTCATCAGAAAATTGAAGAAACTAAAGCTCCCTCCTGTGTATACTTTGAATAATTTCTATAAGGAGTTGTATTATTGATATGTTAGGGGAAGTGAAAGTTGATAAAATAAGTTTTGGTATTGACTTGGTTACTACGGAGACAACAAAGAGAATAGACGAGGTTATCCGTAGATACTATGGTGTGGTGGTTAAACCAAAAAATCATGATAGATTCCATAAACTAAAGAGAGATGTAACCCCTACAAAACAACTTAGAGAAGGTTATGACGGCTTTAATCACAACTTACAGATGATTCCGTTACATCAGTTTCTAAAATTTCTCCAAGAGGTGAGGTCAGTCGCAGGTCAGAACTTAAACCTGTATTTGATGCACCTTCCTATGGATATAACAGTAGAAGGTGATGTTGCAGATTACCTTGAAGTTTTGCTTAACCATGAATATTTGAATGGCTATGTAGCTACTACAAATGCCACAGATTCATACAAAACTGTATATGTTGCCAAAAAGAAAAGAAATCCGAAGTCCAAGAGGAATCAGAAACTAAAGATTAAGTTCTATGACAAGGCTGGAGAGCTTATTGATAGAGATAAAGCTAACAGAGTGTTACCTTTGAAAGAACTTGTTAATGCACCAGAACTACCAATGGACTATTCAACTGGAGGAGACAGATATGGACTTCTATTATATAAAATGAACCTATTAAGATGTGAGATAGAATTAAGGGAGGACTATCTACCATTTCATACAATAGACGATATGATAGAAGCCATACAAAATGGCACTTTTCAAGATACTATTGAGAAAACCTTCAATGATATTTTGAGTAAGACTGTATTTGCTCAACCGAAGAAGCAAACATCTTGCAAGACATTAAAACAACTGGCAGTAGATAGTGCTATTAAGTCCAAAAGGAACTATAAGTTACTATGTTACATTCATGATATGGGCAGAGCTTATAATTACTTTAAGAAGGCAAAAGAAGCATACGCAAGGGACAACGACCTTGAGTTTGAAGAATTGAGAGGGAAATTCACACACTGATTCCCGGCATGCAGCTCCAGAATTAAATTTGAGAGATTTTCTTTGTCTGAGAGGTAAAGTTATACCATGCAGATAAGGAAAACCCGGTCAGGGCGGCCACAGACACCTCTCCTTGAATATTTGTATCTTGTCAAATATACCTTTTGTTATCTACCTATGAATTATCACTAATATTATTAACGCATCATATAGTTATTACATTTTAGTTCAGTTAATAACAAATATAGGTACACAATATGAAAGCAGAAACTAATAGAGTCATTACATCCTTTGCTGTTACTCCACAGATGCAGAAGCAGTTAAAAGAGTATAGAAAGGAACATGGGGTTAGCATAAGCTGGCTTATTAACAATTTACTACACAATTATTTTGAAAGACTGGGAGGTAAGAATAATGGATAATAAAGAGAGTCGGCATAAGAAGTATAGAACTGTATCAGTATATTTCTCAAAGGAACTTAGAGAACAACTTTTGTTCTATTGCAGATATATAAATATTCTACCTTCAACTTTTTGTAGCAAACTTGTTAAACGTTATTTAGAGAAGAAAAATGTGGAGCAACTAATGCGTGAATATGCAATAGAACAGGTTCAATTAAACTGGAAAAAGACCAATGAAAGTGATACTTGATGTTATCCTAATGCTTTTATTGGCTGGATTCTATTTATATCATCAGCAATTTCTCTTCTGGCGATTCTGAGTTCGTAGTCTTCTTGAAAGCGTAAGAAGTAACCTTGTGAAAGACCAAAGTATGTAGTAAGTCTGAGGTCTGTATCGGCAGTGATTCTTCTTTGACCTTTGATTATTTGGTGTATTCTGTTTGGAGGTACAAATATTGCATTGGCTAAAGCATTTTGAGTAAGACCAAATGGCTCAATGAATTCTTCTTTGAGCATTTCACCAACGGTTGTAAGTTCAATATATTCAGTCATTACAGTATCTCCATATTGTTTATCATCTACTTATATTATACGGTACGTACCACGTAATTTCAACCCCGCAAAAGGATTTTGTTAAGATAGATTAAATTAAGAATGATAATCTACTATTTCAACATCAAATGAATGGTTATCTAACCAACGGAAGCAGATTCTGTACTGGTCGTTGATACGAATAGAATGTTGTCCTTGTCTGTCTCCAGATAATGCTTCCAAATGATTGCTCGGTGGAACTTTTAAGTCATCAAGAACGGATGCTACGTGCAACATTCGGAGCTTCTGCAAAGCACGTTTCTGAATATCGTGAGGAAGTTTCTTTGAGAACTCCTCATTCCATATCTTCTCAGTTTCCTTACATTTGAAAGTCTTTATCATACTTTTATTTTACCACAGATATTACTTCTACAATTGTAAATGTCATAAGAAAAAAGATTAGTATGTCCGATTCTGGCAGAGTATTATTGTAAGATACTTATAAGCCATGTTTGTGATAATATTAAACCAAGTCAAGGAGTGAAGTATGTTAATAAAGCAGTTGAAAGAGTTGAAAGATAAATTATGGGCAACGGCAGACCAGCTAAGGGCTAATTCTGGTTTGAAAGCTACTGAATATGCTGAACCTGTGTTAGGTTTGATATTCCTTAGATTTGCTGATGTTAAATATTCTCAACATGAAGCAGAGATAAACAACGAGTTCAACCGACTCAAAGGAACTCGTATGGAAAGACCTATCCATGAGATAGCTATTGAAAGATGTGGATATTATCTTCCTAAAGAATCCAGATATAATGAACTCTTGAATTTGCCAGATGATTCAAACCTTGCAGAAGCTGTTAAAAATGCAATGATTGCTATTGAAAAATATACTAAAGAGCTTGAAGACACACTTCCTAAAGATATTTATTACAGCGTAAACACTCCAGAAAATCCGTTGGTATTATCTAACCTCTTGAGAAACTTTAAGGACATCCCGGAGAATATAGAGCTTGATATATTCGGTGAAATATACGAGTTCTTCTTAGGTAAGTTTGCACTGGCAGAAATTTTTTTAACTGGTTTCCTGCCATTCTCTGATATGCTATGTATTGATAAATTTTACTTCGTATGAGCAGATGAATAACCGCCCGAAAAAAGAACATAAAAAAATCCCTCCAAATTTAAAAACAAATTCAGAGGGTAATTTAGGGTATAACAAAATAACCCACCCGAATATCGTTTTTTTTATTTGGTGAGTTTGTTCTTTCAAATACGAAACAAAAAGAGCCGATGATTCGTG
>JAGAXG010000014.1 GCA_017941035.1 bacterium | reverse complement strand
TGGAAAAGATATAATCGGTTTCAATGGAGTAAACTTAGGCTGGCTTGAATTCGCGGGTTTAAAGATAACTAAACCTGAAGTACCAACTCCACTATATATGGATGATTATTGTACAAATAATAATGGTACTTGGGCCGTAAAATCTGACTACAAAACAAAATACAATATAAAGAATTGTTGTACGAACGATAATTGTATGTCTAAAGGTGACCGCTGGGCAGGAGCGATGGTAAAGTGTAAAGATATGGGCGGTCACCTAGCAACAGACGAAGACATTGCAAAAATCGCAACCTACTTATATGATGCCCCAAGCCAAATAGGAGATACAGCCGGATACAATGGCAAATTCAACACCTCCAAACTAGGCACAACTTTTGCCGGTTTAGGCTCGTCCTGGTGCAACTTGTGGTCTAGTTCAGAGGACAGCGCTTACAGCGCGTACTACCGCTACTTACACAGTTCGTACACGGACAGGGGCTACACCAACCGCTACAATTCGAGCCTCAGGGCGGTTTGTGTGAAGTGATTAATAGTTTTTATCAATAACTGATGTGTGAGCATCAAATTCAATTTTATCATCAAGAGGAGATATGTTAATATTTTCTCCGTATCTTTTTTCTAATGCTAAATTAATTAAATAATCAGCGAAATGTGGATTTTTTGGCAGGAGAGATCCGTGTAAATAAGTTCCGAATACATTTTTATATCTGGCTCCTTCAAATCCATCTGTTCCGTTATTTCCATTTCCTACTCTTACTGTTGCAAGAGGTTTTGTTTCTCCTTCAAGATAAGTTAATCCGCTATGATTTTCGAAACCTACAAGTGTCTTAGGTTCTAAAAAATCTGTTACTGCAGTTACATTACCAATAAATCTTTTTTCTCCGGCAATGGTGTATGCGTCCATTAGAGAAATTCCTTCTAATTTATTTTTGTCATGTGGCTGATAATAGTGTCCAAAAAGCTGAAAACCTCCGCAAATGCCCAAAAATACAGCTCCGTCATCTCTTTGTGCCAAAAGCTCTTTCTTTTGAGAAAAAAGTTCTTCCTGTACTTCTTCCTGCTGTTTATCTTGACCTCCGCCCATAAAAAATAAATCGTGCGCTCCAATTTTATCGCCAGATTTTATATCCGTAAATTCAACCCTAATTCCGCGCCATTCACAGCGTTTTATTAAAGTTATTACATTCCCTCTATCTCCATATAAGTTCAATAGGTCAGGGTATAAATGCGCTATTGAAATTTTTAAATTATCCATTGAAGTTATTATAGCAGGTTTCGTGTTATAATTCAATTATGGTTAAGATTATTAATACTCATTCTCATGTAAATACTATTAAAGAAAGATCTATTCAGGATGCTTTGAATAATTTAAAAAAAGAAAATATTACTGCAATTATTCCTTCTTCGAGTCCTGAAGATATTTTTGATGTTGATAAATTTATAAATAATAATGATGATTTATATGGGTATGTGGGTGTATTTCCTGAATTTGTAAATGATTTCAGCGATAAAACCCTTTCTGATATGGAAAATATTATAAAAAATAATTCTCAAATTATTGGAATAGGTGAAGTTGGTCTTGATTATTATTGGGATAAAACTTTTAAAGAACTTCAAAAAGAAGTTTTTATAAAGCAAATAGAATTTGCGAATGAAATGAATTTACCTTTAAATATTCATTCTCGTGATGCGTATTTTGATACTTTGGAGATACTAAAAAAATATAATAAAAATTCACAAGCGATAATGCACTGTTTTTCAGGTAGTTTAGATTTTGCCAGAGAATGTATTAAAGAAAATATTTATATCTCTCTTGGAGGAGTTGTAACTTTTAAAAATGCAAAATCTGCAAAAGAGGTTGCTAAAAATGTTCCATTAAATTACCTTTTACTGGAAACAGATGATCCTTATTTAACCCCAGTACCTTTCCGCGGGAAAGAAAATCAACCATGTTACGTGACTTATGTTGCTCAAGAAATAGCAAATTTGAGAAATATTTCATATGAAGAAGTTTGCAAAGTTACTACTGAAAATGCAATGAGAATTTTCCCGCAAATTAGTTAATGTTTTCAACCTTTTTATTCTTATTTATATCAATGTATTTGAAAATGTTTGTAATTATTCCGGGTTGAAAATAATAATTGCTGTCTACAGGTGTAATTTTAAGCATTGCTTGATTTGTATTTACATTCAAAATAGTTGCAAGGAATTTTTTGTTTACGGCAGTAAACAAAATATATCCTGATTTTGATTGTATTTCATCAATATTAAATCTGTTTGCATTTATAGCTGAAATTGTTAAATATAAAAGAGATACATTATCCACATTAAATACTTTAGTGCAATCTTGATACTTTACATTCTGAGCAGTGATTAAAGTACTTAAATTCATACTTTCAGCGTTTACAGCTGTTGTGCATATAAACATTAATAAAAATAATATTAAGATTCTTTCCATGATTCACCTGCATTTATATCTATTTCTAGTGGGACTTTTAAAGGCTGATTTAGCTCCATAGATTCTTTTATAATTGATTTTACTATTTCAAATTCTTTATCTGCTACCTCTACAACCAATTCATCATGAACTTGCATAATCATTTTTGATTTTAATTCTTTTGAGTTTAATTTATTCCAGAAATCTATCATTGCTATTTTTATTAAATCAGATGCGGAACCTTGCATTGGCTGATTTATTGCGGCTCTTTTAGCAAATTCTCTAATCATAGCATTCGGGCTGCTGATTTCTTTTTCTAAATATCTTCTTCTCCCAAATATAGTTTCTACATATCCATTTTTTTCAACCAATTCAACCATAGCATCCATATAGAGTTTAATCTTAGGATATGCTTTAAAATATTTATTTATAAATTTTTCCGCTTCATCTGGAATAATATGTAAAGCCTTTGCTAAGCCATACTTTGTTTGCCCATATACAATTCCAAAATTTACAGCTTTTGCTTTTCTTCTCATATCTTTTGTGACTTCTTCCACAGGGACATCAAAAACTTTCGACGCTGTAAGTGTGTGTACATCTACTCCTAATTTGAAAGCATTTATTAAGTTTTCATCCCCTGAAACGTGAGCTAACAACCTTAATTCAATTTGTGAATAATCTGCGGATAAAATTTTATAGTTGTTTCTATCTTTTGGTACGAAAGCTTGGCGAATTTTATTACCTTCTGGTGTTCTAATCGGAATATTCTGCAAATTTGGGTTTGAAGAAGATAATCTTCCTGTTGTTGTAACAGTTTGGTTGTAGCTTGTGTGAATTCTTCCATCTTTTTCGATTAATTCAGGTAGTGAATCTGTGTATGTTGATTTTAATTTCGCACATTGTCTGTAATCTAATATCAATTGTGCAATTTCGTGCTCAGGAGCCAGATAATTTAAAATTTCTGCACTTGTTGAATTCTTAGCTTTTCCTCGTTTTTTAGGCGAATCTATTTTTAGTTTTTCAAATAAAATTTGTCCGACTTGCCTTGGAGAATTTATGTTGAATTTTTCTCCTGCTAAATCGTATATTCTTCCTTCAATATTTTTTAAATTTGTATTTAATTCATTTGTGAGAAATTTTAAATATTCAATATCAATAGATATCCCCGTGTATTCCATATCAGCAAGTACAAAAGCTAAGGGAATTTCAATGTCATTTAAGATCTTTAATTCTTTATTATCAAGTTCATTTAGCCAATATCTTGAAAGTTCAAATAAACTTGCCATTACATCTGAGGCATATTTTTTTATTGTAATAATATCAAAATCGCAGAATTTAGCTTTTTTATTATCTGAAATCATTGATGGCAAAATATGGTTAATTCGCTCCATACATTGGATGTCAAAAGAATTTGATGCACTTGAATCTTTTATATAACTTGCAAGCATTGTATCAAAAACTACTCCGCTAAGATTTATATCATAATATCTTAAAATGTTTATATCGTTTTTTGTATCGTGAGTAATTTTTTTTATTTTTTCATTTTCAAAAATACTTTTCAAATTCTCAAAAACAAATTTTTTATCAAGCTGCGCATGTAGTGATCGAACAAATGAAATATAGAATGTTTTAGTTTTTCCCTTGCCAAATGCTAACTTATTATTATAAACAAAACTACTGTTTGTACTTATTGATAAGCCATAAAGTTCAAAATTTATTGCATTTTTTATGTCATAATATAATTTTAATCCTATTACTGAAGATTTTTCTAATTCTTTTTTCATTTCTTCTAAATCTAAAGAATCTGTTACTAGAGTAATTTCTTTATCAAAATCTACAGTATTAACTTCGTCAGCTACTGCTTGTGCAAATAATCCTAATTGTCCGTTATCTTCGTCCTTTTTTTTATTTTGTTTAATTACATATGGTTCTTCAAAGCATTCACGATTAAATGATTTTAAAATAAATTCAATATTTTTTAGGAAACTGTAAAATTGCATATCCCGCAAAAAATCAGTTACATTAGAAATTTTCGGAAGATCAATACTAGCCTTTTCAAAATCAAAATCTAAATTTATATCTCTTACAATTGTGGCTAAATATTTACTTAGTTTTGCATCATCTATTCCGTTTTTTATTTTGTCTCTCAATTTTCCAGTAATATTGTCAACATTTGCAATAACATTATCAACAGTTTTGTATTCTTCCAGCAATTTAACAGCTGATTTTTCGCCAATTCCGCGTATGCCTGGAATATTATCCGATGTGTCACCTCTTAATGCTTTATAATCTATTATTTGATCAGGATAAACACCAAGTTTTTCATAAACTTTATTCCAATCATATTCTATAAGCTGGCCTTTAGATGGAATTATAACTTTTACGCATCCTTCTTTATCTATTAATTGAAAAGAATCTTGATCCCCTGTTAAAATTTTAACTTTATGACCAAGTTCACATGCTTTTTTTGTTATTGTTCCAATTACATCATCTGCTTCATAACCTTCTTTCGTGTAAATAGGAATATTAAAAGCTTTTAATCCTTCATAAATTAATCCCATTTGTATTTGCATGTTATCAGGCATTGCGATTCTATTAGCTTTATAATCAACATATGCTTCTGTTCTAAAAGTCTTATGTGAAACATCAAATGCAACACCAATAGCATCTGCACATATTGTTTTATTTTTTAAAAGATCAAATATAGCCTTAAAAAAACCATAAACAGCCCAAGTTGGAGTACCTTCTTTTGTTTTCATGCTGGTACGTTCAAGGGCATAATATTCTCTAAAAGCAAGTGCATGTCCGTCAATAAGAATTAAAGTTTTGCTCATAACTAAGCTGTTATACCTTCTTCTTTTTTGGTAGGCAATTTTACAATTTCTGCGTTTTTGCGATTTTTTACCATATCAACAGTTACTACAAATTTATGCAAATCTTCTTTTGTAGGAACATCATACATTACATCAAGCATGATTTCTTCAACAATAGATCTCAATGCTCTTGCACCTGTTTTTCTTTTTATAGCTTCTTTTGCGATAAGTTCAACTGCTTCTGGTTCAAATTCTAAATCAACACCATCCATATCCAAAAGTGCTTTATATTGTTTTAAAATTGCATCTTTTGGTTCTGTCAAAATCATTTTTAATGTTTTTTCGTTAAGTTGATCTAATACTGCATAAACAGGAATACGCCCAATAAATTCAGGAATTAAACCAAATTTTAATAAATCTTCAGGTTGTAAATTCTTTAAAAGTTTTAGAGCATTAGCATCTTTTTCTGCTTGAGATAATGAAGCAGTTCCAAAACCTACTGAATTACCAATTCCTGCACGAGCATCAACAATTTTTTCCAAGCCAACGAATGCTCCTCCACAAATAAAGAGAATATTCTTTGTATTAATTTCAATGAATTCCTGATGAGGATGTTTTCGTCCACCTTGAGGCGGAACATGAGCAACAGTTCCTTCTATCATTTTTAATAATGCCTGTTGAACTCCTTCTCCGGAAACATCTCTTGTAATAGAGGTACTTTCAGATTTTCTTGATATTTTGTCAATTTCATCAATGTAGATAATTCCTTTTTCTGCTTTTGCAGAATCAAATTGTGCATTTTGATAAAGTCTTAATAATATATTTTCGACATCGTCACCAACATAACCTGCTTCTGTTAAAGTTGTCGCATCTGCAACTGCAAAAGGAACATCAAGCATTTTTGCTAATGTCTGAGCTAAGAGTGTTTTACCCGATCCTGTTGGGCCAACCAGTAAAATATTTGACTTTTGAATTTCAACACCGTCTTTTTTGTTATCTGCATTATGTTTTAGTCTTTTGTAGTGATTATATACAGAAACTGCAAGAACTTTTTTGGCGTCTTCTTGACCTACTATGTACTGATCAAGATATGCTTTAATTTCATGAGGTTTGGGAATCGGTTTTTCGTCCTTTATATCATTTCCTCCCTCAATATTTTCTTTTTCTTTATTCTCAAAAAATTCTTCGTCAAGTATTTCGTTGCATAACTCTACACACTCATCGCAAATATAAACCTCCGGACCTGCAATCAGTTTTTTTACCTGATCCTGAGTTTTACCGCAAAATGAACATTTTAATTTATCATCTTCATGCTTAGACATTTATTAAATTTCTCCAATTGATTATTTTATTTCATCGCGAGAGATAACTCTGTCAATCATACCATATTCTAATGCTTCTTGAGGAGTCATAATATAATCTCTGTCAGTATCTTTTTCAATTTTTTTAATTGATTGTCCTGTATTTGAAGCCAAAATTTCGTTTAATGATTTTTTAATTCTGATAATTTCAGCTGCTTGAATTTCGATATCTGTTGCTTGTCCTTGAGCTCCGCCTAAAGGTTGGTGAATTAAAACTCTTGAATGAGGCAGTGCAAGTCTTTTACCTTTTGTACCTGAAGATAATAAGAATGCTCCCATAGAAGCAGCTTGACCAAGACAAATTGTAGAAACATCTGCTCTTATATGTTGCATTGTATCATATATTGCAAATCCAGCAGTAACACTTCCTCCAGGAGAATTTATGTACAACATAATATCCTTTTCCGGATTTTCACTGTCCAACAATAATAATTGAGCAACAACCAAATTAGCTACCATATCATCAATTTGTGTTCCCAAGAAAATAATTCTTTCTCTTAACAATCTTGAAAATATGTCAAAAGATCTTTCGCCTCGACTTGATTGTTCAATTACTACAGGTACAAAACTCATAATCAAATTCCCTTTCTTATTTATTTACAACCGATACATAAAGTATCGATTTACTATTATATTATACTACTTTTTTTTACGCTTCAACTTTTTTAGATTCAACTTCAATATAGTCGAATTTATTATTTTCAACTAAGAAATCTCTAACTTTATCGTTGATGATTTGTTGAGATAATGTTGATAAGAAACTAGGATTATTACCAAATTGCTTAACCATTTGATCAGGAGCAATTCCGTAAGCTGAACTTAATTGAGAAAGTTTAGTCGTAAAATCTGATTGCTCAACAGATATATTTTCAGCCTTGGCAATTTTATCGATAATTAAAGAATTTTTGATTCTTGTCTGTGCGTCTTTTGCAAGAGTTTCATTCAATTTATCTTCTCCGCCTTGAGCTTCTACAAATTTATCCCATTCCATTCCTTGATATGAAAGTCTTTGTTGATACTCATTTTTTAACAATGAAACTTCTCTGTCAATCATGCCTTGAGGAACATCAACTTTTGTATTATCTGATAAAGATTTAAAAATTGCTTCTTCTGCTCCTGATTTTTTCATGCTTTCTCTTTGATGTTCAATATAATCTTTAATATCAGCTTTTAACTCATCAACTGTTGAAAATCTTGAAACTTTTTTTACAAATTCGTCAGTTAATTCCGGTAAAACCCTTTCCTTTATTTCATTGAGTTTAATAGCAAAAGTTGCATTCTGCCCTTTTAATTTTTCATCATGGTAATCTGCAGGGAAAGTAACTTGAATATCAAATTCATCTTTAATATTGTGTCCGATAAGTTGTTCTGCAAACCCTGGAATAAAGTTTGAATGAGCAAGATCTAAAGAATATCCTTTTGCGCTTCCTCCTTGAATAGCTTCTCCGTTGCATGTTCCGTCAAAATCAAACACAACAATATCAGTTTCCTTAGAAGGTCTGTCTAAAACTAGTTCTAAAGAAGAATGCTGAGTTAAATAACCATCCAATGCTTTACTGAAAGCTTCTTTATCTTCAGGAGCAATTTCTGCTTTTAAATTTAAATCTTTATATGCACTTAATTCAAATTCTGGTCTTGTTTCAACTTGAATTGTTACTTCAACATCTTTGCCGTTTTCGAATTTATAATCTGTAAGTGCAGGTTGTGTAATAACATCTAATTTATTATCAAAAATTGCTTGATTGATATATTTTGGTAAAAGAATCTCAAGAGCTTCCTGTTGAATTCTATCAACTCCGACATGTCTTTCTACAACAGATTTAGGAGCTTTACCTTTTCTAAAACCGTTAATATTTATATGTTGAGAAATTTTTAAAGATGCTGTATTGTAAGCACTGTCAGCTTCTTTAGCCGGAATTGTGATTGTTATACTAACAATATTGTCTTTTTCGTTTTTAATTTTTGTTTCCATTGTTAAATATCCTTTATTTACTAACTACTTATCTTTTTAAATTTTACATCAAATACATATAAATGCAATAGTATAAAGGGTTGCAATAAAAAATATTTGTGTTACTCTACAATTATAGCCGAAGTAATTCCTCTTTACAACGGTTTAGATAATCTGACAAGCGGCGGTTAGTTTATCGACAGAATAAAAGTAAAGTATAAAGGGAAAGATTAACATGTTAAAAATCAGATTAACAAGATTGGGTGCTAAAAAACAGCCTACATACAGAATAGTAGTTATTAATTCAACAACAAAAAGAGAAAGTCGTCCAATTGCAACTCTTGGACATTATAATCCTAAGACCAAGGAAATGAAGTTTGATAAGTCATCAGCTTTGGAATGGATTTCAAAAGGTGCTCAACCTACAGAAAGAGTTCAATATTTAATTAAAAATTGCAATGAAGATGGTACATTAAATTATGTAAAGAAAGAAACTGTGAAACTTTCTAAAAAAGCATTAGCTAAAAAACAAGCTGAAGAAGAAGCAAAAGCTCAAGCTGAAGCTGAAGCAAAAGCTCAAGCTGAAGCTGCGAGCGAGTCTGTAGCTGAAGAAGCTCAGGCTTAAAACTCTTTTCAGTATTACTTCCAATTAATTGAACCCGAAAGGGTTCTTTTTTTTTAAGTATTTATATACTTAATTTATATCCTCCGCCATAGATTGTTTCAATATATTTTTTCCCATTTGAAATTTTATCAATTTTTGAGCGAAGATGTCTAATATGTACACGTATTGTTTCAATATCATCGTCCGGTGAATATCCCCAAATATCTTTTAATAATTGAGCTGAAGATACCATGTTTCCCTGATTTTGGAATAGTAAATTAAAGATATCGAACTCAATTGGGGTTAATTTTGCTTGTTTTTCTCCGATTCTGACACTGTATTGTTCCGGTAAAAGAGTTATTTCTCCTATCGTAAGAATATCCCTTGTAGAAGCAGAAACAGGAATTTGTTTTGTCCTTTTTAAAAGAGCACGGACTCTAACTAAAAGTTCTTCAATCTCAAAAGGTTTTACAAGATAATCATCAACTCCGATATTAAATCCATTTATTTTGTCATTTAATTGTGAAAGTGCAGTAAGCATTATGATGGGGATTTCTTTTGTTTCATTATTTTCTCTAATCCTCTTAGCAACTGTAAAACCATCCACCTCAGGCATCATAACATCTAAAATTATTAAAGATGGGAGTTCCTGTTTTGCAAGAGCAAAGCCTCTAATTCCGTCAAATGCTTGATATACTTTGTATCCTGCTAATTCAAGATTAATTTTAATTAGCTCGTTTATCGAATTATCATCATCAATAACTAAAATTTTATTGTCCATGTACTCATTTTAATATAAAATAATACTTTGTAAAATATGTATTATTCATAAAACTTAATAAAAAGAATATGTAGCTAAATTCACACTAGAAAGCTATTAACACGATATTATAAAAAATCAAGAATAAATGAAATAAATTGTATTATCAAAAAAAATTTTTTTATTATATTATTGATAGGTGTAAAATATACATTTATGAAAAGGAGAAACAAAAATTGACATATTCACCATTAGACGTATTTAACGACAATTCAGGCATAGACGAAATTCATTTAGGTCGTCATGTTCTTGCAGAGTTTTTTGAATGCGACCCTAATACGTTGAATAATCTTGATAAAGTTGAAAAGTACATGATGGAAGCCGCTTTGGAATGTGGAGCTACGATAGTTCAGAAATGTTTTCATATGTTTAGTCCTCATGGGGTTTCCGGAGTTGTAATTATATCAGAAAGCCATCTTGCAATACATACTTGGCCTGAACTTGGTTATGCTGCAGTTGATTTATTTACTTGTGGACCGAAATGTGATCCTAAAGTTGCTTATGAATTTTTGAAAAAGAAGTTTAATTCTAAAAATGCCAGTTTTACTGAGTTAAAAAGAGGGGTTATTACTCGTGAAACAATGAAAGTTGTTGAACAGCCTTTTGAAATTATTGAGCAAATTTAAAAAAATAATAGCAAAAATTCTTTTTTTTTGTTTTTATGTTATAAAATTATCTAACTAGATAATTTACACTTTATAGTAATGATGTTTAATAAACAAAAAGGAGAAAAAAATGGAAATAAATTCTATAATGCCGAAATCATACGCAGAATTATCTTCTGTTGCTAAAAGGTTTTTAAAAAACAGAAATCCTATTAAGAAACCTGTAAATTTTGAACCTTACAAATATTTGAGTGAAAGTTCTAATATAGAAAAAACTATTAATTTTGAGCCGATCTCTGAAAAATATTCTTACTTCAGTCCATCATATATTATTGAAGGTATAGAATCATCCTTTAGTGCTTCAGCTTAACTTAAAAATATTTTAATAGCATTTGGAATAAAGCTTATTAAGTCCTCAGCCATTACTGAGTATTCGGTAAGTTTTTCCTTTGCCAAATCTCCGCAAAGACCGTGCAAATAAACACCCAAACAGGATGCTTCAAATATGTCCATTCCTTGTGCTATGAGTCCTGAAATCATTCCAGTCAAAACATCCCCTGAACCGGCTTTTGCCATAGAATTATTTCCGGTTGTATTTGTGTATGATCTCCCGTTAGGAGAACAAATAAATGTTTTATGAGTTTTTAAAACAGTAACACAATTATATTTTTTAGTGATTTTTTTTGCGCATACTTCTATATTCTCTAAAATATTTTCAACAGAACAATTTAAAAGTCTAGATGCTTCTTTTGGGTGCGGGGTAAAAACAATTTTTTCAAATTTTTTACTTATAAAATCATATTGAAGATCTATGTTATTTTCTGCTAAAATATTTATTGCATCAGCGTCTACAACTATTGGAGTTGACGCGTATGCGCAATCAATTACTTTTGAAAATAAACTTACAGCCGTATTATTTGTGCTTAGTCCGCATCCTATTTCAATAACATCAATATCAGAAATAATTTGTGAAATTTTTGAGTGCGGTATAAAAACAACATTTTGTGTTTGTGCGGAAATAGCATTTATTGCGCGTTCTGTTGAACATAAAAAACAGTATCCGCATCCTATTTTTAAAGCTGAAACACTTGAAAGATAACCTGCTCCAGGCATATAATCCGATCCTGCGATATTTAAAACTTTGCCATAAGTAGATTTATTTGAATTCTCTATTCTTGATGGTAATTTAAAGTCCAATTTGTCTAATCCCTTCGTAAGTTACAATAGCTACAGAATTTGAAAGATTTAAACTTCTTTGACCTTCTTTCATAGGAATTGTTCTTGCATTCTCATCTTTTACGTATTTGTCAGGCAGTCCTCTAGTTTCAGGTCCAAAAACTATAAAATCTCCTTCTTTAAATTTTATATCTGTGTATAATTTATCGGTTTTTGTTGTCAGATAATAAAATGTACCATTGGGAAACATTTTGTACAATTCTTCCATAGAATCAATTTTGTGTATATCAACACTATCCCAATAGTCTAATCCTGCACGCTTTGTATATTTATTTGATAAGGAAAATCCAAGTTTACCAACAAGATATAATGAAGCTCCGGTGCATGCACAAAGCCTTGCGATATTTCCCGTATTTTGTGGAATTTCAGGTTCATAAAGAACAATATTGATTTTATTTGTCATTATTAAAAAGTTTCCCGCATTCTGCTACAACAGGTACAGCTCTAACAACGCAAAATATTATTGCTATCCAAGCTAAAATAATACCTGTAAGATTTAGTGTAGATGCCAAATCTGTAGGTATATTTGGAGTATTTGCTATAATTAGAATTACAAATGCTGCAACTTTTGCGACAGCATAAGTTGTTTTCATAAATTTTGAAGCGCAAATAAATTTACCCCATTGTGTTGTTTGCATACCAAAAGGTGTCATACCTTTAGTTAAAGCAATACTTCGTATATTATCAGTTACAAATGCTCTTGTGACACATATTATAGGAAATATTACAGAAATCCATCCTAAAACTGCAAATACAATCCAATAAATAGATTCAATAATTCGATCTCCCATAATATCAAGAACAGCTCCTAATTGTGAAGCTTGAGCAAACTTTCTTGCAAGATAACCGTCAACAGCATCCATTGAAAAAGCTATAATTGCAAGAACAACAGACCAAACATAAGATGATGTTGTATTTACAAACAGTAGCCCTACAGATACAAATGCTACAAAAATTCTTGTTATTGAAACTATATTTGCACTGTTACTTTTAATATCCATTATTAACTCTCTTTCTGTTACTAGATTTTTTTTGAACGTGATAATGCAAAATCAACATTATCTAAATTTTTTGCCCTTTCTCCGAGCATAATTTTTTCTGCTTCTTCTAATATGCTCACAACAACAAAACCATTTTCTCCATCAGAACGTGCTTTTTTGCCTGTTTCACAACAACTGATAAAATGTTGGCATTCAAGTTTAAGAGGTTCAATTTCTAAATAATCTGACTGAATAACTTCACTAGAACCAGCTTTGAAATTATCATAAATAGTTAATTTATTTTCGGCAACAGTATCATCCATAATTGCAGTTTTTTTAGTACCGCGAACAAGCAATTGTACATGTTTTTTAGGAGTAATCCAGCTATCGGCGATTTGAGCAATGGCGCCCCCTTCCATTTGAAGAGTAATGTGAGTAATATCCATAATGTCATTTTTGTCTGATGAGCACCCTACGGCAGAAATTACTCGTTCAGGATTTTTCCCTAATACATATCCAATCATAGAAACATCATGTGGAGCTAAATCCCACATTACACTTCTATCATTCTTAAAATAATTTATGTTAAGGCGATCGCTTTGAGCGTATACTATATCTCCTAGGATTCCTTCTTCAATAAGCATTTTTAAACGATTAACGGCAGGATGATATAAAAGCAAATGTCCAACCATCAAAACCAGCCCTTTACTTTCCGCTAAATCAGCTAAATTTCTTGCTTCTTGTGCAACTGTTGATATAGGTTTTTCTACATAAACATGCTTGCCGGCTTCTAAAAGAGCTTTTACGAATTTAAAGTGTGTATGGCTTGGAGTTACAACAACTGCTCCCATAATATCTTCACTGTTTAGAATATC
>JAGAXG010000013.1 GCA_017941035.1 bacterium | reverse complement strand
TAAGAAGAGCTATGACAAATTTAGTATGCGTGTATTTGCGACAGGTAAAATACAAGTATTAGATTGTTGGGCAGTGAAGGCAATTCAGGTAAGTAAAGATTTAAATAATAAAAATAGCACAGGGAATGAAAAAGACACAGGAGCAATATGTGCAGAATTGGGGGAACCTGATCCAGAGCCTGCAGTATGTAATGTAGAGCCAAGTGTATATACAGATGTATGTTGCGAGGATGAGAAATGGTCATCTTCAGCGAATTGTCAAGTTCCAGAAGAAAATGATTGTGATTGTAGTTTACATCCAAACGGTCCTAGTGATGATTGTTGTGATATAGAAAAATGCCCGCATTCTGAATGGACCGAAACGGCATATTGCGGGAATTGTTATCCTTTAGACACTTCAAGTGCATCAAGCTGTTGTGATACTTGGTATGCTAATTCAAGTATATTTGGTAATTTTGGTAGTAAGGATGAAGATGAAAAAACTCAGGCTTGTTGTAATGTATCTTCATTTTCGAGTTCTCACAGCTCAGAAGGTGATGTGTGTTATATAGAACCTGCATCTCCTGATTTAAAACAATATACTGCAACTTGGGATATAAAAATGTCTCCTACTCTTACTTATAATCCTTCTTTTGTCGATTCATATTCAATAACAGGAAACTTTCGTGATGATTACATCGTTTATATACATGCGGTCTACGAGTATTCGAATTATCCTAGGGGTTATACTCGAGGTGCACATGTAATATCCAATAATGACAAAGAGACTAATACATTTATTGCTTATGCTTCCGATACAAGGTATACCGGTAAGGATGCCATTTTTCATTATACAAGCAACACAGTAAATGCGTATACGGATGGGCCATATGCAAGTGATTATAGAGTCGAGTCGTTTAATGATACTGGTTCTCGTTGCATAATATATATATATAATAAAAAAACAGAAATGCTTACGCAATTATATCCTTCTGACAATGGATACCCTTGTCATTGGAATAGTGATGATGATTTATGGCATGATGATGATGATTTATATATTTGTGAACATAATAGATTCAGACACTGTTCAGGAACTATTACATGGACTGAAAATGATTATTAAAAATATATCTTTTACTTACATCCTTCATCTTGAAAGTCAATTTTTCCGTTGAAGTTGTTGTCAACTCCGTCTGTACATGAACCTATAGAGTCAGGACTTTCTGCTTTTGGATAGTATTTTAAATATTTATCTGGAATTTTTCTCCATAGGTAGTTAAAAAATTCTTTATAACTTTTCGCAAATTGCGTATTTGTTATTACAATTAAATTTTCATCATTTTTATTTTCTCCGCTGTTAGAGAAATTCATTGAACCCATTACTATATATTTGTCATCTATAATTATTGTTTTTGAATGAAGTTTCCCTGCGTAATTTTCTATTTTCAATGGTATACCGCTTTTGCGTAATTCTAAATGCTTGGTATTTCTTGTTGATGTATTATTTGCATCCATAATTATTTTTACATCAATTCCGCGTTTGTTTGCTTGAATTAATGCGTTTGTTATGTCTTTATGAGTTATTAAAAATGTTGGCAGATAAATATAATTATTAGCATTATTAATCAAATCAACAACTCTGTGCGAAGATTTATCTTGAGGAGAAAAATAAATTTCAAGCGTTGTATCGCCAATTTGGAAATGATTATTGCCGTGGGATATCTTGGCATTGTGAAACTTTCCGGAAATCATTTGATTAAACTCTTTTTCATAAAGCTCCGAAACACTTGCTGAATTTATTATCAGAATATCATTCTCATCGTATCCGCTTAATCCTGTTTTTGAAAAATTCATTGAACCGGTAAATACTTTTTGTCGATCAAAAATTATAAATTTATTGTGCATTATATAGCCGTTTTCTTTCCCAAAATCGGTGTTTATTTCTGTTGAAAGTTCTTTTATTTTACTATTATCCTGATAAAATGAATTCCCTTTGTTTGAAGTAGTATCGTAAACAAATCGTATTTTTACTCCGCGTTCTTTTGCTTTTTTAAGTGCATACGTAATTGCCGGAACCTCGTCATACCCATATATTGCTATATCTATGCTGTCTTTTGCTTCGTTTACAAGTTTTACAAAAGTCCTGCACTCTGATGTCGCGCAGTTTTTATCAGGCTTTAAATGTTTTGTAAAATCTGTATAATAAAGAGAAATATTCCCGCTTGTATGTGTCAATGATGGAGATGGAATATTTGGTATGCTTAATATTGTTTTATTTGTTTTCTTTGTTTTCTTTGGATTAGTTTTATGGCAGAATTTGCACGGCTTCATTCCTTTAGGAAGTTGTTTAAAAGGTATAATAACTTTATCATGTGCTAAATTCCCGTATTCACATTCAAG
This sequence comes from bacterium, assembly GCA_017941035.1. Taxonomy (GTDB): domain Bacteria; phylum Cyanobacteriota; class Vampirovibrionia; order Gastranaerophilales; family Gastranaerophilaceae; genus Zag111. Next base: position 92,396 of record JAGAXG010000013.1, on the reverse strand, counting down.
TGTATGATATTTATTCGAATGATGATTTAAAACTACCAAATTTAGTTTTTTAGACTTTTGAAAATGTTGTTTAAATTTTTCTTCGTTAAAAATTTTACCATTATCAATTCCGAATCCGCTTTTTAAAAGTAGATCTTTGTAATCAAGTCCGTTAATTTTAATATTCGCGTACTTGCATTCTGCTGTAATTTTAGTGGTTTCTTCTATTTGAACATTTTGATGCAGAAGTGTTTTTTGTGCATATTCATTAGCTAAAAATCCAAGATTTATGTCATCAATTTTTGAAAGTTTTTGAATATGCTTATTTATAAAATCTTCACTGGGTTCAAGAGAAAAACTCTCAACGTTATCAACGCAATATATTTCGTCTGAATCCCTTTGTTTGTTATGATTTGTATCTATAACAATTTTTGTAGGAGTTATAATATCAATTACTTCATTACTAATTTGTGATTTGTATATATAAAAACTAAATCCGGCAAGTGCAAAAATTAAAAATATATACGTAAAAATCTTTTTCATAGGAATGATTATAGCACAGCGCACTTTAAAAGTCTAAAAGTGCGCTGTTTTGTTTTATCTTTCACCGAGCCATAGCCCGTGTATATTGCAATATTCAAATGCCCCGGCATAGTTTTCATTTTTAATGAGCTGCATTTTTGGTTCTTCATTTGGGGATAGAAATTTAATTTCAATATGTTTTTTATCGGCACTAAAGCACTCTATAAATTCTATATGGTGTTCAGACAGCATTGGGTGAGGAATAGAGCCGACTTGTATTTCTTTATCTCCCACAAATACCGGAATATGTTTTTCTCCAAGCATTTCTTCATGTTTAAGGTGTATTTCAAGTTTTTTCATTGGCTGGTTACAACAAACAAGTTCTCCAATTCCTTCGTGCATTACTTGCACAATATTACCGCAAATTTCACAGCGGTATAATTCTAAACGCTCTGTCATATAATGACCTCCTTAAGAAAACGAATAATGTATATTTATAAAAACCGTACCACTGTCTATCGAAATTTACGTGCCCAAATTCCTTTAATACTTTCTCCTTCAATAATTTTGACACCCGCGAAGGTTATCTTAGTGCTGCTGAGTTTCCCCCCTGACACGGTTCGAAATTTCACGCCATCAAAAATATTGCTATCATCAATTATATTAAATTTATTCGCACCCGCAAATCCCTCACAACAGGCTCTGCACCCCGCATTAGCTTCGGGTCAAGAGTTCGCAACACCCCATGGAGTACGGCACATATATAGTAACATAAATATTTTTTTATTGCACTGTACATGTTATCAATTATTTTAAATATTTCGATTTTGTAAACAATTTGTCTAATTAGACTAAATAATTTATCATATAGTTATGAGTTTAGGGAAAATATTATACGTTGATGATGATAAATTATTGACAGCAACTTTTTCTACCTTAATGAAGGTTGAGGGTTTTAGAGATGTTGTGATATTTAATAATCCTATTGATGCTATTGAATATTTAAATAGCAATGTTCCTGATTTAGTCATATCAGATTTTTTGATGCCTGAAATGAATGGTTTGGATTTCTTACGTGAAGTTAAAAAACTTTATCCAGAAGTTAGTATGATTTTGTTAACTGCTTATGCCGATAAAGAAAATGCAATTAAAACTATTAATGAAATAGGTGTTTATAAGTATATTGAAAAACCTTGGGATAATGATGATTTAATAATCAATATTAAAAACGGCATCGAAAGAAGTCATTTGCTTGCTGATTTACGTGATAAAATTCAGAAATTAGAACTTGCTAAATCTGAATTAAAAAAATATTCTGAAAAACTTGAAGATTTGGTTTCAGAAAGAACAAAAGAACTTCAAGTTGCTAATATGAAGCTTTCGGGAATTATAAATTACTGTGCAGATGGTATTATAATTATTAATTCAAATGGTGATATAGAACAAGTTAATCCTGCGGTAGAAAACATGACAGGTTTATCTGATTCTGTTCTTACACGTATGAATATTCAAGAAATTGCTTACAGTGATAACACATTAATGGGTAAATCTCCTGCTTCGTCAATAAAAGGTTCGATTCTCGGTCTTTCATGCGATAATTCTGAGTTTTTAATAAGAGATTTGTATATAAAAAATTCTCTTAGTGGAGAATATATACCGGTAGAAATAAATTTTGCATCTTTGTCTGAATCAGATGATAATATTGAAAAATATGTGGGAGTAATAAGAAATTTTACTGCACAAAAAGAAACAGAGCGTTTACGCGATGATTTTATTGCAACATTAACTCATGATATGAGAACACCTTTACTTGCATCTATTCAAACATTAAAATTCTTTTTGGAAGGTTCACTTGGTGAAATTACTCAGCAGCAAAGTACTCTTTTATCTACAATGCTAAAAAGCAACGAAGATTTGCTGGGTCTTGTAAATGCTTTGTTGGAAGTTTATAGATTTGAAAGTGGTAAATTAAATCTATGTAAAACTATTTTTAATGTTAATGATTTATTAAAACAGTGCTATGATGAATTAGAGCCGTTAGCACATTCAAAAAATATTTTATTCAATTTAAAAGCTGACATAGAAAACAAAGAACTTCTTATTGATGCTGATAGAGCAGAAATTAAGCGCGTAATGATGAATTTATGCGGGAATGCTATTAATTATACAAATAAAAATGGGGAAATCGATGTATATATGAAGGCTCAAAATGGAGATTTAATTTTTTCTGTTACAGATAATGGAAACGGAATTCCAAAAGAAGATATACCTCATTTATTTATGAGATTTTCTCAGGGCACAAGTAAAAAGCGCTCAACAGGAACAGGTCTTGGTCTATATTTGTCAAGACAGATAATTGAGGCGCATGGCGGAAAAATTTGGGTTGAAAGTAAAGTTAATAAAGGTAGTGAATTTACTTTTGTATTAACTGATGTAATTGCTAAATCAAGAGTATAAAGGTTATTATTATGTCTAAAAATATTAAGGTTACAATAGTTGAAGATCACGATATGACAAGAATGGGGCTTTCCTTTGCTCTATCAAATAGTGGTATAATTGACGTTATTGCTACATCTGCAGACGGACAAGAAGGGGTTGATCAGGCTTTGCAATTAAAACCTGATTTAGTAATTATGGATATTGGAGTCCCAACAATTGATGGTATTGAAGCAACAAGAAAAATAAAAAATTCTTTCCCTGAAATAAAAGTTTTAATGAATACATCTCGGGATGATGAACAGGATATTTTAGATTCTTTTGCTGCAGGAGCTGATGGTTACATAACGAAAGGCGCGACTTCAGAACAGACAATTTCGGCGATAAAAGCTGTTAGTGAGGGTGTAGGTTGGTTAGATCCTGCTATTGCCAGAGTAGTGTTGTCTAATATCCGAAAAAGTACAGATGATACCGGCAAATGCGGTGAAATCAATTATAAAAAAGGTAAAAACCTTTATGGACTTACTGAACGCGAAATGGAGGTTTTGGCTTTACTGGTTGAGGGTTTGAATAATCCACAAATCGCTAAAAAACTTGTAATTACTATTGCTACTACTAAAACTCATGTGCATAATATACTACAGAAATTGTATGTAAAAACTCGTTCTAAAGCTGTTGCTACAGCTATGAAAGACGGGTTGGTATGATGAAAAAATCTTTAATAATTGTTTTTTTATTCTTTTTTGTATTTGGTTCTTCATTCGCGCAAGATTATCGTACTAAAGAAATAAAATATAGGTACAAAGTATTAAAAGAAGATGCACAATACAATCGTGATAAAAATCTTTTAAATCGTGAACCTACAGGATATATGACGGTGGAAGAGTATGAAAAACAATCTGAGTATAAAGATAAATCTACTTTGAATTTTGAAATTCCTAAGCACGAGGTGTCTTCTGAATTTAAATATATTCCTAAGCCTGTTTATAAAATAGTTAAATATAATGATCCCCCAGGGAGTCCAGAACTTTCATTAGGCCGGAAACTGTTTGTTAACAGGCAAATTAATGCGCAGGGAGTAGTCTCCCCTGATTATACAAAACTTGTTTATTCTGCAGTGTATTATTATAATGATTCTGGTTCTACTGCATCAGATTTATTTGTTATACCTTTAAATGGTGATGATGCACCTTTAAATAAAATACTAAAGGCTAATGTTGCGAAACGTAATCCTGAACCTATTTTGTCTACGGATAAAACTATAGATGATTACATGGCATTTAGAAGCTTAACTCCTGTTGATTTTTCTCAAGATGGAACAAAACTTCTGGTTAAAGAAAAATTGGGTACGGGTGAAGATGGGATTTGGGCTACAAAGCTTTATGTTTATGATTTTTCTAATGAAATGTATTATGATTTGAATGCTATTCGTGATGCTATTAGTTATTATTGGACAGAGTATAAAAATTTAAATCTTATTGAAAAACGTTGGGATATTGTACCGCTTGGTTTTGATGTTTCTAACCCGACAAGAATCGTTGTTCGAGCTTATGCTTATACCGGTTCTGCTCCTGTATACCTTGGGGCTTGGAGTATTGATATTTATGGCAAGCAGTCTAGATTGATATCTTTCGACAAAGATTATTCTTTAAATGTATCTTCAAATGGTTATAAAGTTATCCAAGACGGTGTAGAGGCATATCAAACTGTTAAGAAGGAGGAAAAAGCTCAAAAACGTGCAGACAAATTTGCGAAGAAAGAGCATAATGCTCAAGATAAAAAAGTTGTAAAAAAAATAAAAGAAGATTATAAATATGAGTTAAAAACACTCAAGGCTGACTATAAAGAAGAATATAAAGATAATAAAAAACTACAATCATTAAAAGGCTCTACCGAAACAAACGAAATTAAAGAAGCATTTAGTGATTATAAAGAAAAGCAGATTCAAAAGGATATTGAAAAAACTCAAAAAATTATAGATAAACAACAGAAAAAAATTGATAAAATTGAAAATAAAATACAAAAAATAACGAATCAGACAAAAGAATTAATGGAAGAGGAGTCTTCAGGTAATGTTGAATCCTTAGAAAATAAAGAATCTAATGAGAATGTTGATACTGAGCAATAAGTTCTAATTTCTGTTTTCTATTTAGTTTGTGTTTAATACGGTATTCTTCTTTTAGGGCATCTGATTTTGTACTAAATTCCTTGGTATAAGCTATTTTAATTGGTTTATTAGCTCTTGTATATTTTCCCCCATTCCCAGATTGGTGTTTTAAAAAACGTTTTTCAACATTATCTGTGTATCCACAGTATAAAGTGCCTCTTTCTGTTTCTAAAATGTATACAAAATGTTTTTCGCTCATCTTGTTATTATATCATATATTTGTTATAAAATTATCCTATGAATGCTATATGTTATAATCCTGATATAAAAAATTCAATAGAAGTTTTAAATAAGCTTTGTATTCTTTTAGATGAATATTCTATTGAATATGAAGTTCTTCAAATAAATAATTTAAAATCATATTATGATTTTGTTTTTGTTATAGGAGGGGATGGGACAATCTTAAGAGTCTCAAGATTTTATGCGAAGTATAAAACTCCTATTTTTGGAATAAACTTGGGGCATCTTGGCTTTTTGTCTCAAGCGGGTGTTAATAATATTGAAAAGGCAATAAATTTTATTTCAAATAAAGATTATAAAATAGAATCCCGTTTAATGCTTGAAACAAAAGGTTATACTGCATTGAATGATTTTGTTATAAAAAGTATAGATTCTTCCAGAGCTTCTTGTTTTTCTCTTGAAGTTGACGGTTTTTTTGTTTCAAATTATTGCTCGGATGGTATTATAATATCGACTCCTACAGGATCTACTGCTTATGGAATGTCTGCAGGAGGACCTGTTCTCACTCCGGATTTAACTGCTCTTGTTATTGTGCCGATTTGCCCTCATACTTTTTCTGCGAGACCTTTGGTTGTATCTGCTGATAGTAAAATTGTTATTTCTTGTGATAAAAAATATTCTGTGTGCGCCGATGGTCAAGAGTTGTTTTTGAATGAAGGAAGTTTGTCGATAAAGAAATCTGATTATTATGCAAGTTTGGTATTGCTAAATGATAATGATTTTTATTCTGTACTGAGAAATAAGTTACATTGGGGATATTCACCTGTTGTTTATTAATATTAAATTTTGTTCATAATTTTATTAAATTTCTTGTACTTTTTTGCTATTTAACATAGTATGTTGTTATATTGTAAATGTTTTATTGAATAAAAGAGGTAAATATCGTGGAAAATATCATTTCAGACCTTTTTGCAGGCAAAACTGATTCTGCAAATAGTGATACATCAAGATCTAATATAAATCCAACTAAAATTAAAGTTATCGGTGTTGGCGGTGGCGGCGGAAATGCTGTTAATCGAATGATTAAATCCGGTCTTTCTGGTGTTGAATTTTGGCTTATGAATACTGATTTGCAAGTTTTGATGAATGGTCAAACAAAGAACAGAATTCAGTTAGGAGTTTCTTCAACACAGGGTCTTGGGGCTGGTAATGATCCGTCAGTTGGTGAAAAAGCTGCTGAAGAAGCTCAACAAGAGATTACTCAGGCTTTGGAAGGCGCTGATATGGTATTTATTACTGCTGGTATGGGAGGCGGTACAGGTACAGGAGCAGCCCCTGTTGTTGCTAAAATTGCAAAAGAACTTGGAATTTTAACAATCGCTGTTGTTACTAAACCTTTCTCTATGGAAGGAAGAAAAAGACAAAATCAGGCAAATGGTGGTTTAGACAGATTAAAGGAATTTGTTGATGCCGTTATTGTTGTTCCTAATGATAAATTACTTCAAGTTGTTGATAGACAAGTTTCTCTTCAAGAAGCATTTATAATTGTTGATGAAGTATTGTTAAGAGGTGTCCAAGGTATTTCTGATATTATCACTGTTCCTGGTATTATCAACGTTGATTTTGCGGATGTAAAATCTGTGATGCAGTCTTCAGGTTCTGCATTGATGGGTATTGGTCGTGCTCAAGGTGAAGGCAGAGCTGTTAAAGCTGCCCAGCAAGCTATAAATTCTCAGTTGCTTGAATCTTCTATAAATGGTGCTTCAGGTGTCATAGTTAATATAACAGGCGGTCCTGATATGGGTATTCATGAAATAAATGATGCCGCTTCTTTAATTCATGATGCTGTATTAGATGATGCAACAGTTATTATTGGTACTGCTGTTGATGAAAAAATTCAAGGTGAAATTCAAATAACTGTTATTGCAACAGGTTTTGAGCTAAAAAATACTTCTTCATCTCAGTTTGGAGCATTTGGTAATTCCGATAATAAAGATGGATTATCTTCTTTAAATGCCTCGGATTTCTTCTCAGGTGCTTTTAATAGTCAGAATAAATCTGTTTTAACAGAAAATAATAATTTTACTAATATTGAAATCCCTGATTTTTTGAAAAGATAAGGATTCATTTATGAATAATAAAAAAAACGGCATGCTAAATGCCGTTTTTTTTATTCACTTAATATGGATAAATTCATCATTTCAAAATCATCATAGTCTATGTGATTTGCCATTAAGTTCTGGCCTGCCCTTATTGTAATTTGATTTTTTGTGTCAGATTTTATGAGTGAATTAGGAATCTTAATTCTTTGACCATCTCCGTTAATTCTTAATTCTCCGATTTTTTGTCCATTGAAATAAACTTCTGCAGGGCTTGAATATGCTCCTGACTTTATTTTATTCTGTCCCATTTGATGTGCGAGTTTTGTGTCTAATCCTAAAATTGAACCTATAACAAGATAATTTGTGCTTTTTTTTGCATTTTGAGTTACTATAAAATTTTTTGAATAAGAAGGCCCATGAGATTGTAGTTTAAAATCTGATGCGTTTGCTGAATTCTTTGAAAATTTGTTATCGCCAAGATGTAGAATTTCAGTATCAAGTGCAATATCAAATGGTTCACTTTGGGCAATTTCAATTTTCATAGGGTTATTAAGACTTTGACCGTTATTAATTGTAAGTGAAAACGGTCGGTATCCTTCTTTTTCAATATTTACGATAATGGGTTCTTTAACCAAAATTTGAGGAAGTTTGAAATTTCCATTTGCATCTGTATATGTACGAAATTTTTTTTGTGGTATAGAAATTTTTGCGTAATCAATACCTTGTTTTGTGTTAGCATCGATGACACGATTGCTTTCCTGTTCTCCAACTTTAGTTACTTCTCCTGTAAAAGTAGTACTGTATGAAGGCGCTATAAATATAGTTATCAATATTATTAAAATTAGTAATTTTTTCATAAAATAGTTATTTGCTGTTTTAGGAAAAAAAATATTCTATTGTGGTGTAATAAATAGTGTAATTATAATTTTATAAAATTGTTGAAAAATAAATTTTTTTTGATATTATAATAAGGTGACAATTGAATGCGCCGGTGTGATGGAATTGGTAGACGTGCCAGACTCAAAATCTGGTGGGGATCACACCCCGTGTCGGTTCGACCCCGACCACCGGCAAATTTTAACTCCTATTTTGGAGTTTTTTTTTATTATTTATGTCCGTTATGTAAATGCTTAGTTTTTTCCTCTCGGAAGAACATAATTAGTATCTTGGCTGATTTAATTTTATTTTTATTTGATAATTATATTTTTATGAAAACATTTATTACTTTATTATTTCTATTAATGTTGTTGGTGAGTGGTGTTGATATTATTGACACATTTCATAAGATAGATAAAATATTTTCTGTAAGCTCTGAATTTACAACGCAAAAATGATATCACCATTTGTATCAGTATTATTAAACTGTTTCAGCATTCTTGGATCATAAATTTTATCTAATGCATTAGGTATAAATTTCTTTTCTTCGACAGCTTCCGTTTTAGGTTTACTCACTGTAAATGTTCTTACTTCTCTTGGAAAAAATCTCATAAAAACATTTTGACTAATATTTTGTGAAACATTATTTTTAGAATATTCTTTAATTTTTTCAAGTTGTGAAATCGCTTCGGTTTGGTTTTTTGCAGAATAATAACCTTCACTATCCGAGACTTCTTTAGAGTATTTCCCACTCCACATTACAATATTATTGACGTTATCTGTTAAGACTGCGGAGGTTTTTAATTCAAAGGGATATGTAATTCCAAATGCGCTGGCTACCTCTAAAATATCCCACAAATTCCTTCTCAATGTTGTTTTATCATTAATTGTATATGATGTAATTAGTAATGCCGATTTCACTCCAAAAGCATCTGTTACATCTTTTAAAGATGCGAAATCTATTTTTTCATTTTTAGCAAATTGACCTATTACATTTTCAGTTTTATGTTTTAATGTTGGATTTTGAAAAAGTTTTTTTCTTACTTCTGCCAAAGAAATTGTATGTATATTTTTATATTGTGTCATGTTATCAATTATATCCTCTGCAACAATATTTGAAACTTCAGGAAAGCAAAAATAATTGTCGCATACAGAAAATAAATTTGTAGGCAAAACGAGTAAATTAAATTCAATTGCGTTTGCTTTTAATCCAGTGAACAGTATTTCAAAAAATAAAAATATAAATATAATCTTTTTCATAGATATATTATAGCATAATTTCTAATAATATGTTATAATATATCTATGAATAGAGACTTGGTGAAAATTTTGGGATTTGGAGTTGACAGTTTTTGTTTTGAAGATGCACTTAATTATATTTGTGCTCATAGTGGGCATGTTGTAACTATAAATCCGGAAATGATTTCTAATGCATTAAAAGACGAAAATTTTGCTTCTGTTATAAATAATGCGGAACTTGTTATTCCTGATGGTATCGGTGTTGAATTAGGTTTGAAAATACTCGGTCATAATGTTAAACGCATTGCAGGAGTTGAATTTGGTAAAGCATTAATAAAATGTTTTTATTCTGAAGGTAAATCCGTTGCCTTTGTTGGTGCTAGGCCTGAAGTTGTAAATTTAGCTGTTGAGAAATTAAAACAAGAATTTCAGGGCTTAAATGTTGTTTATTCTCATGATGGTTATTTTGATAGTGAGGATTTGATTATTGAAGAATTATCTAAAGCTTCTCCTGATTTAGTGTTAGTTGCTTTAGGTTCTCCTAAACAGGAATTTTTTATTAGTAAGTTAAAAACTGAACTAAAAAGTGCTGTAATGATCGGACTTGGCGGAAGTTTTGATGTATGGGCTGGAGTGGTTAGAAGAGCTCCTGTAATTTACCAAAAACTGGGTTTAGAGTGGTTGTACAGAACAGTAAAAGATCCTAAAAGATTTAAAAGAATTTTTCCAACATTACCAATGTTTGTTTTAAGAGTTATACTTGAGAGGTTAAATAATGCTAACAGAAAATGAAATAGATGAAATTAAAAATTTATCACTGGAAAATCGAAAGAATGTTATATCAATGGTTTACAATGCAAAATCAGGTCATATTGGCGGTTCATTGTCAGCGTGCGATGTTTTGACTGTGTTGTTTCATAAGTATATGCGTCATTCTAAAAAATGTGATAAAGATTACAGTATAAGAGATCGTTTCGTCCTTTCAAAAGGGCATATTTCACCATTGTATTATTCATTACTTTTTCAAATTGGTTTTATTCCAAAAGAAGAACTAATGACTTTTAGACAATTAGGCTCAAGACTTCAAGGACATCCATCTCTTATGTGCCCGGGGGTAGAAGTAGCTACCGGATCACTTGGTCAGGGACTTTCGGTTGCTTCAGGAATTGCCTTATCCTTAAAGCTAGATAATAATCCCGCACATGTTTTTGTAATTCTTGGTGATGGAGAAATGCAAGAAGGTAATGTCTGGGAAGCTTTAATGGGTATTCCGCATAAAGGTTTAAATAATCTAATTGCTATTATTGATAGAAATAGACTTCAAATTGATGGATGCACTGAAAATATTAAACCTTTGGATAATTTATCCAAAAAACTTGAGGCTTTTAATTGGAATGTTATCGAAATTGACGGTCATGACATAAAGCAAATTTGTAGTGCAATAGAGCAAGCAAAAAATTCAAACATTCCTTCTGCTATTATTGCTAATACAATAAAAGGAAAGGGAGTCAGTTTTATGGAAAATAATGCCGGATGGCACGGGAAAGCTCCTTCTGATGACGATTATAAAAATGCAATGGCTGAATTGAAATAATTCTTGAGGATGATTATGAACTTTTTAAAGAATAAAAATCGTGGTTTTACTTTAATGGAAATATCAATAACAATGCTTATTATTGGTATATTAGTTATGCTTTCAATTCCTATAATAAAAGGGCAATTAAAGAAAACAGAAGAATATTCTTATTATTTAGCTTTTAAAACTGTTGAAAAACTCGGATCTCAGATTGTATCATATGGTGATCCTGATTTAGCATATTCTAATTCATTTGATAATAATTTATTTAAATCAAGTAATAAAAAAGTTTTTAATCTTTTCAATTTTGTATTTCCCAAATCATATGCAGATGTTCCAGAATTAATTTCTTGGACAAGTTATCAATATAATTTGGCAAGAATATGTTTGGGTGCTCAAAACGTCATAAAGAGTAATGACGGTGGAAATATTGTTTATTGGACTAATACTGATCCTGAAATCTCAGCATTGTGTAAAGATGTGGATTTTTATTATAATTTGTTTGTAAATCCTTCTGTTTGTTCAATTTCAAAAAGTAATTTTAAAAATAAAATATTATCAGAATCAAATCCTGAAACTTTTTGTAAAACTTACTTAACATCTTCTTGTAATCCAAAAAATAATATTAAAATTGATACTCCATTGTACAAATCTGTAAGTTCTGCTTTTAACGAAAATATCAGCAGTTATTATGAATGCATTGTTTCTCAAAAAGAGCATAGTTTAACTGGTAGTTCAAGTGATTTAAGTGTTGAAAGTAATCGTACAAGTTCTCATACTGATTGTTCAATAAATTCTTGGCGTCATTCATCAGATTGTAGTTGTATTGCTCCTGCTAAAAACAATAGTCATGTATGTTGTGATGCGATTGGGAAGTATGCTGTATATGAAAATGGAGTATATACTTGTGTATCAAGTAGCCATGGGTACGATTATAATGAAGCAAATAATGTATTTTGTTCAGAAAATTCTGATTATAGCTATTCTCAGCGAGCTTGTTCTTGTAAAGATGGGTATTCTCTCAATGATTCCGGAGTTTGCATAGAGTATAATAACTGTCAAAAAGGCTCAACTTTTGATAATGCTTCAAAGTCTTGTATTGCAAATTCTCCTATTGTAAAGGCAAAACGTTTTTGTGAATTGATAACTGAAAATTGGAACATATCTGAGTCACATTGTGATACGTTTACTAATGATAATGGAATTTCTTATTATGAGGATGTATTTAATGCTGTTAATTATTCCTCTGAAGATGGTAATAGCTATCTGTCTATAAATTCACTTAATAAATCAAAAAATGCATCTCTCAAGAATGCTTTCAAAAATATAACTCCGAATATTGTATTCTCAAATGGTTTAAGATTGTGGATTCTTGGGGATAAATCAGCCTCAATTGCAGGTTTATCATATGACCCAACTGATTATGATAAAGATGTGAATATATGTAAAGATACAGGAGCACATTCAACTTCTGCTTGCACAGGAGGTAATAAATATTTTTGCAAAGCTGAAAATCATTGTTTTGATATAAAATCCGGTAATACTTCATTGAAACTTAAGGATGCCAGAAATTGCTGTCGTACACTCGATGTTTCAGATATTATAGATTCTTACTCTGCAAAAGGCTATCGTCGTGATCCGAGAGATTATGCCGTAAATGGATTTACTGTGTTTGTTGATATTAACGGCGCAAAAGATGATAATGATGCATATGGTGGAACATTGTGGAATGATGTATTTCCTTTTTATGTAAGTGCCAGTGGTAAAGTTTATCCGGGGTATCCTTTAGATGCGGATAAAAATTCTTCAAAATTATATATAGGAGGTAATAGTACTTATCTATCGGCTGATGTCTATTATTTTAAAAATACAGATAAAGGTAGAAAAAGAATTGTTGCATATCCTTCAGTCCCTTATTCAAGAGCATTGTGCTATGCTAAAGAAATTAGTGCTTATACACCTTATTGTCAAAATTTAGGTTCATTCCATGAATATAATGAATTCAAAAAAAATAATGAGGGTTCTAATACAAATATTGACCAATTTTTCTATTCAAGTGATAATATTTGTAATTCAAATAGATGTTTTATACACATAAAAAATAAATTCAAATTCTTATAATGATAACAGACAAGATTAAAAATATAGAAAGATATAATATTCCAAAAGAGGCATTATTATTTATAAAAAATTTAACCTCTGATATTGCTTTTGGGAAATATGAAATTACAAAAGATATTTACGCTAATGTTGAATCGTATAACACTAAGTTAAACGGAAAATTTGAACGTCATCGTAAATATGTTGATGTACAAATACTATTATTAGGCAAAGAAAAAATTTATTATACCGATGTAGAAAATTTAGATGAATATCCTTTTTATGATGAAGTGAAAGATATTTCTTTTTATGATAAAGAAATTGTCAAATCTCACTATGTTATTTTAGATGGTACAAATTTTTCAATAATTTATCCTAATGAAGCTCATGCTCCGCAAATTTTTTATGAAAAACAGGAACCGGTAAAAAAAGTCGTTGTAAAAATTAAGTATTCCTCACTTTTTTAATCTATCCGGAAATATGTTCCACTCAATTTCAGTATTTTTTCTAAACCAAGTCATTTGGCGTTTTGCATAATGTCGAGTATTTTTTTTAAGTTCCTCTGTCGCAGTATTTATGTCGTATATTCCGTCAAGATATTTAATGATTTCTTTATATCCTATAGTATCAATAATATTTGGAATTCTTCCGTGTTTATTAAGAAGTTCTTTAGTTTCATCTATAAGGCCTTTTTCTATCATTAAATCAACTCTTTTGTTAATCCTTTTGTATAATTCATTTCGTTCAAAATTCAAACCTATCCATTTAATATTATACTCTTTTTCCCCTATTGAGCGTGCTTGTTCTAATGTTTTACCTGTTTGCTTTATAATTTCTATTGATCTTATAAGCTTTTTTTTGTCATTTTGTTCTATTCTTTTAGCAGTTTTTGGGTCAATCCCTTCAAGAATATTGTATAAGTCTTCGAATTCAAGCATTTCCAGCTGTTTTCTTAATTCATAATCGGGTTCAATTTTTGGCATATGATAATTTTTTAAAAGTATATCGATGTATAAGCCAGTTCCCCCAACGACAATGGGGATTTTCCCTCTTGATATTACATCTTCAATTACTTTTTTTGCCTGTTGCTGATATAATCCCGCGGAATAGCTGAATTTTGGTTCTACAATATCTATCATATGATGAGGTATTTCACTCATTTCATCTTTGGATGGTTTAGCTGTACCAATATCAAAACCCTTATAAACAAGTCGAGAATCAGCAGAAATTATTTCGCCATCCACTTTTTTGGCTAATTCTATTGCATATGATGTTTTCCCGCTGGCAGTTGGGCCGACAACTGCTATTAAATTATTCGTCAACAAATTCTTTTTCATAATAAGAAAATACCACAATTGTAATGTGAATTACAAAATAGTAAAATAATAATATCGCAAGAAAATATAAAATAGGGTGTATTACAGAAAAGGTAATTAATATTGCTAAAAATAAGTATAAAACATAAACATATAAATATATAGCAAGTGTTTTTTTATGTGTCAACATTATTTTTTTTATTGAAGATAAAAGAGATTTTATAACTCCCTTTTTAGTGTATACAACTTCTGGAATCCATAATATTCCAAAAAAAGAAATTATAGTTATAGGTATAAATATTAAAAAATACCAATAGTTTATAACTAATATTTCATTAGTAGGAAGATTTGCAATATTATAATAAATTTCTTGAGTAGTTCCTAGTAGTGTGCCATTTGTTAAAATATCAGTTGTACCTATAAATTTTGATACAAATAAAGTAACTGCATAAATTATAAATGAGTACAAGCAAAAAGAAATAGTTGTTATCCCGATAAAAGACAAAAATAATTCACCAAAACCTTTAGGTATTGATAATACTAACTGCCAAATAGCTTTAATTCTGTCTTTATCAAAAACAAAGACTCTATCTGCAAGTTCTAATGTTTTTTTTGCCATATAAAACCAACCTGCCATAAAACCACTTGAAATAATCAACATTGTTATAATTGCAAAAATTAATTTTGTAGAATTATTTACAGAGTATTTCGCAAAATTAAAATAAATTTCGGCTAATAGAAAAAATACAACAAGAGGTGTTGCAAGAATTATACATTCATTTGTTTTTTTGAAACTGCTTTTTATAAAACTGAGCATGATTCTTTATCTTTCATTTGTATTTTTCTTTTACGTCTGCGCATTAAATCAACAAAAGCTTCAATACGTGTAATATATCCTGCTCTTCCAGTTTGTTCGTCCATTATTAATGCTAAAATTGGGATGTCACAATTTTCACGCATTGCAGGAAATATATTTTGTGACATAATTTCAGGCATGCAAGTAAATGGACTTAAATGAATTATACCATCAGCACCTTTTTCTTGAGCATAAACTACATCAGATACACATTCTAATGAATCTCCGCCTATATCTCTCATTAAATAAGGTTTTGCGAGTCTAAAAGCTCGTTGAAGATGTGTTTCACCTTGGCGAAATAATTTTGGAATAATTGCATCTTTTAGAAAACTTGTAAGTGTAAGACTTCTTCTGACTTGAACTCCCATTTTCCCAAGTTCTCTTTCAATATTTTGATTTGAAAATTCATCATTTACTACATATATTTCACCGGTGATATCAACATTTAAAACTTCACGTTTAAGGTCAAGTTCAACCTTTTTCATTTCTTCTTCAACTTGTTTATGAGCTTTTTTTAATCCTGAAATTGTGTCATTTTCGTCGATATATTTTAATGCTTTCTTATAGTGTTTTTCGGAGTCCCCAAAATGAATTTCTCTGGCTCTGCAGTATGAAAGTTTTGTTTCGAGTGCATCAAGCATAAAAGCTTTAGTAATTGCGATAATGATTGCTCTCATGAATAAAAATAAATTATTTTTACCACTAACTGTTTTTAAGAAATTATACATTCCTTTAATTCCGTCATAGAGCTGCATTTCTACATATTTTGTTTCATATCCTAAATCTTTAAGCGCATTTTCAATGCATTTGCCATATTCTCCCAAACGGCAGCAACCAGGAGAGGTAATCATAGCAACATAATCTGTTCCACCTTCCAGTGCTTCAATAAAATTCCCTAAAATTAGCTTATATGGAATACATATCGCTTCAGGAGAGTGTTTTGTCCCTAATGATAAAGTCCGTTTGCTTGTGTATGGTTCGACATATGGTTCACATCCAATAATTCTTAGGGCTGCAGACCAAGCTATGCTGACTGTTCCCATATGGGGGAAAGATATTTTTTTCTTTTTTTTATCAATATTCATATAATTAGTTTCCTTTATAATTTAGATCTGGATGCCTTGCAGCAGTAACTTCATCAATTTTTTTGACAGGAGTAGTATGTGGAGCTGACAAAATTTTCTCAGTATCTAATTTGCATTCATCTGCAATTCTAATCATTATATTTATAAAGTCATCAAGAGTTTGTTTATTTTCAGATTCTGTAGGTTCAATCATCATAGCTTCATGTACAATTAAAGGGAAATAAACTGTTGGAGGGTGTGTATTCCCGTCCATCATGGCTTTAGCTATATTTAATGTTGAAACTCCATTTTCTTCTTTTTGTTTTTCTCCTGTTATAACAAATTCATGCATACAAGGTTCATCATACGGAAGATTGTAATATTTTTTTAGTTTTTCCTTTAAATAATTTGCATTTAAAACAGCATTTTCTGTTGCCTTTTTAAGATTTTTACCCATCATAAGAATATATGCATAAGCTCTAACCAGTATAGAAAAATTCCCGTAAAAATCTTTTACGCTTCCAATAGTATTTTTAATGCTATAATCCTTTTTATAATTCCCATTTTGATAAATAATATCAGGTACAGGTAAATAATCTTTTAGTTTATCTACTACTGCAACAACACCTGCACCAGGTCCTCCTCCTCCATGCGGAGTTGAAAATGTTTTGTGTAAATTTAGATGCACTACATCAAATCCCATTAATTTCGGATTTGTGTAGCCCATTATTGCATTGAAATTAGCGCCGTCATAATAAAGCAAAGAACCATTTTTATGCATAATTTCGGAAATTTCTTCGACTTGTTCTTCAAAAATACCTAATGTATTTGGATTTGTCATCATTATTGCTGCAATATCATCATTTAATACTTCTTTTAATGCATTTATATCTACTTGTCCTTTTTTATTAGACTTAATTTCAACAATATCAAATCCTGCCATTTTTGCACTTGCAGGATTTGTTCCATGAGCAGAATCAGGTATAATTACCTTGGTTCTTTGTTCTCCAACTGTCTCGAAGTATCTTTTTATAATCATCATTCCGGTCATTTCTCCGTGTGCGCCGGCAGATGGTTGAAGAGTAATTGCATCCATCCCTGTAATTTCAAGTAATGCAGTTTTTAATTTATACATAAGTTCAAGACAACCTTGCGCTTTATCATCATCTATATTTGGATGGATATTAAAACCTTCAAGTGATGATAAAAATTCATTTACTTTAGGATTGTACTTCATTGTACAAGAACCAAGGGGATAAAAACCCTTTTCTATACAAAAATTTAAATCGGAAAGTTCTTTATAGTGGCGCATTACGTCAAGTTCTGATAATTGTGGCAACCCTACATTATTTTTTCTTAATAAATAATCTGGTAAAAAATCAATATCACTTACACTTTCGGTTAGATTTATTCCATCTGAACCGTTGCTTTTTTCAAAAATTGTATTCATAAATTAAATTATCCCTTGTTTAGCCAAATCTTTTTTTATTCTATCAAGACCAGATTGAATTATTCTTGATATTCTTGACTGAGAAATATTAAATTCCTCAGAAATTTCACGAAGTTTTTTATCTTTAAAAAATTTGTATTCTATAAATTCTTTTTCTCGTGGAGGGAGTTTTTCCATAGACTCCAAAATACCCTGTTTTAGTTCACTAAATTCAATGTTTTCCTCTGGATTTCTGTCATTAGATTTTATCTGTGTAGGAACTTCAGCTTCTTGCAATTCATCTATGGATAATATATTTTTATAGACTTCTGCTCTAATTTCAGTTTGATTATTACTTTCAACTTCCGGGTCAATATTACATTGCTGTTTATTTTTAAGTGTATACCATTTATAGCGTCTTCTAACTTCATTTCTGATTGCCCATTTAATTGCAGTAGAAAGATATGTATTATTAACTTTTTCAGGTTTTGTATTTTTAAATAATATATATAGAGCATGAGTCCCGATATTTATTAGCTCAGGCAATTCAATAAGATGTGAAGTCGAAAACTTTTGATATTCAACTTTGGCAATTATTTCTATAAGCTCTTTATAATCTTTTAATTTAATATCTTCAGCTGTCATCTATAACATTAAACCCAATAATCTACTCCTTTATATTATCAGAAAAATATCTATATGACCAGTTAATGTAATTTTCCTTAACATATATTATTTTGATTAAAAAAGGAGAATTTATGAAAGTTTTATTTGCTACAGACGGGTCTAAGATAAGTTACAATTCAATTTTAAATTTTTCTAATTGGGCTGGTAATTTTAATGCAGATATATTATCAGTATCTGATTATGGAATGCTTCCAATAACATTGGATAATGACAAGTATGCAAGTTATTGTTCTTCAACTATACAATCAATATTAAAGAACTCAAAAGTTTTTTTTGATAACAATAACATAAAATTTGATAATACGATAACAAAATGCGGTTCTGTAATTGATTCTATATTAGAATCAGAAAGAGAGAAGGATTACGATATTCTGGTTTTAGGTTCTAATGGTAAAAAAGGCATAAAAAAATGGCTTGGTTCTGTATCTCAAGAAATAGCTTCTTTATCTGAGAATTCTGTTTATATCGCAAAAAATTTAAACAATTCAGAACGTATTCTTTTTGCTTTTGATTTGACAGCAGAGAGAATAATAAATAGAGCCTTAAGTTTTTTAAATCTTAAAGGGAAAGAAATTCATATAGTCTCTGTTTATGAGATGCCGGATTATTTATTTTTGCAGGGAGAAGTAGATATGAATTGGATTCAAGATGCAGAAGTTCAACAGTATAATTCTGCTAAAATTCTTTTAGATAGGATAGAAAAAATTTTTGAAGATAGAGGATGTAAAATTTATTCTAAACATATTTTAAAAGGTATTCCTTCAGAGGAAATAATAAAATATTCTTCTGAAAAAAATATTGATCTTGTAGTTACCGGTATGCACGATAAAAAACATTTATCAAGATTTTTTAATAATTCAGTTAGTAAAAGGATTCTTGAGCATACAAATTCTGATGTTCTGATAATTAAAGATTGATATTTATATCTCCATTATCTAATTTCGCGAATGCCCCATATGGGACAGTAATTTTTTGTTTAGCATGAGTTATTTTATATCCGCCAAACATTGGAATCTTACATTCTTTTGCCAATTCTTTAAATAGCTCTTCAGGCTCAGCATCCAAAAATTCCCCAAGTATTATCCCAGAAAGATTTTGTTTAAATTTATCAATATTCAAAAGCTGTCTAAAATATCTATCTATTTTATATACTGGTTCGCATAAATCTTCAGCAAAAAATATAAATTTTTCATTAGGGATAAAGTCAGTTCCGCAAAGTGATGCTATTGTTGATAAATTACCACCAAAAAGTATTCCCTCAGTTTTTCCGTTGTTATAAGTTTTTAAATTTTGAGATTTTATTTTTATATTATGAAGTGTTAAAGCTTCAAAAAAGTTTTTTTCAGTAAATTCGTCAATTTCATCAGGTTGAAAATCCCCTTTTGGCATAGGAGAAGAAAATGTTATTAGCCCTGTTTTTTTTAAAATCATAGCAGAAAGTGCAGATATATCAGAGTATCCACAAAAAATTTTCGGATTATTTTTAATTAAATCATAGTCGATATCGTGAATAAGTCTTATTGCTCCATATCCGCCTCTGGCGCACAAAATTGCATTAATTTTTTTATCTTCAAATGCCCAATGTATGTCGTTAATGCGCTCTTTATCAGACCCTGCCATATATCTGTCTTGTTTTAGCAGATTTTCCCCAAAAACAACTTTATAACCTTTATTTTCAAAATATAGCTTCGCATTTAAAACTTTATTCTCAGAAATATTTCCTGATGGAGCAATAAAAGCTATTGTGTCTCCCTGTTTTAATTTTGCAGGTTTAATTAAGTTCATATTATATCCTTTTTTTAGATTATTTGTTATAATTACTTTATCATGAATAAAAGTTATATACCTTTATATAGGAAATACAGACCACAAAAACTAGAAGAAGTTGTAGGTCAGGAGCATATTAAAAAGGCATTGTCAAATGCAATTGAAATGAAAAGGATCGCTCATGCATATCTTTTCACTGGTCCAAGAGGTACTGGCAAAACTTCTACGGCAAGAATTTTTGCAAAATCATTAAACTGTATTAATGGTCCCACTATTTCTCCTTGTAATGAATGTGATAACTGTAAAAATATTACAAAATCAATACCTATTGATGTTATAGAAATTGATGCAGCAAGTAATCGTTCTGTAAATGATGCTGAAGAAATTATTCAAAATGTGGCTATGGCTCCGGTTCATAGCCGTTATAAAATATATATTATAGATGAAGTTCATATGCTTACTTCAACTGCTTTCAACGCTTTACTAAAAACTCTTGAAGAACCACCTGAAAATGTAATTTTTATTCTCGCAACAACAGAAGTTCATAAGGTTTTAGACACTATAAAAAGCCGCTGTCAAAGATTTGATTTCAAGCGTATAACCACAGATGAAATTTCAAAGCATTTAAGATTTATTTCAGATAAGGAATGTATAAATATTTCCGACTCTGCACTATATTATATTGCACAGAATTCTGCAGGCGGAATGAGAGATAGTATAGCTTTATTGGATCAATTAAGTATTTTAAATACCTCAGAAAAAGAAATTAATGTTGAAGATATAAACAGGTTATTAGGGCGCTTATCTTTTGAAATTTTATGTTCTCTATTCGAAGCTATTTCATCTTCAAATCAAAATAATGCACTTGATGTTTTGAACAGCATATACAATCAAGGTAACGAACCTTCTCAAATTTTGTTAAATTTACTTGAATTTTTAAGAAATGCTCTTGTTATAAAATCTATTAATGCGTATACAGATTCTGTACAGTTGAATGAGGAACAGATTAAAATTATTGCTGATAAGGTTAAAAATCTTGAGACGCATCAGATAATAGCATTAATTGATAAGTGTTCTAATTATATTAAAGAGTTAAAACTTACATCAAATCCTAAATTGTGGCTTGATGTCGCGATTTTAGATATGGCAAATTTAACTGAAAATACTAAGCTTGCGGATTTGAATAGACGTATATCTATTTTAGAAGGCGGTGCAGCAGTTCAAATGTGTCAAGTCGCATACAATAATGCTCCTGCTCCTGTAAAAAAACAAGAGATTGTTGATAATGAATTGCATAACTCTATTGAAAAGAATGAAAATGTAATAAAAAAGCCGGTGAGTCCTGAAATACCGCTTCAAAATGCTGATATAAAAGGATTATGGGTTAAGTTTTTGGATAATATATCGAGTTTCCCTTCAAGAGCTATTTTAAAACAACAAGCAATCCCTGTAAAATTAACTGCAGATGAAGTTATAATTGCTATTAAAAATCCAACTTGGTTGAAAAATTTTAGCTCTGAAGGAGAAAGGTTTGTTTTTTTGCAAGAATCTGCTAAATCTGTTTTTGGTACAGAACCAAAAATTATTGTTCGTGCACCGATGCCTGAGGATGATAAAATTCGCACTCAGCAATCTCAGGAGTCTCCCAGGCAAGATGTAAAAAAGCCTTTAATTGTTGAAGATAATTTCTCAAATAAAGAAATTATTGAAAAAGTTAAAAGTGACACAGATCTAAGTGTATCTGCAAAAAAAATAAATCACGTTGACTCTGCATATCATTCTGATAATGTGAATATGGTAATGGATCTGTTTGAAGGTAAACTAATAGAATAATTAATTATAAATTTTCTTATTTAAATCTGCTTTGCGAATTCTTACATTTTCAGGAGTTATTTCTACAAGTTCATCGTCTCCAATATATTCTAATGCTTCTTCAAGTGACAATATTCTTGGAGCTTGCAGAGTTACCATTACATCCGCTGTAGAACTTCTCATATTTGTCAATTTTTTAGTTTTGCAAATATTAACAACAATATCTTGCGGACGATTGCCTTCACCGATAATCATTCCACGGTAAACTTTTGTTTTAGGCGTAACAAAGAATACTCCTCTATCTTCAAATTGGGCAAGTGCATATGGAATTGCCTCCCCTTGCTCGTGTGCTATAATAGAACCGTTTCTTTGTCTGTTAATTTCTCCTGCGAATGGCTTATATTCAAGGAAGGTATGGTACATAATACCTTCTCCGCGTGTCATTCTGATAAATTCGTTTCTAAAGCCAATCAAACCTCTGGCTGGAATGTGGAATGTTAAATGCGTTCTGCCTTTTGCAGATTTCATATCCTTCATTTCACCTTTTCTGTTTGAAAGTCTTTCAATTGCAGAACCTGCATATTCATCTGGAACATCTACCATTAAATTTTCATAAGGTTCGTATTGTTCTCCGTTTATGTTTTTAAAAATTACTTCAGGTTTTGACACCGCAAATTCGTATCCTTCACGACGCATTGTTTCTATCAGGATACTTAAATGTAATTCCCCACGACCTGAAACTTTAAAACAATCAGTAGATTCTGTATCTTCAACCCTTAAGCTAACATTTTTTTCAAGTTCAGTATACAAACGTTTTCTTAATTGCCTTGAAGTTACAAATTTACCTTCTTGACCAGCAAAAGGGCTGTCGTTTACTGAAAAATTCATTTGTAATGTTGGCTCATCAACTTTAATAAGAGGTAATGCCTGCGGATTTTCTGTGTCGCAAAGTGTTTCACCAATTTGAATATCTGAAAATCCTGCGATACCGACTATATCTCCGGCACTTGCTTCTTGAATTTCAACACGCCCAAGATCATGGAAACCAAATAATTTTGTAATTTTTCCTTTTGATTGTGTCCCGTCTGCTTGAATCCAGCAAACAGTATCTTGAGAGTGAACAATTCCTTGTGCAACACGCCCTATAACAATTCTTCCTACATATTCATTATAATCAAGTGTCGTTGCTCTAAATTGGAAAGGATTATCAGCATTCCCTTCAGGAGGGTTAATATTTTTAAGAATACAATCCAATAGAGGGGTCATATCTTTTCTTTCATCATCAAGTTCATTTATTGCAAATCCGTTCAAACTGCTTGCGAATATAAATGGAAAATCAATCAAATCTTCGCGGTCAGTTAATTCTGTAAAAAGATCAAAAACTTTATCCAGCGCAGTTAAAGGTTCTCCGGCAGGTTTGTCAATTTTATTTATTACAACAATTATTTTTAACCCTAATTCTAAGGCTTTTGACAAAACAAATCTTGTTTGAGGCATAGGACCTTCAGCAGCATCAACAATTAAAAGTGCTCCGTCAACCATTCCTAATACACGTTCAACTTCTCCGCCAAAATCAGCGTGCCCTGGTGTATCTACAACATTAATTTTTGTTCCTTTATAATTAATTGCAATGTTTTTAGAAAGGATCGTAATTCCTCTTTCTCGCTCAAGATCATTACTGTCTAAAACTCGTTCTTCAACATGCTGATTTTCTCTAAAAACTCCGGCTTGTTTTAATAAACAATCTACAAGTGTAGTTTTCCCGTGGTCAACGTGTGCTATTATTGCTATATTTCTTATATTTTCGTTAGTCATATAATCCGCCAATCAAAATTCGTTTAGTGTACAATTTACACTTTTATATTAAAACGAAGAAATTTTTTTTTCAACAATTAATTTTCGTCATGAGGTTTGTATGCAATAAATGAGCAAATCAGACAAGTTAATCCGAAAATTATTCCTATACTCATAGTCAAATGATATGCTTTTAAAAAAGCAATTTCTAAGCCAAGATTGTAAAATTTATGATAAAAACTTTCGAAAAGAGTTATTGTTATTGCTACTCCAAGGATATTACCAAGATTTCTTGCTAATGACAAGATTCCACTAGCGATACCCAATTCAGATTTTTTAACACTTGTTATAATAGCATTATTTGATGGAGACTGAAAACATCCGTTTCCTATACCCATTACAATTGATGCAAATATAACTTCCCACATTTTTGTATTTGTATCAAATGTTGAAAAAATTAGTAATGAAATTATATAGATTATAGGACCTATTAGAGTTAAAATTCTGCTTCCGTGCTTACCTGAATATCCTCCCGCAAAAGGGGCAACAATAGATGAAGCTATAGAATATGGAAGTACTAGCAAACCTGTTATAAAAGCATTATATTTCATAATTTGTTGTAAGAATAGCGGGAGTAAAATTGCATTTGTAAACATTGTGATATATGATGTCATAACTGCAAAATTCCCAAAAGTAAAAGCTTTTATATGAAACATTTTAAAATTAATCATTGGATAGTTTATTTTTTTGTCTCTAAAATAAAATAAACCTCCAAAAATTAGTGCCATAATCCCAAGTATTATTATTTTAACAGATTTCCAACCCCAATGATGCCCTTCAGAAATAGCAAGAAGAAGTGCAAATAATGCGATGCTAAAATAGATAAAACCTTTGTAGTCAAATTTAAATTTCTTATTAGGTATGAAAGAAGGTATAAGTTTATAGGAAAGTATCCCCCCTATTATTGAAATCGGAACAGATGGTAAAAATATTGTTCTCCAACCAAAATAATGAATCATCATACCTCCTAATGCCGGTCCGCACATACCGCCAATTGCGACAAAACTTGCGTTTAATCCTAATGCTTTCCCTCTGTCTTCTCCACGAAATAATGTTGCTATAGATGCAGGACCATTTGCAAGCATTATAGATGCTCCTAATGCTTCTACTATTCTATAAAGAATCAATAAATTAAAGTTTGAAGCCGTTGTATTTAGAAATGCACCCAATGCAAATAATAAAAAACCTGAAGCATAAATTTTATTTTTTGGAAAGATGTCCCCAAGTTTTCCAAAAAAAGGCAAAAAAACTGTTAATACCAGCATATATGCTATAATTACCCATTGAACTTTATTTAATGTAATGTTTAAACCTTGAGAAATTGGATATAATGCCAACTGTACTGTTGTTGAATCCAACATTCCTAAAAAATTCCCAAGTATTATAACAAAACATATGATCCATTTTATATTTTTAGACATCGCATAAAAATTTTATCATGTAAATAATATTGAATTCAAGCATTAAATATGTTATAATTAATATAGGAATATGTCAGGGAGTATTTTGAGGATGAATAGCAGAATAAAAAAAGCATTCTCTTTAACAGAAGTATTAATAGTTCTTGTTATAATTGCCGCATTGTTTGCAGCAATGGCTCCTATGATTACAAAAAGGCATGCTTCAGATATGCTTGAGAGCGAATCAGTATGGAATTTTGTTCCAAATGATAATAATTATGATTCCTATTTTAACCCTGGTGTTGATAATTGGACTTCAAGTGCATACGTTGGTGAGGTCCCTCCGGCTGTAAAAACATCAGTTTCTGGGAAACTTGTGGTAAATTCAGGTGATGTAAGTAATAATGGTGATACATTTAAGACACATCAGATGCAATTTAGATTTGGTTCTGGCAGAGGTTTAAATTCTGGATCTATTTTGTTGAATGATAAAAACCTATTATTTGGAGGCAATTACTCTTCTTTTTCAGGAGAATATAATACTGCTGCCGGTATTTCGGCTTTATCTGGAATTGTAAAACCTTATAATAGTATTGCTATCGGGAATTTTTCTATGGCTGAAAATGCTGCTTCTAAAAATTCAAATTCTCATATTATTGCGATTGGTGATAACAGTACAAGAAAAATGGGCAGCAGTGAGAATAAATCAGTAGATGGTATTTATATCGGATCTTATTCCGGATCAACTACATTTTCTCCTGATAAAAATATTGCAATAGGTTCTCATTCAATGGCATCTATTGATACGCAAGCTGATCATAATATTTTTATTGGAGCAGATACTGGTTCTGGTTTCACAAGCCCAAATGCTAAGTATAATACTATTGTAGGTTCAAAGTTCTACGGAGGAAATGCATCTTATAATAATATTATAGGTGCTGATGTTTATACCGGTATCTATGATGATATTTCAAACATGACTGCAATAGGTTATAAAGCATGTGAATCTATTCCTTATTCGAATGAAACTATTGGTGAAAATGAAGAAAATATTTGTATAGGGTATAAATCCGCATATAGCTCAAATAAATCTTCTAAAAACTTTGGATATGATAATGCTCAACATATATATATAGGTGGAACTCCAAATGGTTTTTCTGGTAGATCTGTTTTAGAAATTCATAATTTTAATAATGATAGTAATCCTATTGTAGTTTTGAATTCAAATTTAGTAGTAAAAGGGAATTTATATCCAAGTGATGGAAGTGGTAATATTACTTACAATAATTTAACAGATAGTGTTAGTGCAGGAGTGGATGATAATTATCAACAGTGCTCCGCAGATAATTATTATTCTCAAATTTTAAATACTTATTCTGGTTTTTTATGTGAAACGTTATCTAATTCCGGAGCGAGATCTGGCAATATCTTATTATACGGAGGAACTTGCGGTAATAATGTATATTCTATGAATTCAAATTGCCCAAATATTATATCGTCTGATTTTAGATTAAAAGAAAATTTTATAAAAAATAATGATGGATTAGATAAGATATTAAAATTAAAGCCATATAATTTTGTTTTTAAATTTGATAAATTAAAAAAACTTCAAGTTGGTGTTATTGCTCAAGAATTAAAAAACGTTTTCCCTGATTCTGTATCAGAAGATAAAAATGGCTTTTTAAAAATACGTTGGGATGAAATGTTTTATGCATTAATAAATGCGGTTAAAACCTTAAATGCAAAAGTTGAAAATACTATTTCAAAAATTTCATCTTTAAAATCTGATTTAAAGGTCGTAAAATCAGATCATAAAATAATAAAGAAACAAATTTCTTTATTAAATGCAAGATTAAACAGATTGGAAAGGAGATAATAAATGTATAAAATGCATAAAGCCTTTTCACTTGCAGAACTTATGGTGATAATGTCAGTTTTAACTATATTAATGGCAGCTTTTGCCCCTATTATCACATCAAGATACACAAATTCTTCTACTGATTCTGTTTGGTCTACTGTTAGTGATGATAGTATGCATGATATTTATTCTGATGGAGCAAGTAAAGATTTTTATCAAGCTTCTTTCATAGGTATGACACCAAACGATGGAGACGAAATAAGAGACTTGTTTCAATATACACCTGCAAAGCTGCTGATAAGGTCAAGCAACAAAATAAATCAACCGCAGATTGAATTTAAATATGGAGGTAGCTCTGTTGGTAATTTATATTCTGCATATGATAATATTCTTTTTGGCGCAGAATATAATCTTTCGTCAAATATAAAAAATAATACGTCTATAGGAAGATATGCATTAAATAATATTCCTTCTTCATCTGAAAATAATGTGGCTATAGGCTATAAGGCAGTTTCTGATTTATTTGCATATGCTAAAGATTCTGTTTTTGTAGGTAATGAATTGATAGAAAGTAGTCCTATTCAAAATAGTATACAGAAATCCGTTGCTATAGGTCATAATATTTCGGATTTTGGGAGTAATAACGTTGCAATCGGAAATGATATTAATATTATGAATAATAGCGGGGAATCAAATTCAGGATACCAATATAACGGTGTTGCTATTGGTTTTAATTCAAAGGCATCCGGAGATAACAATGTCGCTTTGGGAAATTTTGCTTATGCCGATGGAATGAATAATGTTGCAATTGGTTATAAAGCGAATCAAAAACCTAGCAGTTTTTCAAATACAACCGCTATTGGAAATAACTCCTGCAATGCTGGAAACGGTAATAATCGCATGTGCATTGGTGCTGATGGTGATTCGGATATTTATAATGATGATGTTGATAGAGTATTTATAGGTAAAGATAATTCTAGTCATTCAGGTGGCGCTTTAGAGGTCCATAATCTATCCGGCAAAAATGCTACTGTTGTTATCAATGGTGATTTGGTTGTTCGAGGGCAGCCTTTTATGCTTGGAAATTCACATTTTGACGGCAATGGTAATTATTCAACTAATAAAATTTCTTCTCTTATGGGCTATTACTTGATACCAACCAAAACTAATCAAGACTTTTTTGTTCTAGCCGGTGAAGATGGAAATGCAAAAAGCCGTAGATTAGATTCTTCAGATGATATAAATAATCATCAAAAACATATGAAATTCTCTTTGCATGAAACTTGTATATGTTCATCTTTGGCAGCTACTCAGTATGCAGATTCTTATGATTGGACATCCTTAACTTCAGGTAATTATGATTTTTATGATTATATAAAAGATAACGCTGTATTTTCTATCATATACAACAATGATAATTCCGAATTTAGCAAAGCTCATAACGATGAAAATGGTTCTTGTTGTCCGGATTTAAGTTATAGAGATGCTGATGATACTTTATCAAGTGATGCAAGATTAAAGGATATAGGTCCAGAATTCAAAGATGGCTTGAAATATATAGAAAAATTGAAATTTTACAATTACACATTTAAGGCAGATAAATCGAAAGTTCCTCATGTTGGTGTTATTGCTCAAAGTTTGAAAAAAGTCTTCCCTGAATCTGTTTTTAAAGATGAAAAAGGATATTATAAAATTCGTTGGGATGAAATGTTTTATGCTTCCATAAACTCTGTTAAGGAATTAAATCAAAAAACGAATGATTTAATATCAAGGGTAGAAAAAGATATTAAACGTGTCGAAAAGTTAAAAAATGATAACCGAAAATTGAAAAATAAATTGATAGAATTATCAAACGAGCTTGATGAATTAGAAAAATTACAATAAAAAAACAGAGTGTTTGATACACTCTGTTTTAATAAATAAATTTTATTTATACGCAACCGCATCCACAGGAAAGCGCTTGTTTTTTCAAGTCTTGAGCTTTATCTATTTGTTCCCAAGGCACATTAATATCAGTTCTTCCCATATGTCCATAAGATGCGAGCAGTTGATAAAATTTACCGCCATTTTTAGAAGGAAGATTTCTCAAATCAAATTTATTGATAATTCCTGCAGGAGTTAGATCAAAATTCTTTCTTACAAGTTTTTCTATTTCTTCATCTGCAATTTTACCAGTCCCAAAAGTATCTACGAGAATAGATAACGGCTCTGCAACACCAATTGCGTATGCAAGTTCAATTTCACACTTATCAGCAAGACCTGCAGCTACAATATTTTTTGCTACATAACGTGAAGCATATGCTGCTGAACGATCAACTTTTGTTGGATCTTTTCCGGAAAAAGCACCACCGCCGTGTCTTGAATATCCGCCATATGTATCTACAATGATTTTTCTTCCTGTTAAGCCTGAATCTCCCTGAGGTCCGCCAATAACAAATCTACCTGATGGGTTTATTAAAATTTTTGTATCACTATCAGGTTTAATATTTTCATTTTCAAAAATATAGTCTATGACAAGTCTTTTTAAATCTTCTGAAATTATTTTTTGAACAATACTATTATCACTTTGACCGTTTATTATAGGATCGTGTTGTGTAGATAACAATATTGTATGAATTCTTGATGGTTTACCATCAATATATTCAACTGTAACCTGAGATTTACCATCTGGTCTTAAATAGTTAACAAGTCCTTGTTTTCTGATTTGTGCGAGTCTATAAGATAACTTGTGGGCTAAACTTATAGGTAAAGGCATGAGCTCAGGTGTTTCATCGCAAGCAAAACCAAACATAATACCCTGATCTCCTGCTCCGATTGACTCAGTTTCGGTAATAGAAGTATCAGCATTTTCACATCTTGCTTCAAGAGCTTTATTAACACCGTTGCCTATATCGCATGATTGTTCATCAATACTTGTTATAACAGCGCATGTATCAGCATCAAATCCACCGGAATTTGTTCCGCAGTAACCTATATTTTTAATTGTGTTTCGTACTACTTGTGGAATATCAACATAACAATCAGCTGTAATTTCACCACATACTAGTGCCATACCGGTTGTAACTGTTGTCTCTGCAGCAACTCGTGAATGATTGTCTTTTGTTAAAAATTCATCCAAAATTGCATCTGAAATTTGATCGCAAACTTTGTCGGGGTGACCTTCGGTAACTGATTCCGAAGTAAATAAAAAATTCTTTCCTGTCATTTTTTTTCTCCTTAATTTCTATTCTCTGCCGGTAAGGTTTTTAATTCCGACCCGGCACTACTACTATATTATAGTGTAGTTCAAACACTAATAAAAATCAAGTTATTTCTTTAAATTCTTAACTTTTGACGATAGAATTTCAACTTGCGCTTCTAATTCTTTATTTTCTTTTTCAAGTTTTGTAATTTTATTTTCAATATTGATTAAATCTTTAAAAGATAATATTATTTTTTTATTAATTTCTTTAATGCTGTTGATAGTTGAGAAAAACATTTCATCCCAACGAATTTGCAAATAACCGTTGGTATCTGTGCTGACAGCGTTAGGAAATATTTTTTGCAAATCTTGAGCAATAACACCTACATTTTTAGATTTCGTTTTGTCATTTTTGTAGTTATAATTGTATATGTTTATTTTTTCGATATCGCTCAAACCATTGTTAAAACGAGATTTTATATTTTTTAAACGTCTGTCACTAGAGCTTATATTTGTCAATTCGGGGCAATTAACTGTATTTAAATTATAAGAAGTTTGTGAGTATGCACAAACATTCTTGTCTGTTCCAAAAATGTTATTATCATAATAAAATGGGTATAAAATGTTGCCAATAGTAAAAAATATTTTACCTCTTACTATTAAATTTCCATTTATTACAGTAGTTGTATTTGATTTTATATCAGGATTATTATTCAAATTAGCATTTGAAGTATTAGGATTATGAATTTCTAGTACAGCATCTCCTCCGAAATTATTATCCCCAAAAGGTTTTCCTCCAATGTATGTCCTTTCAATATCATCAGAAGTTGCATTAACAGAAGGACCGGAATTAGCTCCTAAGCAGGTTTTATTAGAACCTGACGTTAAATTCGAGCAAGCATTGTAACCAAGTGCAACATTATTTGAACCTTGTGTTAAATTCTCAAGAGCATGTGCTCCTATCGCAATATTGTGTTCCCCCATTGATAAAGAATGTAATGTATTATAGCCTATGCCTACATTATTATTTACCGCTACAGAACTGCTGCCAGCATTATAGCCTATAAAAGTATTATTGCTACCTCCGGATCGTGCATTATAACCTATTAAAACATTTTTATTTCCACCGGTACTTTTTCCTGCCTGATATCCAATCATTACATTATTTGATATATTGTTTGAATCACTGCCTGCTTCAGATCCGATAGAAACATTATCACTTCCTTTTACAAGTGTATTCAATGCTTTATAACCAACTGCGGTATTATTTTTTGCTTGTTGTACTTGTGTTCCGGAAGTTTGTGCTTCAGTGTATGTCAATGAATTTAATGCATCTTTCCCAAATGCGAAATTATTTTGAGGATAGTTGTCATTATTTTTTCTATTCGCAAGTTGTAAATTTGGATACTCCCCTCCAAAAAGTATATTAGATGTATCTGCAATTAGACTGGATTGAAAATTTCCATAAGGCGTAGAATCATACCCATATCTTAGCTGAAGTTGACGCTGTAATATTCCATTTGTTGTCACAGGTCCAGATCGTATAACTATTTTTGAATATGGAAGGTACGTTGTATGAATATCATTTTCTTCAATAGGAGAGACTCCAAAAAATACTTCCCCAAAATTATTGTTATTGCCCGAGTCATAATACGCGTCCATAGGTCCGGCCATGTAATTTCGAGTAGACCAAACCCATCTGTCTAAATAATTCGAATTTTTAGAACGAATTTTTTTTGTGACTACAGGCGCAAACCCCGCAAATAAAATTGTTAGTACGAGTAGTACAATCATTATTTCTGCTAATGTAAATGCAGATTTAAATTTTATGGACATTTTTACTCCATCCTCAAGTCTATTCTTTATTACATTATAACATATTATTTAATCTATTTCAATAAATTTCTTTTTTGTGATAATCTAAAATTATAAATGAAAATGAGGATATGATTTATGGCTACAATAACTGATTTACCTACCGTTTACAATGCAAAAGAAACGGAAGAATATATTTACAAATTTTGGGAAGAAAATGAATTTTTTAAGGCTGATGCAAAAAGTCAAAAACCGCCTTATTCTATAGTAATCCCTCCTCCAAATGTAACCGGTGTTTTGCATATGGGGCATGCTTTAGATGAAACATTACAGGATATTTTAGTCAGATACCATAGAATGAGCGGTTATGAAACACTTTGGGTCCCAGGTACGGACCATGCCGGAATTGCGACTCAAAATGTTGTAGAAAAACAACTAAGAGAAAAAGGTATATCGCGTTATGATTTAGGTCGTGAAAAATTTCTTGAAAAAACTTGGGAATGGGCAAATGCGCATAAATCAAGAATTTTGGATCAGTGTAAACGCCTTGGAGCTTCTTTTGACAGAACAAGAGAAAGATTTACTTTTGATGAAGGTTGTTCAGATGCAGTTAAAGAGGTTTTTGTAAGACTTTTTGAGAAGGGATTGATTTATAAAGGTAAGTATATTGTAAACTGGTGTCCTCGTTGTCGAAGTGCAATTTCGGATGTTGAAACAGAATATGCAACTGAACAAGGACATTTGTGGGAAATTTCTTATCCTTTAAAAAATGAATCAGGAGCAATTATTGTTGCAACAACAAGACCTGAAACAATTTTTGGCGATGTAGCTATTGCGGTTCATCCTGATGATCATAAATATTCAGAGCTTGTAGGAAAAACAGTTGTTGTTCCTTTAACTGGACGCGAGATACCTATTATTGCAGATGAATATGTAGATAGAAATTTTGGAACAGGTGCTGTAAAAATTACACCTGCTCATGATCCAAACGATTTTGAAGTTGGTAGGCGTCATGGATTACGACCAATATGGGTAATTGACGAAGAAGGCAAGATGAAATCTTGCGGTGAAGTTCCTCAAAGTCTGCATGGACTTGATAGAGCAGATGCTCGCAAGAAAATAATTGAGATGCTTTCTTATGAAAAATTTTTATTAAGAACTAAAGATCATGAACATAATGTCGGCAAGTGTCAGCGTTGTGGGACAACAATTGAACCATTACTTTCCGAACAATGGTTTGTAAAAATGAAACCGTTGGCAGAAGAAGCAATAAAAGCTGTAAAGGACGGAAGAATCAAGTTTGTACCTGAACGCTGGGAAAAGAACTATCTTGGTTGGATGGAAAATATAAGAGATTGGTGTATATCTCGTCAATTATGGTGGGGACATCAAATACCTGCTTATCACAACAAGAAAACAGGTGAAATGATAGTAGCAAAAGAAAATCCTAACCCTGAACTTTGGGAACAAGAAACGGATGTATTGGACACTTGGTTTTCTTCAGGTTTGTGGCCATTTTCTACTATGGGTTGGCCAAATACTGATAGCGAAGATTTTAAAAAGTTCTATCCTACGACAACTCTTGTAACTGGCTTTGATATTATATTTTTCTGGGTCGCAAGAATGATTACTATGGGTTTAGAATTTACTGGAAAGGCTCCTTTTTCAACAGTATATATACACGGTTTAATTCGCGATGAAAAAGGGCAAAAGATGTCAAAATCTAAAGGTAACACTATTGACCCGGTTGTAATTATTGATAAATATGGTTGTGACGCATTGAGATTTACAATGACCTCATTATGTACATATGGTGGGCAGGATATAAAAATTAGTGATGAAAGATTTGAATATGGTAGAAATTTTGCAAATAAAATTTGGAATGCATCAAGATTTGTACTGATGAATCTTGATGGCGTTGATGATAATGAAATTGATTATTCAAGTCTCACAATTGCAGATAAATGGATTTTAGACAAATTAAATTCTGTAGCAAAAGAAGTTAATGATGACATAAAAAATTACAGAATTGGTGAAACTGCTCATATTCTTTATGATTTCTTCTGGAATTCATACTGTGACTGGTATGTTGAGATTGCCAAAATTCAGTTGCAGGATGAAAATATAAAACAAAATACTCAAAGAGTTCTGAGATATGTATTAGATATGGCATTGAGATTATTGCATCCAATTATGCCTCATATTACGGAAAAAATATGGCAGTTAATACCTAAAAAAACAGATATAAAAGCAATTATGCTTGCTTCATATCCTGTTTATGTGGAAAAATTGTCATTTTCTAAGGAAGCAAAAGAAATGGAGTTAGTTTTTGACACTATTTCTTCTTTAAGAAATGTTCGTCAAAGTTTTAATATTCCTATGAATGTAAAATTTGATATTATAGTTGATTCTCCAATTGAAGAAAAAACTATATTTGAAGAAATAGAAAGCTATATCAAGAGAATGGCTAAAGTGGAAAATATTTCATATTCTTCAAATGTTCCGGATAAATCTGCAAGTGCTGTTGTTTCAGCATCTAAAATTGCTATTCCTTTAGAAAATTTAATTGACTTGGAGGCTGAAATTGCTCGACAAAATAAAAAATTGCAAAAGCTCCAAGTTGAAAGAAAATCTTTAGAATCTCGCATTAATAACCCTAAATTTTTAGAAAATGCTCCTCAAGAGCTTATTTCTCAAACAACTGACAGAATTGATGAAATTTTAGTTCAAGAAAATGCTATTGCTGATTTGATAAAATCTTTGAAATCATAAGATTAAATTCTGGTAAATATTAGATAAATTCCTTCTTTTTGAGGTATAAAAGGAGGAATTTTATTTTAATGTGAAGTTTTATGAATTAAAAAACTTTACATATTTAGAAACATTTGTTAAAATTTCCTTGTAAATATGTTTAGTGGGGTAAGTATAGTGGATTTTGATTTTGAAGAATTATTAAAAAAGTATGATTACAATTTTCAAAAAGGTGATTTAGTAAAAGGTATTGTTTGCGGATTTGACAGCCAAGGTGTACTTGTTGACATTGGAGCTAAAACTACTGCAGTAATTCCTACATATGAAGCTGTTGACAAAGGTGAAAATGTTGAAGAAAAATATCAAAAAGGTCAAGAAGGGGAATTTCTAATTATCAGAGAAGAAGGTGAAGATGGGAAGTTCATATTATCAAAGAAAAAAGTAGACTTTGCCTATGCTTGGAAGGATCTTGAAAAAGCTAAAGAATCAGATGAAACAATACTTGGAACAGTTATAAATTCCGTTAAGGGCGGAGTAATTGTTGAGGTCGCAGGGATAAGAGGCTTTATACCTTCAAGTCAGCTGCGATTAAAAGAAACTGAAATAGAACAAGGAGCAAAAATTGAACTTAAAATACTCACTTTAGATGCTCAACAAAATAATTTCATACTATCTAACAAAAAAGTATATGAAGATACCGCAGAGGAAACAAGAAAAAATATATTTTCACAAATTGAACAGGGCCAAGTCGTAAAAGGTGAAGTAGTTCGAATTACTGATTTTGGTGCGTTTGTTGACATTGGAGGGGTTGATGGATTACTTCCTCTTTCTCAGTTGTCGTGGAAATGGATAGACCATCCGACTGACATTTTACATGTTGGAGATATTATTGATGTAGAAGTAATACTTGTAGACCACGATAAACAAAGAGTTTCATTAAGTTTGAAGAACCTTGAACCTGATCCTTGGATTGAAGCTGAAAAAAATATTAAAGAAGGGGATAAAATTCAAGGCACTGTTACAAGAATTAAATACTTTGGGGCATTTATTGAAGTATATCCTGGAGTTGAAGCTTTACTCCCTCATAATGAAGTTGTCGAGTATCAAAATGAAAATAAATCAATTCTGCAGGTTGGAGATAAAATTGATACTTATATTATAAAATTCAATCCGGCAGACAGGAGAATAGCTCTTTCAATAAATGAACTTGGTTCTGTTGAAATTGAAAACCCTGAGTCTACTGAGATTTAAGAATAAAAAAGAGTTCGAATTTATCGGACTCTTTTTTTTTTGACTTTTTTAATTTCGTTATTAAATTAATATCATACATTTAGATGTTTATTGTATATAAAAAATAATAGATAATAATCAAGAAAGTGTAGAAAACATGCCATTCCGATACAGATTGCAGAAAATTTTGAACTATAGAGAAAACCAGCGTGAAGAACAAAGGTTAAAAGTCCAGAAAGCCCAATCTGCAGTCAACAAAGCAGAAGCAGATATTCGGAAAAATAAAAAAGATATAGAAGATACAAAAAATGGCATGAGGTCAGCTGATCCACAAATGTATGAATTTTATGATAATTTTCTAAAACATTTATGGAAAGAAGCTGAGAGACTGGAAACAGTCAGACAAGAGCTTCAGAAGCAGCTTGATATTGAAGTAGAAAAACTTGTAAAATGCGAACAAGCTGTAA
Organism: bacterium; assembly: GCA_017941035.1. GTDB lineage: Bacteria > Cyanobacteriota > Vampirovibrionia > Gastranaerophilales > Gastranaerophilaceae > Zag111. The sequence goes on along the minus strand of JAGAXG010000013.1, from coordinate 55,732 downwards.
AAGTTCTTGAAAAACATAAGGAAAAAAACAGAGATGCTTATCTCGAAGAAGAAAAGCATGAAGAACAAAAACAATTTTCTGAAATAGGTGTAACACGCTTTTATCGCCAAAAAACAGAAAAGTTAGAACAAGAAAAGTAGAGGTACATATATGGGTATAGAAACTTCATCATCTGTAAATATAGCATCTTCTTCTGGTGCAAATTTAGTGGCATCTCAAAATTTAACTTCTGTCAATCAGAGATCTAACAATTCTTTTAAAAATGAGATGAATAAAGTTGCAGAAACAGAAAAAAAAGACAATGAAAAATTGGATGAAAAGAAGACATCTGACAGTTCTTTAAAAAATGAGATGAATAAAGTTGCAGAAACAGAAAAAAAAGATAATGAAAAATTGAATGAAAAGAAGACATCTGGCAGTTCAACTGAAGAAAAATCTAAAAAACATGATTCTCATGTTTCATCTACAGATGTTTTATCTCCTTTGAACTCTCAAATGGCTTTAAGTGATGCAAATAATATACTTCAGAATGGAATTGCAGAAATGATGAATAGTGCTTCGCCCGTGGATAGTATAGATACAAAAGATTGGTCTTTTGGTATTGGTTCTAATACATTAAAATCAAATTTAAAAATGACAGAAAGTGATGCAAATTTCTTTTTAAGTCTTACTCAGAATGATAATGTTACTGCTCAAAATATTGTTACGCAGGCACAAACTATGATTAATAATGGTGCAGATGTAAAAGAAACATCGCAAAATGTTCATATTTCACAAACATTGTTAAATGCTCTTAGCGAAGCAAGACAAAATAATCAACCTTTGAGAATTGATTTTGATCAGAATATTTCTGTAATTATACGAGTTGGGAAAGATGGAGCAATTTCTGCTAATTTTATCCCAGGAGATAAGGCTGTTGAGCAATATTTAAGATCTAATATAGAATCATTGAGAAACACATTTGATGAACAAAATATAGATTATGCTGAATTATCTTATTCAAACAGCAGTAAAAAACAAAATAAGCAAAGAAGAGAACAACAAGGAGAATAAAATATGAATGATGCTTTTATTACAGCATTAAACACCCAGTATGCTACTGTTAATTGGATTGATGTATTATCTGAAAATATGACAAATGTCTATACTCCAGGTTACAGAGAAAAAAATGTTACATTTAAGACATTTTTAAATGGTGCAATTACTGATGATTTTGAAAAGAATAATGGACAAGGTAAATCTACTCCAGGGACATCTAAAGATAACTTGTATTTAGAAGGTAAAGGTTTTTTTCTTACGAAAACTGCAGAGGGTAAAAATGTTTATACCCGCTTAGGAGAATTTACTTTTGACGGAGAAGGCGTTTATAGAGCAAAAAATGGTAATACTGTTCAAGGGTATATTTTAAATGATAAGGGTGAAATAATGCAAGGTACAAAGCCTGTAAGTGCAGATTTGTATCAAGAGACAGCTTTAAAGGGTGGAGCTCTTGATATTCCTACAACTACTATAAAAATGTGGATTGATCCTAATAATGGTAAATATCTTGGAAAGTATGATGAGTATGAAATTAAAAATGACGGTACAATCGTAGGAAAAGCTGAAAGTGGTAAAAAAGTAGTTCCTTTGTATAAAGTTACAACCAGAAATTTTCACAATGTTTCGGGCCTATATGAATATAAGGACGGTCAGTTTTTAGAAACTGAAGAATCAGGTAGACCTGTATTAGGTTATGGAGAAATTCGCTCTGGTTTATTAGAATTGTCAAATGCGGATTTAAAAGCTAATATTTCATATTATCAGATGGCTAAAAACCAAATGGAAGTTATTAATAAAATAATTTCTTCAAATAAAGATTTATTGCAACAGGCACTTCAATTAGTAAGCAGTTCATAAATATAATTATATACAGTATTAAACTCCATGTCAGGGACAGTCTTTGTCCCTTTTATTTTGACTTTTTTTGTAAAATTTAGTATTATTATCTTGTATTAGTTTGTATAGGAGTTTGAAATGGAAAATTTAAAAGTCGCTATTGGTTCTGATCACGCAGGTTTTCATTATAAAGAAATTATCATTGATTACTTAAAATTTAGAAATATTGATTTTGAAGATGTCGGTACATATCGTCCTGAATCCTGTGATTATCCTGACATTGCAAGAAAAGTTGCAGAAAAGGTAATACATAATGAAGCAGACAGAGGAATTTTAGTTTGCGGAACGGGAATAGGTGTTTCAATAGTCGCAAATAAAGTTCATGGTATAAGGGCAGCTCTATGCGGTGATACTTATACTGCACGTGTATCAAGAGCTCATAATAATGCAAATGTTCTTTGTCTTGGCTCTAGAGTTATTGGAGAACATCTTGCTCTTGATATTGTTGATGTTTGGTTAAAAACCGGTTTTGAAGGTGGAAGACACAAAAAGCGTGTTGATATGATTGAGTAATTTTGGAGGATAAACTTGGTAGAACAAGAAGTAAATTCGCATAAGCTGGCTTGCGTTATAGCAATGCTTTTAGATGATAAGCTCGCTAAAGATATAACTATTTTAAATATAAGCAATGTGTCATCGCTTGCAGATTATTTTGTAATTGCATCCGGTGATTCTACTCCTCAAGTCAAGGCACTTATGGAAGCTGTGAAAGAAAAAATCAAACATCATTTTTCAAGGCTCCCTGTTAGGAGTGAAAATGATCAAAAGAATCGTTGGAATTTACTTGATTACGGAGATGTTGTAGTTCATATACTTCACAAAGATGAGCGACAAACTTATGCACTAGAAAAATTTTGGAGTCATGCATTTAGTGTTTCTGAAAATGAATGGCGTTCAACTGCGGCAGATTTTAGCTCTTATAAGTAAAAAGCAGGGTTTAAACCCTGCTTTTTAAATAATTATCAAGACAATCTAACATTACTTCTTTATATTTGTCTGCTTCTTGTTCACTCTGACCTTCAAATCGGAGAGTAAAAACCGGTTCAGTATTACTTTGTCTTATTAATGCAAAACCACCCTTAAAAACGATTCTCATGCCGTCTAAAGTAACAATATCTTTAATTTCATTTCCAAACATTTTAGGGTTATTTTGTACAAACTCTTTTACATGTTCTAATGTTATTTTTTTAAGCTCATTAGGACATGGATAGCGGACTTCTTCACTTGTAGAAACCTTATCAAATGGTTGCAACAAACTTTCAAGTTTAAATTCAGGATTTACTTTCTTATTTTTTGAAATAATTTCAATCATACGGCATCCTGCATAAATAGCATCATCATATCCGTAATATCTGTCTTTAAAGAAGGTATGACCACTCATTTCTCCTCCAATAAGAGCACCTGTTTCTCTCATTTTTTGTTTTATATAACCGTGTCCTGTTTTACACATAATAGCTTGAGCACCAGTTTCATTAATAGTGTCATATAATACTTGAGAGCATTTAACTTCTGATACTACCTTTAAATCTGTTCCTATGTTTTTAATTGCATCAAGAGCATAGATTAATAGCAGTTTGTCTCCAGTCATAGGATTTCCATGAGAATCAACAACACCTATGCGGTCAGAGTCACCATCAAAAGCAATCCCTAAATCTGCATTTTCTCTTATAACAGTTTCGCAAAGAGTTTTTAGAGTAGAAAATAAACTTGGGTTTGGGTGGTGATTTGGAAATCTTCCATCTGGTTCAGAATATAGTTCAATAACATCGCAACCAATATTTCGATACAATTCAGGTCCAACAACGCCTCCTGTACCATTAGCTGAGTCAACTACTACTTTTATTCCTTTACCAATATTTGAAAATTTCTCTTTCATTTCTTGAATGTATTCAGGAAGAATGTTTATTGAGAAATCTTTATTTTCAATTTTATCTGGAATATTTTTCCATCCTCTAAATGTAAAATCTCTAACTTCCTTTATTAGTGATTCATCGAGAGTTTGTCGATTGTATGTCATTTTTAAACCGTTATATTCAGACGGATTGTGGCTCGCAGTAATAATTAAGGCTCCATCAAGATTATGTTTAAATTCTGAATAATAGCCAATTGGAGTTGGAGCGATACCATAATCTTCTATTTGTGTTACTCCTGAATCTATAAGCCCTGAAATTAAGGCTCTTTTTAAACTAAGTGAATGAATACGTGCATCCATTGTTACGCTAATTTTCAAATCAGCTGGTTGCTTTGCATTTTTTGATATCATCCAATTTATATAACCTAATGCGATATTGTAAAACAACTCTTCTGTTATATCATCACCATAAATTCCTCTTATATCATTTTTCCCAAAAGCGTGTTCATATTTTTGCATATTGTATCCCCTTACTTTATAATTAAATCATATCATGAATAATAAATTTATAAATCAGGAAAATATTTGTGCATGGATTTTTATATTACCGGCACTGTTAGGAACACTTATTTTTATACTTATTCCTATATTTTGTTCGTTTATATTAAGTTTTACAAGATGGGATTTGCTTAATCCTATTGAATTTGTTGGTTTATCAAATTATATAGAACTTTTTAAAGATGTGTTATTTTATAAAATCCTTTTTAATACAGTTGTATTTGCATTTTCTACTTCTTTTTTGGGGGTAATATTACCATTAGCTTTGGCATCAATATTAAACTCAAAAATCAGAGGAAGTGAATTTTATAAAACGGCATATTTTCTTCCTTTTATAACTCCAATGGTTGTTATAGGAATTGTGTGGAGCTGGATATTTGATCCTAATATTGGTGTATTTAATCAGATATTAAATATACACATAAATTGGCTTTATGATTCAAATTGGGCTATGCCTGCACTGATTGCTGTTTCAGTATGGAAATTAGTTGGGTATAATATGATAATTTTTTTATCTTCGCTTTCTACTATATCGCAAAGTCTTTTTGAATCCGCAAAAATTGACGGTGCAAATTCATTCCAAATATTTAAAAATTTGACTATACCTTTGCTGTCACCGACAATATTTTTTGTAGTGATTGTTACCGCAATAAGTTCTTTTCAAGTCTTTGATTTAATTTTTTTAATGACTGAAGGTGGACCTTTTGATTCTACGAATGTTTTAGTTTACGCTATTTATAAAAATGCGTTTGAGTATTTTGAAGTTGGCAAAGCTAGTGCAATTGCTTACGTTTTATTCTTTATAATATTTGTATTAACAGTAGTTCAGTGGCATTTTAGAAAAAAACTTGTTTACAATGAGAAATAATCATTAAAGTTTTCTGTGTAATGTTCCGTATATATGTATGTGACATTAAATGCGGGGTGTGTGCAGTATGTATGATGATTTATTAAAACAAAATATTGTTGTCCAGCTAAAAAAACTTGTAAAAGATGCGGATAATGATGTAAGTGACATTGATAGTTATACTGATTTTATGCGCGAAGTAATATTAAACACATACAGTGAAAATTAGTCTATCGTGGAATAAATTATGTCCTTATTAAGTTTAAACTATATTCGTTATGAATATTGTTATTATAGGCGGGGTCGCAGCGGGAGCAAAAGCTGGCGCGAAAATAAAACGTTTACTTCCTGATTCAAGTGTAAAAATTTTTACTGACGATACTCATGTATCCTATTCTTCTTGTGGTTTGCCATACTATATCGAGGGTAACTTTGAAGATTACAGAACTCTGCTTGTTAGATCTCCAGAAGATTTTAAAGCAAGTGGTATTGATGTTTACTTACAGACAAAAGTTATTCAAATTTTACCGGATAAAAAGAAGATAATTCTTGAAAATTTAGAACAAGTTAAATATGATAAACTTATTATAGCTACCGGTGCTAGGCCTAAATATCCAATGATCGATGGTATTGAAACTACGAAAAACATCTATACTTTAAGAAAAATTGAAGATGGAATTAAAATTCGTGATATAATGCGTAAATCAAAGAATGCTGTAATTTTAGGAAGCGGATATATTGGCTTAGAAATACTCGAATCATTTGTCAAAAACGGAGTTCATGTTGATTTAATTGAGCACAATGGAAGTATAATGCCTAGATTTGATTATGATATGGCTATGATTATTCAAGAGCGAAAAGAAACATCATGCTATAAAAACTTTAATGTTCATCTTGAAGATACAATATGCAAAGTCGAAAATCTATCTAACAAAGTGCTTGTTCACACAATCAAAGGAAAAAAAATAGAAACAGATTTTGTAGTTCTTTGTTCCGGTGTTACTCCAAATGTAGAAATAGCGGAGAATGCCGGAATTAAAATTGGAGAAACAGGAGCTATTTGGGTTGATAAACTCATGCGAACCTCCGTTGAGGATATTTATGCATGTGGAGATTGTGCGGAAAAAACGCATATAGTATCCGGTCAAAAAGTTTGGATACCACTTGGATCAACAGCAAATAAAGAGGGTAGATGTGCAGCAATTAATGCGGCAGGTGGCTACTACGAATTTGAAGGTGTTTTAGGCTCTACAGTAACACGATGTTTAAATACGACAATTGCAATGACCGGACTAACAGAAAAAGATGCAAAATCTGTAGGATTTTCGCCTGTTTCAACAATCATAAAAAAATATGACAGAGTAGCTTATATGCCTGAAGCCTCAGAGCTAATAATTAAGATTGTCGCAGATAAAATAACAGGGTTACTTTTAGGAGGACAAGCAGTCGGGTCAATAGGCGCAGATAAAAGAATAAATACACTAACAACAGCCCTTCTTGGACATCTTACTGTCCAAGAATTTGGAAATAATGATATAACATATGCTCCTCCTTATTCTACAACAATCGATCCATTATTAGATGCTATGAATATACTGTGTAAAAAAATTAATCGTGAATGCTAGATTTAATATATTTAGCTACGGCTTCTCCCATTGAAAAACAACTGGCTTGAACCCTCAGCGCTCCTTGAGCAAATTCATCAGAACTTAATCCTCGGCCGGCTACAAAAAGGTTGTCGTAATTATCAACCATAAGACTTTCAATAGGAAGTTGATATTCTCCGGTTATTTCGAGAGTAGAATTGTTCTTTTTTGAACTGTGAATATCAACAGGATAGTTAGATATAACAGCTGGGTTTTTAAATTTTTTACCTGAACGTAAATCTTCTATTGTATAAATGTATTTTCCTTTGATGCGGCAAGAAGCTCTAATGCCGAGTTTTTCTGCAATTTTTAAAATCTTAGAATTCTCAAATCCCGGAAAATATTTTTTACAAAATTTAGCAAGTCTGTAAATACTTTCTTTACCGGCTTTTAAAGGATTTTCTTTATCCAGAATTCTAGGGCAGTTAAATGCTAAAGCTCCATCCAATCCTGCAACTGTAAAAACCTGAAAATAGTTGCAATCAGTAGGTTTTAAGTCATTATTATTTATTGCAGCTTCAAAATAAGGAGCTAAAGCCCAGTGTTTATCTGTGTCCCAAGTATAAGCAGTAGAAAGGTGTGTACAACCATAAATTTTTTCAACTGTTGTTACATCCCTATTTGAATCAATTTTTTGCAGCCAATTGCCAAATTTTTCTAAATCAATTCCATCCATGATAAATCGCAAACTTGGCGGAGGAAGTTCTTGTTTTTGTTCCAAAAATTCACAATTATTTTTTTTGCAAAAATATAAATCACCTGTTGCATCTACAACATACTTCGACTCGATATATACCGATAAAATATTTGATTTTATAACCCAATTATTATTAGTATGTATCGTTTCGTTATATACCGATAAATCTTGATTCAAATTTATATCAACATGTTGCTCTAAAAGTAATTTGAAAAGCACATTTTTTAATATAAATGGATTGAACCATCCTGAATTATTTTGATATGTAACCTGCCCGCCGGCATAATTCATTTTTTTTACAAGTTCATTGTAGAAATCTGTATTTATTTGATTTTCACCTGATTTCATTACAGGAATAACAAGTGAGCCTGTGATTGTACCTCCTAGATAAGATTCTTTTTCTATTAATAGTGTTTTTAACCCAAGTTTTCCACAATTCCAAGCACAAGCACAACCGGCTGTACCGCCACCAAAAATAACAACATCATACTTTTTCATAATAAAATTATAGCAATCAGCAAAAACTAAGGCAAGTCTTTATTATGTGTATAGTTTTTAATGTACTGAGTACTAGATTCACGGATAGAATTTTTTTTCTCTAAATTATACAGCTCAATAATCGCCTCATTTTGCCCATTTAAATTTTTGTCTCGATAAAATATTCCTGCTCTCGTTTTTAATAGCCCAAAATCGAATTCTGTAAGAGGATACTTTATTAGTTCAGAATTTTTAACAGCAACAGTGCCTGTAAATTTATTCAAGCGCTCATTATAAACATTACCTACAATGAATCCTGCTTCAATCATAGCACTTCTAACAACTGCAGAAGTAGAATAGGTCAAAAGCATTCCGTCTTTTTCTAAAATACGGTATAACTCTGTAAAAAATTCGTAACTCCACAAACATGGGCACTTATTAGGAGAAAATGCATCCAAAAATATTAAATTATATTCATTCTTATCATCCCTTACGACAGATCGAGCATCATCAATTTTATAGTTAAAATATACTTTGTCTAAATTAGTGCGTTTTAGTTGCATTTTATAACATTTCGATAGATACCTATAATATATATTATGTAAATTTGAAAGTTTTGGATTTGTACAATGTTCTTTAACTAAATTAAGTACATACCCCCTTAAATCAGTCTCGAAATAGTCCTTAAAATTTTCATTAGACAAAATAGAGAGAACACCTTTATTTTGAATGATTTCAGATGAAATTTTTTCAAAAATTAAAAAATTTATCAGTTTATTAATTTTTCTTTTTGAAATTTGTTTTGAATTGTTATAAAATTTTGAATTTATGGGTAAATTTTTGGGAACGCTAATTTTTCTCTGTCCGGTTTTTATGAATGGTGATAAAAAAAATAATTTTTCGTCATTATCGACAGCAGTAATAGAAATTTTTCTTAAAATATTATCTGTATATATCGTTTCGTTACAAGTATTATTATTTATATGTATTTTTTTTAAAAAATTTTTAAAAATATTATCAGTATATATCGTAGCGAAACTAGTTTTATTATCAGAAAAATAATTTTTTAAAAATTTTTTATCAAGAATATAATTTAGAAAACTTTTTGAATTATAACCTATACCGTAGCAGATATCTAAAATTTTAATTTCATTTTTTTTATTAATCATTTCAAAATTTATTGGATATATAAATTTTTCATATGCCTCTGTTAAAGCCCCTGTTGCACTGTGATATATGTCATTAAAATCACTATTATACAAGCCTGTTGAGCCATCAGCGGTAAAATATGGTTTAAACTCAGTCATATAAATATTATAGACCTATTTATTATTATATACAAATTTTTTAAATAACTTATAGATGTATTATTTTTATTGTTTTTGTTATAATACATAAAAAGGATAGCTAAATATGAAAATAAGTGTAAAAGTGCCAGCTACTGCGGCAAATATCGGACCAGGGTTTGACTGTCTTGGTATGGCGCTTCCTATTTATAATATAATAACAATTGAAGAAACTGTTCTTCCGGGTACAGGTGTCGAGATTAATGTAATACCTGAAAGTCCAATGATTGATGAAGCATCTTTAGAACATATTCCGTTGGATGAAAACAGTCTTGTTTATAAAGCGGTTGAACTTCTATACAACTCTATAGGTCAAACACCAAGTGAGTTAAAAATTAATATTCACTCAGGAATACCTGTTGCCCGAGGTTTGGGCAGCAGTGCATCTGTGATTGTCGGGGCACTAGTTGCTGCAAATGAGCTGCTAGGCAGACCTGCAGATGAAGTTGCTCTTTTATCTATTGCTTGTGAAATAGAAGGGCATCCTGATAATATTACACCTGCAATAGTCGGAGGTTTGGTTATATCCTCTCAACAGGAAGATGGAACTGTTGTTTACAGAAAAATTGATTGGCCTGCAGACTGGATAATTACTGTTTGTACTCCGGATTTTGAATTATCTACTGATATATCTCGTTCTGTGCTACCGAAAGAAGTTCCTATGAAAGATGCGGTTTATAATGCTCAACGTGTGGGTATGTTTATTCATGCTGTTCATACCAAAGATAAGGAATTAATGAAGCTAGCTCTTAAAGATAGACTGCACCAGCCATATAGAATGAAACTTATTCAAGGTTTGGATAAGATTATGGATAATTTGCGTTATATTGATAGTGTTTTAGGATGTGTTATAAGCGGAGCAGGTTCATCAATTCTTATTATTTCTGAAAAAAATGACATTGATAAAATTAAAAATACAGTAAGAGATATTTGGGCCGATCAAAATATAAAATGTGATATAAAAACGGTTACTGTAGAGCAAAATGGTGCTCAAATAGTAAATAATGATGATTAGCTTTTGTAGGTAACACTAATTTTCATTGTTTTTTCTTCAACATCAATAATAGCCCAGCGTAATACTGTATGAAATCGCTGATTAAGAAATTTTTCAATTTCATCAAGGTTATTCGTTTTTTTTAACTCAATAACATCAGATAATATCATTTACTCTACCGTAACAGATTTAGCAAGATTTCTTGGCTGATCAACATCTTTACCCAGAAATTCAGCAATATAATATGCAATTAATTGTAACGGGATAATTGAAATTATAGGAGATAAAATTTCATCAATATCCGGAACTTTTATTATACAGTCAAATAATTCGTCAAGTTTAGGGCTATCTGAATTTGTTAAAGCAATCATTCGAGCATTACGTGCACGTGCTTCTTCACTGTTTGAAAGAAGTTTGTCGTATACAGAACCCTTCATTAATATTGACAATACAGGCATTGTTTCATCAAGCATAGCAATAGGTCCGTGTTTTAATTCTCCGGCAGGATAGCCTGTTGCATTTATATAGCTTATTTCTTTCAGTTTTAGAGCCCCTTCAAGAGCTGTTGGATAATTGATACCTCTGGCAATATAAATAAAATCTCTTGTCCCGGAGTATTTACGAGCACAAGTTTGTATTTTATCTTTATTTGATAAAATTTGTTCTATTTTTTGAGGTAAAATTAACATTTCTGACTTCAATGTTGATAATTTTACATTATCAAGTGTTTCTTTAATTTCTGCCATAAAAAGCGCAAGAAGATAAAAAGAAGTTAATTGTGCAATATAGGATTTTGTAGCCGCAACAGAAACTTCAATGCCTGCGTTTACAGAAAGCAAGCTGTCAGCTTCTCTTGCCATTGCGCTATCAGGACGATTTGTAATAATTAAAATGTGCGAACCTCTTGCTTTGGCCTGTTTGATAGCTGTTAGCGTATCTGCAGTTTCTCCTGATTGAGAAACCCCTATGACTAACGTATGCTCGTCTGTTACAGTTTTTCTGTAAATATATTCACTTGAGGCTTCTATGTCCACCGGAATTTGACAAAAATCTTCAATTAAATATTTACCTATCATTCCTGCATGCAAGGATGTTCCACAAGCTATAATTTGAATTCTGTTTAGGCTTTTTAAATGTTCTCTTGTTAATTTAACTTCTTCAAGTTCAATTGGGGTATCAGCGCTGTGAAGTTTACCAAATAGAATATTTCTTACAACATCCGGCTGTTCATGAATTTCTTTAAGCATAAAATGTTTGTACCCCATTTTACTCAAAGCAACAGGCTCCCATGGTAGTTGTTCAATCTTAGGAGTGACTTCGTTACCATCTTTATCTTGAATTTTCATTGATGAAGAAGTTAAAGTTGCTATTTGATTATCAGAAAGGTAAACAGCTTTATTTGTATGTTTAATAAATGCAGGTATATCTGAACCTGCATAAAAACCATCATTAGCAACTCCAATAATCAAAGGTGCATTTCTTTTTGTTATTACAATTTTGTCAGGTTCATCAGCATGCATAATTTCTAGAGCATAAGCACCCTCAATTTCATTTACTGCTAATCCAACCGCTTTTGTTAAATCTTTTACTTCTTCATATTTTAAGGCAACAAGATGTGCAACAGTCTCAGTATCTGTTTGTGATTTAAAGGTACATCCCTGAGCCTCTAATTTTGATTTTAATTCTTTGTAATTTTCAATAATTCCATTATGAACAACAACTAGTTTCCCACAATTTGAAACATGAGGATGTGCATTGACAACAGTAGGTGCTCCATGAGTAGCCCATCTGATATGTCCAATACCGGAAGTTGATTTTTGAATTTCATAGGCATGGGAGGAAAGTTCTTCTCTTAAATTCTTTAATTTCCCAACGGCTTTATAAACATTTATTTTGTCTCCGTTTCTTACTGCAATTCCTGAAGAATCATATCCTCTATATTCCAATTGCTCTAATCCGTCTAATAGTATATCTAAAACCGGATTTGAGCCAACATATCCGACAATACCACACATAATTGTATCTCTCCTTGAAAATATTTACATATAATATGGTAACATCAAAAAAGAGAGTTTAACAAATTTTTATATTTTTTTTACATTAATTATTTAGGATATTTAAACCTGCACTACTGTAAATAGGGTTATAAATATTGTGATCATTCCAGCCGCTAGAACCATAAAATCCTTGCATGTATGAGGGACCAAAACTGTTTAAATATGGAGAAGGCTGTATTTGAGGGGTATATCCGGTTGGAACTCCTGTAAATACGTTTTTCAATCTATCCATAAAAGTTGTTTTCATAGGTGCGCAGTAATTATTCTCATAATCTTGTGCGTAGTTTTCTGCATCATAAAGCGGATATGCATTAACGCTAAGGACGGACATTAAAAGACCCAAAATAAATATTTTTTTCATGTAAACCTCTTCTCTTTAAATATATAATATTTTAAGTAATGAAAAAAGTTATTCACTCATTAGGTAATCTTAACAATTAGACTATAAAAAATAAAAATGCTAAAATATAATATTATGAGAGATAAAAAACGTGTAATTGCTTACCTTCATACGCACTGGGATAGAGAATGGTATCGAGAATTTGAAGTATTCAGACTAAGGCTTTTAAAAGTCTTTGATAATGTTCTTGATCTGCTACAAAATAATAAAATCCCGTCTTTTTATTTTGACGGACAAGTATCTGCGCTACTTGATTATCTGGAATTCAGACCTGAAAAAGAAGCATTGGTAAGATATTTAATAAAAGCTAAACGTCTTTTTATTGGTCCTTTTTATTGTCTTGTTGATGAATATTTAACGGATGAGGTTTGTTTCAGAAAAAATCTTGAAATAGGTTTAAAAATTGCCGAAGATTTTGGTTGTGAAGATTTTTTAGGTTATTTTGCTGATACATTCGGGCATAGCAAAAATATTCCATTAATACTCCAAGAATACGGAATTTATGACGCTGTTGTTTGGCGTGGTGTACCTGATTATATACCTTCTGAGTTTATATTTAACGGTGTGAACACTATAAATTTGGTCCGTGGTTATTTTATGGATATTTTTTCTTCAAATAAATCAATTGAAGAAAAAGCATTATGGCTTGAAGATAATCTTGACAAAATAGCAAAACGATCAGGAAAAACGCTTTTACTCCCGATAGGAGCCGATCATCTCGGAATACCTTCCGATATTTCAGAACAAATTGAAGAAATAAATAAAAATCTTGTTAATTACGAAATAGAGTTATCTTCAATTTTTGAATATTTTGGTAATGTAAAATTTAATAAAAAATTTAATGATGAATTACGTGATAATACCTCTACATTCGTTTTATCCGGATGCTATTCTGCAAGAACAAAATTAAAGCAATTAAATTCTCAGTGCTCATATAAACTCGAATTAGCAGATAAATTACAACAAAAATATGGGAATAAATATGAAAAAGTAATTGAATATGCATATAAACTTTTACTTCAAAATCAAGCTCATGACAGTATTTGCGGTTGCTCTACAGATAAAGTACATGAAGAATGTATAGTAAGATATAACAAAGTTCTTCAAATTGCAGAATCAATTATTGAAGAAATTAGATTTGAAAACAAAAAGGGAGAGGTTATAGCGTTCAAATATCCAGATAAATACAGAATCTTAGAGGTTAATCGTTCAGAAATAGAACTTCATTCTCAGATTGTTAATACACAAGCTGGTTTTCCGTCTGAAATTTTATACGATATAAATAAAATACCCGTAACAGAAGATTATACAACGATATATACTCTTTTAAAAGAAACTAAGGATATTGGTCGTACGGACTTGTCTGTTAATACAAGACAAATTTCTAATTCAAATATAAAACTCGAAGTTCTAGATGGTGAAATATATCTTTATATCGGTACTAAATGTTATAAAAACTTCATTGAATTTGTAAGATGCAAAGATGACGGTGATACTTATAATTTTGCCCCCGTTACAGGTGACAATATTGAAGTAGCAAAAATTAAAAAAGCTCAAGTCCTTTATGAAGGATATTTATCATGCGCACTTAGAATAGAAACTTCTTTCTTTGGTGTAAATATATATTTAAATAAAAAATCTATGCTTTTAAATTTTAAAATAGAATGGTCAAATATTATGACAAACAGATTGTGGCAAGTAAAATTCAACTTTGATAAAAAAGTATCTGAAGTACAATCTGATGATATGGGTATTCTTATAAAAAGAAAGTTTGATCCTGAATATAATATAAGAGAAAATCTCCCTAAATCAAAAGGAATAGAAGCAAAGACCAATACTGCACCATTTGAACGCTTCGTTTGGACTAATGGACTTGGGGTAATAACTAAAGGATTAAGAGAGTACGAAGTATATAAAAATTCCCTTTATATTACACTTTTAAGAAGTACCGGAATTATTTCAAATCCTTTAAACAGAGCAAGAACAACTCCTGCAGGTCCTCCAATTGAAGTCCCTAATGCTCAACAATTAGGTAAAAATATTGCAGAGTTTTCTATAGGATTTTTCCCTGTTAAAGATTGGGAAAACTATGTAGAAGAAATTTACCCACAAGCTTTGATTTTTTAAGCGCAAATAAAAAGCGGTTATATAACCGCTTATTTCCTATTCTTTATCCTAATTGATTATCCAACAACTTTTGAAACAAAATTCATAACTTCAAAAACTGAATCCTTAACAAATTCTTTTGCCAGTGTTGAAACCGGTCTGTTTTCAATGCAATCAAATACATAATAAATTGGATCCTGTGAATTATTGAATCTCATACGTCTATCTTTTGCTTCTAAATAATTAAATTCTTTAACACTTTTACGTCTTCTTGACGGTTTTACAATTGTTCCGAATTGTGGATTTGAACTTAACATCTTAATATCTCTCTCTTATGCTCTTACATATATATAAAGTATTTATTTAATAAATAATTGCTTTTTACTTTCTTATTTGTTAAGAAATATTAAATTAAATTTTTACCTATTGCACGTTCGAGATTTGATTTCGCGACATTATATTCATAAAGAGCAGTAAAATAGTTTAATCTTGAATTTATAAGAGTATTTTCTGCTTCTCGCATTTCAATTGGGGACGCTTCACCAACTTTATAGCGTCCCAGAGAAAGCTCATAATTTTCTTTAGCCTGTTTTACTTGAATGCTCGCAACTGGTATTTGATTTTTCTTTTCATTGAGTGTTAAGTATGCACTTTGAATTTCTTGATAAATATCATTTTGAATTTTTATAGCTTCTGCAATTTGTTTGTCATAAAGATATCGTGCTTCTTTAATTTGATTTCTACAAAGCATAGCATTAACAGAAGTAAAATTAAGATACATCCCAACATTCCAGCCGTCATTAGATGTCCAGTGTTTACCACCCCTTTGATATTGTGCTTCTGCATGTAATGTCGGCATAAATGATTTTTTTGCTAAATTTAAATTTTGATGCGCCTGTTCAACTAATATTTGTACCCTTTTGAGACTCGGACGTGAAGTTTTTGCAATTTCTACTGCTTCATCAAAATTGATTGATATTGGATTATATTCCAAATTATCATTTAAACTATACTTTTCAAAGTAGGGTACACCCATTATATTGTTTAATTCTGTCATAGCAATATTTACGTTAGTTTTAGCTTGAATTAATTTTAACTTTGCATTACTCAAATTAGCCTGTGCAATTGTAACATCAACTTTAGGATTTAACCCTACCTGATAAAATGCTTTTGCTTGATTATAAAATAATTGATAATTTTCAACTGCACTTCCTTGTATTTCGACTTCTTTGTATGCAAATAGTACCTTATAATAAGCATTTTTTGTGCGACAAATAATGTTGTTCACGACCTCGCCAAAATTTTTTTTTGATGCATAATATCCAAGTCTATTGATTGTTGCCTTATTTTGTGTAACTCCAAAATCATAAATTAATTGATCAATCGAAGCTTGCCCTAAAAGATAATATTCATATTCTAAATTTCTACTCAATGCATCAGATAATTGAAGTTGTTTGATATGAGACCAACTTGTCTGCCATGAAATTCTTGGGAAAAAATTGGACCAACTTTGTTTTATTTTTGCATCATTTGCCAAAATATCCTGAAATGCATAATCAATTTCGGGGTTATTGCCAAGCGCAATTTGAATACAATTACTTAAATTTATATCAATTGTTTTTGTTATAGTTCCTGATATTACTTTTGCGTTATCTTTATCCTCCTCAAGCATTATTGTTTCCGGATACTCTTTACTATCTAAAGTATTTCCAAGTTTATATGCATGCACAGGCATTAAAGATAACATTATAATAAATATGACTATTATTTTTTGCATTTTAATTTTTCCTTAAATTCTTCAACTAAAACATAAAGCGCAGGTACTAAATACGTACCGACAAATGCTACAGCAATCATTCCTCCAAAAACAGTCATTCCAACTGAATGTCTCGAACTTGCTCCGGCTCCAGACGCAAATATTAGTGGTATAAGCCCTAAGATAAATGAAATATTAGTCATCATGACTGCCCTAAAACGTAGTTTTGCGGCTTGAAGTGCTGACTCACGAATACTTAATCCAGAATTGTGTGCATCTTTAGCAAATTCTACAATTAAAATAGCCTGTTTTGTGCTTAATCCTATCAGCATAACCAACCCAATTTGCGAATATATATCAAGGGCATAGCCAAAAATATATTGAAATAATAGTGCCCCGCCAATTGCAACAGGAGTAACAAGTAAAACACTTACTGGCAAGAACCAGCTTTCATATAAACCTACAAGAAATAAAAATACAAAAATAAGTGACATTATTAAAATTGGTGCAATGTCTCCACTGGATTTTTTCTCCTGATAGGCTGTACCAGACCAAGCAAAAGTTAAATTCTCCGGTAAAAATTTTTCTGAAATTTTTTCCATTAAATTAATTGCTTCCCCAGAACTTACATTGTTGCGTACATTGCCGTTAATCGTAATTGCAGGATACATGTTAAATCTTGTTCTTACATATGGACCTGTTATATTTTTTGTGGATATTACTTCTTTTAATGGTACCATTTTCCCAGAGTTGTTTTTTACAAAAATTTTATCTAAATCTGACAATTTTGCCCTAAACTCTGAGTCTGCCTGCATATAGACTCTATATACACGACCATATTTATTAAAATCATTTACATAAGTCATAGCAAAATAAGCTCCAATTGCGTTATAAATTTCAGAAATTTCCACATTTTGAGCTTTTGCCTTGTCTACATCGACATCAATCATAATTTGAGGAAGGTTTGCGGTATATGATGTATATAAAAGGGTAAATTTTGGATTTTTACGCGCTTCATTCATTAATTTTTGTGCCTCGCTAAGAAGCTGGCTAGGTTCTCTATTTCCTCTATCCAAAAGCTGATATTCAAATCCTCCAAACATTCCTAAACCTGATATAGCAGGAGGTGAAAAAGTCGCAACAGTGGCATAAGGGTAATTGTAATACTCAGAATTTATAATGCTTTGAATACTATTTGAACTTTCTTTTTTATTTTTACGTTTATGCCATGGCGCTAAATCAGAGACAATAAGTGCGGTGTTTTCTCCGTTCATCCCTACTAATGTAATTGTATCCTGTACTCCTTTTATAGAAAGTAGTTTTTTTTCGATTTTTTCAGCAATATCACTTGTCCTTGATGCTGATGAACCTTCTGGGAGCTGAATTTGCGTAAAAATTGCTCCTCTGTCTTCTTGTGGTAAAAATCCCTTAGGTATTAATAAAAATAATAATACTACTAAAAAAAATATTAGCAGAAGCGAAAATAAGGTCAGAGTTTTTGAACTTAGAAGCTTTTCTACGCTATCAAGATACTTTGTTTTAATATTTTCAAAATTATTATTAAATTTTTTTATAAAATTTGGTTCATTATCTTCTCTTTTTAATATTGTTGAACATAGAGCAGGCGCAAGTGTTAAGGCAACAAGTGTAGATAATCCGATAGAGGCAGATATACAAAGTGCGAACTGATTGAACATTCTACCTGTTATACCTCCTATAAATGAAACAGGTACGAATACAGCCATTAAGACAAGAGAAGTTGCAATAACAGCACTAAAAACCTCTTTCATCGTTATCTCTGTTGCCAATTTCGGGGATTTGCCTTCCAGAATATGTCTTTGAGTGTTTTCTAAAACTACTATTGCATCATCTACAACAAGTCCTACAGCTAAAACTAGTGCAAATAATATAAGCAAATTTATGGAAAAGCCAAAAACATTCATAAATATAAATACACCAATTAATGAGACAGGAATTGCACAGAAAGGTATAAAAGCTGATCTGATTGTACCTAAAAACAAATAGGTTACGCCACTTACCAAAAAAATTGCAAGCAGTACAGCTTCAACAACTTCTTTTATTGATTCTCTAACAAATTCAGTTTCATCATGCTGTATTTTGTATTCTAAATCCTTTGGAAAACTTTTGCTTAGTTCTTCCAGCCTAGATTTAATCCTGTTTACAAGATCAATAGCATTTGCCTCAGGCATTTGAGTTATAGATATAATAGAAGCATTTTTACCGCTAATTCTAGAGAAAAAAGAATAACTTTCAGCACCTAACTCAACTCTGGCTACATCCTTTAAGCGAATTCTTGAACCATCTTGCCGCTCTTTAATAATTATATTTTCAAATTCTTTTTCATCTTTTAATCTCCCCTTAGTTCTCATAGTTAATTTGATAAGTTGTTTTTCTTTCATAGGCTCAACACCCAAATCACCTGCGGGGACTTGAGTATTTTGCTCTTGAACAGCCTTTATAACTTCTGATACGGAAAGCTGATATAGTGCCATTTTATTTGCATTAAGCCAAATCCTCATTGAGTAATCTGAAGATCCGAATACGGAAATTTCTCCTACCCCCTTTATTCTTGCAAGTTCATCTTTTATGTAAACATTTGCATAATTTGAAATAAATAAATTGCTATATGTATTATGAGGAGAATTAATTGAAATTAATAATAAACCGGCTCCTCCTGTTGATTTTTTAACTGAAAGACCGTATCTTCTCACTTCTTCTGGTAAACGAGGTATCACTAACTGAAGCGCATTTTGAGTATTAACAAGAGCCATATCAGGATTAGTACCCACATCAAAATACAAAGTTAATTTATATGAGCCGTTTTGAGATGAAGAACTCATATAAATCATATTATCAACGCCGTTAAGTTGTGATTCAACTGGGGAAGCTATAGTAGATTCGATTACCTCAGAACTTGCTCCTGAATATGTTGCACTAACAACTATTTGAGGAGGAGTAATAGAAGGATATTCTTCAAGAGGAAGTGATTTTAACACTAATATGCCGGCAAGAACAATTGCCAGAGATATAACAATTGCAAGCTTAGGACGCCTTATAAAAATATTATTCGATTCTTTAGTGTCCATTATTTATCGCTCACTATTTTTACTTTTTGATTAGGAATAACATTTAATATTCCATCTGTTATTATCCTGTCACCACTGTTTAAACCTTCGCTTACTATTAAATAATCCCCTGATTGTCCCTCAGTTTTTATATATGCAATTTGAGGCAAATTTTTTTTATCCAGCTTGTAAACGTATTTTCCTTCTTGATTTTGTGCAACTGCCTTAATTGGTACAATCGGTACTTTGATCATATTATTTGAAAATAATTTTACTGTAACCAATTCACCGTGAAGTAATTCATTTTCAGGATTATCAAAAGTAGCACGCAACATTACTGTTCCAGTATTTTGATCAACTTCATTATCTAAAAAATTTTGAATACCTACTTTAGAGTATTCATCTCCTCCTGTAAAATAGATCCTTACTTTATGATTTTTATTATTTTCTTTATCAATTTTTGAAAGAGTATTAAAGTCCTCTATGTTTAGTGAGAAAGTGACATAAATTGGATTTGTGCTATTTATGGTTGTAAGGTTTCCTGTCATAGGAGTGACATAATTCCCTACACTAACATCTATAATTCCTACTTTACCGTCAATTGGTGATTTTATTTTCGTATAATTAAGATTCCTTTTTTTATCTTCAAGAATTGAATAAGCAGATCGTAATTGTGCTTGTAAAGAATCTCTGTTAGAAAGAATTTCATCATAACGCGACTTTGCTATGTAATCCGATTTGACAAGTTCTTTAGCCCTTAAAAGTTGTTTATTAGCGTAATCAAGTTTTGCTTTTATGTTTTTTATATCTGCTTGAGCTATGTCAGCACTGCTTTTATACTCATCAGGTTCAATTAAAAATAATATATCTCCTTTTTTTACGTAACTGCCTTCGGTAAAATAGCTTTTCTGAAGATAACCTGAAATTCTTGCTACGACATTAACCTGATACACTGAATCAACTCTGCCAGGGACTTCAAAACTTCTTATTATATCCTTTAATTGGACTGTTTCTACATTAACTATCGGAATTTTCTGTTTTGAAACACCTTTATTTTTTAATATTCCTGTACTAATACTAAAAATAAGACGTAAAAATATTGCAATTAAAACAATTGCCGCAATTATTATAATATTTTTTTTCATTTAAAATACCCGTTTTCTAAAGAAGTGATTTTTGTATAAATTTAATCATTTTAGAAAGGGCGATACCACGATGTGAAATTTTATTTTTTAATTCTTCAGACATTTGAGCCATTGTTATCCCGTAATTATCGACAATAAATATAGGATCATAACCAAAACCGTTTGTACCTGATTGAGACTTTGAAATTTCACCATGGCATTCACCAATTTCTGTATTCAAGACATTTCCATCTTTATCTACAAGAGTCATAGCACAAACAAATTTTGCTTTCCTATTATCAATGTGGCTAAGATTATATAGTAACTTGTCTATTCTTTTTTGAGGAGTCTGTTCATATCTTGCAGAATGAATTCCAGGAGCTCCATTTAAAGCTTCTACACAAAGTCCAGAATCATCAGCAAGAGACATCATGTTTGAAATTTTAGAGGCTTCCTTAGCTTTTATTAAAGAATTTTCTTCAAAAGTTACACCTATTTCAGCAGGATTAAATCCTGCAGGTGGTAAAATAAATTCAATACCACTTCCATAAGCGATTTCATTTACTTCTTGTAACTTATGTGAATTTCCTGTTGCAAAAACTATTTTAATCTTATTTTCCATAACGCCTTTGCCTTGTTCTAAATTCTTCTACACATTCTACGAGAATTTTTTTATCAAATTCAGGCCAATACTCATTTCTTACTATAATTTCAGAATAAGCAATCTGCCATAACAAATAATTTGAAAGTCTTTTTTCTCCTCCGGTACGAATTAAAATATCCGGATCAGGTATACCTTTAGTATAAAGATTTTTGCATATCAATTCAGATGTAATATCTTCTGCCTTTACACCTGATTTTACGATACATCTTACTGCATTAGTTATTTCATCTCTTGCTCCATAATTAAAAGCAATTTGAAGATTTACGCCATTATTATTTTTTGTAGTTTCTTCCGAATTAAAGATAACATCTTGCAATTTTTTTGAAATACGAGACATATCACCTATAAAAGAAATTTTTACTCCCTCTTTATCCATTTCCGCAAGTTCATTTTTTAATGTAATTGCGACTAAATCCATTAAAAAATTTACCTCTTCATCAGTTCTTTTCCAATTTTCTGTTGAAAAAGCATAAACAGTTAAATATTTTATTCCTAAATCATTGCAGGCTCTTACAGTATTTCTAAGAGCTGTCACACCTTTTTTATGTCCTGCTGCAGTAGGCAAATTGCGTTCTTTTGCCCACCTACGATTTCCGTCCATAATTATTGCAATATGATTCAATTCTGTCATACTATAGCTCCATGGCTTGCATCTTGAACTGTTCTTGAATACTTTGATAAATAGCCAGATCTGATTTTTGATTTAAATGGTTTTAAATCGATGCGCCTTTTTTCAAGTTCTTCATCAGATATTAAGACATTAATTTTTCGATTAGGAATATCAATTTTTATTTTATCGCCATTTCTTATAAGAGCTATATTACCTCCATTTGAAGCTTCAGGGCAAACGTGACCAATACATATTCCTCTTGTTCCACCTGAAAATCTACCATCAGTAATAAGAGCACAAGTTTTTCCTAATCCTTTTCCGACAAGAAGTGATGTAGGAGCAAGCATTTCCCTCATACCAGGTCCGCCCTGAGGTCCTTCATAGCGAATTATAATAACATCACCATTATTTATTTTATCATTTTCAAGAGCAAACATGGCATCTTCTTCGCAATCAAAACACTTTGCAGAGCCTTCAAATTCATAACATTCAGGTGAAATACCAGAAATTTTTGTCACACATCCGTCAGGTGCAATATTCCCGTATAAAATTCCCAGCCCAGGCTCTTTTGTAACAGGATTATCAAAATCCTTTATTAATTCATTATTTACAAAACAATCTTTTGAAATTTCATAAGTAGAAAAACCTGAAACTGTAGGTCTATCTACAATTCCAACATTAGAATTTATCAATTTTTTCATTAAAGCAGGAATTCCTCCTCCATTATGAAAATCTGTCATTGTAGGATTAGCAGCAGGATCAAGTTTTAATATTTGATGAACTTTCTTACCCCAAACATCAAAATCATCTAATTTTAAATCAATGTTTCCGGCATTTGCAAGTGCAAGAAGATGCATTATTGAGTTTGTACTTCCTCCCATTGCTAAATCACAGATTACAGCATTTATTAAGGTATCACGATTTATAATATTTGATGGTTTAATATTATTTTTTACTAAATTAACAATTTGAACACCGGACTCAAAAGCAATTCTTCTTTTTTTAGAAGATACTGCAGAAGCAGTAGCACATAAAGGTAAACTCATCCCCATAGCTTCTGTTAAACAGGCCATTGTATTAGCAGTATACATTCCTTGACATGACCCAATTGTCGGGCAGGATTCTTCTTCCAGTTCTAAAAGCCTGCTTTCATCAATCTCTCCGTTTCTAAATTTTCCGACAGCTTCAAAAGAACCTTTTATCATAGTTAATTTAGCACATCGACTTTCCCCTTCAAGCATTGGACCTGCTGTTACAATTATACAAGGAATATCCAAACGTAAAGATGCTATAAGCATTGCCGGAGTTATTTTGTCACAATTAGTTAATAATACAAGCCCATCAAGCTGATGTCCTTGTGCAACTGTTTCTACACAATCTGCTATCAAATCGCGCGAAGGTAAAGAATACCTCATACCTTCATGCCCCATAGCAATTCCATCACAAATCGCCGGTACTCCAAACACAAAAGCTTGTCCTCCACCTGTATGAATACCTTTTTCAATTTGTCGCTCCAAATCGCGCATTCCGGCATGCCCGGGAATTAAATCCGTGAAAGAGCTCGCTATTCCTATAAAAGGCGCATTTATATTTTTACGACTTACTCCTGATGCCATCAAAAGACCTCTATGCGGAGCATGTGCTATTCCTTTTTTTACATTATCACTTCTCATAAACTAAAATCCTCTCAAATATAAAATATCAGCTTACTTTTACTATATTAAAATGCTCATCCCATTCTATTTGTCCATCAATATCAATTTTATGGTATTTGTAAGGATTATTGATATATTCAATGTTAAATAATCCTTTAGTAAATAAAATTTTTACTATATCAGGTAATAATTTTGAGCTTCCGGCAAGAGTTCCCGATTTAGATTTTGCGGTATCTCCATCATAATAAATTTTACTACCTGCAAAAATAAATTCTTTAACATTACTATGTGTACAAGGCAGACAATCTGAAACCAATAAAATCTTATCATAAGGCTTTGCTTTAAAAAGAAGTTTTAGCGCATCATCACTCACGTGTACACCATCACAAATAATTTCATTATAAATATCATCATTAATTAAAGAACTTAGTAATGTTGACTTTGAACGATGAGAAATACCTTCCATTGCATTAAATGTATGTGTAACACCGTCACAAAAAGATAAATCTCCTCCGATGCAATGTCCTGCCTGTATTTTTATATCTTTATTTTTCAAATATTTAAAAAAATTAGTATCACAAAATTCAGGAGCAACAGTAACAATTTTTATAAAATCGTCTTCAATTAAACTAAAATTTTCAATAGTTGGTTTTAAAAAATATCTATTATCGTGAATTCCACATTTTTTAGGGTTAAGAAAAATACCTTCTAAATGTACCCCTAAAATTTTTGCGCAATCAGAACTTTGTTTCTTTGAAGCTTTCTTAATGACAGATATTTGTCTTTTAATATTTTCAATCGAGTCAGTAACAAGCGTAGGAAAAATTGCTCCAATGCCCTCTTTTTTAATTTGATAAGATAAATCAACTATATCACTAATCCCTGCATTATTAAAATCAATACCATATGCGCCATGAAAATGCTGTTCTATAAGTAACTTTGTAAACATAATTATATAACGCTTCCTGCAAATACTTTTTTAGCTTCTTCTCTATCGTCAAAATGAATAGTTTTATCTTTTAATATCTGATAATTTTCATGTCCCTTTCCTGCGATTAAGACGACATCATTGTTATTTGCAATAGTTTTGAGCATTGCAATTGCTTCCCCTCTGTCTGGTTCTACAGTCACAATCTCAGGATCAACAGATTTTAATCCGGCAATAATATCGGTTATAATTTGTTGAGGATCTTCTGAACGAGGATTATCACTTGTAATAACAATTCTATCGGCTAATTTTTGAGCTATTGCACCCATTTTAGGACGTTTTGTAGCATCTCTATCACCTCCGCAGCCAAAAAGACAGATTAATTTGCCATTCGCTGGAGTAATTTCACGAGCAGTTTTTAAAACATTTTCTAGCCCATCAGGAGTATGAGCGTAATCAACAATAACCAAAGGTCTTTTATTAACAACCTCAAATCTGCCCGCTACACCTCTTACATTTTGCAATGCAATAAGTGCTACATCAATACTAATTCCCATAGCAATTGATGAAGCAATAGAAGCCAAAACATTGTACACGCTAAACATACCATTCATATGTAAACTTACAGGATATTCACTGCCAGAGGTAACAAGAGTAAATTCTGCACCGCTGGTAGAAAAATTTATGTTTTTAGCCATCACATCCGCTTGTTTTTTTACACCATATGTCAATTTTTTAACATTTTCAGGGACTTCGGCTAAAAATCTTTCACCATATTCATCATCAATATTTATAACCGCAAAGCTATCTTCAGAAAGCCTATTAAACAAAAGAGCTTTCGCTTTAAAATAGTTTTCCATAGTGATATGATAATCCAAATGATCTTGGGTTAAATTGGTGAATACAGCGCCATTAAAACGACATCCGCCGACACGGTTTTGTTCCAAGGCATGAGAGCTTACTTCCATAACAACATTATCTATTTTTTCAATATCTTTTATCATTCGTAAGGTTGCCTGCAATTCAGGAGATTGAGGAGTCGTATGTTTTGCATTTCGGTATTCACTGGTAGAAGATAACTTATAACCCAAAGTCCCAATTAGCGCGCATTTTTGATTATTTTCTTCCAAAATTTTTTGTATAAGATGAGTAACTGTAGTTTTTCCATTAGTACCGGTTACACCTATAAGATTTATACCTTTAGAAGGGCTTGAATAAAATCTGTCGGCAATATCAGCTATTTGATACTTAGTCGATTGTACTTGAACTTGAGGAACATTTATGTTTTCAATTTTACGCTCAACAAGTAATGCAACTGCACCTGAATCAACTGCCAATTGTGCATATTCATGTCCATCAGTATGTTCTCCAACCAAACAAACAAAGATATCTCCTTTTTTAGTAGTTTTTGAATTATATGAAATTCCTGAGATTTCAACATTTTTAAAGTTTATAAGGTCTTTATATTTTAAGTATTCTATCAATTCATCGAGTTTCATTTTTATTTCTCCTTATTTTTTTATTTTATCAGGTTTAATATCTAAAATTCTTGCAACTTGTTCAGATACTTCATGAAAAACAGGTCCTGCAACTGTATTACCCCACACAGGTCCTTTTTTAGCGCTATCGATAACTACATAAATAAGAACCTGCGGATCATTTGCAGGCAAATACCCTATAGTTGAAGTGTACATAGCTCCGGAATAACCTCTGCCATTTTCAAGAGGCTTTCTAGAAGTTCCTGTTTTTGCGGCAATATTATATTTATCAGATTTAATTACGGATTTTCCATTATTGACACTTTTTACAAGAAGTCTAGTGATTATTTTTGCAGTTGATGGTGAAATTGTTTGAATATGTTTTACTTTATCATCTACATCTTCAGAAGAATATTTTATGACATGCGGAGTAACTCTAACTCCATTATTAGCTAAAGCAGAAACGGCTGAAACCATCTGCATTATAGAAACAGATGTCCCATAGCCGTATGACATGGTCATATGCAGACCTTTGTCCCAATACTTTGGAGAAGCAAGTAGCCCTGACGACTCTCCTGGCAAGTCTATTCCTGATTTTTCACCAAAACCAAATTTTTTTAACATTCCATAAAATTCTTTATGAGACATTAAATATCCAACATTAACAGAGCCTATATTACTCGAATGTTCAAATAAATAAACTAAATTTATATTCCCAGGGGCACCTTTTTGCTTATAATCATAGTTTTCAATGGTATAATTTCCAAATTTTATCTTACCTTGATCTTGAATTATAGAATTTTCATTTATTTTACCAAGTTCCATCGCACTTGTTACTGTAATTATTTTAAATGTAGAACCGGGAGGATATACATCAGTTAAAGTCCAGTTTTTTATCTGAGTATTAGAAGCTTTTTGAAATTGATTAGGATCATATGTAGGTGAAACAGCATATGCAAGTATTTCTCCATTTTTAGGATTCATAACAATTACAGCTCCACGCAGTGCTTCTTTTTCTTGAATAATTTTTTGCAATTCTTTTTCACAAACATGCTGAATAGCAGCATCTATTGTTAATGTAACATCAAGTCCTTTTGGTGTCATAGTAGGTGCCACAGGATCTGTATTAAATTTATAAATAATTTTCCCGTCACGAGTTTGCTGATAAGTTTGAGCTTTTACAACATGTTGAAGTTTGTCTTTTGCTGAAAGCTCGACTCCGTTTGAAACATCAGCTTCAGCATTGTAAAAACCAAGAACATGTGAGGCAAAAATACCTTGCGGATAATCTCTTTCTTCTTTTTTATCTAACGAAATAGATCGAAAATTATTTTTTGCAATAATTTTCATCAATTTTTGAGCAGTATCTCTATCAACATTTTTTTTAACGGCAATAACCTTGATGTCCTTATTTGAGAGCTTCTTATATAAGTTAGATTCAGAAATATTTAAAACAGGAGCAAATAATTTTGCGATTTTTGCTGGAGTTTCGTGCTTTGAATAGTCAACAGGACGTGCATAAATATTGTAATAGATTCTGTCAGTTGCCAGCTTAATTCCATTACGGTCATATATATCACCACGCAACTCAAAATCATGACTTGCTCTTTGCATTTTCCCACGTTCTCTGTATCTGTGGAAATCAAAAATTTGAACAATAAACAGATGACAAACTAAGATAACAACAAGAACTATATACAAAATATCAAGCCAACTTGTAACTGAGTTACAACGGCGCAATCGAGCTTTATTTTTATCTTTATCTTTTTCTTTTTTCATAACTTTCACTATATAGTAATTTTATCATAATGCAGGGTAAATATCACATTTATTAAATAAATTTACGAAATAAAAAAATTATTGTATTATATATTTATGAAAAGATTATTTTTATTACTTTTGGGATTATACTTACCTTTACAGGTACAAGGTTTTGAGATTGTATATCCAAAATCAGACAATGTTTCTTTGTACTCTGACAAAACTTTTTTTATCGGCAATGAAAACCCGGCAAATACTCTTACAATAAATGAAAATATAGTTCCTATTCATCCTTCAGGGGGATTTAAATACCCCGTGAATTTGGAAGAAGGTGAAAATATATTTATAATAAAAAACGAGAATTTAAAAAAAGAATACAAAGTAACACGACTAACTTCTAAAAATATTAATAATAATAAATATAAAGAATTTGAAACTTCAATTAATATAGAAATTACTAAAGATAATGTTCCACTCCGGTCAACACCTGTTGACGAAGGAATAAACAGATTGCAACATCTTGAAAGAGGTATTATATTTACTGCAATAGGTGAATATGGAGATTTTTTTAAAGTTAAACTCGCGCGTGATGATTATGCATGGATTTCTAAATCTAATGTTAAACAGATCAACGAAGAAAATATTAAATCTAAAATTCTCCACTTTGATTACAATGAATTACCAAATGAAAGAATATACAAAATAAAACTCAGCAAAAAAGTACCATACACTATATCAGAATATCATGGTTTAGATGTAGTACTATACAGTATAGAAAATGACGAATTTGATAAATATGAATTTCACATATCTTCAGAAAAATTATTTGGATATTCTAGTTATTATGAGCCTGACAATACTCTTGTAGTAAAAGTCACAAATAAACCTTCTATAGAAAATCTTATTGTAACTGTTGACGCCGGTCATGGTGGTGATGAGTTCGGGGCAATCGGTTGTCTTGGAGATAAAGAAAAAGACATAAATCTTGAAATTGCAAAAAAACTCCAACAAAAACTTTTAGAAAAAAATATCAAAACTTTAATGACTCGTGAAAATGATGTAAATATGTCATTAGCAGACAGAGTAAAATTTTCTAATAAGAACAATTCAAACATTTATATAAGCATACACAATAATGCATTACCTGATAATTTTGCAGATAGAGAAGCAACTGGTTCTGAGGTTTATTATTCCTATCCTCAGTCAAAAAGACTCGCTCAAAGTATACTAAAAAGCTTAACCGAAGAACTTCAATTAAAAAATAATGGTGTAAAGCAACAAAATTTTGCAGTCGTTAGAAACACAAATGCTTTAAGTGTACTCATTGAAATTGCATACATAATAAATCCAGATGATAATGCTAAATTGCAAAGCGAGAATTTTCAAAATAATGTAGCAGACGCTATTGTACACGGATTGGAGAACTTTATAAATGAAAAATAAACTTGGGGCATTTATTGTTCCGACAGGGATTGGGGCTAATATTGGCGGATATGCCGGCGATGCTTCTGTCTATGCAAGGAAATTTGCACAAAAATCAAGCTTAATTGTAAATCCAAATGTTGTTAATGCAGGAGGATTTTCCGGCATAACAGAAAATATGCTCTATGTTGAAGGGTATTCATTAGATTCTTTTTTTAAGGGGGAAATAAATCTTATACCTTCCACAAACAATAAAATTGGGATAATTTATGATAAGGCAATCCCAAAAGATGTATTAAATATACATATAAACACTCAAAACGCAGTTCAAACAGTCTATGGAATAAATATACATAAATATACTATAACTGAAGAAGAAGTCGGTGTTGAATTCTATATAAATTCATCGGGTATCTCCGTTGGGAGCGTAAAAAATATAGAAACAATTGAAAAAGCTTGTGAGTCACTTATTACTGATGGTTGCGATGCAATAGCAATAGTATGCCTTTTTGAAGATTCAAATGAAGATAATGAGTATTATTCGCAAGGGGAAGGAGTTGATCCTGTTGGAGGTGTAGAAGCCATAATATCTCATGATATTTCCATGAAATTTAAAGTCCCTTGTGCTCATTCTCCAGCATTTGAAGATTTTAGTATTTATTCTGAAATCGTAAATCCGAAATCTGCAAGCGAATATATTACTCCAACATTTTTGCCTTGCATACTTCTTGGACTTTCTCAAGCCCCAAAGTTAACAACTGACTTGAATTCAGGAATTAATGTAAATGATTTGAATTATCTTATAATGCCATATGATTCACTTGGCTCAATACCTGTATTTGAAGCTCTAAAAAGAAATATCAAAATATATTCAGTAAGAGAGAATTACACACAACTTAATGTTACAAAAGAAAAAATATTCAAAAATAGCAATATCGTTGAAATTGAAAGTTACGAAAAACTCTTAAGCTGTGGAATATTTTCCAATTGATAAAACATTTTGGCTGAAGTTTTGAATTGTTCCGGATTTGCACTTACATAAAATTCTTCAAAAGTACTGTTTTCATCTGAATGAACCAAGTCATTGTTTATAATATTTGCTAAATAATCCGCAGGATCAATAAACATACCGCGTGGAATAATTTCTGTTAATACATTTAATAGATATGGATAATGCGTACAGCCTAAAACGATTTTTTGAGGTTTGTTTTCAAGCATTTTCTCCAAATCCTTTAAAATTGAATCTTTTGAGTCCTCAATTAAATTTTCCTCGACAATTTTTACCCAATCAGGGCAAAATTGTCCAAAAATTTCAATGTTTTTGTTATATTTCGAAATTTCTCTTTCGTAAGCTCCGGATTGTATCGTTGCTTTTGTAGCAAAAACACCCAATCTTTCGACATCTAAATTCGCTAACATTTTTGCAACAGACTGAACTACAGGATAAATTTTGAAATTATATTTGCCTTTTATATCATTATAAATTATTGAGGAAGTAGTATTGCAAGCCATAACAACAGCCTTACATTTTTTTTGTTCAAAAAACTTCAATATAGGCTTTGAATACTCTAAAAGTTGTTCTTTAGTTTTCTCACCATAAGGAACGTGAGCTGTATCACCGTAAAAAATAAAACTTTCATTTGGCATAAGTTTTTTTACCTTTGATAAAACAGTAAGCCCACCTACGCCTGAATCAAAAAAGCCAATTGGGGAATTTTTAATGTTATTTAAAATACTCATCTATACCCTCGGCAATAGCTTTCGCTGTTGCATTTTTTCTACTCTCAGTAACAAGTTGAGAGCGTTCCTGCGGATTAGAAATAAATCCTGTTTCAACCAATATTGCTGGTGCAGTAGTATGATTTATAACATAAAATTTTGATTTAAACAAGCCTCTATCTTTTGAATCAATATTATTAAGCATAGAAGCATGCACACATTTAGCAAGCTGTAAACTATTCTCTTTATAGTAATGAGTTTCAAGCCCGTATGGGGAATCGCTATTGCTTGAATTTACATGTATACTTATGAATATATCAGGATTAAATACTTCACTCATATCAACTCTTTCTTGCAATGAAACAGTGTTGTCGTTTTCTCTAGTCATCGCAATAACATAATTACCTTTTGCCTTTAAAAGCTTTTCAACACGCTTTGCTACATCAAGTGTTATATCTTTTTCATAAATATTATTTCTGGTTGCGCCAACATCAGAACCACCGTGTCCAGCATCAATTATTACATAATGTTTTCCATCATTATGTGGAGTGAATGCAGGAACTTTGGCTACCACAGGCTCAGGTACTGAAATTTTACTATCAAATGGTTTATCCAATTTTGCTTTTAATCGCAAGGTTTTGCCATCGGCACCTAGATGAATATTAAAGTCAGAAAAGAGCTCAGTTTTTAATGATAATTTTACGCCACCATTATGAGAAATATCTTTTACAATAATATTTTCAAACGGAGTACCAACGAGTTCAGATTTTATATCTTTGTTACTTGAAAGATTATATAAATATAAATCAAGCGAATTTGATAAGTTTGAAATACCTACTAATAATGGTTTATTAAATATGAATTTGAGTCCATAATTTAAATCATTTGTTTTTTCATTTTGAATTAATGTCAAATTTGTATTTGTTGTAAATAAATTTTGCGGACTGACAGTTTTAGAATCAAGGAAAACAAGTCTTTGAGTATCAGGATAAATAATTGGAATAAATTTTTCTGGAGAAGGGGAAGTTATAACAATTCTAGCAGTATTTTTATCAAATTGAGCAATTTTTATAGTTTCAGCACCGACTATAGGGAATTCTTTATTATGAATTGATGGATTTATAGTAGTGTTATGCAAATCAAATACTGCACGTGAAGGATTAGCTAAATACATCGGTTTTGAGAGAGTATAAGAACCCGCACCATAAATAACTGGTATTGCACCTTTAAATTTAATATTTTCTACATAGTACTTAGATTTAAGGAGTACATCTTCATTTGACAGCATTAAATCATCTTGATCTGAATTATTATTAAATGAAGAATTTATTTGATTAAATACACTGTTTTTTTCTGCAGGAATTTTATATTGAATTTTTGTATTTTCGTAGAATTCTAGAGGTTTTGAACTAGAATAAATACTTTGGAAATAATAATTATTCAACGACGGATACAAAAATTGAACAAAAAATGAATTATTTAAAAATTTTAATCTTATATTTTTAGGATTAAATCCTTCATTGTAGTATACAACAACGCGCACAATGTTTGGGTCATTTGAGAATTGACTCACTACAATTTCATTAATATATTTTGAATTTAAAATAAGATCTTTTTTAGGACATTTTAAAACCGCAGATGGGATATCAAAATAAGCTTTTTTTTCTTGCTCTACGATATAAAGTTTTATTCCGGAGAAGTTGAAATCCTCAATTGACATAGAATTAATAGAAATAAAGTTATTAGAGTCATCATATGTAACAGAATCAATACCAAAATCAGACGCAAATGTAGAACATACAGATAAAATTATAAATACAAATATATAAAAAATTTTACCAAATAGAATCTTCATAATTAAATTATAAATTGCTAAAATAAGATAGCAAAAATGTTACAAAAATACTTGAAAAAAGAATGTGTTTTGTTTAATATATTATGGTAAAAGAATAAATATGCGCCCGTAGCTCAGCTGGATAGAGCGTTTGGCTACGAACCAAAAGGTCGGGAGTTCGAATCTCTTCGGGCGTAAGTAATAGACACCCATAAAGGGTGTCTATTATTTGTGGTTTAATGTTGACGAGTGTGTAGTTAGACGAGTAGTACGGTTTTGTCAGTTTACCTTTTAACAGGACATTTGGTCGGAATTGTTTCATATTATTTCAAGCACAGAAATCAGAAACAATCAAACATTTAGAGGCAAAAATTGAGTAAGCCAATAATCAAAAATGTCTAAAACGCAGGTAAAACCTGAATAGTGTAAAAGACAAAAATTGATAATTTGAATTTTTGTTAGCGCAAATCAAGCTATTTCACCATTTTTATCGCATTTTGAGGACAAACATGCGAACATAGTGAACACCCTTCACACACATTTTTATCTATCTCTATAATATTTTCTTTCTTTTTTAATGCGTGATATTCTGATTCAGAACATATTTTAATACATTTACCGCACTCACAACATTTATCACTGTCAATATTTGGATATAGGTGATATCTTTTATTTAATTTTTCGTGTGAAGTAATTTTAGAAATTGCAATATTTTTTAATTTTGATATATCATTAAAACCTTTTGATTCTAAATAGTTTAACAATCCCGACTTCAAACCTTTTATTACTCCATAACCGTTTATCATGACTTCTGTACAAATTTGAACAGCATCAGAACCAAGAGCGATATACTGCGCAGCATCTTCCCAAGAAGAAATCCCACCCATACCGATTATAGGTAAATCAGAACTTTGTCTTAATTGAGCAACACACCTAAATCCTATAGGTTTAACGACCTCTCCTGATAATCCGCCAAAAGTCGATTGCCCATCAATATTCAGAACAGGATCTAATGTTTCAATATCAATTCCCATAAAACCCTGCACTGTATTAATTGCCGCGAAACCATCTGCACAAGCTCTTTCTACAGAAGCAGAAATCCAAGTTATATCAGTTACGTTTGGAGTTAATTTTACAAAAACAGGTTTTGTTGCAACAGCTTTTACCCATGCTGTTATAAGTGTTGATATTTCTGCACTCGTTCCTATTGCCATACCAATATGTTTTTCTGGCATTCCATGCGGGCAAGAAAAATTAAGTTCATAAGCATCTATTTGAGTATTATTCAATATATGCACAAGATTTTGCCATTCTGCTCTTTCGACAGGTGCCATGATACTCGCAATTATAACTTTTGTCGGATATTTTTCTTTTAGATATTTAATACCTTCTACCCAATATTGAATTGTTTTATGACTCAACAATTCTATGTTTTGAAGGCAAATAACTTTACCATTTTTTTTAATAGTTGCATAACGAGGACTTGCTTCTAACATTTCCAAATTATCTGGCGTTATAGTTTTTAATACAGCTCCGCCCCAGCCCATCTCAAATGCTTTATCTATGCTTTCTATAGACGCAGTTGGAGGTGCAGATGCCAATAAAAAAGGATTTTCAAATTCTATTCCTAATATTGATGTTTTTAATGTTGCCATACAATTATTCCTTAAATTTTCGAAATTTTATATTTAATTAACAAGTTATATAATTTATTAACAAAGCAGTTAAACTGATACTAAAACAAATTATTTGTATAAATGTATATTTTTTTAAAGTTTTATATTTAACTAGTTTTCCGATTATAAATGGAGAAATCAAGCATAAAAATATGCCAATGCAATAATAATTAGGCATTATCATCAATTCACACAGCAAAGCTATGCTTAGCGTAATAATATACATAATAATACTTCCTGCAACAAAATATCCGAAAATAGCTTTGTTTTTTGGATTTTTAAAATTACAAAAAACACCGACTAAAAGCAATATTATAGCAATTAAATTCACAATGATTGCTGACGATAGAACTATACGCATACAACCTCTTTTTCATTTTCAGACATAATAAGCTTGCTTAAGAATTCTTTAACAGTACTCATAACAAATTCTTTTTCATTATCGTATAAAACCATATGATAACTGTTATCAAGTTCAACGTACTGTTTAATTTCAGAAGATATACCGTTTAAAACAACCTTTGCACCCTTAGGACTTGATAAATTATCATATTTGGAATGAATACATAAAACAGGACAAGTAACTTTTTTAAGATTCTTTCTGACATTTTTTGAAAGTTTTAAAAGACCATCCACACAATTTAGCGGATAATTATCCATACCAATCTCCGCTTTTGCAGTAATTTTTGCCAAACTTTTTCTCGTTTTTTCATTTTTTACTCCAAAACAGTCGTCTTCAGGGAAAGTAAAATAGAATCTGACAATTGTACACAACGCAAATGGTAGCAAAGATATAGTCCACGGTATACAAAAGCCATCCAAAAACAGAGTTGTCGAAAGAGCGATTATTCCAGTAATATCATCATTATTTTCTGCTAAATACACAGCCATTGATGCCCCTAGACATAAACCTGAAACAAAGAATTGATTATAATTATTTCTTAACTTATTGTATTTATCTTGAGCAAAACTACACCAATCTGTCCAAGTAACAGTCTCAATTTCGCTGATTCTATCTCCATGCCCTGGGAAGGAATAACAAAAAACATCATACCCGTTTTTAAACAAGTAATCACCATATTTACGCATCTCAAAAGGGCTTCCTGTAAGACCATGAAATAACAGAACAGCTTTTTTGTTTTGTTTATCTTGAATTTCAGTATGGAGAAATTCAAAATCAATACTATGAGACACTACGACAACCTCTTAAATAACTGATCAAGCAAACTTAATGCCATATCAATTTCGGCATATGATATAGTAACAGCCGGAACTAACGTAATAGTATTATTATAATGGCTACCTTTATTAAGAATTATACCGCATTTTTTACCGTTATAACTCAAATCGCCCTTTAATCCCTCTGCTAAAATATCATGAAGCAATTGAGGATCAGGAGTATATCCATCATCTGTTACACATTCAATTCTTAAAGCTAAACCCAAACCGTCAACATGGCCGATACGTTTATGACGTTTTTCTAATTCTTTCAAACCATCTAAGAAGTATTTACCCTTATTGGCAACTTCACTTTCAAAATCGCCTTCTTCAAAAGTCTTCATAACTTCATAGCCGGCTCTCATTCCTATAGGGTTGTTGCAGAATGTTGAGTGTGTTCTGCCGTTTGGCCACACTTCAGGACTGATTAATTCTTCTTTTGCCCACATACCACCAAGTGGATTTAGTCCGTTTGTTAATGATTTACTAAATGTAATTACATCCGGTTTTACATCATAGTGTTCTATTGCCCACAATTTACCGGTTCTGTAAAATCCCATTTGGATTTCGTCATCTACAAGTAATACACCAAAGTCATCTAAAACTTTCTTTAATTCTTTAAAGTATCCTTTTGGAGGAATAATATATCCGCCAGAACCTTGAACCGGCTCTATAAAGAAAGCGCCCATCGCACACTCTTTAGAAGAATGATCATAAATTCCGGAACAATTATCTTCAAATTCGCGTCTTAATTGTTGTACACAATAATAATTACATGAATCACATTTCTTTCCGTAAGGACATCTAAAACAATATGGATAAGGTACGAAATGAGCTTCATCTGCAAAACTTCCAAATGATTTTCTGTAACGATATCCTGCTGTTAAACAACTTGCTCCCAAAGTACGTCCATGAAAGCCCCCAAAGAAAGAAAACATTCTACTTTTGTGAGTGTAATTTCTGATAAGTTTAAGAGCATCTTCTATTACCTGAGAACCGCCAACATTAAAATGTACACGACCTTTTGTTCCAAATCTCTCTATATTTGCCTTTGCGATCTTTTCAGATAGCAATACTTTATAATCGTATTGAAAATGTGAAGAAATTTGTGGTAATGTATCTAACTGATCGACAACAGCATCTCTTATTCTTTTATTCTTATATCCTAAATTGCATGCCGCAAACCACATTTCTAAATCTAAATATGGAGTATTTTCAGAATCATACATAAAAACGCCATTGCAATCTCTGAAAACTTTAGGATTTGCATCTGCATGAATTTTATCACCATAAGTACAGTATTCTTTATCAATACTTGCTAATTCCTCATCAGATACATAATTTTTGCTTGTTTTTTCAGCATTTTCGTTATTGATTTTCTTTAAATTCGTTATAAGATCTTTTTCTA
Source organism: bacterium (assembly GCA_017941035.1). Lineage (GTDB taxonomy): Bacteria > Cyanobacteriota > Vampirovibrionia > Gastranaerophilales > Gastranaerophilaceae > Zag111. The sequence continues at coordinate 18,478 of JAGAXG010000013.1, read as the reverse complement.
AAATTACCATATTCCCATCCACTCAATTAATAAATTTATACATATATAATATCACTAAAATACAAAAATAAAAAGTTTTGTTACCTTTTATTACAAATACGTGTAAATATTACAATTATTGTGCTTCATAAAAGACAGTAAAAGACTCTGAAGTAGACAATTTCGCTCTTCCTCCATGAATTGGAACTACCGCAAATCCTGCTACATATAAAAGTATATTTCCCGCCTGATACAGAGGATAAACCCATATTGATCTGTTTGCTCCAATTTTTGAAATGGTACCTGATAAATCTATTTCTTTTTCATCAGGGATATAAAAATTGCTAATTTTTAGACTTTCAGGAACCCCCATCTTGTCAGAATCGGAAATTGTTTCTACTCTTCCAAGAATTGTCGTTCCACTGCTATATTTTTTACCATTAATTTCAAAATCATGTTGAGCGACAAACGGAATTGTTGAACCTTCTATAATTCCGCGAGTTGATTTTAAACGCTGCGCAATCTTTATTTCAATAGGAACAAGTTTCTTTGTAAAGTCATATTTATTCTTTGATTTTATTATTCTGACTTTAGTCAGATCAATATTTTTTTCTATAAAATACTCATCTGGAGTATCCATGCTTGGTAAAAAAGTTTTCTTTGAATTTTCGATAAAGTTGCTATCTTCCAATAAACTGTCAGTTATAGCCTCATTTGAATATTTATTTGCATAAACACCCAGCCTAAAAGGCACATCCTTGTACATATTAGGATTTAAAAGTTCATCTGTTATAGGATTACGCTCTTCCGATAAAGATTTTTGTGAGTTATTTTTTAAATAATCACTTTGAAGCAGTTCATCTTCTATTTGGCTTTTATTTTCAGAACTAAACGCTTTAGTATTTGCGAAAAAAGCCATGCATAAGAACATAATTGATATTAATTTAAAGTATTTGTTTGTCATATTAGTATGAATATTTCAATTTCTTACCTGAATGGGTATTTATTTTTTCTAATAACTTCATTCTGTTTTTTCTAGATGTTAACAAGAAATTCTGATAATAAATATTGTCCTTATAGTCATTATCTACAAGAATATTTGGATATTTAGTATAAATATATTCATATATTAACATCATTCTTCTTGATACAAGCGTGTGGTTAGAAAATATATCGTATCTGTATTGTTTACCAATTTTGTTCAAAATCGTAATTAATGCAAGAGGATTGTAACCCGCATTAACCATGTAATCTACAGCAGCCTTATCAGCTTTTAAATCATATTTATTAGGAGCTACCCAGTAATTCAAAATTGAAATATAACCTCTTAAAATACCTTCATATGAATCTGTACCATGAGCAATTGAATGACTTAAAATTGCAGCAAGTTCATCATCGCTATCTATATATGGAAGCACAACAGGCTTTATCCATACTATTCTGTTTACGGAACTGACATCAGTCCAAAAATCTCTTGTATAAACTCGATTTATAGCCATAAAGGTAAATCTGTTTTCAATCCTGTTGGAATTTAAAATTCTAAAACCTACTGAATTCATCCTTGTTTGTAATTCATCAACATTTTTTACATCCCATGCAAATACCGGCTGCACAAAAGAAACCAGTACAAAAACAATTAAACTAACAATAAAATTTTTAATCATGCTTAATCCCCTTCTTTTAATACATTTATAATATCTCTAAAAGACGTAAAATGTGAATGTTTTATATTATTATCTTTACAATATTTATGCAATTTTTTAGATGCAAACAGAAAATCTGCCTTTGAAGCTATACACAAATCACTTGTTCCATCACCTATATAACAAAAACTATTTTCCTTAACTTTTTGACATTTACACATCCCAGCTTTTTTATCACAACATTCATTATAATACGGAAAATCTATACTAAATTTTCCATCTTTAAATATAAGTTTATTTGCATAGTAAGGAATAACCAAATTATAGCGTTCAAGGACTTTTTGAATAAACAAGTCAAATCCGTCGCTAAGAATAGTTAATTTAATATTTTGTAACTTAACATAACTAACAAAATCCAAAAAATAATCGTCTATTTCAATTGCATCAATATAATCATCAAGTTGTTTTTGAGAAATATTTTTTAGTAAGCCAACCTGAATAATTGCATTTTCTTTGGAAGAAATTTTACCCTCAACCCAAAGTTTTTCTGAATCCACCCAATTTGGAGAAGCATACATTTCAAAGAAACTATTAACTGAGTCTTCCTTTGTTATTGTCCCATCAAAATCACAATATATAGAATTAAATCTCTTCATATATTAATTATACTATAAACCAATAATGATAGATAATTTATCTGCAATAATTTTGTGCGAGGCTTCATCATAATGTAATCCATCAATATCAGATGGTTTGACAAATCTATTTACATCAAAATATTCGCAATGATAAATATTTGAAAGTTTTTTGTACAATACCCCAATTTCTTTTGATTTTTTTATACTTGTTACATCAAATCTGTCACCAAAATAACCTTCTAAAATTTTTTCTCCCAATATTACAGGAGGAATAATAATTACTCGTTTTGCTTTGTTTTTTGCAAGTTCAATTATTTTTTTTAATCCATTTTCAACAGTTTCAAAATTTATATTATATTGAAGCATCAAATCATTTGTACCAATCCAAAGTATAAGTATATCTATTTTTTTAGATTTAGATATTAATTCGCTAAAATGTTCCTGACCTGAAAATAAAAAACCATCTGGATTTTTGACAAATCCAGTTCTGTTGCACACACCCTCATTTATTACTTTATATTTTGTTGCACAGTTATTTTGCAAAATTGATGTCCAACGCGTATTTTCACCATATCTTGAACCATTTTTTGGATTAAGACCAAATGTATTTGAATCACCATAACATACAATATTTTTCATTATCATCAAATTACTTAACTTCTTTTAGTATAAGATTAACCTTATTATTGTTTATATTACCATCTAAATGAATTCGATAAAAATTAATATTGCGTTTATCAGCATTTATTTCAGGAACTTTTGCAAATTCATTTTTATATATATCCATTGAACGTTCCGGTCTAAATACAACTTTTAAAATTAAGCTTAGAGGAATTCCAAATATCCTTATTCCCTTAGAAGCTTTTTTGTTATACTTCCAAAATAATTGCAAATTCGCAACTTGTTTTTCCATTTCATAATTACCTGCTAAATACATAGCTGACAATTCATGCCAAGTTGTAATGTTGATATTTTTTAATTCTGTATTATGAACATCAAATGTTCCTTTTATATCATCTTTCATAAGATCTTTTTGCGTTAAATCAAAATTTGTTATTTTCGACAATTTATATTTTGAATTTTTAATTTTAAATTCAGTATCACCCAATTTAGGTAAAAATCCCTCATAAACTTCAAATGATGTGTGAGCATCTAAATATCTAAACATGTCTTTTGCATAAAGATTAACTTTGGCATTTGCAATACCTTCTATTTGGCCTTTAAGATTAAGCGTCATCTCTGCTACTTTATTAGAATTGATGTTTTGTGCTTCAAAAACCATTTGTGAAGTATTTTTTGTAAAATCATAAACTCCCTTTGCATGAATAACACCACCAGCAAAATTTAAATCATTCATTTTAAAGTCAAATATATTATTTTTCATACTGCCAAGCAGGTTTGCATTTTCTAAAACAAACTTCTCTCTTCTAATTTCATTAATCCCGATTTCCAAATTATTAATCACAATATCAGCATTTTTTACCTTTTTTGTAATATCTTCAGGATTTAATTTTCTTTTTGGCTTATTTGTATTAGGGGTGACATCAAGAACTAATTTATCTAAAAACAGTTTCATATTATAAATTAAGGTTTCACCAAAAATATTATTTTTCATACTTAATTCTGCAGTGTATCTTTCGCCTTTAAAAAATCCGTTTGACGTAACATTGAGTAAATCGTTCTCAGATGTGACATGTGCATTTTCTATATTGAAAGCCTTATGTCTTGCTTTTACTATATCAAAATTACCTAAAATTTTATTATTCTTAAAATCATACTTTAAGTCACCTTTGAATTTTCCACCTCTAACCTTCTCTCCAAATGAACCCAGAACAGAAATTGGAGCATAGCCATTTGTATGACAAGTTACATATTGAGGGACAAATCTATCAGGATCAATTTTATCTATATTTTTCAAAAACAAACCATCACCCGATATTATATCATATTCTTTATTGGTATCTATATAATAATATTTATACTTTCTTATATACAAATTATTATCATCTTTAAAAGTATTGCCATATATTTTTCTCTTATAATCTCTTAATCCTAAATAAAAAGAATTATAAATTAAGTCACTATTGACAGGAATATCTATATCATAATATACATCAGGCTTTTTATTTTTTATTTTATAGACTAAACCAGCATTAACAGAATTTAAAACCGTAAGGTTAGGAATGTAATCAAACTTTTTAGTAAGAGTAGTTTTCATCGTTCCTATAACTTCCTTTTTTTGAGGATTTAATAAATCAGTAATATTAAGCGTATGTATAACTTTTTCTTTTCCTAATATACCTTCTGCAATAGAATCAACTTTTTGTCCTCTAAAATTAAAAACAGCTTTTTTAAAATACAAAGGAATATCAAACCATACCGCATTTGCTGAAAGATTATTGCCGATACATGTCCCCCAAATACCATCTTTATTGTACTTTAAATTTACATTTGCAGTACCTTTAAAATTTTTAAAATTTTCAACAAATTTTCTTGAAGGATCCTGTGCTTTTTGCAAGTGCAATATTATAGGCATAATTTCAGAAACCGGAAGTTTTTCACCTCTGACATTAAAATCAGAAACTTTATCTTTATCAACTAAAATTCCATTTAAATACAAATGAGAATTCCCTAATCTTATTTCAAATTGATTTGCTTCCAAATTGTCTTCTGTAATATGCAATAAACCTGAATAACCTAATTTGAGCGTGTCACTTAAAAGCTTTGTTTGTATATCAGCATTTAAGCTAATTATACCCTTTTTTGCTTCGATATTTTTTGCAAAGACACTTATATCATTTAATTTAAATACAATATTTTTGATGTGAACTTCTGGGAATTTATTGAAATCAAATTTATTTTGCCGTTTTTTTTGTGAAGTTTTTTTCAGTTGTTTTAAAGCATTTCCATCAATATATATATCTTTCACATCAAATAATGTCATCTGATTTTCCAACAATTTATAAGTCAGAGATAAATTCTCTATATTTGCAACAGTAACAGCTTTGTCTTTTGCAGTAATACTGTCAACATTTAAAACAATTTTAAGCTTTGGAGATATTTTTAAATTTAAACCGCTAATATTTGTTTCTATAGCTGTTTTACTATAAATTAATGATTGTAATTTATTTATAATAACCCTATTATTTACTATTTGCGGTAATAAAAATACTATTGATAGGTATAAGCAAATTGTAAATAATAATATTGTATAAAATGAGATTTTAATAAATTTCTTCATAGGCGATGATATCCCTTACAAATCTTCATTTGTAATATCTAAAACTTTTTCATCACTAAGTTTTAGCGGTATACCTATTTCACGTTCTAAATTTGCAGCTGTTGTATTATAATTGAGCATAGCATTATAAAAATCTAAACGAGCATTTAAGTAAGTATTCTCGCCATCTTTAAGTTCAATGGCATCTCCAACACCGGCTTTATATCTTCCTGTTACTTGTCGATACTGTTCTTTTGCTTGGTCTAATGCAAGTTTTGCAATAACTATTGCTTCCATGTCTGTTTTTAAATCCATATAATTCTTTTTAACATTGAAATATACTTCGTTTTTAACATCTTCATATTGAGCCATTGTCTTATTATATTCAGCTCTTGCTTCATCAACTTGCTTTTTGATTTTCCATATATTTAAAGCAGAATAATTAAGCCCTACTCCAAATTGACCTGATTTTACATCATAATCACTTCCAATACCGTTACCGAAACTTCCAAAAATTCCTATATTTGGAGTAAACTCTCTTCTTGCAGCTCTTAAATTCATTTGGGCAGCATCAGAGGTTTTCTTAGCTGCAACAAGTTCAGGTCGAACATCTAAAGCTGTTTTAATAGCATCATCCTCAGTTATATCAAATAAATTCAGAGTAAGCTGATCTGAAAGTTCATAGTTTGTATATTTAGGCATACCCATTATTTTTGATAATTGAACTTTTGCAACGTCTAAAACATTTTTTGCTTTTACCAAATTTAACTTTGCTTTACCTAAATTATATTCAGCAGTAACAACATCTAGTTTTGGTTTTTTACCATAACGATAAAATCCCCATGCTTGCTGCAATTGAAGCTCATAATCTCTTACTGTATCTTCATATACTTGGACTTGAGCCTGTGCGAACAAAATATTGTAATAAGATGCTTTTATATTATAAATTATTGTATTGATATTCTCTTTTGTATCTTCTTGGGTTGCCTCGTAAAGCCTTTTTGCCATATCTGCAGTTGCTTTTGTTTTACCAAAATCAAAGATCAGCATATCCGCAGAAATATTTGGAACATAACTCATCGTTGTATACTGCTTCATAGGAACACCATAAGGACCTCCTCCTGAATATTTATTTCCAGTTCTTGAAATTTGTACACCTGCACTAATAGCTGGAAAATAATTTGACCAAGCCTGACCTATTCTTGAATTATAGACATCTTCATTATATACAGATGCTTGAATTGAAGGGTTGTATTTAATAGCATTTTCAATGCAATCATTAAGAGTAAATATTGAATGAACCTCGTTCGTCAAAGGAGCTTGGTTTATATTATCGTTTTTAGATTTGTTCATACTGTTTTTAGATACACTTACAGTTTTAGTATTATTTCTCTTGAATGAAAATGCCTGAACTGAATCGACAGAAACTGAAACAAAACAACATAAAATAATTAAATTTATAAACTGTTTTTTATTGAATATCATAATCTTCATCTTTCCTACTGTTAAAATATTTATCAACCAAATCTTGAATTATTACATAAAAGGCAGGAGTTAATACGGTACCTAAAGTTGCAGCTACAATCATACCCCCTATTACAGTTGCACCGACAGATATACGGCTGTTAGCTCCGGCACCACTTGCGAATAACAATGGCAAAATACCCAAAATAAATGCCGCTTCCGTCATCATAATTGCCCTAAATCTCAAAAGAGCCGCTTTTATCGCTGCATCATAAATACTTAAGCCATGTGCCTCATGTTCTTCTTTCGCAAATTCAACAATCAGAATGGATTGTTTTGCTGCAAGACCAATTAAAGTAATCAAACCTACTTGTGAATACAAATCTAATGCTTGCCCCATCATTAATTGAAAAATTAATGCCCCGACAACTGCGACTGGTGATATTAAAAGTACAGCTACAGGTATCATCCAACTTTCATACAGTGCAACTAAGAACAAATATACAAACAAAAGAGCAAATCCGACTACAAGACCTGTTTGTCCAGAAGACTCAAGCTCTTGCAAAGATGTTCCGGACCAAGCAAAAGTATAATCATGAGGTAAAATTTTCTTAGACAATTTTGTCATAGCGTTCATCGCTTCACCTGAAGATTTACCGTTGGCAGGTACACCTTGAATTTGTGCAGATCTGAATTGATTAAATCTTGTAATTGAAACAGCTCCAACAGTTTGTTTTGGTGTAATCATTGTCATAATAGGAACAGGTTTTCCTTTAGTGTTAATAACAAATATTTTTTGTAAGTCTTCAATTTTATTTCTGTAATCACCTTCAGCCTGCATAAATACCTTAAATACTCTGCCAAGTTTATTAAAGTCATTAATATAAGAATATGACAAAGTTGAAGCCAAAGTATTATGAAGCTCAGACAAATCAACACCTTGTGCAAGTGCTTTTTCATAATCAATATCTAACTGATATTGAGGAACATTTGCTTGAAATTGTGTATAAACACTCTGCAAAGCAGGATCTTGATTAGCACTGGCGATAAACTCATTTGCAAAAGCCGCAAGGTCTTGTACACTGGCATTACCCGTTGACATAAGCTGGTATTCAAAACCACCTGCCATACCTAAACCATCAATCGCAGGTGGAGAAAGCGTAAATATAGAAGCTTCATTAATATCTGCTGTACGTTTATATATTTCATTTAAAATACCATTATGAGAAAGGTCAGTTTGCTTTCCTTGAATTTTACGTATTACCCAACTTATCGGATTAACTTTTCTTTCTCCCCATTCGGTTAATTGAATAACAATATTTGCCTGATTTGAAGGACCAAACCCACCGAAAGCAATAACTCTGTCTTTATCAATACCCTCTATGTCCTCTATAGCTTTAATAAATTTTATACATACGTCCTTTGTTCTATTTAACGAAGCACCATCCGGAAGTGTAACAACAGAGATAAGCATACCCTGATCTTCATCAGGAATAAATCCTGTAGGTATAACTTTGAATAAACCAAACATCAAAAGAACAATTGCAACATATGTAATTATTGTAAGCTTTTTATCATGAACGAATTTTTTAACTAGATCAATATAATATTTAGTTAACCTGTCAAACTGTTCATTAAAAATAGCTATACCTTTGTTTATATATTCCTCGGCTACTTTTATCCAAGACTGCTTCTCTAATTTTTTCTTAGATGGTTTTAAAATAATTGAACACATCGCAGGAGAAAGTGACAATGCACAAACAGCAGAAAAAGCAATTGATACAGCAATACATACCGCAAATTGCTTATACATTGTACCTGATAAACCACTCATAAAACACATCGGAACAAATACTGCCATTAGAACAGCTGCCATTGCGACAAGCGAACTACCAACTTCACCCATTGTTATTTGTGTTGCTTCAATAGCTGATTTCCCTTCTTCCATGTGTCGTTTTACGTTTTCAATTACTACAATTGCATCATCTACTACAACCGCAACAGCAAGCACAAGAGCAAATAGTGTTAGCAGGTTTAAAGACATTCCTAAGGCTTTTAAGGCAATAAATGTACCGATTAATGATACCGGAATTGTTACACAAGGAATTAATGTAGCCTTAAAATCCCCTAAAAATACGAATATAATTAAAATAACTATAAGTGATGTTAAAAGAATAGTAAATTCTACTTCATTCATAGATTCATTTATGAAAGTAGAACTGTCCATCATAATATCAAGTTTTAAAGAATCCGGAAAAGTCTGCGAAAGCTCATCAATTGTCTTATAAATATTATTACAAATCTCTACTGTATTTGCTCCTGGTAAAGGCATAACCTGTATAAGAGCAGCAGGTTTTGTATTTACTATACCAAACATATTATATGATTTCGCACCCAATTCAACTCTTGAAAGTTCTTTTAACCTTAATTTTGAGCCATCAGAATTGGATCGAACAACAATATTCCCAAATTCCTCCGGAGTTTGTAACCGTCCTTTTGTCAATAAAGAAAGTTTTAAACTTGGATTTGCATCTGTCGGCTGATCACCCAAAGCACCTGTCGGTATTTGTATATTTTGATTAGCAATTGCATTCTTAATCTCAGAAATAGGAACCTGATAACTAGCAAGTTTTGTAGGATCAAGCCAAATTCTTATACTATAATCATCTGCTCCAAAAACATTAACAGAACCTACACCATTTATTCTTTTTATTGCATCTTTAACATAAATATTAGCGTAATTTGTTAAATCTAACTGATTCCATGAGTCATTGTCAGATGCAAGGTTTAAAATAATTGCACCGGCACCGCCAACCTTATTTTCTGCAGTAATTCCCTGCTGCATAACTTCCTGAGGTAAAAGTGACTGAACCTGTTGAAGTTTATTTTGAACATTCATCAAGTTCACGTCATTATCTGTACCTGTTTTAAAGTAAATATTTAAATTATATGCACCGTCATAGCTTGTTGATGACATATAAATCATATCTTGAACCCCATTGAGTTGAGATTCTAAAAGAGAAGCAACCGAAGATTCAATAACAGAAGCACTTGCTCCAGGATAATACGCAGATATTGTAACCTGTGGAGGAGTAATATTAGGATACTTTTCTTGTTGTAAACCAAACAATGAAAGTAGACCTAAAATAACAATTATCGCTGATATTACAACAGAAAATCTCGGTTTTTTTATGAAAAAATATAAATCTTTTTTGTTTATAGCCATTTTAATTCCTTTTTATAATGATAATAATTATATTATTTTTTCTTTTCAGATTTACTATTCGGCGTAAATTGCTTAGTTTTTACAGCTTGCCCTGTTTTATATATATCTTGAATTCCTTTTACTACAACCACATCATCCCACTCAAGGCCTTTTTCTACTATCCAATTATTTTTGTAATTTTCATTTACGACTATATCTTTTTTAACTGTTTTTCCATCTTTTACTACCCAAACATAGTAACCTGTACCAACATCAGTTTTAGTAGCAGACTGTGGGATAAGCATAACTTTATGCGGATAATTAACCCTTAATGTTACGTTTACATAATCACCCGGAACTAAAAGTTCATCAGGATTTTCAAAAACAGCCCTTAATGTGACAGTACCTGTACTTTCATCAACTTTATTATCAACGAACTCAATTTTACCCTCTATTTCATAAGTAGTACCATCAGAAAGACCCAACAAAACAGATACCGTACTTTCATCATTTGGGTTTTCTCTATAATATTTTTTTAACTCTATAAAATCACCACTTTTTAACGGGAAAATAACTCTCATTGGATTTGTAGAATAAATTTGAGCAATTACACCGGTTGATGGAGTGACATAATTACCAACAGAAACAATTGCTTTCCCAATTCTTCCGTTCATTGGAGAAGTTATATTTGTGTAGCTTAAATTTAAATTTGCTTTATTCATATCAGATACCGCACCATCTAACGCAGCTCTGTTTTTATTTCTTTGAGTAAGAGCATTATCATAATATTCCCTGCTTACTAAATCTTGTTTTAAAAGTTGTTCGGCACGTTTTAAATCAATCTCGGAATTATTATAAACAGCAGAATTTTCACTAACTCGTGCTCTTGCACTTCTCGCTGCAAGTGAGTACTCATCAGGTTCAATTAAAAACAATTTTTGACCTTTTTTTACAGTATCACCCTCTTGAAAATACTTTTCCTGAAGCCAACCACTGACACGAGCAATTACATCAACGGATTTTTGAGCTTCAACACGACCTGTAGTACTGTATGTTGGATAAATTTCTTTTGAAGTTGGCTTTGCAACTTCAACAGTTTTTGGCTGTGACATTACATATGACATAACAGCTCCGGTAATAAGTGTTTTACCTTGATTCCACATTATTGGTACAAGGACAACCGCTAAAATAACCGCAGTAATTTTTGTCTGCTTAGACTTCCAATCTATTTTCATATTCTATTCCTATATTACATGATAACAACACTAACAGTTTAACATAAAAAAAATTCATGAGTAGAGACTCTGAATTTTCATTTATTATTATCTTGACATTTTCATTGATATTATGACAAACTATCAAATATAGAGATTGGTTTATTATTTAAGAATGTAACAAGGAGGTATTATGGACAATATAATTCGAAAAATCAGTAACACACAAAATATTATATTTTTGCTTGGAATTATTGTTTATATTGTGTGCTTATTCACAATAACAGACATCGCTTTAATGCTATTTGTAACTTACGTTGTAGCTTGTGCATTAAATCCATTGGTCGATAAATTAGAAAAAAGATGCAATAGAAATGTCGCAGCCGCAATTGTATTTGGAGGATTTATAGGCGGTATATTATTAATGTTCTTACCAATTATTTTTATCGGCAGTCATGAGCTTACAAATCTTGCACATCAATATCCACAATACGTTGATAAGGTAAAAGATTTTGTAATGACTTCTCCTGTTGTTCAAGAGTTTGCAAATTCAGGTGGATTGCTTGAATCAATAACAAGTATTTCTAAGGGTGGTCTATATTTATTTGTAGCACTTGTTTTTACATATTTCTTGATGGTAGATAGAGACAAAATTTTAAATGCTATAGTACGATTTTTCCCAAATAATTCAAGAGAAAGAATGAGAGAAATATGGAATATTTCAGAACAAAAACTAAGTAGATTTGTTTCAGGTCAATTTATAGCATCCGCCAGTGTTGGTTTAATTGTACTTGTTGGACTTTTAATATTAAAAGTAGATTCTGCAGTTATATTAGGATGTATATCTGCTGTTTTAGATATTGTTCCGATTGTAGGACCGGCAATTGCTTTAGTTATTTGTTTAGCAGTTGTATATAAAATGGGATGGACTATTGTTATATTAACAGCAATAATATTTCTTTTTGCGCAATTTGCAGAAAATAATTTTGTAAAACCTTACGTATTTGGGAAATTTATGGATCTTCACCCAATTGTTATTTATATATTCTTATTTGTTTGTGCAAAGTATTTTGGGGCAGTCGGTGCAATTTTTGCTCCTGCAATAGCTGCAGATGCTTGCGTACTAATAGAAGAATTATATTTGAAAAATATGGATGGAGATACAGAATCTTAAAAACATAATATAAAAACAGCTTACTAGAGGGTGGTATTTTTTAATAACTACCCTCTTATATTTGTAAGATAAAAATATCGGGTTGAATAATTGATATTCAACCCGACATTATAAATTATGATAGATTTATTAATAAGTAAAGCTATAAGTGCGGCCAAGTTTATTTACTGTAAATTGAAGAGGTTTAGGGTCTTCTTTAAATTTTAAACAAAGTATTCTCATTGAAGAATTTGCCTTTAAATCATAGTTTTCAGGCAATGAATGAGAAAATCTGGTAGCTTCTTTAACAACCATAGCAAGTCTTACGTTATTTGCGACAGTAAAGCCTAAAGATAACCCACCTGTTGCAATAGCTAAAGGGACACCTAAATTATCTGCAAGATCTAATTTATCCATATCAACAAATGTTGATGTCGTAACATCCTTAAGCGCTGCAAGGCGTTCTGAGTAAACTTTTTCTACTTTTATGTCAGAGTTTGAATTGTTTTTTACAATATATTCAAATGCGTGAACATATTTATTTTCTTTATTTTTTAAACGATATTCATTTATTGTAACTGTAACATCAGCATCTTCATTATAAAAGACTTGCGAATCAATACAAGTTAAATCAATTGGATCATTATCTACTGAATACGGAATCGCTGAAGTTTTTTCATTTCCTTTCGACAATTTATCATTTATTTTACTCATACCTTTTTTAAGTGGTTTTAAACCATCAGGCAGAGTAAATAAACCTTCTAGAGCACCTGATCTGGCATAATCTATAAAATCAAACTTATATTCTTTATAGGCTTCCTTATCCTCAAGTGTTTCATATTTGTAATTTTGACTTTTAAAGAAATCTGTAACCTCATTATTATCTTTGTCATAAGCGCTATCTGTTACGATGTATACATCTGTATCATGCAACGCAGGATAAAATTTCATATAATAGTGCTCATCTCCATATGATGCATAATATGCATTACCTGTAAGTTTTTTAACCTCTGCTTCGTTACCTAAAATGTTATCTACTACAGGTACTACCATTCTTATATTTTGATTTTTTATTCTATAAGCGTGATAATCTTTAATCATACCTGCTGCATTTGCACTTGCAGAAAATAGTGCAAGCAATGATAACACACAAAGACCTTTTGATAAGTTTTTCATACTAATTACCCCCTTTGTTATTCTCCTTTTTCAACAATATAATTAATTATATACTAAACAAGACAACTGTTCAATTTATTTTAAAAATTATTTATTGAAAATTTAAATATAGTATAATTATTTTATTGACAATACAAGATATTTATTTTTTACTTGTAGAGAGAATAGTAAATTCAAGGATTTTTAAGTATGAAAAATTTATTAAGATTGTCAGTTATATTTTTTGTAACATTTTTAAGCATTTCAAATTCATCATATTGTGCAGAGAAAAATGTAATACTGAAAACAACTTCTACATGGGACAATGCTGAATATAAGCATATCAAAATAAAAAAACCGGAAGTGACTGTTTTAAAAATTGTTATTAATATCGGCGAATCATTACCGGTGCATAAGCACGATTTAGTTAATATTGCTTATGTAAAAAAGGGTACATTAACAGTTGTTTCTGATAAAAATGAAGAAATAACTCTGCATGAAGGAGAAAGCTTACCTGAATTAGTAGGCAAGTATCATTATGGTAAAAATACAGGAAACGAACCTGTTGAACTTATTGTTTTTTACATCGGAGAAAAAGGAACTCCTTTGTCTGTAAATAAATAATATTAGAATTGCTTTTTATAATATATTTTTATATTATTAATTAATGTAAAAATTACGGCAAAAAAAATTATTTTTGGATTTTAATAATTGTAAAGGAGACAATTAAAATGAAAATTATGCCAATAAGTAAACCTGTATTTACAAATGTAAAAAATACTTTAAAAGAAAGCAGGGATTTGATTAATAATTATGGATTTCCACAAGTAACAAAAGAGATTAAATCTACGCTTACAGATATGAAAAAGACAACTAAGAATGTTGGATACGATTTTTTTAAAGAAATTCATAAAATTATAACAAGCTATATTAAATAAAAAAAAACGGGTTAACCCGTTTTTTTTATTTAGTCTTATACTATATTTTATACAATTTTATCAAACTCTTGTCCTACAGTAATCATTGATTTCTCAAAATCACAATCTTTATCATCAGAGATGTCTAGAACTATTTTGCATTCATTTCTATGATTCTTTTCATAATCATTCATGTAAAAATTTTTCAGTTGTTCACTTAATTTATCTGAATCTTTTGCTGAAGCAATCCAATAACCTACAGATGCATCACGTTTTAAAGCCGCACGCGCAGTAGGCATTGGCTGGTTAACATCTAACACATAAACACCTGAAAAACGTGGAGAAAAATTATTTACATTTCCAATATTCACTACTACCTTCCTTTCAGTTTTTACTTAATATTCATTTTTTGATTTTTATAAAAAATATCATCAATTAAACGTTTATCTCCATAAGAGCAATCACCATTTAAAATATGATTTTTTATTTTTTCACTTTCTAATTTTGCATACTCTATCATTTCTTTAAGAGTTTTATTATCTGCCTTTTTGAGGGCAGAAATAAATTCTGAATGATAATATCGCGCTAAACCTGTTTTATAGTATGCAGGCGGTATTGGAAGCCCTTTATTATTATAATGTAAGAAATATTCGGCTAATGCAGAATTAGATAATTTAGTAGTCCTTAAATTTCTTATTCCATCGGAAAATACTGTAAATCTATAATTACATTTTTCTTTTTGAGTTAAAGGATTTCCAATATATTTTTTTACAAATTTAGAACCATTACTTATAAATTTTACATCTCCATCCACAATACTTTCAGCATGACCATTTTGAATTATTTCACGAGCGCCTAAAAATTTGCCCTCTGAATTATAAACTCTTGATATTACTTTTTTTACAACTAATATTGGATTATTGAAAATGTTTGTCGTTGGCATTCCATGCATTCTTTTATGCATAAAAATCGTATTTTTTTCTATAACCTTTTTATTTCCAACATTGTATGTATCAATATATTTTATTCTTTTAAATCGCAATATATCATTATTATCATATGCTTCAGTATTTATTTTTTTTCCAGTATTAGTAATAACAATTTTGTAAATATTATCCCTTGCATTTGTTAATCTTTTTACAATAGAGCAAGGTTTTATAGAATTAACGTTCATAGATAAACTCCAATTTTACCAGTTCTATTTTTAAAACTAAATAAAAAAAAATTTGCTATATTTGTTAAGTTATGTATCTATATTTTATTTAAATTTGACAAATGGAAAAAATATATATAAACTACTACATATGTAGTTTTAAATTATTTATAACTACAATATAATATCCTTCTTATAACTACTATATGCACAAGACCTCTATAGGGGTCTTTTATTTTAATCTACATCTTGTAATAAAAGTCATTATCGCATCTTCTTTATCAATAGGAGAACGCAAAGAATCCTTTCTCAAATTAAAATCCTTAACTTGAGAATCAACAAAAAATTTATTATATAAAGATAAAATCAAGAATAATAAAAAAGAAAATGCAGCAACACCTGACATTGCAATTGTAAATTTTGAAATCATCAACTTTAACTCTGGAGAAAAAGTCTTAGCAAAAGCCGGAGAAGCTACCATTACAAATGTAAAAACTAAAGTAAAAAATTTATTCATTTTCAGCTGCCTTTTTAGAAGTCTTTGTACGTGCACCTCTATTTGGACGCCCTGCTTTTTTCTTTGGTTCTTCAACTTTTTCTTGAACTACCGTTTCTTCATTGGACTTAGTTTTTTTAGTCGTTCTGCGTCTTTTAGTTTTTGGTTTTTCTTCTTCAAGAATAATTTCGGCAGACTGTTGTTTTTCTTCAATAACTTCAGAATTAATTTCAGATATAACATTCTGATCCTGTTTCTTAGTACGAGTGCGCTTATTGCGTTTATTGTTCTCTTTTTTTACAGCTTCTGTTTCAGGAGTAGTTTCTATCTCTATTTTCTGAGACTCTTCAGGAACCTGTTGTTCTTGTTTTGGTAAGTTACTATTTTTATTATTATACTTATTTTTCTTAAATGCACCAGACGGTAGTTTTACCTTTGCTTGTTTTGCACGATATTCGCCTTCTGCGACAGGAGTTGCAAAATTAAAATCAATTACAGAGCATCCTGAACCCTGACAATGCGGACATTTTTTTGTAAATATTTCAGCTAAAGATTGTCCCTGTCTATGACGAGTTAATTCAACAAGCCCCAAATCCGACAATTGTCCAACTTGAGGCTTTGCTTTATCAGC
Organism: bacterium; assembly: GCA_017941035.1. Classification (GTDB taxonomy): domain Bacteria; phylum Cyanobacteriota; class Vampirovibrionia; order Gastranaerophilales; family Gastranaerophilaceae; genus Zag111. The sequence continues at coordinate 1,610 of JAGAXG010000013.1, read as the reverse complement.
TTCAAGAGCAATCTCAAGTTCTTCAAGCATTGCGAGTTTATCAGCACGGCTTGTCATATCAATAAAGTCAACAATGACCATTCCGCCAATATTTCTTAATCGCAATTGGCGTGCAATTTCATGAACAGCTTCTATATTTGTTTTTAAAATTGTTTCATCCTGTGTAGAAGAACTAACAAATTTTCCGCTGTTAACATCTATAACCGTAAGAGCTTCTGTTTGTTGTATAAATAAATAACCCCCTGATGGCATATTAACTTTCACATTTAAAGCAGCTTTAATTTCTTTGTGAATATCCATTGCTACTAACAAAGGCTCATTACCTTTGTACAAAGTGACTCTAACTCCTTTATTTATATGCCAATTTTGCAAAATATTTTGAACTCTTGACAAAGCAAAAGGAGTATCAACAATAATTTCACTAACATCTTCGGTGCAAGCTTCCCTTATAACTTTATATAACAAATCTTGATCACGATAAATTAAACTAGGAGCATCAAGAGTTTCAGAAGAAGATATAATACTATTCCACTTCTCTAAAAGTATTTCTAAATCTTCTTGGATATCAGCTTCTGTCTGACCTTCAGCTTCTGTTCTAATAATAACACCTACCCCTACAGGTTTTATTAAATTTACAATAGCTTTTAATCTTGCGCGTTCTTTTGAATTTTCTATTTTTTTAGAAACACTAACTCCAGGCTCATAAGGCATTAAAACTAAAAATCTACCAGGAAGGCTTATTTCTGTAGTAACTCTAGGACCTTTATGACCGGTTGGCTCCTTAACAACCTGTACTACTATTTTCTGTTTTGGAGAAAGTTTTTCTTTTAAAGTACCTTTACCCATAACATCTTCAGCATGAAGAAACCCCATTTTATCTGACCCGACATTAACAAATGCGGCATCTATACTTGGGAGAATATTGTCAACACTGGCAATATAAACATCACCCAATAAAACATCTCCTCTTTGAATAAAAAAATCAGTAACTTTTTTATCTTCCATCAGTGCTGCAATATTATCTCTTTCAGCAATAACAATTTTCTTTTCTATCGATTGATTGTTTTGTTTCATAAAAATCTTTCCTTTACTTATAATTCATGTAAATTCTCCGTCAAAAACTTTACTCTTTTGATGTCGAAAATAACATCCGGCGCGATAAAACTCATTAGCGCATCAGCCCTGAGCGGAGGAATACTCTCACTTTTACCTGTTTTTAATGTTATAAACAGACTCCCTGATTCAAACCAGTATTCACCGATCGAATGCTTATAGTCTATTTTTTTGTCTAAACCTTTTTTAGTTTTTTTCCCAATTAAAATTTCATCGGAATTCAAAACCATAATTGTATTATATACAAATTTATCAAAATCGTAAATACTTTCGTCAAAAATCTTTACCTGATAAAGTGCCCAGCAAGCGCAATCCTCTATTGACGGCGCACTACGATCAATTTTTTCAACAGATAAAATTTCTGATTCATTTGGGAGAACTCTTGTTAGTTCCGCCTTAACAAACTCAACAGATGAATTTTCCCAAAGACATATATCTACGAATTCTGTAATACTTTCGATAAACAAAGGGAGAGCAATACCCATTGAAACTTTCAT
>JAGAXG010000012.1 GCA_017941035.1 bacterium | reverse complement strand
TTGTTTGAGCGATAGCGAGTTATTCCGCTTGGGGTGGAGTGTTTAACAGATGATTAGCGAACGAAGCTCAGGTCGCGGGTTTCTTTCTGACCGCTTTCTTTGACCGAACAAAGAAAGCGGTCAATTATTATTTAACAAATTGCTATATCCCAATAACATATATTATGTATTATTAATATCATATAAAGATTGTAAAGATTACACTTGCTTTTAAAAATATTTTGAGTTAAAATGTATTTGTGAAAAAAATCACGATTTATTAAAAAGGAGAATAAAATATGACAACAAAAAGCAAAAAGACTGTTGAAAAACTTGAAAAGACTTTAAATAAGTCATCAGTTGTTGACAGTTCAGAACAATTTGAACTACTCATTGAAAGAGTAAAAAAAGCTCAAAAACTTTATTCAACTTATACTCAAGAACAAGTTGATAAAATTTTTAAAGCTGCAGCGACTGCCGCTGACAAAGCACGTATTCCTTTAGCTAGAATGGCTGCAGAAGAAACAGGAATGGGTGTTTTGGAAGATAAAATTATTAAAAATCATTTTGCAAGTGAATACATTTATAACAAACATAAGAATGCAAAAACTTGCGGTATTATAAGTGAAGATAAAGCAAATGGTACAAAAATTGTTGCTGAGCCTTTGGGGGTTATTGCAGGTATTGTTCCTACAACAAACCCAACTTCAACTGCAATATTTAAATCATTAATTGCATTAAAAACAAGAAACGCAATTATATTTTCACCACACCCAAGAGCAACAAAATCAACTATTGCTGCGGCAAAAGTTGTTTTAGATGCAGCTGTAAAAGCCGGAGCGCCTGAAGATATTATCGGTTGGATTGATGTTCCGTCTATTGAACTTTCAAACCAATTGATGCAGCATCCTGACATCGCTTGTATTTTAGCAACTGGTGGTCCTGGAATGGTTAAGGCTGCATATTCATCAGGGAATCCTGCGTTAGGTGTTGGTCCTGGTAATACATCTGCTGTAATTGATGAAACTGCTGACATTAAAATGGCTGTTTCTTCAATTATCATGTCAAAAACTTTTGACAATGGTATGATTTGTGCTTCAGAACAATCAGTTGTTGTTGTTGAAGATGTTTATGAAGAAGTTAAAAAAGAATTTCAATATAGAGGTGCTTATTTAGTATCTAAAGCTGAACAGCAAAAAATGATCGACTTGCCGTTCATTGATCCTAAACGCGGTACTGCTCATCCTGCTATTGTTGGTCAAAGTGCAGTTAAAATTGCTGAATTATCAGGTTTTGAAATTCCTGAATATTCAAAAATCTTGCTTTGTGAAAGATCATCAGTAGATTGGAATGATCCATTTTCAAGAGAAAAATTATCTCCAATTTTAACTATGTATAAAGCAAAAGATTTCAAACAAGCTACAGAAATGGCTTATGAATTAGTATCAAAGGGTGGTGCAGGTCATACTTCAGTTCTTTATACTGATCCTAGAACATCTGAAAGAATAGATATGTATGCTGAATTGATGCCATCTTGCCGTGTACTTATCAACTCTCCATCATCTCAAGGTGGTATTGGTGATTTATATAACTTTAAATTAGAACCGTCATTATCATTGGGTTGCGGTTCTTGGGGAGGAAACGCTGTTTCCGGTAATATTGGTGTTGAACACTTACTTAACTACAAAACAGTTGCTGAAAGGAGAGAAAATATGTTGTGGTTCAAAGTTCCTTCAAAGGTATACTTCAAAAGAGGCGCTACAGATTTAGCTCTTCGTGAGTTGGCCGGTAAAAAGCGTGCATTTATCGTAACTGATAGATTCTTGTTTAATTCAGGTGCAGTTGATTCTATTACTAAAGTTTTGGATGAAATCGGTATTGATCATGAAATTTTCTTTGATGTAAAACCTGATCCGACCTTATCAACTATCAAACAAGCAATGGATATAATTAAACCTTATGAACCTGATGTATTCATAGCATTAGGCGGAGGTTCTCCAATGGATGCTGCTAAAATCATGTGGTTAATGTATGAACAGCCGGATACTGATTTTAGTGATATTTCAATGAGATTTATGGATATTAGAAAAAGAATCTGCTCAATTCCTGATTTGGGTAAAAAAGCAACAATGGTTGCCATTCCTACAACTTCTGGTACAGGTTCTGAAGTTACACCGTTTGCAATTATTACAGATGATGAAACTCATGTAAAATATGCAATCGCAGATTATGCTTTGACTCCATCAATGGCAATAATTGACCCTAATTTTGTTGACGGAATGCCAAAAGGATTAACTGCAGCTTCAGGTATAGATGCTTTAGTTCACGCAACAGAAGCTTATGTATCTTGTATGGCTACAAACTTTACAAATTCTAATGCTTTAGAAGCTTGTAAATTAGTATTTAGATATTTAGAAAGATCTTGGTCTGAAGGTGCAAACGATCCTCAAGCAAGAGAAAAAATGCATTATGCTGCAACTATTGCAGGTATGGCATTTGCTAACTCATTCTTAGGATTATGCCACTCTATGGCTCATAAATTAGGTGCAATGTTCCATGTTCCGCATGGTGTTGCTAACGCTTTATTAATCAGACAGGTAATTAAATATAATGCTGTTGATTACCCTCATAAGCAAGCAACATTCCCACAATATAAGTTCCCTAATGCAAAAGAAAAATATGCTCAAATTGCTGATGAACTTGGATTGGGCGGTAAAACAAATGAAGAAAAAGTTGAACTTTACATCGAAGCTATTGATAAATTGATGAAGTCAATTAACTTACCTAATTCTATCAAAGATTTTGGTGTATCAGAGGAAGATTTCTACGCTAAATTAGATGAAATGGTTGAATTAGCATTTGATGATCAATGCACAGGTGCTAACCCTGCATATCCTTTGATGAGTGATATTAAACAAATTTATATCGATGCATTTGAAGGTGTTGTAAGAGATTACTATCCAGCTAAATCATCAAAAAAATCTAAATAATAATTTTTAAAATAAGAATTCCCTGTCATATTGGCGGGGAATTTTTTTTTGTCTATTTGTCCAATGTAAATTAATAAAATATATCGCATAATATTTTGTGTAAAAGGAGGTACATTATGCGTATTTTAAGAATTATTGCTTATATTCTGGTTATTATTGGTGCTATTAACTGGGGTTTAATCGGCTTTTTTGGATTTGATTTAGTTGCTTCAATTTTTGGAGAAATGAGTTTAATTTCCAGAATAGTTTATGCGCTTGTCGGCTTAAGCGGTTTATATCTTTTATTTGCATATAGGGATATTTATGATAATTACGAAAATAGATATTAAAAAAAAGCCGTTCGTTGCAGAACGGCTCTTTTTTTTATTTATTAACGTTTCCGTTTGTGGACGCTGATATTGCTTGTACCTTTTTCGATTTTTTCTTTGATTCTATTATACTGTCATTGTTAAATCTTGTTAATTTCTTATCTGCTTTTTCACTTGTTTGAGTATTTTCAACAGTATTTGCATTTGAACTTGCACTTGCAGAAATTAGATTTTCTTCTGTTTTATTGTTTGTTTCAGTTTCTTTTGGAATTTCATTATTATTTTCTTCAGATTTAGCTTCGGTAGTGGAATTTTTGCTGTTATCTTCTTGAATTAGTGTTTCTTCAGGTTGATTATTAAGACTTTGTGGTTGTTGTATTTGCTGATTATTTTCGGAATTATTATTCTGAGTAGTTTGGTTTTCTGATTTTTTATCTTCTTTAATTCCATATTTTTTATTTAATTTCTTGTAGAGTAATTCTTGTTCTTTTATGTCTTTTAGTGAATCTTTTTCATTTTGAGAATGCTCATCATTTTCACCATTAGTTTCATCTGATGTGTGAACACCTTTGTTACCAATTATAGATCCAGTTGTTCCTATTGCAATAGCAATACCTCCTTGAATTAATAAAGGTACATTAACAAATGGCCAGCTTGCTAATGCTGCTGCTACCATTAATACTCCACAACTAATTGAGACAATTCCTGCAGTTCTTGTATTTCTTGATACAAGGTGATTGTTATGAGATTTTTCTCCAAGCTGTTTTATCTGCTGATTAAATTCCGTATCGGATTTTTTGCTTGTATTTATCGATGCATTAGTTGATTTTAGTGAAGGTTGAAGTTTTTTAATTAGTTTATTCTCTTTATCGCTACCTTTTTTAAATTTATCATAAATTGCCTGCTTTTCGCCGATATACGGGTCTTTTTGCTCTTTAGATTTCATGCCGACAGGGTCGCCTTTTTTAATTTCAAGACTTGCATTATATGCTTCGGTTTTGCGTTCTAAACTCTCAAGTGTTTTGCTCTGTTTAACTTGTTCTATTTTATTTTTTGTAATTTCAGATTCAATTTTATTTGTTTTAAATTTTAGTTTCTTTGCTTCAAGTTCTGATTTTTGTGATAAAGAGTTTAATATATTTTCTGTATTTTTTACAATTTCTCTTTTATCATTAGTTTCTTTCATTGAAATTTCTGTCGCTACAATGCCTGCAACAACATTTATACCGTTCGCTCCCGGTAAAACCGGCAAAACTCCATATTTATTATTATCTTTGTAATCAGCGGAAGTTTTATCATTATTGATCTCTTGTTCACCTTCTGATTGGGAATTTGTTATTGTCTGCGTCGCATTAGTATTTTTTTCAACATTATTTTCTTGAGGTGCTTCTTCTTGTTTTTTTTGTTGGTCCGTTAATTCTTTAGCTTGTTTAGAGTAATTTTTTGCAAATTCAGATAATTCTGTTGATTCATCACTTTTTAAATTTGTTTGAATGAAGTTAATATTTGCTTCAAGTGCTCTTCCGGTTTCGATAGCTATATCAGCCAGATTTTCATTTGAAATGCCTGTAATAGAATCTAAAATCCCGACTGATTTTGGAATTTTATTTAGGTCATAATTTTTTTTATCGTTAGGAATTTTTTGTTCATATTTAGAAAATTCTTCAGCAGTATTATTTAATTCTTTGACTTCAGAAACAGCTTTGTCGATGTCAAGATTAATATCTTCTATTGAAGATAAAAATGATTCAATTTCTGTGTTATTTCTTTCAATATCGTTTAAATTATTCTGAATATTTTGTTCGTTTTTTATAGTTAATATTTTTTGAGAAAGTTCGTTTACTTTTGAGAATTTTTTACTTAATTCATCATTAGTTTTATTAGCTTTAATAATATTTTTTCTGGTATCATTGTTTAATTTATTAATATCGGAGTCTAGTTGGGAATTTTCCTGTGCAGAATTATCCTCATTGTTTGAAATTACAACATAGTCTGTCAAATCTAATTCTTGTTGCGACTGAGCCCAAGTCAAGACATCTTTTGGAATATTATATCCGTTGTTTGCCATTTGAAGAATTTCTTCATATGAATATCCGCTCCATTGAGGATCGGTTATTTCACCTGACATTTGTTTCATAACTTGATAATGTGCATTACAAATCTGCACTGTTCTTATGCCAATAGCTCTTTTAGCGTATTCAAGATAAAAATTGTCAGTGTATTGAGTGCTGTCATTTTCGTGCTGAGCTTTTAATTGTTGTGCATAACGAATGATATCAGCACAATTATTTCTCACATAATCTAAATAATCGCTATCGGATTCGCTTGAATCTCCTATGCCGGAATTTTTTGCAAAACTGATAATCTGGCTGTCATCAATGGCAGAAGATTTTGTTGTATCATCAATTACACCGAAATTTGTTTTTCTTGAACTAATTTTCATACAGCTCAAATATCGGTATATTCATTCAAAAACTTTAGTATAATTTACAAAATTTTACACTTCTAAATATGTTTTTCAATATTAGAAATGATAGTTGATTTAGGCATTAAACCTACCATTCTTTCAACCGGTTCACCATTTTTGAAAACTAATAGGCAAGGTATACCGCTAATTGAATATTTTTTAGCCGTTTCTTTGCTTTCTTCAACATTTACTTTCGCAAATTTTACTTTCCCTTCGTAGTTGTTTGAAATTTCTTCTAATACAGGACCTAACTTTCTGCAAGGACCGCACCATGTGGCCCAAAAATCCACAACTGTAGGAATGTTTGAATTTACAACTTCTGTGTCAAAAATATTATCATTGATTTCTGTAATTGCCATAATTTATACTCCTTTTTAATTTTTTATTATTCTAACATAGAAAATTTTTTTATGCTATTATCTTTTTAAAACTAATTAGGATGAGGATATGGCGAGAAAAAAAATAATTGAGATAGTTTTGGATACTGAAACAACGGGATTGGACTATACAAAAGAAAAAATGGTTGAATTTGCCGCAGTTAGATTAGAAAATGGTAAAATTAAAGATAAATTTGAAACTTTAATTAATCCTCAACAACATATAAGAAAATCAAGTATAGCAATTCATGGAATTACTCCTGAAATGGTTGAGGATGCCCCAACAGAAGAAGAAATTATGCCGCAAATTTTGGAATTTATGGGGGATTATCCCATGGTCGCGCATAACGCTATTTTTGATTATTCATTTATAAATGAAGCTTCTAAAAGAGTTTTCGGGCATGGAATTAACAATGAAAGAGTTGATACTCAACAGATGTTCAAAGAAGTTTATCCTGATTTGGACGCACATGGATTAAATGCATTGACTGAAAAATTTAAAGTTGAATTGCATGATCATCATAGAGCAATGGGTGATACAATGGGTTTAGCGCTTGCTTATCCTAAATTAAAAAAACTTTATTTTCAAAAATTTGATTGGGCAAATAAAGAGCTTGATAATATAAATTATCTTTTTGAAAGATTTTTACGTATCCAACAAGCTGTAATAACTATGCAATCCGAATTACAGGATTTAAAATCTGTTTTCAAGCTTTATTTTGATTTGGGCGGAGCACCAATAACTTCAGAAGAAGGTGATATGCTTATTTATAATTCAAAGCAGGCTTTTGGGTATGATTTTGATGCTGTAAAACCTGTATTAGAAGATATAGGAGCTTTTGAAAAAGCAGTAAAATTAAATACAGGTTTTATAGACAGATTAGCTAACGGGCATGGAATTTCGGAAGAACAAAGAGAAATTTTAAAAAATGCTCGATCTGAATTTAATGAAACAAGAAATATTCAAGTGATTAGAAATAACAAATAGGAGATAATAAAACTATGTTTAAAAAATTAGGAGAATTTTTTAAGGAACCTCCGAAAAAGGATGTTATACAAGATAGTGAAAAAGTTGCTTCAATGTATTCACATTGGAGATTAAGAATTTTTTATTCGAGTTTTATTGCTTATGTAGTATTTCATTTATGTCGTAAGAATATTGCTGTTGCACTTCCTTCTATGGGAAAAGCTCTAAATATGTCAAATACTGAACTTGGTATTCTCGGTTCAACTTTGTATATAACTTATGGTATCGGGAAATTTATTAATGGTGTCATTGCAGATAAATCAAACGTAAGAACATTTTTACCTACAGCATTAATATTGTCTGCTGTTTGTAATTTGTGTTTTGTGCTTAGTGCAATATTTGTTACCCCAGGACATATAAGCTTTTTTGGATTGCCTTCTGCGACTGTTTTGTTGTGGCTTTTGGCTTTTTTCTGGGGTGCAAACGGATGGTTTCAATCATGTGGATTCCCTCCTGTTGCAAAGAGCCTTTCTTATTGGTTTTCTAACTCAGAGCGCGGAACAAAATGGTCTTTGTGGTCAACTTCGCATCAAATAGGTGTATTTGCGTCTGTTGCGTTGTCGGGTATTGTGATTGATAAATTTGGATGGATGGCAGCTTTTTATATTCCTGCGTTTATTTGTATAATAACAGGTATTTGGTTGTTTGACAGACTTCGTGATAAACCGGAAACTCTCGGGCTTCCTGATATTGAAAAATATAATAATGAACCTGTTAAAGTAACCGAGAAAGATGAAAAAGAAGATACTCCATATTTCCAAATATTTAAAGAAAATATTTTGTGTAATCCTGTTATTTGGATGCTTGCGATATCTTATATTTTTGTATATATCATAAGATTTGGAACGGAAGATTGGCTGGTAAAATATCTTGTCGAAGTAAAACAAAATACACTACCAATGGCAAGTGCAAAGTTAAGTTCGCTTGCTCTTGTAGGTTCGGGCGGTGCAATATTGGCAGGTGTAATTTCAGATAAGATTTATAAAGGAAACAGAACTCCTATAAATATTGTATTCTTAATTTGTTTAATAATGAGTTTAATTGCATTTGCTAATAATCCTGCGCAAAATCATCTATGGGATTATATTTATGCAGCAATGATCGGTGTGTTTACTGCAGGTCCTCAAATGTTGATCGGCGGGCTTTGTGCTGTTGAAAGCAGTTCAAAAAAAGTAGCTTCGGCCTCAATCGGGTTTACCGGTATATTTGGTTACATAGGAGCTGCATTATCTGCAGGCGGAACAGGTGTTGTAGTTGATAAATACGGATGGAATGGTGCGATTACCTTCTGGGTATTAGCAACAATGATTTGCGTAGTTATATGCTTTATTTTGTTGTTCTATGAAAAATGGAGAAAACGCAAAGCATAATTATTGCAAAAAGTAAAAACATAGTTTATAATAATAATATAAATGCGCGGAAGTAATTCAAATTGAAAGGAGATAGAATTATGCTAAAAGGTAGGCATAGAGCCAGTTTTTGGGGGACATTTTTAGCTGATCTCCTTGACAAGCAGAAAAGCGGTTTCACTTTAGCGGAAACATTAATTGCTCTTGCCATAATCGGTATAGTAGCAGCGATGACTTTACCTGCATTGATGACAAAAATAAATGACACAGTAAAAGGTCATCAAATGAGTGTATTTACCCGAAAATTTGCCAAAGGAACAGATTTATTAAATATAGAAAATGGAATAGGGCCTTATTATGGATCAACAAGAGAATTTGTAGAGGCATTATCAAAACATTTAAAGATAGTAACAATCTGTGACAGTGGCGACGATATGAAAAACTGTTTACATTATGATAAAATACAAACAAATGGAGAAGATGTAAAGGTTTCTCTTATAACAAAAGGAAAAGATTTTGGATTAAATGAATCGGATTATCCTGATGTTGCGGGGATAGTACTGGCAGATGGTACTCCAATGATATTATCTTGGAATGTAAATTGTCCTGTAAGTGATCCGGATGTAGTATCAAATGAAAAAGTGGCAGAAAGTTATACTTATTCTTGTGTAAAGGGTTTTGTTGATTTGAATGGAAACAAAGGTCCAAATAAATTAAGTACTACAGAAAAAATTCATGACATAACGGGTTTTAATGGGACAAGTGTCTTAAAAGATGAATGTGTAATGAAAATTACTTCAGGAAATAATAAAGGTAAATGCTTGATAACTCCACCAAATGAATACAAAAAAATGTCATACAATGAGTGCAAACAAGTAAGAACACAGTACAATATTCCTGTATGTATGTGGATGGAAGGAGGTTATTATTCAGAAACTCCGTCTGATGCTTATGCAGGGGTTGTTAGAGCATGTGGAGGGCCTTCCAAATTACCTAGTAGGGAGGATTTATATAATTTAGCTACATTATTGTATAGACGTACTGTTCCGCAAGGTGATGGGTATAAAGTTGTATTAAACGTATCTATTGCAGATACTTCTAGAGCATTGCTTGGAATATCTAATGTAGGAAATGGTTATTTTATTCTTTCTGGGGAATTAAATCCTGCCAACGATAGAGAAGTTTATGTCCGTTCATATAGTAATGGAACGACTAATAGTGGTTATTATGGAAGAAGTACAAATCCTGGTGTAGTACTTTGTGTATCTGATTAGTTTTATAAAAAAAAATAAAGATGTTCAAGATTTTTTATTTTGAACATCTTCTTTATTTGTGTTTTTTTTTGTTATATAATAAATTTGAAGAATGTATTTTAATAAGGAGGGAATAATGGTTTCTGAGGGTATAATTACAAAGATTATCGGACCAGTCATAGATGTTGAGTTTCCTGATGGAGATCTTCCTAACATATATACGGCATTGAATATATTTGATGAAAATAATACGAAAGTTGTTGCTGAAGTAGAACAAATGCTTGGGTCAAATAAAGTTCGTACAGTTGCGATGTCCTCAACCGATGGATTACGCAGAGGAATGAAAGTTTTAAATACTCAAGAACCAATTAAAATTCCTGTAGGTAATGCTATTTTGGGAAGAATTTTAAATGTTACAGGTGATGCTGTTGATAATGAAGGTGATATTGTAACTGACACTTATCTCCCTATTCACAGAAATGCTCCTGCTCTTGTAGATCAAAATACAGATGTAGAAATTCTTGAAACAGGTATTAAAGCAATTGACCTTTTACAACCTTACCAGAAAGGTGGTAAAATTGGCTTGTTTGGAGGTGCCGGTGTTGGTAAAACTGTTTTAATACAGGAATTAATTCACAATATTGCTATGGCACATAATGGTGTTTCTGTTTTTGGTGGTGTAGGAGAAAGAACCCGTGAAGGAAACGATCTTTGGAATGAGTTTAAAGAAAGCGGAGTTATAAATAAGGTAGGTTTAATATATGGTCAAATGAATGAACCGCCTGGAGCAAGAATGAGGGTGGGTTTATCCGCTCTTACTGCTGCCGAATATTTTAGAGATTATTCAAAACAGGATGTTTTGTTATTCATTGATAATATTTTTAGATTTACTCAAGCTGGTTCTGAGGTTTCGGCACTTTTAGGTCGTATGCCTTCTGCTGTAGGTTATCAGCCAACTTTGGCTACTGAAATGGGTGAATTGCAGGAAAGAATCACTTCAACAAAAGACGGTTCAATTACTTCTGTTCAAGCTATTTATGTTCCTGCAGACGACTTAACTGACCCTGCTCCTGCAACTACATTCTCACATTTGGATGCTTCAACAGTTCTTTCAAGAGATGTTGCATCTTTGGGTATTTATCCTGCAGTCGATCCGTTAGAATCAAATTCTCGTGCGTTAGATCCTGAAGTAGTTGGTGAAGAACATTATGAAGTTACAAGAAAAGTATTAGAAATACTTCAAAAATACAAAGATTTACAGGATTTGATTGCTATTTTGGGTATGGATGAATTATCTGAAGAAGATAAAGAAACTGTAAATCGTGCGAGAAAAATTCAAAGATTTTTATCGCAACCGTTCTTTGTTGCTGAGCAATTTACCGGTAATAAAGGTAAATATGTAAAAATTTCTGATACTGTAAAAGGTTTTAAAGAAATTTGCGAAGGGAAATATGATAATTTGCCTGAACAAGCCTTTTATATGGTCGGAACAATTGATGAAGCGGTTGAAAAAGCAAAAGAAATGAAAGAGTAGTAATGAAGCTTAAAATCATAACACAAGAAAGAGTTGTATTTGACGGTGATGTTGACGAAATTTATACAAAAGGCATTGACGGTGAGTTTGGCTTGTTAAAAGACCATGTTCCGGTTATGTCAGCGCTTGATATTGGTGTCACAAGAGCAAAAATCGGTGAAGAAATAAAAAAATTCACTACTATGGGTGGAATTTTACAATTTAAAGATGATGAATGCCTTATATTGACTACTCTTGCAGAAGCAGGGGATGAAATTGATGAATTAAGGGCAAAGGAAGCTTTAGAACGAGCTCAGCACAGATTAAAAGAAGCGAGTGCAAGAATAGATGCAAAGCGTGCAGAAGCTGCAATCGCAAGAGCAAAAGCTAGGTTGAAAGCAACACTTAATGAAGCTGATTAAAAATTAAACTTTTTGTACGTTGTCTGCTTCTTTTGCACGTAAATTGTTTATTATCCCGTCTAAGGCTACGCCTATTGCAAATCCAATACCTGCTAAAACAGGACATTTTACTGCCAATTCTTTAAATTTGAAAATATCTGAAACTTTTGTTCCTTTTGCAATTTTATATAAGCCTGTTGCTATAGGTGCAAGAAAACCTATTAATGCCCCTGATTTCTTTGTAAAAGATGTTTTCATATAAGGATTGCCTTTTTCTGTAAAAGAGACATCAGGATATTGTGATTTTACATAATTTAAATATTCTGGATCACTCATATCTCCAATCTTTTTATTATTTTGGTTTTCTTGATTTTCTGATTGTATTGTTGATTGAGGTTGAGCTTGAAAATTTAATAATGCCTGAGGCATCATGAAATCATTTGAATAATCGTTTGCAACCGGAGCAAGAGGATTTGTTAATCCTTTATTTTGTAAATTGTTGTTTGAATAATTTGTGTTTAATCCTACTTGTGAAACCATAAAATAACCTTTCCTAAAACCTAACCAAATATATAAAGTATTTTTCTGTAAAAAAATTGCCTTAATATTAAATTTTTGTTATATATGTTACATGCAAAATTCTATTTTCAGCATTTTTAAGGTTTTTTTTAAAGTCGGTCTGCTATTGCTTGGCGGAGGGTATGTGATTTTACCACTTTTGCAATCTGAACTTGTTGAAAAAAAAGGCTGGATTACTTCGGAAGAGTTGTGTGAATATTATGCGTTAAGTACAAGTTTGCCTGGGATTATCGCTGTAAATACTGCAATTTTTACAGGTAGAAAACTCGCGGGATCAAAAGGGGCTTTTGTTTCTGTAATGGGTGTTATTATGCCGGCATTTTTGGCTATTATATTACTGGCTTCACTTTTTGAAGAAATTGTGTATATGAAATCTGTTCAAAATATTTTTTGGGGTGTGGGAATAGGTGTTATTACGCTTTTATTTCTTGCGATTAAAGAAATGTGGGGAAAATGTGTTACAGACAAATTTTCAACTATCATTTATATATTGTGCTTAATTCTGGCATTATTTACTAAAATTTCTCCTGCATTGATTGTTATATTGGCGCTTTTAATAGGAATTATTTCTCAAAAAATAAAGAATGAAAGGATGAAAAAATATGATTAAACTATTTGTTCAATTATTTTTTCAATTTTTTCACATCGGAGTATTTTCTTTTGGAGGTGGGTACGCTACATTACCTTTTTTGTACGAGATAGCTGAAAAATTTCATTGGTATTCTACCCGTCAATTAACAGATATGCTCGCAATCTCATCAATTACACCCGGACCTATCGGGGTAAATATGGCTACTTTTGCGGGCTTTTCAACTTCAGGTATTCTTGGAGCATTGATTGCTACAATAGCTATTGTTCTTCCGTCTTTAATAATTGTTACTATTACTTCAAAAATTATAGACAAATTTAAAACTAATTTGTATGTAAAAAATGCTGTAAGAGCTTTAAAACCTGCAGGTTGTGCACTTTTATCTGCAGTTGGGATAAAACTTATTTTTAGTTCTCATCTGCATTTGCTTGGTATTTTGATATTAGTAACTTTTATTTCTACAAGTTTTATCAAAAAATATGACCCGTTATTTTATTTGGGAATTTCAGCAATAATAGGGTTTTGTTTGGGATATTTTCATTTAATAGGTGTTTAGTTCCAAGGTTTTATTAAAAATTTTATAGCATTCCCTTCTATATGCTGTTGCATTGCATATTCAACTTTATCTAATGTCAGCGTGTCAGTAATAAGTTTTTCTACTTCAATTTGACCGGAAGCGATGTATTCAAGCGCTTTTCTAAAATATTTTGGGGTATGGTGAAAAACGCTCATGATTTTTATATCATTGTAGTGCATTTTTGTAGTATCAAAACAAACTTTAGAACCTGATTTGCATCCACCGAAGAAGTGTACAGTTCCTCCTGGTCGAACATAAGAGAATACTTGCTCCCATATCTCAGGCAGTCCTACGCATTCAATTCCGACATCCAGTCCGCGTTTTTCATCAGAAAATTCTTTAAATATTTTCCCCGGATTAGGGTATTTTTTTAAATCAACAATTTCATCGGCATGGGCAAAATCTTCTGCCATTTTAAGTTTAATCGGATTTCTTCCTCCGACAATGACTCTTGCTCCCATAAGTTTTGCAATCCTTGCAAACATTAAACCTATAGGGCCGATTCCGATAATTCCTACACTTTGTCCTTCTTTAATGCCTGTTCTTTCAGCTCCATGAACAACATTTGCTAATGGCTCGCAGAATGCTGCTTTGTCAAAACTTAAATTATCAGGTAAAATGAGCATATTTTTTTGAACAATTCTTGACGGGACAGTAATATATTGGGCATAAGCTCCGTTTAATAAATCGAGGTTTTCGCAAAGATTATACTGCTCTTTTTTGCAGTAAAAACATTTACCGCAAGGTGCAGAATTCGCACAAACAACTCTGTCTCCTATTTTAACATTTGTCACGTCTTGTCCTATTTGTTCTACTATTCCTGAAAATTCATGTCCAAATCCTGACGGTATTTTTTTTATTAGAACAGGATGTCCTCGTCTATAAGTTTTTACATCTGTTCCGCAGGTCAATGCAGACATAATTTTTACAACAACTTCACCTTTTTGAGGAGGTTTGATAGGAATTTCTTCGTATTTTATATTTTGCGGTCCGTAGTATAGTATTGCTTTCATGATATTTTTATGTACGCTTTCAAAATTTTGTTTGATATTGTGTCATTAATTGCTTTTTGGACTTGTTCGAGAGGATAAACCGTTGAAAGTTCACGAACTTTTATATTTTTGTTTTTTAATAATTCTAAAGATTCTTTTAAATCAGCAGGAGAAGGAGAATAACTTCCTAAAACTGTTAATTCTCTGTAATATATTTCATTATTTGCATAACCGAAATTTTGTGGAGTACTTGAAAAAACAAGAATTTTCCCTCCGTCACGGACATATTTTAGTGCTGTAGAGATAGCTTTATCAGAACCTGATGTCATAAAAACTCCGTCAACGCTAATACCTTCACACATTTCGTTTACATTAAATGCTTCTATGCCTAAACTTTTTAAAAGTTCGATGCGACAAGTAATTAAATCGCATCCTATAACCTTCATCCCGAAAGCTTTTAATGCTTGTGCCATAAGTATCCCAATAGAACCTAAGCCTATCACAAGTGCTGTAGAATTTTTTTTGAGATTTGCGCGTTTAACAGCACGAACACAGCATCCTAAAGGTTCATAAAAAGAAGCTTCCTCTTCTGTAAGATTATCAGGTTTTAGGTATGCGACATTTTGTAAATGTTCTTCTGAAACAAAAACTAATTCACTAAAACCTCCTGGACGAATATTTGTTTCTTTAAAATGCCGGCACATAGAGATATTACCGTTTTTGCAATATTCGCATTTCCCGCATGGTATGTGGTGGGAAGTTACTATGACATCTCCTATTTTGAAAGATGTTTCAGAATTTATTTCAATAATTTGTGCAACAATTTCATGTCCGAGAACAGTTCCGTTTTTTGCTAATTTATGGGAAAGTTTAACAATGTCAGAACCACAAAGCCCGCTGCCTAAGACTTTTACAACAGCACCTTTTCGTATTTCAAGTTTTTCATCTTTACGTTCTTTTATAACTAAAATGTCGTTTTCAATTTCAGCAACTTTCATATTCTTATTCTATCATAAAATAGAAGCTTAGTTTTATTATTTTAAAAATATAATATCTTGTAAAAATATTACTTAATAATAGTAGCAAAAATTTTTTTTCTCGTGTATTATGTCATGCATATCCTATAGTTTAATTGGAATAAAGATGTTACCTTTAAAAGAAAAAGAAATTGATAGAATTTTTAAGCCAGATTTAACCTCAAGATCTGGACGTGAACTTTTGGCTTTTTATCTTCAAGCTAAGTTCAGACAAATATGTCTATTTGATAAAAAACAGGATGTTCCGATAATAAATGCTGTTAATTCCGGTTTTGTAAACAGATTTTCCAGAAGAATAATTGAAGGTACTCAAAGACATATGCTTGTTGGTGTTACCGGCGAATCTGCATCAGGGAAATCAACTATATGCCGTGAAATTAAAAGAGTTATTGAAGAACTTTCTATGCCTGTTACTGTTTTAAGTACAGACAATTATTTTAATGATATTTCTGATCTTATTAAAAAATATGGGTCATTTGATAGTTTAAGAGATAACGGTTATGATGTCGATGCTCCTTCAAGTTTTCAATTAGATGTTCTCAGAAATGATTTAATTAATTTAGCTGAAGGAATTGATATTAAAGCTCCTATGTATCTCCCTAATGGAACAGGTGTTTCTGTGCCGGAGGCATTTGAAGTTAAATCTCAAAAAATCATTGTTGTTGAAGGTATTGCAACAATGTATGAAAATGTTAAAGATGTTTTTGATATAAAAATTTATGTTGAAACAGATAATAATCTTAGAAAAACTCGTTTTATTTCAAGAGCTGTTGAGGAACGAAATCAAAGTGTTGATAATGCTTTAAAACATTGGAATTATATTGCTCAAGCCGGAGAAAAATACGTTAAACCTTTCCGTAAAGAGGCTGATTTAGTCTTGAATGGGAATTCAAATCTCAAACACTTAGCACAAATATTAGAATATATTTATGATATTACCAATAATTTTCAATAAATATTAAAATTATAATATTTGTAAATAAGCAATTTTAAGTATTCATTTTTGTTACGAAAATGTGTATAATTCTTTACATATAAACATGTTTATTCTAAAAATAGTTTATACGAGGACAGATAAAATTGTTAAATAATTTTGAAAGTTTTGATAATTCTGAGACTGCAACTAAAAAAGATATTGTGATTCAAGAAAGAGTTGAATTAGTTTCTTCTCATATGTATAAACAATTTCTTGATTACCAACATTCTACAGTAAATACTAACGATGTATTTTCCAGAATGGTTGATTGCCTTGAAATTGTATCTAATAATTTGAAACAATCTTTTTCTTCTCGCGGAGTGACTACTCAAAATATTTATGTCGAATCTGATTCTTTAAAAACAATTTCTGTTATAAATATTCTATGGCATAAAATAAGTTTTATTACAAGATGTAATTTCCAACCTCAAGCATTGTTCAGAGATGATGGCAGGCATGTTTTTTCGAATAGAATAATGGCAATAAAAGGAAATTATAATGAAATAATTAAAGGCGCAAAAGATAAAGAAGAAGAAATGGACCGACTTTTAGAAAATGAAATTGCATCTTTGTATATACCTCCTGACCAAAATCAAAAAAGTATTTTTAAAATAAAACATTCAGGTCAAGAATTTTTATTAAATCAAGTTGATGCCCCAAGAGAGGTTGTATTGAAGGTTGTTGAAACTGTTTGTGGTGGCGGTCTTTATCATAGGGATGGCTCAGTAAAGACGTTTACTGTATAAATTAATTGTTGACTACTAAATAAAAATAGTTATGATATTATTAGTAAGGGATATTAAATGAGATTATTAGATAAATTAAAGAGCTTTGAAAACAGATATGTATTTTTAAAATGGGCATCTGGTGGAGAATATGGTAAAATTAAATATGTAGGAGAAGATTATGTCGAATTTGACATAATTGATGTTGAGACTATGTCATATCGGGAAACAATGCTTATATATGCCCCATTGATCTATGAAGTTGCAATTGGCGGACCTGATATATCAAGGATAGTTGCTGAAATTTCTTCCCAATTGACTTTATAGTTCCTATTCATTCGCAAAAATCATTCCAAGCGTTCTGATATGCTTGTTCGATTTTTTGTGTATATTCTTTAAAACCTTTGCATAGTGTAGAATTAGAAATAATTTCTCTCAAATTTTCTCTATAATATTTTAATTTATCGATGTCATTTGCTAATTTTACAGCTTTATTTATGTAATCTTCTTCAGAAACAGCATTTAATTCTTCCAATCCCATTGCTTTGTTCACTCGTGCTCCCCCTTTTGAAGCAATTGTATCAAAAGGTAGTGTTAAAACAGGAATTCCCATATATGCAAGTTCAATTGTGATTGTTAATCCGCTAAAAGGCATTGGATCAAGGGCAATATCACATTTGTTGTAACTATTAAAATGATTTATTGGAGTAGGTTTGTTATCAAAAATCAAACGATTTTCTTCTATACCGTTTGTTAAAAATTGTTTTTTGAATCTTTCAATATCACGTTCAAGTAGCTGTGTACGATAAATTAAAAGTTTAGAATTTGGAACTGCGTGAAGTACTTTCGACCACATTTTAACTGTGAATGGATTGATTTTTGACATGCAATTAAAACTTCCAAAAGTTATATATTTATTTTCTAAATATGGTAATGGATTTATATCAGGTAATTTCTGATTTTTTGTATTGAAAGTAAATCTGTTCATACAATTATCTACATACATTGGTTTTTCTGTATAATATTTTGCAGTTTCTTCAGGTATAGTAAATTTATCTGCTATTATATAATCTACTTCGCGCATTCCGTATGTACCTAAAAATCCTAAATATTGACCTATAATGGGTGCAGGTTTGTAGATTAAAGACCAAATAGGGTTATGCGTATAACCGCTCAAATCTATTAAAATATCGATTTTATCATTATGGATAGTTTGTGCCAATTCTTCATTGTTCATATTATGACATTCTTTAAATTCAAAGCCAAGTGATTTGATTCTGTCTGTAACATAATCATGTTTGTCTTTGCACATGTATAAAACAATATCAAATTTATCTTTGTCATGATTTTCCAAAATGGGTAATATAAATGTCATCATTGCATGGCAATAAAAATCAGAAGAAAGATACCCGATTTTTAATTTTTTATTTTTGTCAAAAATTTTTTTATCATATTGATATTGCGATTTCCCTTTTAAAATCTGGGGTCGGAAAATATCTATGTATTTCTCAAAAATAGTTTTTAATTCTTTTTGAGTATAATCTTTACTTTTAATCATTACCTGAGTCAGCATTACAAAATTTTTCAAATCAGGTTGTAGTTTCATTCCTTTAAGATAGTATTCTATTGATTTAGAGCTGTCTTTATAAAAATACATAAATCCAAGCATATTAAAAATACTAGCGTTATTCCAATAAAATCTCAAAGTCTGTTCGTAAGCCCAAATAGCATTATCGTAATCGTTTAAATAATAATAATTGTTACCAATTTTACGGTAAATTTCGCTTTTATCAAATCTATAAGAGTCATCAACAATTTTTAGTAGCGGAATTAAAGTTTCAATTGAATCTTGGAATTTGCGTTCATTAAAATACTTATCCGCCAGTTTAAATTGTTCTATTATTTTTTCAGATTTAATTCTTTTATTATTATTTATCATAATTTTATGATAGCGTTTTTTATTTTTATTTGCAAGTAAAAAGAAGACCTGTTTTTAAGAGCAGGTCTTCTTTAATATTAAATTATTTCAAGTTAAGCTTCGTCTAAAGCTGCAACACCAGGAAGAACTTTTCCTTCTATAAATTCCAAAGAAGCTCCGCCCCCTGTTGAAACGTGAGTAAAATCTTCAGCTTTGAAGAATTTCTTAGCCGCTGAAACTGAATCCCCCCCGCCGATAACAGAAGTTGCACCATTTTTTGTAGCTTCAACAACAGCAGCTAATACAGCTTTTGTACCTTCAGCGAATTTTGGATTTTCAAATGCCCCAACAGGACCGTTCATCAAGATTGTTTTTGAAGATTTGATTACATCTGCGAACGCTTTTCTTGATTCTTCTCCGGCATCTACACCTTCAAATCCGTCAGGAATTTCATTAATTTTAACGAATTTGTTTGTTCCGTTACCTGAAAAATCATCAGCAACCAATACATCTGTAGCCATAACAAGTTTTACACCCTTAGCCTGAGCTTTAGCTTCAATAGCTTTTGCTGTTTCAATTTGATCATCTTCACAAATTGAATTACCGATTTTACCGCCATTAGCTTTTACAAATGTATAAGCCATACCGCCACCGATAATCATATTATCAACTTTGTCTAATAAGTTTTCCGAAACGCCAATTTTAGAAGAAACTTTAGCACCTCCAACGATAGCAGTGAAAGGTCTGGTTGGATTATCAAGAGCTTGTGATAAACATCTGATTTCTTTTTCCATTAACAAACCTGAAACTGCGGGTTTTAAAACTTTAGCTAATTTTGCTGTTGAAGTGTGATTTCTGTGAGCTGCACCGAAAGCATCATTTACATAGAAATCTCCAAGTTTTGCGATTTCATTTGCAAAAGTCATATCATCATCTTTTGCTTCTTCAGCTTTGTAGAAACGAATATTTTCTAATAAAGCAATTTGACCATCTTGTAATTTTTCAACATAAGGCTGAGCTTCTTCGACAGATGGAATAAAAACTATTTCTTGACCAAAAACTTTGTCCATATATTTTGCAACAGGTGCAAGTGAAAATTCCATATTTCTTTCACCTTTTGGGCGTCCCAAATGCGCCATAAGAATTACTCGGGCTCCTTTTTCTGTTAAGAATTTAACTGTAGGAACGATAGCTTGAATTCTTGTATCGTCAGTAACATTTTTGTTTTCATCAAGAGGAACGTTAACGTCAACACGGACTAGTGCTTTTTTGCCTTTGATGTCGCCTAAATCTTTAATTGATTTTTTCATAAATTTTCTCCTTCTTAAACATCGTGCATGACAATATTACAAAAAACATAACATTTTGTAAAAAATAGTTTAAAAAATATAAATTTTTAAGTAATAAATGTCGATTAAAAATTTGACCGGACAAAAAATATCATTAAAGACTTGGTGAGGTGTAAAAAATGACATCAATACGTTCGTTAGGATTTGTGAATAGCTATATAATGCCTTGCTCAACGGTGTTGAGTGAAGAAACGAGACGTAAATTAATAGCTCTTGGTATAGATCCTTCAACAGTTATGTCAGAAACCGAAGCAAAAAAACTTATAGAAAAAGCCCAAAAAACACAGCCTATAAAAGTTGAATCTTACCCTGAATATGACGAAAAGACTGTGTTTGAACTAATGAATTTTGATGGGGAAATGAATCGTTTAATATTGGGATTGTAATTTTCAGATTGCAAAATGCTAATTATTTTGTTAAACTATAGTTATAAGCCGATATAGCTCAGTTGGTAGAGCAACTCATTCGTAATGAGTAGGTCGCGGGTTCAAGTCCCACTATCGGCTTTCTCGGATTTATAGTAATTGTTAGGTTTAACCAAACCTAAAGATTAACAAAATATTCTTTTTCATATAAAGAAATACTTAATTTAAATTTATATAAATATTATGAATTATTTTTAAATTTTTTAACCACATGCTTCACAAGACTTTTAGTTATATTTTAGTTAATCTATTATATATTTTAAAATCTCATTTTGCCAATTATCTTTAATTTTTAATGGCTTGACTGAATTATACCAACCAACATTCTTTCCGTTGGTTTTGAACCAACGGAAGTTTGTTTCTTCCGAAAAAAGTCCAAGAGTTTTTACTCCCAGTGCACCGGATAAATTTAAAATCACATTGTCTGTTGAAATTATCAAATCCATTTCTTTGATTGTTTTTGCAGTATCTGTGAAATTATTAAAACTTTCTCCTAAAGGAATTATTCCTCCTAAGTGCTTTTCTTCGTCTTTTTGAAGTGAATAAATTTCAGCTCCTTCAATATGAGTTAAAAATTCAAAATTCTCAATAGTCAAATCTCGTTCTTGGTAATTTGCATTTTTGTCTCCTTTGTATGAAATGCCTATTTTGAATTTATCGGATTTTTTTCTGTCGTATTGAACATCTAAATATCCTTCAGCAAATGGTAAATTTGATGCCTTTGCGCATGTAATGAGAGGTGTATCAAGTAAAGCCATAGTATAATCAAATTTAGCACTCTCAACAGATGAAACAATCTCAATTCCGTCGAATATCTTTGAATTTTTAATCAAATTTAAGAGTTCAGGTTGGGCAACAAAAATTATTTTTTTTGCAAGTTTTTTCAACTGATGTACAAACCTTGAATACATTATTGTATCTCCGAATCCCTGTTCATAGTGAACAAGTAGTGTCTTATCCGAAATATCCGATTTAAAATCCCAGCGCGGTTCGGGTGCAGGGTATTTTAAGTTAGGGTCATCAATTTCAAACCTTGCAGTAAAATACTTATGTCCCTGTTCAAAATCTCCGCAATGTATTAAAAACATTCCGTAATTGTAGTAATCAACTGATGTAGGATTATTTTGAAGTAATTGTTCATAATAAAATCGTGCTTTATCGTTGTTGTTTAATTTTTCATACCCGAATGCAAGTCCGTGAAGTGCTAAACGGCTGTTTGGTTTAAGTTCTAAAAGTTTCAAATAGTAATTGATTTGTTCATTTAAACTTTTATTGCCGTATGCTTTTTTATATAAATCTGCAAGAACAGAATATACTGCAGGGTGTGAAGAATCCAGTTTTAAAAATTCTTTGTAACACTCAATTGCACGAATAAAATCCCCGTTAGATTTGTATAATTCTGCATTATCTAAATATTCAATAAGTCTTTGATCAACCATTGAAATTATAATATCAAAAATTCTACATTAGTTCAATAAATTTTGTAGCCTCATCTGCGATTGTATAATTTAAAAATTTAGCAAATTTCTGCTGTTTTTCAGATAAATTTTCCATTTTTGAAATTCGTCTTGTTAATTCAGCTAATTTTGTAAATATATTCATTGAAGTTCGTGTGGGAATAATATCTTCTCCATTAATTTTAAATATAGAAAATTTTATTGGATTTTCTTCATCATTTATGAAAAATCTTTTGGAATAAAGTTCTATTTTATTTGGTTCTTGAAACTTTTTGATAAATTCTTTCTTTGATTTAGCCATGCTGTTGACAAATTCATCATAATCGGCTTTGTCTTTGTCATTAAAAATGTTAAAATTAAGTTTGTATTCACGAAATTTTACAAATCCGATTTTTAAATTTCCTTTTTCTGTCAAATAATATCCCAATTTTTCATGCATCGGAGTCATTGTCATTTTTACATTATTTATTCCTGTAAATGATATATTATTATTCATATGAATTTAAAAAACAGTAAAAATAAATTTTGCTATTAATTTAAAAATATTTATACAATTCCTTGCATTGTCATAGCACTTGCTAATTTTTCAAAAGCTGCTATATTCGCACCTATAACGTAATTCCCGTTATGATTATATTTTTCAGACGCATTTTTGCACTGTTTAAATATATTTACCATTATCTGTTCAAGTTTTTGATCAACTTCTTCAAAATTATAGTAATATCTCATGCTATTTTGACTCATTTCAATTGCAGAAGTTGCAACTCCGCCTGCATTTGCAGCTTTAGCCGGTGCGACTAGAACATTATTTTTGATAAAATATTGTGTTGCTTCGTAAGTGCAAGGCATATTTGCTCCTTCTCCTATTGCGATAACTCCGTTAGAAACAAGTTTTTTTGCATCTTCAAGAGTTATATCATTTTGAGTTGCACAAGGAAGTGCTATATCAGCTTTTATTTCCCAAACTTTACTTTCTTTGTATTGTGCTTGCGGATGTTTGTTAATATATTCTTTAATTCTTCCGCGCTGAACTTCTTTAATATTTTTAACGCTCTCAATATCTATTCCGTTTTCGTCGTAAATATATCCGTTAGAGTCACTCATTGCAACAACTTTTGCACCCATAGCATAAGCTTTTTGAGCTGCATAAATAGCGACATTCCCTGAACCTGATATTGTAACGATTTTTCCGTTAAGTGAATTATTATGAGCGTTAAGCATTTCACGCATAAAATACATTAAACCGTATCCTGTTGCTTCTTTTCTTGCTAAAGATCCACCGTAGCATATATCTTTTCCAGTTAATACTCCGCCCTCATAAGCGTTTCTAATTCTTTTATATTGCCCAAACAAATAACCGATTTCACGTCCGCCGACGCCGATATCCCCTGCAGGAACATCAACATCTTGCCCTATGTGGCGATATAGTTCTGTCATAAAACTTTGGCAAAATCTCATAATTTCGTTATCGGATTTTCCTTTAGGATCGAAGTCGCTTCCGCCTTTTGCACCACCTATTGGCAAGCCCGTAAGTGCATTTTTAAAAATTTGTTCAAAACCTAAAAATTTCATTATGCTGAGGTTTACACTTGGGTGAAATCTTAATCCGCCTTTATATGGACCTATTAAAGAGCTAAACTGAATTCTATAACCTCTGTTTACAATTACTTCTCCTTTATCATTTACCCAAGGGACTCTAAAAAGGATGCATCTTTCAGGCTCTGTCATTCTTTCTAAAAGTGCGGAGTTTTCATATTCAGAGTGAGCATCAATTACAGGCTCAATTGAAGTTAAAACTTCTTCTACAGCTTGTAAAAATTCCGGTTCATTATTATTTAATTTTTTTGTTCTTTCCAATACGTTGTTTAAATATTTGTTCATGTTTATTACCTCTAATATTTTTATACAATGACAAATGGCTAATTGCAACTGTTTATAAAAAATATACACATGGATAATTTTGTATAATTTTTTATCACATAATATAAATTACTGTTATGTTATATATAGTTACCTCGCTGTTTATTTTATTTATATCAATTCAATTTGGATTAATATTAAAGTATAAAAAACTTTATAATAGCAATCAATCATTTATTGCAAACATTTCGCATGATTTAAAAACTCCGGTAAGAGCTCAAATTAATATTTTGAATTTTCTTTTAAACGGCAAGTTTGGGAAGCTTTTGCCTGAACAATATGAAATGATAAAATTGACATCTGTTTCAAGTAAATATATGTCTAATCTGGTAAATACTATTGTTACGAATTATCAGTGTAATGAACAGAATCTTATTCTTAACAAGTCTACATTTGATTTAATAGATGTTATTGAAGATGTAAAAAAAGAAGCAGAATATATTGCTTTTGATAAAAATCAGAATATTATTTTTAAACACAGTTATGACAATTG
Source organism: bacterium (assembly GCA_017941035.1). GTDB lineage: Bacteria > Cyanobacteriota > Vampirovibrionia > Gastranaerophilales > Gastranaerophilaceae > Zag111. The sequence continues at coordinate 1,609 of JAGAXG010000012.1, read as the reverse complement.
TTTAATTTGTGCAGATAAATTGCAAATAAAAAGAGTTATAACTAATTTTCTTTCAAACGCAGTGACTTACGGGTTTAAAAATACAGATATAGTAATGGAATTAAAACAAACTAAGTCTAGAATAAGTTTTTGCGTAAAAGATAAAAGTAATCCGATTTGTCAAAAAGATTTAAAAAGTATATTTCGCAAATTTTCAAAAACAAGTAATTCAAAATATAATAATGAAAGTACCGGTTTAGGATTATATATTTCTAAAAGAATAATAGATATGCACAACGGAAAAATTTACGCAAAAAATCTTTCTTCAGGTTTTGTAGTTTTTGGTTTTAATATTAGAGTTCCGGTTGTTTATGATAGAATACAATTGAAATGTTTACAAAAAGCGAAATTATTGAAATATTAAAAGATGACTCCAAAAACGAATGGCTTTTTGCTTTAGCAGATAAAATTCGTAGAGACAATGTGGGAGATAGTGTTCATTTAAGGGGCTTAATAGAGTTTTCAAATATTTGCAGGTGTTCTTGTAAGTATTGCGGATTAAGAAGTTCTAATAAAAAAATAAATCGTTACAGAATTTTAAAAGATGAATTGTTACATTATGCAAAAAGTGCTGTAAAAATGGGTTATAAAACTCTTGTTCTTCAATCTGGCGAAGATGTATATTATACGACTGATAAACTGACAGAAATAATAAGAGAAATTAAAAAGTTTGATGTGGCTTTAACTTTAAGCGTAGGGGAAAGAAGTTTTGAAGATTACAAAGCTTTTAAAGAGGCAGGAGCTGACAGATATTTGATAAGAATCGAAACAACTGATAGAAATCTTTATTCTAAAATGCATCCGAATATGAGTTTTGATAATCGCATAAAATGCTTAAAAGATTTAAAAGTTCTTGGTTATGAAGTAGGAACAGGGTGCCTTGTTGGCCTTCCGGAACAAACTTATGAATCTTTAGCTGATGATATTTTATTTTTTAAAGAAATAGGGGCTGATATGGTTGGAATTGGCCCTTTTATACCTCATCCTGATACACCTTTGAAAGATGAAAATAAAGGAAGTTTTATTCTTGCTTTAAAAGTTATGGCATTAACAAGAACTATGCTTCCTGACATAAATATTCCAGCTACAACTGCTATGGAAACTCTTAATCCTAATGGAAGAATTATTGCACTACAAAGCGGGGCTAATGTTGTAATGCCTAATGTTACAACAAGTGAATATCGCGAAAAATACGAAATTTATCCTAACAAAATTTGTATACATGAAAATCCCGATAAATGCAGAGATTGTATAAGCTCGAAAATACAATCAATAGGTAGGACAATTTCTACAAACTATGGCTTTAGCCATAACAAAGAGTAAATATTATTTATATTAGATAATACTCTTGCGAAAAATAAAAACATAGTTTATAATAAGAATACAGAGGAATTAACGGAATAAAAGGAGATATAACAATGCTAAAACGCAGACGCAGAGCCAATTTCGGGGGGGGGGGCATTTTTAGCTAATCTCCTTAGTAAAAAGAAGAAAGCCTTTACCTTAGCTGAAACATTGATTGCTCTTGTCATAATTGGTGTCGTATCAGCGCTGACACTGCCAACTTTAC
>JAGAXG010000011.1 GCA_017941035.1 bacterium | reverse complement strand
GACTGCGTTTTAGCATAATTATATCTCCTTTTATTCCGTTAATTCCTCTGTATTCTTATTATAAACTATGTTTTTATTTTTCGCAAGAGATTGATATAAAAAATTAATCAAAAAATAAAGACCCTTAAAAGGGTCTTTTTTATTTTTGATTATTATTCTACATATTCTTCAAGACGTTTTTTACGGTTCGGGTGACGAAGTTTTCTTAAAGCTTTTGCTTCAATTTGTCTGATACGTTCTCTTGTTACACCAAACAACTGACCAACTTCTTCCAAAGTTCTTTGTCTGCCGTCATCCATCCCAAAACGCAATCTTAATACATCACGTTCGCGAGGAGATAATGTACACAAAACTTCTGCCAAATCTTCTTTTAACAATTCTGATGCAACCATTTTTACAGGAGCATCAGCTTCCTTATCTTCTATAAAATCACCTAATCTTGAATCTTCTTCTTTTCCGATAGGAGTTTCTAAAGATAAAGGTTCTTGTGCAATTTTAATAATTTCACGAAGCTTTGAAATAGATACATTCATTTCTGCTGCGAGTTCATCTTCGGTTGGTTTTCTTGAAAGTTCTTGAGCTAGTTTTCTTGTTACTTTTTTCAATTTATTAATAGTTTCAACCATATGAACAGGGATTCTAATTGTTCTTGCTTGATCGGCAATAGCACGAGTAATTGCCTGCCTAATCCACCATGTCGCATAAGTTGAAAATTTAAAACCTCTTTCATGGTCAAATTTTTCTGCTGCACGGATTAAACCTAAGTTTCCTTCCTGAATCAAATCCAAGAACAACATTCCGCGTCCGATATATTTTTTAGCTATACTAACTACCAAACGTAAGTTAGCTTGAACAAGTTTTCTTTTTGCAATAGCCCCCGGAGTACCTCCTTCAAGAATTTGTCTTGCAAGCGCAATTTCTTCACTAGCAGATAACAATTTAATTCTTCCGATTTCTCTTAAATACAATCTTACAGGGTCATCTATAGCAACACCTTTCGGAACAGCTAAATCCCTTGGATTTGGAAGTTCTGAAGAATGCATCATATAGATATCATCAGAAGAAACCTTATCCCCTATTTTAGAGGTAACAATATCTTCAATATTGTCCGTAGATATATCAACATTCATATAGTTGATAGAATCATTTTCCATTGAATCTTCGCCAAGTTCCTGCAAATCAAGTGCATCATCTTCCTCAACACTGATTACTGAAGATCCGGGTTGTCTTTTTCTTGTCATCTAATTCATCTCCGATTTTTGTCTTTTTTTCTTTATATTATCTCTTAGTTGTATTTGAATTTTTAAAGCCTCAGGATCGTTATCATCAATCCCTTTATACATTTTTTTAATGTGTTGAACTTCTTTAGTATGTTTACACTTATTTATTTTTGCGATTGTTTCTTTAATTGCGTTTTCGAAATCTTCATCACTTAATCCGGAATAGCTTTGAGCATGCTCTGCAAGTTCCGGCAAAACTGCCTGCGCTTCAGGATTATCAATAAATTCAGTGTATAAATGTTCGATTAATTCCTTCACATTATTTACGGTACATATCAATTTGTCAATTGCAGATTTTACAATTATTAACACTTCATCATCAAATGCAACGTCTGACATCATTTCACTTATTTGTTTAAATGAATAATGACTGTCGGATACTAGAAAAACGCTCAATAAAAATTTTTGCGCTTTTTGCGATACAGAATTATTTTTTGTTACATTTTTAACAATTCTTTCTACTTTTGGAAGATTAGCACGCTCAAAAGATTTTGTTTCTACTGTCAGCACTGAAGATTCAATACCAAGGACCTGCGAAATCATTTCAATGTATTCAGCTTGAATAATTTTATTTTGAATTTCAGCAAGCACAGGAATAATCGTAGAAATATACTGAGCTTTTTCCTGTGGAGTTTTGTATTTGTCTTTATCATTTAAAATATTTTGTATCTGAAAATCAATAAATAAAGGTGCATTTTCCATATACATTTTATATGCTTCAGGACCAACAGATCGAATAAATTCGTCAGGATCTTTTCCCTCAGGTGGCGCAATTACCCTTATTTCGCATGCATATCTGTCATTACCTGAAGAAAGATAACTTTCATCAAATTGTTTTACATCTCCCAGCCCTGCAAAAACTTCTTTTATAATAGAAGCTCCTCGAATTGTAGCTTTTTGTCCGGCTCCATCTGTATCAAATGACAAATAAATGCGTCTTGATTTGGTGTAACGAGAAAGTAATTTGACATGATCAGCTGTCAAAGAAGTTCCGCAGGACGCAACACAATTTTCAATCCCATGAGCTTGAGAAGAAATTACATCAAAATATCCTTCCATAAGAATAACCGCATCTTCACTTTTTATTGATTCTTTTGCAGTATACAAACCGTATAATAAACGGCTTTTATTATAAATTAATGAATCCGAAGAATTTAAATATTTTGGAGATTGACCTTCTTCAAGTGCTCTGGCTCCAAATGCAACAAATTTCCCGTTCTCATCCTGAATAGGAATAATTATGCGCCCTCTAAAACGATCAATATATCCATCTTTTTCACTCTTGAGTATCAAACCGCATTTTTCTAAAACCTCATTAGAAAAATCTTTTCTTAATTCATCATACAAAGTTGACAAACCTTTAGGAGCAACACCAAGATAAAATTTCTTGATTATATCAGTTCCTATTCCTCTTTTTATTAAATAATCAAGAGCCGTTTTTGCATTATCTGATTTATCATGAAGAAGCAAGTCATTATAAAACATCGATGCAATTTCAGTCGCTTTCATCATTTGTTCTTTAAGTTCACGAGTTGAGCCGTCTGATTTGTGAGAAACAGGAACTTCCAATCCAAATTTTTCCGCATATTCTTCAATTACATCTCGAAATTCCATATTTTTTGTTTTCATAATGAATTTAATTGCATCACCTGCTTCCCCGCAACTAAAACATTTATATATGCCCATATGCGGAGTAACTGCAAACGATGGATTTTTATCCTTATGAAAAGGACATAAACCCCAATATTGAGAACCTCTCTTTTTTAAAACAACTTGTTCAGATACAACATCCACTATATCCAAACGCTCTTTTATTTGTGCAATTATTTCATCCCACGTTCCAACCATACTATAATTTTAGCACTAATATAACTATTTTGTAAGAATTAAAAAATTTTTCATACATTTAAACTATTGCTAAATAAATCAATTAAAAACCGACATAAATGCCTCCTTTGTTATAATAAATTTATCTACAATTTATTAAACAATAAAAAGATAAAAAATTTGACAATAGGGCACTACATCATATCATATCATATCATATAGCAGATTATAATTGCGTTTTAACCATTTGTAAAATAATATTTACATTCCGTAATAATTACAATTCAGTAAATACAAGACTCTCAGTTAAAAAATTAATTTTCTCTTGCTGTTCCTGTTTCATATCCTGGGACAAGAAGTGCAAATGGTATTATACGACCCAATTTTGAAGCAAATGTTGAACCCTCATTTACCATGGATATTGACATACACAAATCGTCTACGTGAGGAGCAAAGTCAGTTGCTTTTATTCCACGATCAACTTCTTTGTGATAAAGTTTTTCATTTATTTCATTCGAAACTTTATTACCCGCAATAATACCTATAGCAAGAGAACCCAGAGTCGCAATTGTATCAGGAATATTCTCACTAATTGTATTAAATATTTTTGAAAATTTATTTTCTGAGTTTATTTTTGGCATTATTTTATGCAAAGTGGCAGAATATTTATTAAACAATTTACTCCCAACTGCAACACAACCTATCGGAACAATCACATCACCCAAAAGCTGATTTAAGAATTCTCTTTTTTTAGCACGTTTGTTTTCAGGGTCAATAATAATTCCGCCAAGAAACCCGCCGACAACAGATCCGCCGGCTACAGAAAGAATTTCTTTCCAGCCAAAATTTATGACTTTATCAAGCGGTTCAGACTTAAATAATGCCCAATCCTTAATATTTGTTTTAGCTATTTTTACCGGATTAAGAGAAAAACCTTTCCCTTTTGCCCAATATGCAATAACAGGGACCATACCTAAAGCTGAAGTTCCTGCAACAAAAGCTTTTTGTGTTGCAGACATTTTCTTACTGCCTGAATTTTGCGGGGCTGTATTCAGATAATATTTTGAATTATCAATTTGTTGAGTCGAAATTCTATTTAACATTTTAATTTTGCCTTCTGCACACTCACATTATAGCAAAAACCAAACAAGGAATTTATTGCTAAATAATTTACATTAAGTAAATATTTGTTAAGTTAATTAAAATCTAAAATCTCTTTCACCTTGTTCAATTTTTTTAATATACTCTTTAGTTTTAGATTTTACGTTAGTAAGAGTTTCAATTTCGCGTTCAATAAGAGCATTCCCGATTTTTTTAGTTTCTTCCGAAGCATAATCTTGCAAAAATTCTTTCAAAGTAATTATTGCATTAGGATGGCAAAAGTTGTGAATCTGCTTTTCTTTACAAATTTCCATAAATCTATCGCCTGTTCTTCCCGCTCTATAACATGCAGTACAAAAACTAGGGACATATCCAAGCTCCATAAGCCATTTTATAACTTCATCAAGACTTCTCCTATCTTCAACATCAAATTGAGCAGTTTCCTCTTCTGATTCATTTTCAGGATGTGCATAACCGCCTACACTTGTTTTCGAACCACCGCTAATTTGAGAAATTCCAAGTTCCAAAACTCTTTCACGGCATTTCTTACTTTCTCTGGTTGAAATAATCATTCCTGTATAAGGAACAGCAATTCTTATACAAGCAACGATTTTTGCAAAAGTATCATCATCAATTCCATTTTCAAATGTTGAAGGATCAATATCATCAGCTTTTCTGATACGAGGGACAGAAATTGTATGAGGTCCAACGCCAAATCTTGCTTCCAAATGCTCTGCATGCATTAACAATGCCGAAAATTCATATCTATAAGTCGAAAGCCCAAACAACACACCCATACCAACATCATCAATACCACCTTCCATGGCTCTGTCCATAGCTTCTGTATGATAATTATAATTATGCTTAGGCCCAGTCGGATGAAGTTTTTCATAGCGTTCTTTATTATAAGTTTCTTGAAACAAAATATAAGTTCCAATACCTGCCTTTTTAAGTTTTTGATAATTTTCAACCGTAGTTGCAGCTATATTTACATTAACTCTACGTATTGCGCCATTTTTGTGATTTATTGAATAAATTGTTTTAATTGATTCTAAAACATACTCAATCGGATTATTAACAGGATCCTCTCCTGTTTCAAGAGCAAGACGTTTGTGACCCATATCTTGAAGAGCAATAACTTCTTGTTTAATTTCTTCTTGTGTCATTTTTTTACGCGGGATATGTTTATTTTTTGCATGATATGGACAATAAACACAACCATTTACACAATAATTTGACAAATACAAAGGTGCAAAAAGTACAATTCTGTTCCCGTAATATTCGTTCTTAATTTTTTTTGCCAGAGCGAAAATTTCTGCATTTTTTTCAGGGATTTCACAATCTAATAAAACCGATGCTTCACGATGAGTAAGGCCATTTCCGAGTTTTGCTTTTTCTAAAATTTTATTTATAAGTTCAATATTATTTTTATTTTTTTCCGCATATTCCAAAGTTTGTAAAACTTCGTTATCATCAATAAATTCAGTAGCGTGCGGGGATTTTACATCGTACATAATTTTCTCCTGTTAACTTGATTATAATACAAAAGAAAATTTTTAATCTTTTATAAATTCAATATGATAACCTAATGCATTAATAATATCCTGAACTCACTCAAACTTTATTGTTTTTCTTCGAAATTTGTTTGTAATATTATTCGTGGTTATTTTTACAGCTTTTTGTTCCGCTAAAACAGCACAAACATGTTTCAATGTTATACTTTTTTTTAGCTATTAAACTTTTAACTTCGCCTTTTACATCCATAATAAAAATTTTTTACTTTCTTTTTACCCAATTTTCTATAACTCTCAACGGAGCACGGGTAATTGCTAGAGCCCAATCAGTAATATCTTTTGTTATCACAGATCCTGCGCCAACATTTGCACCTTCTTCAACAGTTACCGGAGCAACAAGCACCGTATTAGAACCGATTTTTACATCATCTTTTAAAATTGTTTTTGATTTTATTTTTGAAATCGGGTCATAATTTGCAGTAATTGTTCCTGCACCGATATTAACCCTTTGCCCTAGTTCTGAATCTCCGATATAAGAAAGATGCCCGACATTTGTATTTGAACAAATCTTAGATTTTTTAACTTCAACAAAATTACCAACTTTTACATTATCACAAACTTCAACCCCGCCTCTCAAATGAGCGCAAGGTCCGATTTTGCAGTTTTTACCAATAATATTTTTCCCTTCTATATAAGTTGCAGGATAAATAATAGTATCCTGACCTATTTTTGTATCTTCGCTAATCCAAGTCGAATCAGGATCAACAATTGTAACTCCCTGTTCCATATATTTTTCGAGATTACGCTTATTCATAATTTTTGTTGCTGTCGCAAGATTTGAACGGGAATTTATACCATAAATCTCATCACTGTTTTCCAAAATAAAAGCGTTTACATTAAGATTTTGTTCTTTACCCCAGGAAATAATATCCGTTAAATAATATTCACCCTGCGCATTATTGCTTTTTAATTGAGAAAATGCATTTTTTACTTTGCCCCAATTTAAGCAATAAATGCCCGCATTAACTTCTTTTACGGCTTTTTGCTCAGAGGTTGCATCTTTTTCTTCTACTATACATTTTAAAGAATTATCTTTTTCTCTTATAATTCTTCCGTAATTTGTTGGATTTTCAAATATGGTACTCATTACAGTTAAATCAGAATTTGTATTATTATGAAATTCTATAAAATCTTTAAGAGTTTCTTCTTTTATTAAAGGAGTATCACCGCATAAAATAAGCACAAACCCGTCAAAATTCTCTAAATATGGACAAACCATTGAAACAGCATGACCTGTTCCAAGCTGAGGAGATTGAAGAACAGTTTGAGCATGTTCATAATTATCTTTAACGAATTTTTCAACTTCATCAGCATGATGCCCTACAACTACAAACTCCTCAGATGAGAAATGTTTTACATTATCTAAAACGTACCCGAGCAAAGTTTTTCCCATAATTTGATGTAAAACTTTCGGAGTAGTTTCCGATTTCATTCTTGTACCTTTTCCTGCCGCTAATATTACTGATTTTATATTCATTTTTTCTCCTTTTATTTGGCTCTTTGAAAAAATCCTGCGAGTTCTTTATGCAAAATTGTATGACAAACAGGACGTCCATGAGGACATGTGTATGGCATTTTTGTAGTACGCCATTTTTTTATAATTTCCTGCATCTGCCATATTGAAAGCGGTGTATTAGCTTTTACAGATGCTTTGCAGGCTGTTGTTTTTAAAATATTTTCTTCAAGATTATCGATATTTCCTTCTATATTTTCTAAAATGTCTGCAAGAATCTCTTTAGGGCTCACTTTTGAAAGTATTTGCGGTATTTTTCGGAAAATAACTTCATTATCTGAAGTAAATTCTATTCCATAACCAAAGCGTTCAAATTTTGAAAGATTTTCTTTTATGATTTCCGCTTCGGTAACTGAAACTTCAATTACATCAGACACAAAAAGCATTTGAGATACAATATCTTTTTCATTTTGAAGTTTTTCATAATTATATCTTTCTTCCGCGATATGTTGATCAACAATTTCAAGACCTTTTTCAGTTTCAATCAATATATAAGTATCACGATACTGTCCGATTATTTTATCAGCATTTTCTTCAATTGGGGATTGTTCAATAAAAATTTGTTGTTGGTTTACTTTTTGATTGTTTATTGTTTTTGTGAAATTTTCATTAAAACTTGCCGGAATATACATTGAATCAGACTTTTCATCTATATAAACATTATTAACATTTGTCTTAGGGAAAGATAAAAGATTATCTTTATTATCAGGTTGTTCAAACTGTTTATATATAGGTTTTGAAAAAGATTCCAGAGTTCCTTTTTCAGTATAATTCGATAACCCCCCTTGTATTGCAGAAAAAATAAAATTAAATATTTGATTAGGATTTTTATATCTGACTTCTTTTTTAGTCGGATGAACATTTACATCTACATCATGAGGAGGAATATCAAGATTTAAAACTACAAAAGGATATTTATTATTTGCGGTAAGGGTTTTATAAACCATGTCAATTGCTTTTTGAAAAACAGGGCATTTTACAGCTCTTGAATTTATATAGGTATGATAGCTTTTTTTACTGGAACGGGTGTAATCAGGAGTAGAAACGAATCCGCTAATTTTAAGTCCTGAAATTTCGTCTGTTTTTAATACTTCTTTCAAATTATTTGTTACATCATATGAATAAACCTCTTTAATTGTTTGAGTAAGATTATTTTGTCCTGTAGTTTTTAAAACAGTTTTACCAAGTTTTTTAAGTTCTAATGAGACTTCAGGATGTGAAAGAGCAATATTTTGAACAACTTCTTGAATATATGAAAACTCAGTACTTGGACTTTTTAAAAATTTCAGTCGAACAGGTAAGTTATAAAATAAATCCTTAACATCCATAATCGTCCCGACTGCGCATCCTGTTTCGACTTGTTTAACTTCTGAATTTTCACAAACAACTTTTGTTCCTGTTTCAAAATCAGAAGTGCGTGTTGTACAAGTGACTTTTGAAATTGAAATTATACTTGCTAAAGCTTCTCCTCTAAATCCAAAAGTGTGAATATCAAATAAATCATTATCTTCATTGATTTTACTGGTTGCATGTTTTGAAAAAGCAAGCAATATATCATCAGGATGAATCCCCGAACCATTATCCGCAATTCTAATATTGCGACACTCATTTGTAATATCAATACTAACTCTTGAAGCTCCGGCATCAATTGAATTTTCAGTTAATTCTTTTACAACAGATGCAGGTCTCTCAATAACTTCGCCTGCTGCAATTTGATTAATCAAATGTTTTGATAATTGTTTGATTCTGGCCATAATATCAATCCCTTAATCTATATAAATCATAGCACAAAATCATATAAATGTTTGATGTCAAATTTTAACAAATTTTATAAGATTTAAATGTTAATTTATCGGGAGGGCATTTTGGCTAGACTTATTAATACAAGACTCAAACCGCAAAAAAAAGCGGATTTACAGATAGTAAAACAACCTGATGTCAAAACTACAAAATACAGTGACATTAATTTAAAAAATTGGAAAAATTACGGACATATTTTAACAAGCTCTTTATGGTTATTTCCATCAAGGCTTAAAGAACATGGACATTCGAATGAATATCACGGAAACTATATACCTCAAATTGCCCAGCAGATGTATGAACGCTATACAAAGAAAAATGATATTGTTCTTGATATGTTTTTTGGTTCCGGGACTTCAGGAATTGAAGCAATCAACATGAATAGACGCTGTATAGGTGTTGAATTAAAACAAGATTTGGTTGATTCTGTTTCACAAAAATTTACTCAAAAAGAACTTGTAACAGATGTAAACCTTATTTGTGCAGATTCAACAAGTCAAGATGCATATGAAAAAGTTCAAGCAAGACTTGAAATAATGGGAGAAGAAAAAGCGCAATTTTTAATGCTTCACCCTCCTTATGACGATATTATAAAATTTTCCGATAAAAAAGAAGACCTTTCTAACTGTGAAAGTACAGAAGAATTTTATGATATGTTTGAAAAAGTCGCAAAAAACGGTTATGAACTTTTGGAAAGAGGCCGTTTTGCATGCTTAATTATTGGTGACAGTTACAAAAATTCTGAAGTACAACCTCTTGGTTTTGAATGCATGAACAGAATGAGAAAATTGGGTTTTGTTCTAAAATCAACTATTGTAAAAGATATTCAAGGAAACGAACGCGGTAAAGGGAGAACTGCAAACCTTTGGAGATATAGAGCTCTAGCAGGTGGATTCTCAATTTTCAATCATGAATATATTTTTGTATTCCAAAAACCATAGTCTGCTCTAATTTAGACACAAAGTTCGGAATGTCGAATTACCTCTCGTAGTTGCGGTAGTTATTGCGTGCCCTGTAGAATTCAGTTGATAATCCCATCTCCCTGCTAGCTCACCATTACATAACTCGGATTTGCTCCGTTATAATATGGTCCAATGCCGTATTCTATATTTAATAAATCTGTTCCTTTAGATAGTTTACGTTCAAAGACTGCTATTTTGTTTTTGGTTACTGTATCATTTATTTTCGTTAGTAAAGTTGGCAGTGTCAGCGCTGATACGACACCAATTATGACAAGAGCAATCAATGTTTCAGCTAAGGTAAATGCTTTTTTCTTTTTACTAAGGAGATTAGCTAAAAATGCCCCCTCCCCCCAAAATTGGCTCTGCAACTGCGTTTTAGTATATTTTATCTCCGCCATTGAGGAGAAATGTAACTCAATATCGCTCCACCTATTTCTTCGTTAGGGTCAAAAGCCTGATTGGGATTTCTAGGAGCTAAAGAATTTTTTATTAGCATATTAACTAAAGGACCAAATGCGTCAGGGACTTGAATTTTGCGATAAATACCTGCCAAAAATGTCTGAATACAAGGTGATTTGGTTTGATTGAATCTTGAAAATACAGGGTATAATTTGTCAATTCCTTTTGTCCCGTTATCAATCATTCTATCCATTATGTATAAAGTTTCAGTTACTTGTGCCTCATTATTAGAATGCTCTAATATATCAGTTAAATAAGGCAGTGCATTTTCTCTTTGTTTTACAAAATAATCAACTTTATTTTGATCAAAAAGACAGTAGTTCCTATTCTGCACAGGCATTTGAACACTACTTTGATAATAATTTGGTGTATTGTAATATTTATATGCACTATTTATCTGTAAAAAATTGCTCATAATTCACCTTTAAATTTTATGAATATACAAACGGCGGTCCGTTTTTAATTTCAAATAAAATATTTTCAGCCATCGTTTTTAGATCTTCTTTTGAACGAGATCCGCTATCGACCTGTTTGTAAAATTCTTCTACCAGCGGAGCAATAGCTGAATCTTTTTTTGCTTTAAAATTCCTTAATTCAGTTGAAACAAGACGCTTTTGCAAATTTAATTCAGTTTCTGCATTTATCTTTTTTACTTGAACATCCTTTAATGCATCCCCGGCAAGCTTACCACCATAGCTCACTGCAGTAATTCCGGTAATACCCAAAAATAATTGCTTAAACTGTGGATTTGAAGTATCTAAAAGCCAATTATAGAAAAACGCTTTATAATCATCAACAAAAGAATTGAATGCAGGCCTTGGAGTTCCGTCTCCTCCTATATTTGGATTAACTTTGGTCGCAGACATTTTCATTTTTGAAATTATTTTATGCAAAAAGTTCTCTTTTTCTTCTATCGATTCCCAATTTAAATTCATGACTTGTTCTTTTATAAATTCTTCATCAGCTTCAGCAGCAGAAAACAAATGCTCTAAATTTTCAGAATCAATCTTTTTTGTTTTTTCTGTAGAATTTTTAACAAGTTCAACAATTCCATTTTTTGTATCATCAAAATATTTAGCTAAATGCTGTTTACTTTTTGATAAATTTTTCAAAGACAAATAACCAAGACCAACAATTCCTGTTAAGGTAACAATTCCTAGAATTAAATTCCCAAAAATTGATTTATTTTTCTTTTGTGACTGAGAATTAGAAGTAAAATGAAATTGAGAAAATCTTTTTTGCCCAAAATCAGGAATAACTTGCTCTCCTGAAGGATTGATATATTTTTCAAAATCTTTTGTATATTTTGAAAGCATATTTCGTATAATTTGCATTTTCCCTGAAAAAGCCTGTGTTTCAACGTTAATTAAATTCTCTTGCAAATTCTTTTGAATATCAGCTTCTTTACGCTTTATCCAAATGTCTTTATATCCATCAAAAAATGTTTTTCCCATAAATGCCATAGCAGACATAGTAAGTACACCTGCTCCGGCAGTAAATGTTTTTCTGTTAGGATTTTGAACCATTTGATAAATAACTTGGTATTTTTCTTTACTTAAATTGACATTTCTGGTAACTGCAGGAAGCCATTTCTCTTTTGCAATATTTGTTGCGACCTTTGAACTGTGGCTTACAAATGCTGTTAATACCGTAACTGCACCCATAACTCCTAAAGCAATCGCGCTTAAAGGCACCAGTTTTTTATCAACTATTTGATTATCCTGATACAAAGCTTCAGGTAATTCGACATTATCTGATATTATATAAGTATCTTTTGTATTATTTAAGGATACTTCATTTTCTTTAACGAAACTATTCACTACAACACCTTCTCTTGTGGTATTAATATTACGGCGTTGTGAATTAGTTAAATTACGATGCTGTATTATATTTTCATTTTGAAAAGGATTAATTTGCATCTTCTTGCCCCTTTAATCTTTTTGAAAGCTTGTGAATAAATGTTTTTAAGTTAAAAGTTTCTTTTGCTTCTTCAACTTTTTGTTCTTCTTCTCCGAATTCAACACCAAATAACAAGGATTTAAATTTTTTCTTTAATTTCCCCAAAGTCTCTGAAACGGTTTTTTCAACAGCTGATTTTATTTCTCCATAAATTGCTGATAGTTTATCAGAAATATCTGCAAGTTTTTGTCCTATGTTTTTGAATACATTACCAAAGATAGTCGGAATGTTTGAAATAATATTCAAAACTTTTGAAAAAGAATTTAATACAAAATTTATAGGTTTGGATATTATTACAGGCATCGAATTTGCAATTTTAGCAGTCATTTCTGCAATACGAGTTTGAGTGTTTGAAATATTTTTTGCAAACTCAGCCATAGCTTGAAGTCGATTTTGCTCAGCATTTTCCGCTCTTTTTTGAGACGCTTTTTGAGCCTTGAGCATAGCACCGATTGCGGCGCACTGATTATAAGTCATTTCACCAACATTGCGCGGGGTATCACGTTTTGTTGTAGAATTACCGCCTGCCATACCACTGCATATAGGGCATGCTCCGGCAGGCAAACCATGCGGACAACAGCCTAATTTTGTATTATGAACATGTACCGGTGCTCCAACAGCCATAAAAAAACCTCTTTTTAAAAGAGGATACTCACTTTAATTCTTCATACTGCACGTGAAAAATTAAATTTTTATGAGCATTCCGGCTATTACGGCTGCGGCAGCAGCTGAAGATATTCACTTCATTTCCTCTTTGTTTCATGATATTAAAATAACCCCAAATGCATGTCAAATAAAGATATTGATATTGTTACAAATTATCATAATTACTTTCTATAATTTTTATAAATTCATATAAAATATTATTATAAGGAGTTGGAATATTATATTTTTTACCTAATTCTATAACAGTTCCGGCAAACATATCAACCTCTGTTTTCCTTTTTGATAAAACATCTTGAAGCATAGATGTTTTACCATTAGGAATCATTTTATCAAAGGATTCAAATGCTTCTTGAATCATATTATCAGTATTACTTAACCCGCAAGCTTTACCTACTAATAAAACCTCCTGCATAATATTTTTAATAATTTTTCTGTATCTAACATTTTGCTGCATTTGGCCAAAAGTCATATTTAAAATTGCAGAAGTTTGATTTGAGCTTACATTTAACATAAATTTAAGCCACATTGAACGCTTTATATCATCAGGTATTTTATAATCTATACCAACTTTATCAAAATAAGTTTTTACAAGATTTACATCATAATTGTTTCCGCCAAAAACAATAACCCCAACACCGTCATGAGAAATGATATTTCCTTTTCTCATTGCACTGTGTCCTATAAAATATGCAGGTAAAATATGCTCTTTACCGTATTCTCTTGCAATTATTTCTTCACTATTTATACCGTTTAGTAAAGAAATGATTATAGTATCATCTTTTACAAAATTTTTGATATTTTTAATAGAATCAGCAAGACCATCGTACTTGGTAGCTATTATAATTAAATCTGCTTTGTAATTTTCTACTTCTGGTAATATATAATTTAATTTTAATTCTTTACCATTAAAAATCTTTGGAGATTTTATATATTTTTCTAATCTGTCTTTATCTACAAGAATTCTCAAATTGTTAGGCGAATATTTATTAATTTTATTAGCATAAATAGAGCCGATTGCTCCAATTCCACATATTAAAACTTTGTTTATTTCCAGCATAGCTACAATTTTATCATTAAAAAAACTTTGTTAAAAAATTTTAATATTATTTTAATATGAACGCAATTATAAATACTAAAAATATTTTATATAAATAAGTGTAGTGTGTAAAAATTAGTAGTGTGGTTTTTTAGTGGGAATAGCATTTAGTCCTAATCGATTTGCCGTCGATTTGAATCCTAAAATACAACTGAATAACTTAAATGCCGTACATTTTGGCAATGTAGGTAAAACAGACAGTTTTGAAAGTACTTCCGTTGAAAAATTATTCAACGAAAATACTATTAAAACTATGCTTAATCAAAATCCTAATATTAAAAAATTACTTTCTCTATATGATTTGACTGTTCATTTAAATATGAAAGAATTAAAAGAACTTCAAAATGGACATTGTAAAGATACTCAAGATATTTGTATGAAAATATACAACAAACTTCCGCTATCACTAAAATCCGGAGTAAATGTTAAAAACCTCAAAGAAGGTGCTATGCTTCATGATTTTGGGAAAGTACTTATCCCTAATGAAATTCTGAACAAAAACGGGGAATTAACCAAGCAAGAACACGAAATCATGAACCTTCATTCGGAACTAGGTTACCAATTGCTAAAATTCAGCGGAGTAAACCAAGAAATTTTAAAATTAGTAAGATACCACCATAATCCACAAAAAATGAAATTACCGGATATTAACACCGAAATTTTAAATCTTGCAGATAAATTCTCAGCTTTAACTGAACAAAGAGTTTATAAAAAAGCATATTCTCCTCAACAAGCTTTGACCATTCTATATAAAGAAGTTAATTCAGGAGAAATTCACCCGATTTTATTTAATTCATTGGTTCAGGCAGTCTCTGAAAATAAACAGAATATTCCTGTTAAAATTTCTTAACAATATATAATAAATATAGCAATTTTTTATACATTAAATTGTTTATATAAATGTAAGGGATATTAAAGAAAAAGAATTTGGGGAAATATACAAACAAGTTTTTCTAATGACGATGATTAAGTCAGGGGAAAATTTTAAGGGGAAATAAAATCGAATCATCCATCATAATCAATCTTCTTGGGTGCAGAGTTTTCTGCGCCTTTTTTATTTTTTATTTAAAAATTTAAGATATCTTTCGCATTGTTGAAGCTTGTCATAACCAAGTAAAGTACCAAGTATAAAATCCTGCTCAGGAGTATATTTATTTAATTTTGGCTGGTTAAAAGAGCGAATTACATTTACAGCTTCAGGTCTTCCGAAAAAAACATTAATATTCCTATCACTAATTTTTTGTATTAAATAATCAATATTTCTTTTTTTCAACTTTGATTCGATAATATCTATATTTGAAAGTTTTTCGGTAGTTAAAATTAATGATCTTAAACCTTTTTCATATTCATAAATATGATGAGAAAATACTCGAAGTTCATTTACCTGTTTTTGAGTAGGTACGCTTACCGCCTTAAAAACAGGCTGAGTATTAGTATTATAATATCCACCGTAAATACTGTATATTTTCATTTTCATTCCTTTAGAAGATAACCCTGACAAATTCATAACACAAAAAAAATATTAAAAAAAGAGTGCACATATCTGCGCACTCTTTTTATATAGATCTTTTTCTTAGTGCTAATTACATCAAACCCAAAACTTTTTTGTACCAAGTGAATGATTCTAGCTCAGTACCATTAAAAGTTGTTTTTGTACACTGATGTTTTAAATAGTCTTCAAACTCATCCATAAAGGGAGATTTAACCTTTTTAACTTCTTTTTCTGAAATTACTGTTACCATAAATACACTCCTTTAAATACGTTTATATTAAGTTACCCTATTATGCATATTATTATAACATGGATTTTAATAATTTTAAAGTTATAAAACACGATAATTATTTTTTTTGCTACTATGAGCGGGTTTAAATTGTAAAATTTTGTTAAGACAAATTGTTTTTATAAACATTTGTTAAATAAGAAAAATTTTGATAAAATTTTGGTATTTTTATGATAAAATTTTAATATGATAATATTAGGTGAAAATATACATATAATTTCAAAAAAAGTACATTGTGCTCTTGAAGAAAAAGATGAAAATTTTGTCAAAAATTTGATAAAAATTCAGCAAAATTGTGATGGCATGGATTTCAACATTGGGCCTGCAAAAGGAAAACTTGACAACATTTTTGAATGGCTTTGTTCCTATGCAAATGGAGCAAGTATTTCGTTTGATTCTTCAAACATTTCTGC
The DNA here is from genome assembly GCA_017941035.1 of bacterium. GTDB lineage: Bacteria > Cyanobacteriota > Vampirovibrionia > Gastranaerophilales > Gastranaerophilaceae > Zag111. The sequence goes on along the minus strand of JAGAXG010000011.1, from coordinate 44,067 downwards.
AATTGAAAGAGGGTTAAAAATTGTGCCAAACCCACAAAATTGTTTTATTAACAGTACTTCTGGCGATATAGAAAAACTCGAAAGGCTTACCGATTTAGCAATTGAACATAATTGTAATTTAATTGCACTTGCAATGTCTAAAGGCACAGGAATTCCAAAAACAGCGGACGGGAGGCTTGAACTTGTTTTTGGAATTTACGAAAAATGTTTGGAGAAAGGGATATCATCAGATAAAATTTTCTTTGATCCTTTGGTTTTGCCTGTTAAAGCTGATCAATCGCAAGCAATTGAAGCTTTGAATACTATAAAAATGATCAAAGAAAGTTTTGATCCGCCCGTAAAAACAATAATTGGATTATCGAATATTTCAAACGGCATGGCAAATGAATTGCGAGCTTTAGTCAATCGCGTTTATGGTGTTTTAGCATTTGGAGCCGGTCTTGACTCTGTAATAATGGATGCAAAAGATTGTGAACTTATAAGAATATTCGAAATGCTTGAAAATTCATCTCCACATTCTGAAATAGATAATTTATACATAAATCTTGTAAATATGGTACAATGTTTTGGAGAACTTGAAGATATAAAATTTAACAAGATGGATTCTGAACAATTAAAAATTATAAAAACCGCAGAAATTTTGCTAAATAAAAAAATATATTCTGACAGTTTTGCACAAGTCTAAAATTTATGGTAGAATATACAGGGTTTTACAGATATGAAAATAAAAAATAAATTACTTACTACTATTTTGGTTTTATCACTTGGTACGATATCAGCTAATGCGGTTATGACACCGGAAGCACGTATGCTATATCAAGAAGCGTGCTCTGCAGAACATCAGCAGGATTTAAAAGAAGCTATTTCAAAACTCGAAAGAGCCATCACTATTTCAAATCAAGAACCAATGCTTTACAGAAAACTTGCCGGCATATATTCTGAGATTGATGAATTTGATAAAGCATTAGAAACTTATAAGAAAGTTATATCCATTGTTCCGGATGATGCTTTTGTATATATAAGTATTGGAAGTATTTATGAAAATCAAGGCAAATACAAAGAAGCGCTTGAAGCATATTCAAAAGCCCTAGATATTTTCCCTGAATACAAATATAATTATTATAATATAGGGAATGTACAATATCAGCTGAAAAATTACAAAGAAGCAATAGAAAATTATAATTCATTTCTTGAAACATATTCAGGACACACTGAAGCTCGCGAAAATCTTGCATCTTCATACCTCACTATAAAAGATTATAGTAATGCAGAGAAGCAGTATAAAGTTCTATATGACAAAAGTCCTGACAGTTTTAAACATCAATATGAATATGGAATTGCACTTTTAAATACTGATAATTCTGAAAAAGCAGTAGAATTTCTTGAAAAAGCAATAGAAATAGACCCTGAAAATAATTCTGCGCATTTAGGTTTAGCACAGGCATATCAAGATTTAGGGAAAAAGGATATGTCTTATGAGCAATACCAAATAGTTTTAAAAATTGTTCCAAATTTAAATACTGTTCGTCTTGATTATGCAAATCTTTTAGCAGACATGAACAAAAATACTGAGGCAATTGATCAATACAATATGTATATTAAAGCTTTTCCTGATGATATGAGGGGTTATATCTCAATTGCAGATGTTTATAAAGAACTGAAAAACTATGATAAAGCAATAGAAAATTATCAAATAGCTATTTCAAAAGACGATAAAAATATTGATTTGAAAAAAGATATTGCAAATTGTTATCACAACAAAAAAGACTACGCAAAAGCTCTTGAATTTTATGATGAAATTTTAGAAGTTCAACCTGACGATTTCAATATAAAATTCAATAAAGCACTAGCTTTACATGCATTAAAAAAATATAACGATGCAATAAATATATACAAAGAACTTCTTACAGTTAAAAACGAAAAATCCATAAAAAACAACTTAAATAATGCTCTTGTATCTCGTGGACATGAACTTGTTGTACAAGGAGAAAATACAGAAGCAATAAATGATTTCAAAACGGCAATAAAAGGCGGATATACTGACGGTTATGTTTATTATGGAATGGCAAAAGCATACAGAGCAATCGGTAATAATACAAAAGCTTCTGAAAATTATGAAAAAGCCATTGCTCTTGATCCGGACAAAACAATATACAGTGCAGAATATAGTGATTTCATTTCTTCGCTGTATAAACCTCAAGTTAATGTTCAGCAAGGAAATTCCGAAAGTGAACTTCCAACAATTAATCTTTCAATAAACACTGAAAATCCAGAAGAAAAGAAAATTGAGCCAATTAAAAAAGCTGAAGAAAAAACTTCTGATATTGCACTTAAAAAGAGTGAAGAATTTATAGCCAGAGGAGATGAAAATTATAAGAACAAAAATTTCGATAATGCTATAAAAGATTATCAAGATGCCCTTCAACTCGTGCCTAATGATGCGGTTACACTTTTGAAAATAGGCAATATATATAAATTAAAAGAAGATAATACTAAAGCTATTAATTATTATCAAAAATCTATTATAGTAAATCCTGATTATACAGACGGGTGGTTTAACTTAGGACTTGCATACGCAAACGAAAATAATTTGATTGAATCACAAAAAAGTTTTGAGCATGTAATAGAACTTGATTCAAATTATAACGAGGGTTATGCTTATTTCGCATTAGGTTTAGCATTCGAAAATCAGGGTAAAAAACAGGAAGCAGTTAAAAATTATAAAACTTTTTTAAAACATAATAAAAATAAAGAGTATATTGACATTGTTCAAGATAAAATCAAACAATTACAATAATTATGAAGAAATTTTTAGTATCGATAATAGCTTTTATTATTCTCATATTTACAAGTGGATGCGACAATCAAAAATCATATATTTTATTTAATAAACATCCATTTACACCTGATACAATGACTTCAACAACAAACGTTTTTAAACCGGGTGAAAGAGTTTATTATTTAGTAACACTTCCAAAACCTGTGGAGACACAAAGATTGCTTATACAAATTTTTAAGCTCGGTAAGGAAGATAGATTAGGTTATGATATTGTTTGGGGCAAACAAGTAAAATTACGAGATGAACAAATATATTATTATACTGATTATGTAGTATTTAACGAAACAGGAGGATATTTAATGAATGTATATTCAAAAGATAATCCAACAAAGATTTTAACATCGAATCAGTTTTATATAAAACAATAACAATAAGGATAACTATGATAAAAGAAAATGCAATAAAATATTTTATGAACGGATATTCATGTTCTGAATGCATAATTCAAGCTTGTATAGATGCAGGAATTTGTGATGCATTATTACTCCCATGTTCAACAACATTTTCAGCCGGAATGTCATCCGGATGTTCATGTGGTTCTATAGCAGGCGCACAAATTATATTGGGATATATTTTTGGAAGAGAGAATAAGTTCGGGAATAATATTTCAGCAAGAGAAAAAGCATCAGAATTTGTAGAAGAATTTAAAAACAGAAACAAAGTCACCTGCTGTAGAATTTTGTCAGCCGGTTACAGCGGAAGTGAACGTAAAATGCATTGCTCTAAATTTGTTTCTGATGCTTGTGATATTTTAGAAGAATTGATAAAAGTGAAAACTAAATAAACTTGCACTAAAATATAAAATTTTATAAAATACAAGTATGGATAAATTAAATTTTCTAACAGCAGGAATACCTTTATCAACTCCTAAAAATACAGGCTACACTGGTGCGTTTGAGATTTTAAAAAATATGGAGCTTGACGGGCTTGAAGTTGAATTCGTTCACGGGGTCAGAATGTCTGACGATACACGTAAACTTTTAAAACAAACCGTAAAAGAACAAAATTTGGTCTTTACAGCACATGGACCATTTTATATAAATTTAAACTCTAAAGAAGAAGAAAAAGTTGAAGCAAGCATTCAAAGGATACTTGAAACAGCACGCACAGCAAATGAATTCGGTGGTTACAGCATCACTTATCATGCAGCATTTTATATGGGAGGAGACAAAGAATCTGTATATAATCAAGTAAGAACTCAAACACAAAAAATTGTAGAAACACTTGAAAAAGAAAATATTGATATTTGGATTCGCCCTGAAACTACAGGGAAATCAACTCAGTGGGGAGATTATGAAGAAATCATAAGACTTTCTAAAGAATTTAATCAAGTTTTGCCTTGCATAGATTTTTCACACATTCATGCCAGAACAGGCGGGCAATATAATACTTATGACGAATTTTGCCATATATTAGACAGAATTTCAAAAGAATTAGGCGATAAAGCAATAAACAATTTTCATGCACACCTTGCTGGAATTGAATATAATGCAAAAGGAGAAAGAAGACATTTGATTTTTGAAGAAGCCGATATGAATTATAAAGATTTATTGAAAGCTTTAAAAAATTTTGGGGTAAGGGGTGCTCTTGTTTGCGAAAGCCCTAATATTGAAACAGATACTAAAATTTTGCGCGATTATTATTACTCAATATAAAAATGTAAGGAGAAGGACAAATGTTCAATTCCGTAAATAGAAATCCTTTTAATCAAAAAATTGAATCTGCAGTTTCTACTGGTCAAGAAAACAAACGACAACAACAAAACGACCAAGAGCAAGAAAAACGACATCTTGATGATAACGATAAAGATGAAGTTCAAATAACATCAAGACCTGTTTTAAGTGAAGATGACATTATGTATTTAACAAATGAATACATCTCTAAATTGAAATCTGAATATTCAGATAATGATAAAATTCTTGCAAAATTAAACAAATTTTTGTCAAAGTTTGATGTGAAGAAATTTATGAAAAACAACCCAAATATGACAGCTTCTGAGTTTAATATGATCATGTATAATGAAACATCAAATCTTATTAAATAATTATTTCCCTGACATTTTTTCAAGCATTTGAGCGGTATAAACTCCTTCTTCACAATTCAGAGGCAGAATATCAACTTTAGTTGCATAAACTTTTCCTCCGATTTTATTTGAAGCAACAGCTACAATATCAAATGGGTAAATATCCTCTCCCCACTTATTAGGGCCTTTTTTCCCATTTATATCTACAGCAAACATTTCTTCGCCCATACCATCTTGAAAAATATACATTCCATTTTCTAAAATCCAAGCTCTGTGAAAATTTTCAAATGTTTTATCGCAAGAATTACTTACATCTAAATTAGCTATATAAGTTTCTCCCAAACATCTTGAAACATCATCATCCTCGCAAGTTCGCGCAACACCTATATTTTCAGTAAAATTTTTCCAAAATTTACCACATTCCTTCGATTCAAAATCCGGTGTTCCACCTTTTAATGAATATTCAAGACCATACTTTTCAACCTGATCCTCACTGGCAGAATTATAGCAAAAATAAACACGTCTATCAGATGAAATTTTTTCTAAAGCAGTTTTCATTTGAGAGTATATTGTTTTAAATTGCGCTAATTGTTCTTTTTTAGAAACTGAAGTAATAAGAGTAGGTATAGTCAAAGATGCAACAACCCCTATAATTCCAACTGTAATAAGTACTTCTGCTAATGTAAAACCTTTAAATATTCTCATAACTCTAACCACCTTAAAAATATAATATCACTTATTTTAATTATCGTCAATTTTTATCCTCGCGGATGTGTCTCTTCATAAACTTCTTTCATATGCTGAAGTGATATGTGAGTATAAATCTGTGTATTAGAAATGCTTGCATGCCCTAAAAGCTCCTGAACAACTCTTAAATCAGCTCCGTTTTCTATCAAATGCGTCGCAAAACTGTGTCGAAACATATGTGGAGTTACATGTTTAGGGAGTTCAATTTTTTCTACAATTTCATTAATAACATTCCTTATCATCCTTGTTTGCAAACGATATCCGGTTTTATTTATAAAAACCGGAGTTATATCTGTTATTGGCTCAAGAGTATAACCTTTTGCGACAAGAGGACGTGCGAAATCAATATATTTTTGCAAATAATCTTTTGCCCTATCAGTAATCAATATAATTCTCTCTTTTGCACCTTTACCAAAAACAGTAATCTCATTATTTTCAAGATTTAAATTGCCAAAATTCAAACCGCTCAACTCGGAAACACGCATACCACTTGCCCATAAAAGTTCCAATATTGCCCTGTTGCGATAACCGGCAGGAGAAGAAATATTAATATTACTTAAAATTTCTTCAACCTCATCCGAAGAGAGGAATTTTGGAAGTGACTTAGGCCGTTTAGGGGAAATTAAGTTTTCAGCAGGATTATTATCAACACGCTTCTCCCGAAACAAGTATTTATAAAAGGTTCTAAGCGATGCAATCTTTCTTGCGGTAGTTGTTTTTTTATAATTAAATTTTTGCAAAAAATGTAAATATTCTCTAATTTTTGAAAAATTTACCTGCTCACAAGGAGTCTCGCCAAGCCAAATCAAGTAGCCCAAAATATCCGAGCAATAAGCCTTTGCCGTATGTTGTGAAAAATTTTTTTCTACCAATATATAAGATTTAAAATTTTCTAAATCTGTTTTTGATTGTTCATTAAATGCCATATATATGCTCTATTGCTTTTTTAACATTAATATTATACAATACTTTTATAGAATTATAAAAATTATTAAGCTAGAAGGTAGGAGAAAACAATGAATTGTAAAAAATTATTAGTGACGTCAATGATTTTAACATCTTGCATTCTTTGCGCACCTCAGTCGTTTGCTGCCGCACAACAACCTATTAAAGCTCAGATTTCTAAAAATTATGTAGATATAGGCAGAATGATTGAATATACCAATTATGCTGAAGCTGACGCAAAATTGAAAGAAATTTTGACAAAGAATCCAAATGATTTAGAAGCAAAAGCACTTCAGTTGATGTCATTTGCTAAACAATGGAAATTAGCACCTGCACAGGCAGAATTAGATAAATTATTAGCAAAATATCCTAACAACCCTCAATTTCACTATGCTCAAGGTTTAGTATATTTGATGAGAGAAACATCTTCAGACGTTGAATACATTAAAAATATTACAAACCTTTCAAATGCAGCTATTGCAGAATTTGTAAAAGCTGTTGATTTAGACAGCACATATTTTGAAGCATACAATGCTATGGGGGTCGCAACTTTAAAACTTGGGAACAAGAAAGATGCCCAAGATTTATTTAATGTAGCATTAAAAATCAATCCTAAATTTGCTCCTGCTTATGATAATTTAGGTAATATTGCAATGCTGGATGGAGATTTAGATCAAGCTGAAAAGTATTATCTTCAGTCCATTAAATGCAATTCCCACAACGCAACTTCTATGTACCATATGGGACAAGTTGAATCAAGACGCGGAGATTACACAAAAGCATTAACTTGGTTGAACCACTCATTGCACATCAATCCTCAATCTTCTCCTGGATGGAATTTACAGGGCGAATTATACTTGAAACAAGGCAACCAACCTGCAGCTATAAATTCATTCAAAAAAGCTATCTACGTAAAACCTGAAAACTTCAGACCTTACGTAAACCTCGCAGGTGTATATGAAAGAAGATATGACCACGAATTTGCAATGGAAGAATTGAAAACAGCTATTGTTATTAACCCTAACTATAAAGAAGGTATTTTTAGAGTTGCTAATATGTCTTTAATTACAAAGAAATATCCTCAAGCTCTTGAATACTATTCAAGATTATTAGGAGATGCAACTTATAATAACGATGCTATCGTAGGTTTGGCTAACACATACTACGAAATGTCTAAAGACACCGCAGACAGTCGTGACTTTACTACTAATAAAGATGTTTACTTAGCTTACGATTATGTAAATGAAGCTATTCAAAAAACTCCTAATGATTTAAAACTTCATTTGGCTAAAATTAAGCTGGGCAAATTGACTCACCAATTAGAATTAACTGAAGATAATTTAAATTACATAGTTCAATCAGCAACAGATAGCTTGATGGATACAGTAATTAAAGGTGAAGCATATTTATCATTAGGTCGTGAAGCTGATGCAGTTTATACATTCGAAAATGCTATCAACTTTGCAAATAATATTGATGATGAATTATACTTATCAGAAATTCTTGTTCAACATAAACAGTTCAGAACAGCAAGAAAAGCCTTACAGAAAGTTTTAATGTCTGATTCTGACAATAAAATTGCATTGAATGGTATTCACTACATTGATTTGTGTGAAATGAAGTCAAACGAATTCTTTGAAATTGCTCTAAGACAATACAAAGAAGGTAACTACGCTTCAACAATCGAATATTGCAACAGAGCAATCGACTTTTATCACAATGCGCCTTCAATTGCAAAACTTAAAGCTCAAGCATATGAAGCAGAAAAGAATTACGAAGGTGCTGTTAAATACTACACTCAGTACTTAGCATTAGCACCTAATGCTTCAGATAAAGCTGCAGTTGAACAAAGAATCAATGTATTCAGACAAAAAATATAAAATAAAGTCGATAAGACGTTAAGTCGTTAAGTTTTTACACATTATGAAAAAGAAATTCGACATAAGAAAAACATTTGAAACATTTTTGAGAGAGCCTCTTAGTATTTTAACTGAGGGGCTGTTTCAAATTGTTAATATTGATTCTCCAAATATATTTACCTCATCATTTAATATAGATTTTGTGAAAAACAAAACCCAATTAACAGTTGTAAATAACCCAAAGATGTATAATATGTTTGCAACAGTTATGCATAAAAAAAAGTTACTACAAAATAAAGACTTCCATAAACAATAATAAATTTATATTTCTTCTTGTTCCTAATTAATATTATTTTTTATATACTATACAGTAAGGAATAGAAAAATGATAAACTTTTTACAGGCAAAATTTATAAAAAGCGCAGAAAAACTCTCCCAATGCCCTGAAACTGACTTACCGGAATTTCCACTTTTGGGGAGATCTAATGTTGGTAAATCTTCATTTATAAATGGTCTTGCAAACCACAAAAAACTTGCAAAAACTTCAAATACCCCAGGAAAAACACGATTAATAAATTATTTCAATTTTAATGATAAATTTATGCTGGCAGACTTGCCGGGGTATGGTTATGCTAAAGTTTCTGCTGCTACACAAAAAAATTGGCAGGAAAATCTCGAAGAATACCTTTTAAAACGTGAACAGATAAAATATTTGGTACAACTTATAGATGCCAGACATGAAATCCAAAAAAACGATTTTCAAATGAGAGAATGGGTTTCATCCTATAATTTGCCAATTATAACAGTAGTCACAAAAGTTGATCATATCTCTTCACACAATAAAGTCGCACAAGCTGTCGCTTATGTAAAAAAAGAATTTGGAGGAGAAGTTTTTCCGTTTAGTGCAATTAATAACAGATATAATGAGCCAATTTTAAAATTCTTTACACAAAATTAAAGTCTTTACATTTCTTCATGAATATATGTTAAAAAATTGTCTTAATTAAAAAAATATAATAATATACTATTGGGAATGTTTCATATTTTTAAGGGATAGGTAGAATGATACAAGATAAATTGAAAGAAAGAACACTAACACCTCAGGAAGTTAGAACTATTTTGAAAACAGATAATAAAGAAATTGTTGAACTATGTAAGAAAGCATCAATAAAACCTAGAAAGAATGATAAAGGACATACATATTTTTCTTATGATGAAGTAAAGAATTTAAGAAAAGTACAATCCGAAATTAATAATTACGCATCAAACCCATCAGAAGTAAATTTACCTGCAGTAGTTGATGTTTCATCACTTTCAGCAAGTAATCAGGCTGCTGTTAAAAGCATTTTGAGTTCTTTACAATCATTAGAAACAAAATTAAGCGAAAAAATTTCTAAAGTTATTGATGAAAAATTAGAAGGAATGGATGATGTCGTAGTTGAACTTATCCGTTGCAAAACAGATAATGAAACTCTTAAACAAAAGATTGTTGATTTAAATAAAGAAATATATCAATTGAAAAATGAAGTAAATAGCTTTAGATCAGTTGGTTTAGGGTTTTACAAGAAAAAAGAAATCTACGTTTGGGAATAAGAAAGTAAATTAAACTTTTGAAAAGTTGTTAAGTTAAAGATAACTTTAACTTTTCGTGCCGTCAAAAAAAAGAGGATATTATTATGGCAAAAGATGCACCAGAAATAAATATTAGCGAAGAAAGAAATAAAGCCTTAAAACTTGCTATTGAAAAAATTGAAAAAGATTTTGGTAAAGGTTCTATAATGAAACTTGGCGATAAAGCAACAGTAAGTGTTGATGCTATACCAACAGGAGCTTTATCACTTGACGTTGCTTTAGGTATTGGTGGAGTTCCACGCGGACGTATTATTGAAGTTTATGGACCGGAATCATCTGGTAAAACAACCCTTGCTCAGCACATTGTTGCAGAATGCCAGAAAAAAGGCGGTATTGCTGCATATGTAGATGCAGAACATGCGCTTGATCCGGAATATGCAAGAAATTTAGGCGTAGATGTTGATAATTTACTTATTTCACAACCGGATACAGGTGAACAAGCTCTTGATATTACAGAAGAACTTGTACGCTCAGGTGCTGTAGATATTGTCGTGGTTGACTCAGTTGCAGCATTAGTTCCAAAAGCGGAAATTGAAGGCTCAATGGAAGATCAACAAATGGGTTTACAAGCTCGCTTGATGTCAAAAGCATTAAGAAAATTGACAGGTATTATCGGAAAAACTAATACGACAGTTATATTTATTAACCAATTACGTATGAAAATAGGTGTAATGTATGGAAACCCTGAAACAACAACAGGAGGAAATGCTCTTAAATATTATGCTTCAGTACGTATGGAAATTAAGAAGACAGAAACTCTTAAAGGTGACGATGGAGAAGTAGGTATCCATGTTAGAGTAAGAGTTTTGAAAAATAAAGTCGCCCCTCCATTTAGATCTGCTGAATTTGATATTATTTTTGGTAAAGGGATTTCTAAAATAGGAAATATTCTTGATGTAGCCGTGAATCTTAATATCATTAATAAAGCCGGAGCATGGTTTAGTTTTAATGAAGAAAAACTTGGTCAGGGGCGCGAAAAAGCAAAAGAATTTTTAGAACAAAACCCCGAAATTTTGAATCAAGTTGAAACTTTAGTTCGCGAAAAATTGGCTCAATAATAAATTATTAAGAATTGTAAAAAGAATTTTTAGTACTAGAATAGAGTCATAGCTTGATTTTTGCTTCTTATGGCAAATTGTTTAGAATTCATGCTAGCAACATAAATATTGTTTTGTTTTAAAAAAAACAAAGAAATAAAAATAGGAGGCAAAATATAATGCAAATTAATTCAATTACAAGCTATAGTGTTAAGCCATCAGCAAATTTAATGGCTAATAGAATAGAGCAAGAACCACAAGCACCGCAAACTCCAAATGAAGAACAAAAACAAACTGCTTCATTATATTTTACCGGAGACGGTAAAAAAAATGCAGGAAGTGCAATGAGATATATTATGATACCTATTGCTGTTATGGGTTTAGCAGGCGGAATAACTTCTTGTGATAAAGATGATTCTTCGACATATAGTAATGTAGAACTTTATGGAGAAATTACAGGTTCATTAAGAGACTCTGTAAGTCAAAAGGATACTATTAACTATTACCATGACATAACTTATATTACAAAATACGATACAATAACTATTCCTGATACAATTAAATTACCACCTGATACAATATATAAAGTAAAAGATGATTATGTAAGACCAGAGCCTTTAGATTCATTTATGAATAACATGAAACATTGGGACATAGATAAATCAGTAGACCCAAAAGATCCTAGTTCAAAACGTAATATCACACATTTTGAAGCAACACGCCAATGGGAATATAATTCAAGAATTATAGGTGATGCTGATGCATACAATTCAAGAAGAACAAGATTAGTTTATGATACAGAACTTCTTGATTATACCGATAAACATGTTTCATACGGTAAAATGGTTTTAAGACAACCTCCTGAAAACATAAATGTACGTAATGCTGATGGTTCAAGAGTAAGAAATCCAAAAGGTTTGTATTTAGAAATTTATTCTAATCCAACAAATAAACCTCTTGCAGACTTAATTGACTGCGATTTAAAGAGAAGATATTTTGTCCAAACTGTCGGAGACAAATTAAAAGTATACACTCCTGATGAAAATGGTATATTCATTGAAGATGGCAATGCTGAAGAAGGTTATATCGGAGATGATACTATTTTATTAAGAAACTTAATTGGCAGATATGATAATAATTCGCACTTAAGTGATGTAGTCATCAATGCTGTAAGTGATGAATCATGGAAAAACTTATACGTAATTCAAAAGGATTATGTAGAAAATCAAGGCAAATAAGTAAACCGAGATAATAAGGTAAAAAGCTCCTTGGTTACAAGGGGCTTTTTTACTGTAAAAATTTTTCAAGAATATTTATTATTTCATCGTACCTATTTTTGTCGTGAGTATACCACCAACCGATTAATGCTTCAAAGGCGGTAGCCTGACGATACTCTAATTGAATATTTCTTCTCCCGACAGGGATAGGGAGATTACGAGCTCTTTTGGATATATCTTGTTCTTCTTCTGTTAAACAGTTTTCAATATTGTGTAAAAGTTCACATTGTGTATTAGTTTTAACAAGTTCAGTAGTAATTTTATGGAGTTTTTTTGCGTTATTAGTCTGCAAAATTGTTTTTTCTCTAATAAACAATTCCCAAACTGCATCACCTAAATATGCATAATTTCGCAAATTTATGTCTTCCATAGTAAAATTTTACTACAAAATATCCTGTTGTTCTATTTTAATTATTTTAGATTAGTGCAAAAATATTTTAAATATGAAATATTATTTGAAAATAACTATTATAATTTTGATTTTAATTTGTACACCGGTATATTCTTCTCAAATTCAAAACTCTGATAAATCAGAATATCTGAAAAATATTCACAAATGGAGAGCTTTACTATATAACGGACTAAATTTATGTCCTGAACAAGTTGAAAAGTTTGAAGAAATATACAATAACGAGCCTGATAAAGATTTGAGAAAAAAAGATCATGAATTAAAAAAAATTTTAACAGGTCCACAAAAAGCTAAATATTCTATGATAAGAAAACTCCAAAAAGAAGATTTTAAGAAAAAAGAAAAAGACTATTACAAATCAAATCCATGCCTGCCAAGATTTGGAAATCCTGAACCACAAGAAAATAAAGCGAATAAATGATGATTTTTTTATAAAAATAATTATAATATCAGTATGCGCAAATACAATCCGGTAATACTAATATTTTTGCTTATATTTTTTAACAGTGCAATATCCTGTGCTAAAGACAAAATTGACACTAACGGCAAAGGATATTTAGGAACTTTGCCGGAACTGACAAAGGATTACGGAGTTGAAGATAATTATAAAGAACAGGAGCAAAAATCGATTCCGGCAATACCATCAAAGGATTTTAATTCTGAAAATGAAATAAAACCTATACCTAATGATGATCCTGCATTTGTAAATATGATTTTAAAAACTGATAAGACTTCAAAATATGCTAATGATTTAAATGAATTTATAATTACATTAGAAAATATATATGACATGATTGAAGATAATGAAAATGTTCAATTATTCAATGCAAAAGTTTTTTATTTTAACAAATTGGTTGATTATTTTAGAGATAAATATGCAGATAAACCTGAAAGCCAATTTATTTCATACAAACGGATAATAGAACTGAGTATCCATGCTCGTTCAATTGCGCTTTTACGTAATGAAGCAGAAAGATACAACCCATATCTTGCTTACGGGGGTGCAGGATACATATATAATCCAAATAACATTGAAGAACAACTTGGATATTTAAAAACTGAAATTCAACAAACTATTTTGCTTATAAGAGAATCGCAATAATTCTAAACGGATTTATTAATTGACTTTACAATTTTAGAATGAATAGCATTAGCACGGCTAAGATACTCAGTTAATTTTTCATAATTTTGTATTTTTTCACCATATGGAACATTCATATCAATCAATTCATCTACATTTTTGCTAATATCTGAAAGCTGTTCTAAAGAATCACTCAATGTCACAACTGATTTAACTTTTTTAGATACTTTAGCAAGAATATAACGTGAAATAAAATTTTGGATTTTATAAATAATTGGCATTTTTTCTTTAAAACTTTTATGAGAGAATTCATTTTTCAACAAAAAATTTTCTCCGTTTGCTCTTTGTCTTTGAAGGTTATTTAATTCTTCAAAAACTCTTTGGCGCTTTGCTTTTAGTCCTAAAGCTTCATTTTGAGTGCCATAATTATCTGCCAATTTAATTTTTTCATTTAAATCATTTAATAAAATTTCTTTTTCTTTAATTCTGTATTCAATACTAACTTCTTTTTCTTCAGAATTATCGAAAGTAGTTTTATTTAAAATAGTTGAATCATAGCCATTTAATCTTTTTGGGACATTATTAACATCTTGAGCAGAAAAATCAAAAGGATTAACTCCTGCACTAAAAGGGTTATTAATATTATTATTTTTTCCGCCATTATCCATACATACATTTTAAACCTAAAAAAAATATTTTTTGACCATTAAAAGTATGATTTTTATATCTTAAGTAATCGTATAAACTTTTCTATAATATAACCAAGCGCCCCAAGAAGCGAGAATTGCATCAGGAAGCCAAGCAGAAATAGCAGGAGGGATAGAACCTGCATTTCCGAAAGAAATAGCCAGAGCTCTTAAGACATAGAATACGAAAATAATCAAAATACTAAATAAAAATCCTCTGTTATATCTTACTCGCGGCGGAGTAATAGCAAGCGGAACACCTATAAGCACAAAAACTAAAGTTGCCATAGGCAAAGCTAATTTATCAAACAATTGGACTGTATATGCTCGTCTGTCTTCAGGTGTAATATCATTTAATAATAAGAATTTTGAAAGTTCAATAAAATTCATTTCACCTGCGAGATTTTTATTTAACTCTTTTGACAAATCGAGTCCAAATTTTACAACTGAATTATCAAACAAAGTCGTATTTAAAACATTACCTTTGTCAGCGACTGTATACATAGCGCCTTTTTTAAATACCCATCCTTTAGGAGAAGTTTTACCTTCTCTGGCTTGCAGAACTTGAATAGTATCTGCTTTTGAATTATCTAATACCGTAACATTATATAGAGTTTTTTTCTCACATTTACCGACATAAAATAGTCGTTTTAGATATCCGCCTTCACCGATTTCTTTAAATACAAAGTTTTGCTTACCTTCCGGAATATTTTTTTGTCCCAAAGCCCATAGTGCCAAATCTTTAGACTGTTTTGTCATAATAGGCGCGACACTTTCATTTATAAAAAATGTTGAAAGCGCCATAACTATTGCAAATGCAAATATTGGTTTTGCAATTCTGTTTAATCCGATACCGCAGGCTCTCATAACAGTAATTTCGGAAGAAAGGCTGAGCCTATTCAAAACCATAACCGTTGATAATAAAACACCCATTGGAATAGATAAAACAATAACTGAAGGTAAATTTAAAAGGACCATAATTAAAGCTACTTTAAAAGGTATTCCAAATTGAGAAATTTGTTTAATCAAGGTTATAAAAGTATCAGAAGCAAAAATAATAGTTGAAAAAACAAAAACACCCATTAAGAACATAACAGTTACTTGTTTTAGCAAATATTTATCTAAAACTTTCATATTTGCAAATTTTTCAGCTATATATTCCAAAAACTTTTTAAACATAAATAGATTTTAGTTAAAAAAAAAGAGATTATCAATAGAGGGATTAATATTTTTCTTAGGTAAAAATTGGAAATTCAAAGTTATACACCCCGAAGGGGAGATAGTTCTACCTCCCTTGGGGGAGGATGTCGCGTAGCGACAAAAGAGGGTATTACCCTTTCAACTATGCATCATAACGTTTGAAACCTTTTTCAATAGCTTTAGAAATTATTGATTTAGTAGAATCATATTCGGTAGTAAGAGAATTTATCTCTGTATCAAGATTTTTCATTTTTAAATCAATTCTGTTTTCTTTATTTTCAATTTTAGCTTTTTCGGTATTATATTTAGCTTCAGCTTGTGCAATAGCATCAGTATCAGCTACTTCAGAAATATATGTATCCAAAGCATATCCGTTTTGATAGTAATTTCCATCATTAGAAATTGACGAAATAAACATCGCACCATTTTTGAGCATTTCCTGCATATATGAAGAATCATTTACATTGTTATTCTGCGTCCAGCCGTGGGTACATATTTGGTTAAATAACGTATCATAAAAAGTTGAATTGATCGTTGGTTCACTATTTTCTTCCTCTGATGCTTCTGCTAGTACAGTGAATTGATAGTCGTCTGCGGCAGGGTTAAACAACTTTGAATTAGTCCCATATACTACAGAATACTTCTCTGCATCATTCGACATAAATGAAATATATGCTGTCAAATAAGCTTTTGCAAGGTTATTCAAGTTAACATACTTACCTTCTCCATTTTCGTCTAACAATCCGACATATCTATATTTTTCACTGATAAAAGGACCTGAAGATTTTTTAAAATTCCATGCCCTCCATGTCCAAGGATTAAGCTGATCACAATTATTAGTCCAATTATCCTTTGTAACTTCAGCATCAGGAATTATTAGAGATTTAATGGTATCATAAGCGTATTGCAAAGCTAAATCAGATAAATTTGTACCGCCCAAAACAGTCTCAAACTGTTCTGACATCCAATTTAAAAACGAATCACCGGCTCCTGCAATAACATTCTGCATATATTTTTTATTCTCTTCTGGTTCACCGGGACCAAGTCCATATTCATAAGTACCAGAATTAGTGGTCAATAAATCATATAATGTATAAGATGTTTTAGTTGAAGAATGGACATTAGCAATATCATCTTTATATTTCGCATCACCTGTATTACCATAATATTTTTCATTTTCATCATTGGCATAATCCCACAAATACGGATTATTTTCTTTAGATACTGCAACCGTATTATCTTTAATCAACTCAAGTAACTTATTATAAGAGATTTCGGTAGTATAAACATCACCGGCATATGAGTAAACACCCAATCCTGCAGTATTAGCATAAGATGTATTTTGTACTTCTTCAGCTATATCACTGGTGATAACATTCTGAGCTTCCAAACCTTGAATAAAAGCATCACGAATTGATGTTGACGGCACACCCAAATAACCCTCATTAGGAATACCGGCATATCTTGCAGCCGCTGCATATTTAGAATCCAAAACAATTCTATTACCTTGATCAGTTAATAATTTAGGATAATAATCATTATATATAGAAGGGCGCATCAATAACCCATAATCCAAGTCCATAGGCGCAGTTCCTGATCCATAAAAATCATAAACTAATTTTGTCTTGTTTAACGCATTTTGATACTCTTGAGAAATATTTTCCATATCACGTGAAAGAGCTATCTTCTGATGAGATAAACTCATAGATTGGAATTCACAGTCAGATTTTCTGGCTGTTATGGTTAATAGTCTTGCTTGTGCTGCTGCTAATCCCATTGTTTTCCTTTCTTAGAGTTTGTTGTGTAAACAATCTTTCATGTAGTATTACGGCATTTTAAATTAAAATCTTTAAAACAAGATACATGTTTCGTTACATTTGTTTACATATTCAATATTGTCATTACGAGGAGCGAAGCGACGTAGTAATCTCATCATCGTGTTCTATTATGAGATTGCGACGTCCTCACTATGTTCGTCCTCGCAATGACATAAATATACAAAAAAGAGTCCGCAAAAAGCGAACTCTTTTTTAAATATATGAACCAAAATATTAGTCTTTTGCGTGACCAGCAGTTCCTAATACATCTCTCATTTTGTGCATAACCATTTCTTTAACAGCTGTTCTGCCAGGTCCCATATATTCACGAGGATCAAATTTTTCAGGATGTTCAATAAAGAATTCTCTGATTGTTGAAGTCATTGCAAGTCTTAAATCTGTATCAATATTAATTTTTGCAACACCATGTTTTGAAGCATAGTTAAGCATTTCTTCAGGAACACCTTGAGCATCAGGTAAATTTCCACCGAATTTATTACATTTTTCAACAAATTCTTTAGGAACTGATGATGAACCATGCAATACAATCGGATAATCTCCAAAACCTGCTTCTTTCAAAGCATCTTTAATTTCTTTTAATCTTTCAAAGTCTAATTTAGCTTCACCTTTGAATTTGTAAGCACCATGAGAAGTTCCGATAGCAATAGCTAATGAATCACAACCTGTTTGTTTTACAAATTCAACAGCTTCTTTAACGTTTGTATATTTAGCATCTTTATCTGATACTTTAACGTCATCTTCAACACCTGCAAGTTTACCAAGTTCAGCTTCAACTGAAACTCCTCTTTCGTGAGCATATTCAACAACTTGTTTTGTAACTCTTACGTTTTCTTCAAATGGGAATCTTGATCCGTCAATCATAACAGATGAGAAACCACCGTCAATACAAGCTTTACAAATTTCAAAATCAGCACCGTGATCAAGGTGAAGTGCTATTGGTACTGTTGTTGTAGCTAATGCAGCTTCTACCAATTTAATAAGATAAGTTTGGTTAGCATATTTTCTTGCACCTGCTGAAACTTGTAGAATAATAGGTGATTGAGTTTCTTCAGCAGCTTCTGCAATACCTTGCAAAATTTCCATGTTGTTAACATTGTAAGCACCAATTGCATATCCGCCAGCTAGTGCTTTTTTGAACATTTCGTTAGTTCCGACTAATTTTCTCTCAGCCATTTTGAATTTCTCCTTCTTTTTAATCCTCTGTCGGTGTCAAAATGCCGACCTACAAATATAAACTACAACAAACAAAACTTTTATTCAAGATTAAAAATCTTTGTTGCTCTATCCAAAATTCCCAAGCAATAAGATATCGCTATACCATAGTTTGTAATCGGCACTCCGTTCTGAGAGGCACGCAAAATTCTGGATAAAACTTCCCGCCTGTTTGTCATACATGCACCGCAGTGTATTATTAATTTATATCCCGAAATATCAGGAAAATCATGTCCTGAAATATTCTCAAATATTAAATTTTTCTCTGTTTTTTTTCTTAAAAGATTAGGGATTTTTACACGACCGATATCATCATCAATCGCATGATGAGTACAGCTTTCCAAAATCAAAATTTTGTCTCCGTCATTCAAAGTATCAATTGCCTTCGCCCCTTGTATAAATGCTCTTAAATCACCCTTTAATCTGGCAAAAAGAATTGAAAAAGATGTTAAAGGAATATCTGCCGGAACAATTTCAGATACCGTTTTAAAAGCTTGCGAGTCAGTTATTACAAGAGCAGGCGGAATTTTTAAATTTTTAATTGCTTCTGTAAGCTCACTTTCTTTTACCGCAAGAGTAATACAATTTGAATCAAGTAAATCGCGTAATGTCTGAACTTGAGGTAAAATAATTCTACCTTTAGGAGCTTCTTTATCTATTGGAATAACCATTATTACCGTGCTCTTTTGAGGAATTAGATCTCCAGCAATTTTTGGAGAATTTACAAATTCTTCCGGCAAAAGTTTTATTAATGCAGATTTAAATTTATAAATCAATGTATCATCTTTTAGCGCAGATGTATAAATAGCATCCGCAATTTCAGGAGCCTGTGTGATATCTGTCTTATTTACAATAATAAAATAAGGGATATTTAATTCTTTCATTTTTTCTATAAGTTGTTTTTCATATTCACCTATCCCTGTATAATCACATACAATTATACCTACATCTACACGATGGAGAGTGTTAAATGTTTTTTCAAGTCTTTTTGCCCCCAGCTCAGTTAAATCATTAATCCCAGCAGTATCAAGAAAATTTACCGGACCTATAGGAAGAAGCTCCATAGATTTTTCAACAATATCTGTTGTAGTGCCAGCAATTTCAGAAACTATTGAAACTTCTTGATTAGTAATTCTGTTAAGTATTGATGATTTGCCCACATTTGTTTTACCAAAAAAACCTATATGTAATCGCATTGATTTAAGTGTATTCATAGAATGATTCTAGCACAATAAAAATTTTTCATATATAATCAAGTTATGACAGTAAGAGAAAATGTAAGAAATTTTTGTATAATAGCACATATAGACCACGGGAAATCAACACTTGCAGACAGATTATTAGAAAAAACAGGAACAGTTTCTCAGCGTGATATGCAAGAACAACTTTTAGATTCGATGGATATTGAACGTGAACGTGGTATTACCATTAAATTAAATGCAGCTCGAATGAATTATAAAGCTCACGATGGCAAAGAATATGAACTTAATTTAATTGATACCCCTGGACACGTTGATTTTTCGTATGAAGTTTCACGTTCTCTAGCAGCATGCGAAGGTGCTCTATTAATTGTAGATGCTACCCAAGGAGTTGAAGCTCAAACATTAGCAAATGTTTATCTCGCAATAGAACAAAATTTGGAAATTATTCCGGTTATTAATAAAATTGACCTTCCATCAGCTGATGTAGATAAAGTAAAAAAAGAAATTGAAGAAATCTTAGGCCTTGATACATCAATTGCAATTCCTGTCAGCGCAAAAACCGGTGTTGGAATTGAAGAAGTTTTAGAAGCAATTGTTGACTATATCCCTGCCCCTGAAGATAATTCAGATAAACCTCTAAGAGCATTGATTTTTGATAGTGTTTACGATCAATATTTAGGAACAGTATGCTATTTCAAAGTCGTTGATGGTTCTATGAATTTGGGAGATAAAGTTCGATTCATGGCAACAGGAAAAGAATGCGAGATAGTTGAACTCGGATATCAAAATCCGCAAAGAGTTCCAGTTAAAAAATTAACATGCGGAGATGTAGGATATTTTGCAGGATCAATTAAAGAATTGACAAGATTTGTTGGTGATACTCTTACTACCATTGAAAATCCGGCATCTGAGCCTTTAGCAGGTTACAAAGAAGCTTTGCCGATGGTATTTTCCGGACTTTATCCTGTTGATAACGAAGATTACGCAAACCTGAAAGAAGCATTGGAAAAATTAAAACTTAATGACAGTTCTATTACTTTTGAACCAGAGACATCTAATGCACTTGGATTTGGGTTTAGATGCGGATTTTTGGGAATGCTTCACATGGAAATCATTCAGGAAAGATTAGAGCGTGAATATGATTTATCACTTATTACAACTGCTCCATCTGTTGTTTACAAAGTGCATAAAACAAATGGCGAAGTTCTGGATATTGATAATCCGTCAAACTTGCCTGATGCTCAATACAGAGATTTTATTGAAGAACCTTATGTAAAAGTTCAGATACTTGCACCAAACGATTATGTCGGGACTTTAATGGATTTGGCTCAATCTAAACGCGGAATTTTCATCAATATGACTTATTTAGACAAAGTACGTGTTGATTTAACCTACGAAATTCCTTTAAGTGAAGTCATTACAGATTTTTATGACCAATTAAAATCACGCACAAAGGGTTATGCAAGTATGGATTATGAATTCTGCGGGTATAAGCGTTCAAATCTTGTAAAACTTGATATTATGCTCTCCGGAGAAGTCGTTGACGCACTTTCCGTTATATGCCATACAGATAGTGCATACTATATCGGTCAAAAATTGACCGTAAAATTGAAAGAAATTATCCCGAAACAACTTTTTGAAGTACCAATACAAGCTGCTGTCGGAGGAAGAATTATTGCCAGAACTAATATTAAAGCAATGCGCAAAAACGTACTTGCAAAATGTTACGGCGGTGATATTACACGTAAACGCAAACTTCTGGAAAAACAAAAACGCGGTAAAAAACGTATGAAATCCGTTGGAAGTGTAGAAATTCCTCAAGAAGCATTCATGGCTATTTTAAGCCTCGAAGAAGAATAAAAAGAAAATAGAGAAAATAATATCTGTCTATAATTGATAATGCAAAAAAAAGACCAATTTTAAAAATCGGTCTTTAATATATGTGAAAGAAGATTAAATTTGATTACTAAGCAACGAATATATCCGCAAAAGGTCCGTCTTCTCTTTGCATATTAGCAGCAACAGCGCCATCTTCAGCTGACTTCATCCCAGGCAGAACTACATTATTCATCCCATAATCAACACTTGCAACCTGTGCTGATGTTACTTTATAATCAATTCCTAAACTTGCCAAAGTATTATTTGTCTCATCAGCGATAGATTTATAATTTGCATTATTTACATGAGTAATACCACTGAAATAAGATTGTGTTTCAGTAAGAAGTTTTGAACCTTTTTCTGTAAAATTTGCTAAAGTTTGACTCAATTCATCACTTTTTATTGCTTTTTGTGCACCTGCCAAACTTGGTTTTGACCAAAAACCGTCAACTCTGTTGTAATTTCCTTGTCCGCCGATTGTAAATTCGCCCATTGTCAATCTCCTTTTGTACTCACATACTCTTAATATTTTATTTTATCGTTCATCCTATTAAAGATTTTCCATCTCTTGTATATATAAAGTATTTCAAATCTGCATAATTGCATGATTTTATAGGTTTTGTTAACAAATGTTTACAATTTTTGCAAAATCTTTAAAGATTATTAAAAAACATGTCGATAAGAATAATGTGAGTAAAATTATAGGAGACCAAAGTTATGGCAATTGAATTTAACAAATTTGGGAATTATGGAAATTATAATATCAAAATAAGTCAAGACACTACCAAAAAAGCAGAACAGACTAAGGAAGAAGAAGCGAAAGAAATTAACCAAAATCATTCATCTTTCAAAGGCTTAGAAAATGAAACTGATTTGTTAACAAAAAATGCTCAAAATTTGTACGGTATAAAAATTTCAAAATACACAGCAGATAACAAATCAATGGCTGACAAAACAAATGAGATTTTAGCAAGCTTAGGATTTAACTACAAAGTAACATCAAGACAAGTTGAAAGTGTCGCTAACGGTGTAAATACTGTTGTATTACCGGCTATGGATGCAGCAGATAAACAAGCAATTGCTGCAAGAATTGAAGATCCTAAAGGACCGTTTGCAGATTTGTTTGCAAAACAAGCATAAAAAACTTATAGATATATATTTACTCACAATTTTTACAGATCGGCAAATTGCCGATCTTTTAATTTTAAAAAAATAACTATTTTTATATTTGTAGTACAATAAAACAAGAAAAGAGGGAATGTATGTATTATCAAGGATTAATAAACAAGTATAAGGAATTTTTGCCTGTAACGGAATCAACTCCGATAGTTACATTAAATGAAGGAAATACTCCATTAATAAAAGCCGAAAATCTTGCTAAAAAAATCGGCTTAAATGCAGAGGTTTATTTAAAATTTGAAGGATGCAATCCGACAGGAAGCTTTAAAGACCGCGGGATGACAATGGCAGTTACTAAAGCTAAAGAAGCAGGATCAGGAGCAATAATTTGCGCTTCAACAGGTAATACCTCAGCTTCGGCTGCAGCATATGGAGCAAAGGCAGGTTTAAAGACTTATGTTTTAATTCCAGATGGATATATCGCTTTGGGCAAGCTCTCTCAAGCAATGATGTATGGTGCAGAAATTATCGCTATTCAAGGGAATTTTGATAAAGCACTTGAAATGGTTCGTGAAATTTCTGACAAATACCCAATTACCCTTGTAAATTCTGTAAATCCTTATCGTATAGAAGGTCAAAAAACAGGAGCTTTTGAAATTTGCGAAGCATTAGGCACAGCTCCTGATTACCACTTTATCCCTGTGGGGAACGCAGGCAACATTACTGCATATTGGAAAGGTTATAAAGAATGGTTTTCATTAAATAAAATTCATACGCTCCCTAAAATGATGGGGTTTGAAGCAGAAGGCGCTGCAGCAATTGTAAAAGGTGAACGCATTATGAATCCTGAAACTCTTGCTACTGCAATTAGAATAGGTAATCCTGCAAGTTGGGATAAAGCAGTTCAAGCACGAGACGAAAGCAACGGTATGATTAATTTTGTAACGGACGAAGAAATTGTTAAAGCCTATAAATTAATAGCCTCTTGTGAAGGAGTTCTTGCAGAACCAGCTTCAGCAGCATCTGTAGCAGGATTGATTAAAGTTAAAAACCAAATTAAAGAAGGTTCTAAAATCGTTTGTATATTAACAGGAAACGGTTTAAAAGATCCTGATAATGCAATTAAATATTCTAATACTGATGTTAAGAAAACCTCAGCAGAATTAAATGATATTTTAAAAGTTATGAATGTTTAATTTGCGATATCAACAATTGCATAAGCATTAAAATCAAGAGATCCGTAAATAATTTTTACCTGATTATCACCTTCGGCAATCCATGAGGCAAAAAGGATTTCTTGCTGATCATAATCTTCCTTAGTTTCGTGTGCATTTATTTTACAAATAAGTTCTCCTGATTGGTAAAAACTTAAAACAGGATTTTGGTCAACTATTTCTCCTTTAACTTGATAATGTCCCACAGGGATAATTTCTTCGCCCATTTTTATCCGAACAGGTAAAGATATCACAGGCAAAGAGGCTTTTTCACCTTGACCTTTACTGATTTGTTCGGTTTCATTACTTTGACTAAAATTAGTTCCCTTTGGCTGACGCCAACGTTGAACACGATTTCTCCATTTATTTACTTTATTATCTATTTTTTTTACCGCTTCTTCAAATTCTTCATCCGTAACAAATTTTTGTTTCTTCCCGCCTGTAATATCACCGTTAAAACTATCCCAAGAGGCATCCTCTGCAAACACAATAGGACAAGTTAGTAAAATAAACAAGATAAACAAACAAAACTTTTTCATATAAATATAATAATGATTTTATTTAAAAAGTAAACCCAACAACTATAGGAATTAATTTTCCACTTCAGACTCAGATTGGTTTTTTAAAAGAAGAATTTTAGTAATTCTTGCACCATCAACCTCTTTTACGGTAAAAGTAAAATCTTTATATTTAATCATATCATCAACTTTTGCAATTCGTTCAAGTTCTTTTACCACAAGACCTGCGACTGTATCGATATCTTCTATTTCCCAATCTTCTTCAGGCATATCAAAATAATTTGCCAGTTCATCAAGACGCATTAAACCATTAACTATATAATGATTTGGTTTAATTTCTTTAATATTAACTTCTTCATCAATATCAAACTCATCCTGTACATCACCAAAAATTTCTTCTAAAACATCTTCAAGAGTAATAATTCCGGAAGTTCCACCAAACTCATCAACAACTACAGCCATTTGACTTCTTGTTTTTTTAAAAATTTTGACAAGTTTATCAAGAGTAATAGTTTCAGGTACAAGTTGAATATCTCTTTTTATTTTTTCAATAGGACACGTTTCATTGTTTAAAGACAACCTAAATAAATCTTTAACATGCACAAGACCTGTAATATGATCAATATCTTCTGAATATACAGGATAACGAGTGTATTGATTTTCTGTCGCTATTTTATTTAATTCTTCAAGTGGTGTATCAATAGGCACACAAACCATATCGGTTCTCGGGGTCATAACTTCATGCGCAGTTAAATCAGAAAACTGAAATACATTATGGAACATGTCCTTTTCGGTTTCATTTAAAACACCTTCATCATAGCTTGTATCAACAAGCAAATCTAAATCATCGATAGTATGAACAGTTTTTAATGAAGGATTTATAGGAATTTTTAATGCTTTTAAAATTCCGTTGCAAGATTTATTTAAAAGCCAAACAAACGGCTTTGAAAATGCCATAAAAGCATTCATCGGTTTTGCGACATAAAGAGCAATTTTTTCAGGATATTGAAGCGCAATACATTTTGGAACTTGTTCTCCTATAACAACATGTAAAAAAGTAATAACTAAAAATGCAACAACTGCAACAACTGCCTGCGCAATATAAATTTGAGCATCAGGGATATTACCCATAACAGGTTCAAGCATTTTTTCTATAGTAGGAGAGCCAAACCAACCAATACCGATACTTGCTATTGTAACACCAACTTGAACCGCAGCAATAAAAAAATTTACATCATCTAAAGCTTTAAGTGCTAATTTAGCATCAATATTACCTTCTTTATTTAATTGCTCAATTTTCGCTTTTCTTGCACGAACAACCGCAAATTCTGCAGAAACAAAAAACGCATTCACCAGTAATAAGAAAAATACTATAATCCAGTTTACAATAATTATACTATAACTCGGGTCGCTCATTACTCTTTCTTTTATGTCCTCTTAAATTTAATTATATAAAAAGCCTATAAAAAAAGCAAGCCGGCAATAACTAAATTAATTTCGAATATTAAATATTTATTTTAGATAAAGATTTCAAAATTTTATTAAAAATGTATTTTGAGCCTCCGCCAAGCTCCCAAAATATTTGTTTACCAGCCTTCTCTGCAATTTTAAATGATTTAAGAAAAGGTTTTAAATCCCAATTATAAAAATATCCGCTCATAAAATCAACTAGTTCATGTCCTTTTGATTTACCAAAAAAATAAAACTGGCCATTTCCGTTTTTGGGGAAATAACTATTTGCGAATTTTTGATTATAAACATAATGTTCTCTATAAATGCCCTGAAAAATATTTATTTTTTTTCTTAGTAATACAGGTTTATCTTTTACAGATATATCATATAATTTTGTAATAGTTGCAATATCTCTTTTTGACTGCTCCAGAAGATATTTATTTTCATTAAATGTTTTTCGTGAAATTTCCTCCATAAATTTTACGGATTTTCCGTCATAACCTATAGATTCTCTTAAAATATGACTAACTGATAACATAATTCTCTTTCCTAATCAACAAAATAATTATACAAGTAAAAACCAGCTTTTGCAATAAACTATATTTAAGATAAAAATTAGATTTTAAAATAGAAAAAGACGACTCTAAAAAGTCGTCTTTTTCTATTTTATTCATTTTTTTTATGAATTATTCCTCATCATCGCCAAATTCATCTTCAACACTGAACTCAGGAGAACCAAACATTCCTTCAATTTCTTCTAAAATAGCAGAAGGTTTTCTAGCTTGATTTCTTTGTGCGACAGCTTGTTTTCTTTCTTCCTTGTCGCGTTCTTCGTTAGCATTGATCAAATGATGGAAGCCTGTACCTGCAGGAATCAAACGACCGATAATAACGTTTTCTTTCAAACCTCTTAATAAGTCTTTTTTACCTTCAACAGCAGCTTCTGTCAAAATTCTTGTTGTTTCCTGGAATGATGCAGCTGAAATAAATGATTCAGTATTCAAAGATGCTTTTGTAATACCTAACAACATGTGTTCACAAGTTGCAAGAGTTTTACCGGCTTCTTGTGCATCTTTGTTTTCTTTTTCAAATGTTTGAACTTCAATCAATTCTCCAGGAAGCAAGTTTGTATCACCTGCATCGAGAACTTTGACTTTTTTAGTCATCTGACGAACAATAACTTCAATATGTTTATCAGAAATTTCTACACCCTGAGAGCGGTATACTCTTTGTACTTCATCTACAAGATAAGCTTGAGCCGCTTCTGGTCCACGTAATCTCATTACATCATGAGGATCAGGTGAACCGGATGTTAATGCTTGTCCTTTAACAACTTTTTGTCCATTTGAAACAATTACATTAGCATCAATTGTGTATTTAATTTCACTTGAAGTTCCATTTTCATCATCAATTAAATATAATCTAGGGAAACCGTTTTCATCAACTTCAATTTTAGCTGTTCCATCATATTCTGCAAGAATCGCACAATCTTTTGGACGTCTGCCTTCAAGTAATTCTTCAACTTTTGGCAAACCTTGAACGATATCACCTGTTTTTTCTCTTTCATAAGTTAAAGATACAATCAAGTCACCTCTTAGTACCAATGATCCTGAGTTAACAATCAACATTGTACCTGGGCTAATTAAATAAGGTCGACCATTTCTTATTGAAACTTCATCTTTTGAAACAGAAGCTACTATTCCGGAAACAGTAGATTTTTCACCATTTTCAGAAATTATAGAATCCGTTTTGATTAATTGACCTTTCTTAACTGTTGCTTTACCTTTAATTGGAATATTAGTATATGAATCTTTAGAAATTAGCAATAATCTTCTTGCATCACCTTCAGAATCTTTGATTGAAGCGACAGCATCATGAACCGCTAAAACTTGAGTTTTTGCAACAGGGGTATGAGGTTCAATAACCTGACCGTCTTTCACAAGTAATTCAGTTTGAAGTGATTGAGCACCTTCCATATCACGGCGAACTATCAAGTTTTCTAATACAACTATTCTTAATTCTCCTTTAGAATCAAGTTCTACTACACCTTTTAGATGTGATAAATAACCTTGCATTTGAAGAACTAAACTTGTTCTGGTAATAGTTGCACCATCAATATTTCTAACTCTTGCACCATCTTTGTACTGTAATTGAGTAACAGGAACAACATCAATTAATTCATCAGATGAATTAAATTTTATAGAAACATCTTTTTGCTCAATATCCAATACTTGAACAGGTCTTACAAGAATTTGAATAGGTTGATTTTCAATTGAATCTTCATCCAAACCAAGCGAAGAATCAATTTCTTCATCCAAATCATCAATAGGTAATTCATCTGCTGAGGAATCCATAATTGTTACAACAGAAGTTGTTTTAGCTTTAACACCTTCAGCAATTAAAGTACCTTTTTTAATAACTTCACCTTCATCAACTTTCAATTCTGAAATACTTGACAAAGTATGAACTTCTCCAGGTCTAATTGTAATTTCGTGGATTACATCATTGTATTCCTTAAATTCAACAACACCGTCAATATGGCAATATACATCTTTTACAACCTCAGTACCGGCTGTAACTGTTGTACCGTTTTCAACCATTTTTAATGTTGAATCTTTATTAATTTGATGAATTTCTTCAGGAATAAATACAACTTTACCAGGTTTAGTAATGATTTGATTTTCATCAACTTCAACATCAACATATCTGATTTCACCTGAAGAAGGAACAGTGCAATCATCATCAATAAGTTCACCGATAATCATACCGTTTTCAACTGTTGTATCAACAACAGCTTTAACAATATATTTTTCACCAGTTTTATTAACTGTCCAAATTTGTTCTTTCTTAGTTTGTTCAAAAGTAGCATTTTCAGGTTGTAACGAAGCAATAACAATTGTTAATTCTTTACCTGAAATAATCTTCTTGATTTTCTTGCCATCAAATTTAGCATCTTCAACAACTAAATCACTGCCAACTCTTACTTCTCCGCCATGTTCGCAAATTGTTAGAGTTTCAGCGAGTTTTTCACCTTCAGATACTTTTTGACCATCTTTTACAAGAACTTTTGAACCTCCAGGTAATGTATAAACATCACCTCCAAGAACCCAAACAATACCTTGAACGTTTGTAGTTCTTAGAATATTTCCTTGTCTGTCTTTCTTTTCATCTGCTTTAAAGCCATCAAACACAACTTCTCCGCTTATATCTGAAATAATATCCTTTTGAGCTTTTTCAGTTAAACGACTTGAATCACTACTTGATTGAGGAGCATGTTCAGCCATTTTAAAGCCCTTAGTAACCTTATCTCCATCTTTAACAAATACAGTTGCACCTGCAGGAATATGATATTTAGAAGTTCTTTTTTCACCTTTAACTTCTAAATCAGCTTCGTACATAGCAACTTGTACAACATCCCCGTGACGGGTTCTCAATTCTCTTGTTTTGATTTTAGAAATAACAGTACCCGCTTCGTAAGCTTTAATTTCTTTCATAGCTTCTTTAACACCTACAGCACCACCGGTGTGGAATGTTCTCATCGTAAGCTGAGTACCAGGTTCACCAATTGATTGAGCAGCAATAATACCTATTGATTCTCCAACATCTACCATTTTTTGTGTTGTCATTGCCCAACCGTAACATTTTTGGCATACACCATATTCCAAACCACAAGTTAATGCTGAACGCACTCTCAATACATTCAAATCAAGATTTGAAATCTTCTTAATATCATCTCTATTTAATGTTGTACCATTTGTTATAACTATATTGCCATCTTTATCCATTATATCTTGAGCAACTGTTCTTCCTAATAATCTGTCAATTAAAGGAACAATGATTGCATCACCATCTGTAATAGGTTTTAAATCAATATACTTATCAGTATGACAATCTTCATCTCTTATTATAACATCTTGAGCAACGTCAACCAAACGTCTTGTCAAATAACCTGAATCGGCCGTTTTTAACGCTGTATCAACAAGACCTTTTCTTGCACCGTAAGATGAAATAATATATTCTGTTACAGACAAACCTTCTTTAAAATTTGATTTAATAGGCAAGTCGATAATCTGACCTTGTGTATCAGCCATCAAACCACGCATACCAACCAACTGTGAAACCTGAGATAAGTTACCTCTGGCACCTGAGAATGCCATCATATATACAGGGTTCAATCTGTCAAAATTTTGAACAACCTGCTCAGTCAATTTCGCAGTTGTTTCTGCCCAAGTATCAATAACCTTAGTATATCTTTCAACTTCAGTAATTTCACCTTTTAAATATCGGTTTTGAGAAACTTCAATTTCTTTTTCCGCAGCTTTTAAAAGAGCTTTCTTCTCAGGCGGTACTGAAAGGTCTGCAATTGAAATAGTTGTACCTGAAACCGTAGCATATCTGTATCCCAATGCTTTTAAAGCATCTGCAAGATTTGCTTCTTTAGCTCCACCGTATTCCAAATACATTTGACCTAACAATTTTTTTAATGAACCTTTATCCATTTGTTTGTTAATGAACTCAGGAGTCTTTTTTGTATTTGTATATGTTCTTTCCATTCTAATTTTCCTCAATTAGTTATTTCCTAACACCACACCACTTAAACTAGTGCTTTTCTAATCTCTTGGTTGAATATTATTCTACCAACTGTTGTTTCTATTCTTTCGCCTTTTTCATCCCTTACCACAATTTTGTCATGTAATTTAATTACTTTGACTTCAAATGCTGAAATTGCATCTTCAAAATTGTAGAAATAGCCTTGTACTTCTTGATTAGGGTCCTTCATAGTAGTTAAATAATACATACCCAAGACCATATCCTGAGAAGGTGAAACAATAGGTTTTCCATTTGCAGGAGCTAACAAGTTGTTAGTAGCTAACATTAACATTCTTGCTTCTGCCTGAGCTTCAATAGATAAAGGTACGTGAACTGCCATCTGGTCACCGTCGAAGTCAGCGTTGAAAGCTGTACAAGCTAACGGGTGTAATTGAATAGCACGACCTTCAACCAATTTTGGCTCAAATGCTTGAATACCTAATCTGTGAAGAGTTGGTGCACGGTTCAATAATACAGGGTGTCCGTCAATAACTTCTTCTAAAATATCCCATACTACTGAATCAGATCTTTCAATCTTTTTCTTCGCAGATTTAATATTTTGAACATAACCGCGTTCTATTAATTTATTAATAACAAACGGTTTGAACAATTCTATAGCCATTTCTTTAGGCAAACCACATTGGTTTAATTTTAATGAAGGTCCTACAACGATTACTGAACGACCTGAATAGTCAACACGTTTACCTAACAAGTTTTGACGGAAACGACCTTGTTTACCTTCAATTATGTTAGATAAAGATTTCAGTGCTCTGTTGTTCGGACCAACAACTGTTCTTCCGCGTCTGCCGTTGTCAATTAAAGCATCAACTGCTTCTTGAAGCATTCTTTTTTCGTTTCTTACAATAATTTCAGGAGCTCCCATTTCCAAAAGTCTTTGTAAACGGTTATTTCTGTTAATTACACGTCTGTATAAATCGTTTAAATCAGATGTAGCAAATCTGCCGCCATCTAATTGTACCATTGGTCTTAAATCAGGAGGTGTAACCGGTACAACATCCATAATCATCCAAGTAGGGTTCGTTCCTGATTGAATTAAATTATCTAACAGTCTTAATCTTTTAATTAATTTTGATTTTTTCTGAACAGAAACACTACCTTCTAATTCAGTTCTGATTTCTTCAGCTAATGCTTTAATATCAAGTTCACCCAAAAGTTCTTTGATTGCTTCGGCACCAATTCCTACTTTTAAAGTAGAATCTTCGTTTTCTGCCATAAAATCTTCATATTCTTCTTCAGTTAACAATTGAAGTTTTTTAAAATCAGAATCTCCGCCATCTAAAACAACATAACTGTTGAAATAAATAACTTGTTCAAGATTTTTTAAAGTCATATCAAGAAGTAAACCCAAATATGAAGGAATACCTTTCAAGAACCAAATATGTGACACAGGAGCAGCCAATTTAATATGACCCATTCTGTGACGACGAACTTTGGAATCTGTAACTTCAACACCGCATCTTTCGCAGATAATACCTTTGTGTCTTACTCTTTTATATTTTCCGCAATAGCATTCCCAATCCTTTGTTGGCCCGAAAATTCTTTCGCAGAACAATCCGTCTCTTTCCGGTTTTAATGTACGATAGTTAATTGTTTCCGGTTTTGTAACTTCGCCGTGTGACCACTGAAGTATTCTTTCCGGAGAAGCAATACTGATTCGTATATAGTCAAAATAATCTATGCTTGTTGACATTTTTAAATGTTCTCCTTTTTATTTCAAGGGGGAAATAAATCCCCCTAAATATACTTATTATAATTCTCCAAAAGTAGTCGGTGTTTCAAAAAAGTTAATGTTCAACAATTCTGAATCCACATCTGACAACGTACGTTTTGGTGCTGATTTTCTCAAATCATCCATATCAGTCATCAAATCTACTTCTGTACCATCTTTCTTAGCTACTGTTATATCCAAACCGATACTTTGCAATTCTCTTACAAGTACCTTGAATGATTCAGGAATACCAGGTCTTGGGATATTGTCACCCTTAACTATTGATTCGTATGCTCTGTTTCTTCCATTGACATCATCTGATTTTATAGTCAACATTTCTTGAAGAGTATAAGCAGCACCGTAAGCTTCAAGTGCCCAAACTTCCATTTCACCAAATCTCTGACCGCCAAATTGAGCTTTACCACCCAAAGGCTGCTGAGTAACAAGTGAATAAGGTCCTGTACTTCTTGCGTGAATTTTATCGTCAACTAAGTGAACTAATTTCAAGAAGTATGTCAAACCAACTGCAACAGGTCTGTCAAACGGTTCACCGGTTCTACCATCAATAAGTGTAACTTTACCGTCTTCTCCTACCCAAGTTGCACCAGATTTTTTGATGCCCTCTAATAATTCGCCCTTTGTAACAATTTCTGATTCGTTTTCACCATACATTTCATCAAATGCAGGAGCCTCGTAGTGTTTCCCAGTTAAGTATGCGGCCAAACCTAACAATAATTCATAAGTCTGACCAACGTTCATACGAGAAGGTACACCAAGTGGATTTAATACGATATCAACAGGTGTTCCGTCAGGCAAAAATGGCATATCTTCTTTTGGAAGAATTCTTGAAACAATACCTTTGTTTCCGTGACGTCCTGAAAGTTTATCACCTACAGAAACCTTACGTTTTTGAGCTATATAAACTCTGATTACAGTATTTGCACCAGGTGGCAATTCATCGCCTTTTTCTCTGTCAAATACCTTAACGTCAAGAACTCTGCCTCCACCGCCATGTGGAACGCGAAGTGAATTATCTTTTACATCTCTTGCTTTTTCAGCAAAGATTGCTCTTAATAATTTTTCTTCAGGCGGATGTTCAGATTCACCTTTAGGAGTAACCTTACCAACAAGAATATCATCAGGATAAACTCTGGCACCAATTCTTACAATACCTCTTTCATCTAAGTGACGAAGCGCATCTTCAGAAACGTTAGGAATTTCTCTTGTTATTTCTTCCGGTCCAAGTTTTGTCTGACGAGCTTCTATTTCTAATTTCTCTATATGTAATGAAGTGAAGATATCATCATGTACACAACGTTCTGAAAGTAAAATCGCGTCTTCATAGTTGAAACCTTCCCAAGGCATATAAGCAACTAAAATGTTTTTACCTAATGAAAGCTCTCCACCACAAGTTGATGCTCCATCAGCGATTACATCACCTGCTTTAACTTTATCACCCTCATTAACGATAGGTCTTTGGTTAATACAAGTATCTTGGTTACTTCTTACATATTTCATTAATGTATATGAATGAGCTTTACCTCGTTGATCTCTAATTACAATTTCTTCACCGACAACTCTTTCAACTGTTCCGTCAACATCAGATACAACAACCATACCTGAATCTTTTGCTACACGAGCTTCCAAACCTGTACCAACTCTTGGTCTTTGAGTAATTAAAAGAGGTACTGCTTGTCTTTGCATGTTAGAACCCATCAATGCACGGTTAGCATCATCGTGTTCAATAAACGGAATCATTGATGTCGCAACTGAAATAATCTGAATAGGACATACGCCGACATAGTCAATTTTTGAAGATTCGCACATGATAAACTCTGAACGATATCTTGCAGGAACTACATCATCAACAAATTTTCTGTCCTTAGTCAATTTAACGTCTGCAGGAGCACAACGGAAGTTTTCATCAGCATCAGCTGTCATATAAACAACTTCATCAGTTACTACACCATCTTTAACAACAAAGAACGGTGATTCAATAAATCCATAATCGTTAACTCTTGCGTGAGTAGCTAATGAACCTATCAAACCTGCGTTTGGACCTTCCGGAGTTTCAATAGGACAAATACGTCCATAGTGAGAAGGATGAATATCACGAACAGGGAATCCTGCTCTTTCTCTTTGTAAACCACCAGGTCCTAATGCGGAAATACGTCTTTTGTGAGTTAATTCAGCAAGTGGGTTTGTTTGGTCCATAAACTGTGATAACTGTGAAGAACCAAAGAATTCTTTTAATGAAGCAACTAAAGGTTTAGTGTTCAATAAATTCAACGGTGTTAATGTTTCAGAATCCTGCAAAGTCATTCTTTCTTTAACAATTCTTTCAATTCTTGAAAGACCAACTCTGAATTGGTTTTGCAACAATTCGCCTACCGAACGAATTCTTCTGTTTCCTAAATGGTCAATATCATCCAATTGACCTTCGTCATAAGTTAAATTGATTAAATATTCAATACTTGAAACAATATCCTCAACAGTTAATGTTCTTTGGTTGTTAGGAATGTTCAAGTTTAATTTTCTGTTTAATTTATAACGACCAACACGACCAATGTCATATTTTTTAGCATCAAAAAATCTTGATTCTAAAATTTGACGTCCGCCTTGAGGAGATGCAGGATCTCCCGGTCTTAATTTTTTATATAAATCAATTAAAGCTTCATCTGTTGTTTCAGCTGTGTCTTTTTCCAAAGTTTTCTTCAAGAAATCAAAATGAGTAAATTTTGATTCCATTTCAGCAACAGTAATACCCATAGCCTTTAATAATGTTGTAGCAAGGATTTTTCTGTTTTTATCAATTTTAACGTGAATGATGTCATTAGCATCTGTTTCAAATTTAACCCATGCTCCGCGGTTAGGAATCATTGTAGCATTGTACAAACGTTTTCCGTTTGGAGAAATAGTTTTGTCAAAATAAACCCCAGGAGAACGAACAATCTGTGATACGATAACACGTTCTGCACCGTTCACAATGAATGTACCTTTGTCAGTCATTGTCGGGATATCACCAATGTAAACTTCCTGTTCCTTAATTTCTCCGGAATCACGGTTAACTAATCTAATCATAACGCGCAATTGTTTTGCATAAGTAGCGTCATGAATTCTTGCTTCCTCTACCGTATACTTTGCTTTGTCAAAAGTATAATTTGGTAAAAAGTGCAATTCTAATCTTCCTGTATAGTCCTTAATAGGTGAAAAAGCTAATAACTCTTCTTTTAAACCCTCTGTTAAAAACCATTCAAATGATTTTTTCTGCACTTCAATAAGATCGGGTAAATCGTCCAAACGAGTATGAGGAATACCCATTGGCGTTACTCTTTTTTCGTATTTTGTCGTAGACATTAAATCACCTCATAAAATAAATGGTGTACATACTAAAAATTTTTCTAACTTAAGGCTGTTAACCCTCTGCCAAAATTGGCAAATCATGCTCTTTTAAAGTCTTTTTGAAAGTAGGTAAAATCCGCTTGTAATGCAACTTCCACGCATTTGGGCGCAATTTACCCGACTCTACATTGCATGTTCTTTTATCATAGTACGTCAATATTCGTAGTCAACATGATAAAAGCACTTTTTGGGGAAATTTTCTGATAAATCGTTACAAAAATTTACAATAAATATATACAAACGCTGAAAGCTAGATTATTACTGGATTTTACTGTCAAGCCCTGCTTCAAGATTTAGCCAAACATTTTATAAATAAAGGGTTTTGACGATATCGCCAAAACCCTTGTATAGTCAAACTTTTAATAATAAAATTAATAACATCACAGCGTTCAAATCACGTTACAAAAACCAAACAAATTATGACAAAGATCGCTATAATGAAGCTAAACAATACGGAAAAATTAATGGCATGTTTCATGGTTTGTATCTGGGATTGGCATTACCTCTTGTAGCATTCATCATTCCTGATGCACATAAATTAACAAATAAATTAGCAGATAGTCAAAATTTTGACAAAGAAATAAATAACATTATGAAAGATAAAACAATTGATAAAGATACATTGATAGTAAAAGATATAAACGATGATGATTGCCCTGAGATAATTCTTTTCAAAAAAGACGGTTCCAAAGTAGCAATTGATGCTATAGGAAAAGATATTATTCAGATAAAAAAATAAATTTACTATAATATGTTATTTATTATAGCTTTTCATCACTAAATCAATCGCTTCGCGAACAGACATTTTTGATAATTCGTCTTTGGAAATTTTTTTCCCATAAACCGTTTCATAACTGTCTTTGATAAGCTGATACATTTCATCTCTATCAACGTAACCATCTTTTCTCACGACAGAATTTGTTTCATTTTTTAAGTGGACAGGAATACCGTCAACTGAATCAAATACAGATTTGACGCTATTCCTGCAAACTTTAACTGCGACTTTTCCCATTCCGAGAACAGTATTTTTTGAAACCATTTTTTCAAACCCGTTATAATCAACCTTGTCAAAACTTTGCGCAAAGTTATTAACTGATTGATTCAAAAATTTGTTTTTAATAAATAAAGTATAATCCATTATTTCCCCTCGTGTATTATTTATAAAAATTTTATAAGTTTAAAAATGCTAAATTATTAAGAATAATTAATTTGATGATATTTAATTCCCTAATATTTGCATTTTTTTAACAACTTTTTATAATTTTATTATGTTTTATTTTGACAAAATTAATGGAAAAAAAATTTTAAAATCTGATTTGATTGATAACGCATTTTTTACTACACGTGAGATTTGTATTTGCGACAAAGGAGTAAATAATAATTTAGAAGTTAAAAATAATATAAATATTATTGAAAATTATCTTGGCAATAATCTGATTTCTCCAACACAAACACATAGCGCAAACATACAAATAGTCAAACCTCTGGTAAAAAATTATCCTGACACTGACGGATTAATTTTAATTGATAATTCTCAAGCAATTTTTTTAAATTTTGCAGACTGTGTTCCATTAATTTTTTACGATAAAAAACAAAATATCGGAGCAATATCTCATGCCGGTTGGCGCGGAACTGCACAAAAAATCGGAGAATTAACAGTTAAGAAATTGATACAGAAATTTAATTCAAATATAAATGATATTTGTGCAGTAATCGGACCGGCTATTTGCGAGAATTGTTATGAAGTCGGAGAAGAAGTTTATTCTGTATTTAACCCCACAAAAACAAAGCAGGAACCGACTCTTTATGATAGGAAAGTTCGGAAATTAAACCTTAAAGAAATTAATAGAAAACAATTAGCCCAAATCGGGATAAAAAAAATTGATATTTGTCCTTATTGTACATGTTGTGACAATGAATATTTCTTTTCATACAGAAAAGAACATGGCACAACACTTCGCCATAGTGCAATATTGGCATTGATTTAATGTTACAAACAGTAAAATTTTTACTATGAATGTAGCAATTTTTTGAAAATCATGATATTTATACATATACAGAAAAGTAGGGGACATATATGAAGAAATTTTTATTAATTATTTTTGCTTTATTAGTTACAACAGTTAGCGCTAATGCAACAACTTACACAAAGTACATGGCAGGTAATCCTGTATCTGTTCAACATGGATATTTACCTCCGGTTCCCTACGCGACATACCAAAATAATATAAATAACGGAATTAACAATTATAATCCGGTACCTCAGCATTACAGATATTACAATAACAACAGGAGATATTATAATAATCGTTATGCATCTCCGGTAATAGCAAGACCCAGAGCTATCTCAAGATTTGATAGAAATTACGTTGTTCCGCAAAGACAAATGTATGTTAGAAACGGAATTACTTATTATAATTAATAAAATATTGACTTCAAATTATCACTGTATAACATGAAGTTGATTATGGATTGTAAAAAAGTCTCTTATACATTACCCTTTAAAGGATTTAATATATATAATGCAACGGCTTATGTCCAAGATCATACCCTTATAAACCGAGGGATTACGACATTGGGCGGAAGCACTGCTCCTCAATGTGTCATGTCAAATAACAAATACGAAGCCCAAGAACGCGCTTTAATGGGAGGTATTTATTTTATAGCTTCGTATTTAACTCCAATTTTACTTATACCGCAATATAACAAGTATTTTTTAAAGAACAAAGGAATAATAAAATCACTTGAAGGAGAAGCGAAAAAAATTATACAAGTACCAAAAAAATATCTGACTCCTGACGGAGATTTGAAAAAGGGGCTTGAAGAAACTGCGCAAAGACTAAAACTACAGGATAAAAATATTTTTAATGAAATTTATGAACGTTATAATAATCCTGAGAAATTAAAAAAAGATTTGCTTTCTGTTCATGAAAAAATATTAATGACAGATTTTATAACAACAGGAGCAATGTGGTCTGCAATTCCTTGGATAGCAACAGAATTTACCGAACACAGAACCAAAAGAAAAGATTTTTCCGCAGGATTTAATCTTAAAAAAGACGAAAATAAATCTCAATCAAAAACAAAAAAAATGTTGTGGAATATAGGATTTTCAATTATTCCCGGTATACTTTTTGCTAAAACAGTTACAAAAGGTTTAAGCATAAAAAGTAAAAATCCAATATTAAAAAAAATAACAAAAAATCCTCATAATTTTGATTACGCATCAGGAACAAATATGACCAAAACAATTTATGCAAGTATTTGGGTTTTATCAAGTTTTCCTGCTAAGTTGATTTCATCGCGCGATAAAAATGAACGAAAAGACAGAGCTTTAAGAGATATAGGGTTATTTACAATGTTCTTTGGAGGCGATTTTGCTATTAATAATATCGCAGGAAGAATTGCAGATAAAATATTCAAAACAAAAATTATTGACCCAAAAACACATAATCTCAGAAATTTCCGAATGCTTGATGAGGTAAAGGATTTAGACCCTGCAGTTCTTAAAAAAACAAAAAATATCGGAGCCGGAATATATTGGTTTTCTTTACTAACTAACACAATTTTAATTGGTTTTGGACTACCAAAATTATTAAATAAATTTTTAAGATATAACATAAAAAAAGAAAATGAAAAAACTCAAACATTTTCAAATTTCACAATTAGTGAATTTCTGAAAAAAAGTTAATTTACTATAATCTATATCCGGCTTTTTGACTATTAAAAGTTAAAAATGAAAAAATATTTGTCATAAAATTGCCCAAAGTTATTTCTTCCCAAACTTGAGGTAAAATAAAGACATTTAAATCTTCAGGCATACTTATCCAAAAATTATTCAACATCTAACTCCTTTAATTGACTAAGTTTTATATTTATTTCATTCATTAAATTTATATTATCGGTTTGTTGAGCCTGTTTTTGTGCTTTTTTCAATAATTTATAGGCTTTATCAATATTATTAAATTCAACCATAATATCAGCTGCAGCAAGATAATTTTGAGCAGTTTTTACCGGAGATTTGGCATTTGTATAATTTTGAACAGCTTTAGAATAGGATTTTAAAGCCTTTTCAGGTTCATCGAATTTCATATAAGCTTTGCCTGTATTTGAAGAAACAAAACCTTGCAAATTATAATTATCTGTTTCTTTAGCTAAGTCTTGTGCAACATCATAATAATCAAAAGCTTCTTTTTCATACATATCAGTATAAATGTTACCCATTTTAGTTAAAGATGCAGATTGTGCAGGAATATTTTCTGCTTCACCGGCATGAGAAATTGTACTGACATAATGATCTAATGCAGGAGTAATTTGATTTAAATCATTATAAATCTGTGCCATTGAATAATGAGCTTTTGCACGTACATTTTCATCTTTAGAAAGTTTTAAGGATTGATTATAACTTTTTAACGCTTGAGCTAAATAATCATGATCATCATAAATCTTTCCAACTTCATAGTATATTTTACCTGAAGTTTCAGTATCATCAATTTCATTAGCGCGAGAAAGAGCTTTTTCAAAAGCTTTAATTGCTTTTTCAGGATTTTGTGCATAAGCATATTTTTTTGCTTTAATAAATAAAGATTTTAATTCCTTATCCTGAGGAATTTTAACATCATTTCCACCTGCTACCGAAATTGGTATTACATTATTTTCATCTATATCAGGTTTTGGTTCAACTTGAGATGTTGCTTCAAGTTCTTCTTGACGTTTTGTTTGGCTTGTTGAACCATCCGGAAATTTTACCAAAAATCTTTCATTGATATCATCTTCATTGTATTTAAAGTTTATAGATTGTAAAAATAATGTATCAACCCAATTCTCTACAACTTTTGAGTTTTTATTCAAAGTTTCCGAAATGTGACTGTCTAAAATTGCAGCTGCATTTTTTAAATTTGATTTTACAAGTTTTACATTTGGATTATCCTTTGTAACTTGTTTTTCTATCAATGAAATGTAACCGTTAACTTCTTCTGAAAGTTCTTCAGGTGTACCTATAGCAATAGCAGTATTTTTAAAATCTTTCAAAATCTGAGCAATATTAATTTCATTGTTTAAATTAGCCGGATTAATTGTTTGAGGGTTTTGAATATTTTTATTTTGAGGTGCATTAATATTTACATTACTATAAGCTCCAGCACCAATTGTATAGGCAGGTTTATATGCAGGCTTCTGCGTTTCAACATATTGAAGACCTTTACTTTTTGAATTTTGGTTATTTTGTTCTTGTTGTTGAGCATTTGCTGTTTTTTCACCATCTTCTCGGCGTTTTACATTTGAACGCCCATCTTGGTTTACATAAGGTCTTTGCAAAATATTATTTAAACTCAATCCCATATTTTTTAATTTGCCCTCTAAGTCTGATTTTATACACTTTATTTGTACCATACTACTTGATAAAATGACTCATACTTTCGTATGATTTTTATCATGTTTTATTTAAGTTTTTTTTATCAAAAGTCAAGTTTTGTAAAAAATTTGACAAAACATCATGACAAAAAGTTTTTATTATTTTACTATCAAGTCGGAGGGAATATGTTAGAACATATCTTGGAAAATAAAACAGATTTTGATTTAACTTCAAAGAGCGCTTTTTCATATGAAACTGATTCTTTCACATCTAGATCTT
This sequence comes from bacterium, assembly GCA_017941035.1. Classification (GTDB taxonomy): domain Bacteria; phylum Cyanobacteriota; class Vampirovibrionia; order Gastranaerophilales; family Gastranaerophilaceae; genus Zag111. Next base: position 2,546 of record JAGAXG010000011.1, on the reverse strand, counting down.
TTTCAGCGCTTATTGCAAAAAATGAAGTTCCTGCATCACATAAACAAATAGCTGATAATTATATGGTCATAAAAAAAGTTTTTAAATTTCAAGTTTGTCAAAGTAAAATTTCAAATGTTGAGAAAGCTTTGCTTGATAAATATGAATTCAAAACGCTTGAATCTATGACAATGAATGAAATGTATCATGAACTTGCACTACTTCAAAAATGGGCTTTTGTAGGTGATGAAGAATTGCAAAATGATTCTGATTCGATTCTTGAAATAAGAGTAAAAGAATTGAAATATCTTGAAGCAAGCAGATATGCATTGATATCTAATGAAATTTATAATGGATATAAAGCTTTGGATCAATATTTGAGAGAAATAAGCAAATTTCGAACAGCAAATGATTTAAGAACATTGAATATTTAGTTTTGTTCTTCTTGATAACCAAAATTTTTCAGACTGGCGTCTTTTTTGCGCCAGTCTTTTTCAACTTTTATTTCGAGCTTTAAAAAAACTTTTTTATCCGCAATTTTTTCAAGTTCAATTCTGGCTTCTGTTCCGATTTTTTTCAAAAGACTTCCACCTTTACCAATGAGAATTCCTTTTTGACTTTTTTGTTCGCAATAAATTGTTGCATAAATTTTATCAATATTTTCCTGTTCAAAATAATTATCCACTTTAACTGCAACAGAATGTGGGATTTCATCAGAAGTATTGAGAAGAATTTTTTCGCGAATAATTTCTTCAGTTACATCGCGCATTGTTTCTTCTGTTACAACATCTTCGGGGTATAAAATATCACCTTGAGGGAGCTTGTGAAAAATATTTTTTAAAAGTGTATCTGTATTTCTTCCTGTCTTTGCAGAAATTCTTACAACAGGAATATTTTTTTCAAAAAGAGTTTTATAAGTTAAAAGATTTGCTTCTACTTTTTCAGGTTTTTTTATTTTGTCAACTTTGTTCATAACTATAATAATTGGAATATCCGTCTGCAAAAGATTTTTAGCAATCCATTTATCACCTTTTCCTGCAGGTTCAGAGCCATCAACAAGAAAAAGAATTAAGTCAGCATCAGGTACAGCAATTTTTGCCTCATCTAACAAAAATTCCCCCAGTTTATTTAAAGGTTTATGCACCCCCGGAGTATCAACAAAAACAATTTGACCTTCTGAAGTGGTATAAATACCTTTTATACGTTTGCGAGTAGTCTGTGCTTTATCAGTTGCAATAACTATTTTTTGTCCTAATACTTGATTAAGAAGTGTTGATTTACCGACATTTGGACGGCCAATTATTGCTACAAATCCGCTTTTCATAAAAACAATTGTAACACAAAAAACAAAAGTCGGAATAAATTCCGACTTTCGAGTTAAAATGATTAATCACTTCACGCAAACCGCCCTGTAGCTCGAGATGAAGCGGTAGTCGTTGTACCTGCCCGTGAACGAACTGTAGAAGTAGCGGTAGTATGCGATGCTTGCACTGCTCTCTGAACTAGACCACAAGATGTCCCAGGACGAGCCTAAACCGGCAAAAGTTGTGCCTAGTTTGGAGGTGTTTAAAGTGCCATCATATCTGGCTGTATCTCCTATTTGGCTTGGGGCATCATATAAGTAGGTTGCGATTTTTGCAAGGTCTTTTTCTGTTGCTAAGTGCCCGCCCATATCTTTACATTCGACCATCGCACTCGCCCAATAATCTCCTTTGCTGATACAATCACTAACTGTACAACAATTCTCTATATTATATTTTGTCTTGTAGTCAGATTTTATTTTATAAGTTCCATTATTATTTGTACATATATCGCCGGTCTTTAATACTGTTGTAGGTACATGTGGTTCACTTAATAAAGTTATACCTGAATCTCCGAGTTTTATACCAACTTCGGCTAAGCCGGTTACGCCAAATGGTACTATGTCTTTATTGAATTTATTAGGACCTTTGGTACCGTTCAAATCATAAAATCCCGCGATACATCTGGTATTTGTTGAACGAGCTTCTTTTTTTTGTCCTTTATACTCCACTGCATCAGGATCACTTATTGGACAATTATCCTTATTCATGTATGTTAAGATCATTGGTGTTCCGTCTGCTAATACAAATCCCGCTGCATCCAAGTATTTTGTTTTATCTATCCCGGTAAATGCTGCCGTTTCTAAATCTTTTACCTTAAATGGCTCTGCTCCATCTTGCTGGATTGTTTCATATGGTAAGCAATCTTTTAAATTATCTTTTCCGCAAATTGTGACTATCTTCAAATGTTCAGATAATCTCTTTACAAATGATTCCGTATCATTATAATAAGGTCCGATTCCGTTATCTATATTTAATAAATCTGTTCCTTTTCCTAATTTTCGCTCAAATACCGCTTTTTGGTTTTCCGTTACTTTATCGCGGATTGTCGTTAGCAAAGATGGTATCGTCAACGCTGCGATGATTCCGATTACGCCTAACGCGATTAATGTTTCAGCTAAGGTAAAAGCATTCTTCTTTTTGTCAAGGAGATTAGCTAAAAGCCCCCCCCCCCGAAATTAGCTCTGCGACTGCGTTTTAGCATTG
>JAGAXG010000010.1 GCA_017941035.1 bacterium | reverse complement strand
TGTCAAACCTGTACAATGAGCGAATGCATTTATATCTATGTACATTACACTATTCGGTAGAGTAATACTTGTCAAACCAGTGCAAGAACGGAATGCACCATTACCAATAGATATAACACTGCTGGGGATTTCTACACTGTTCAAATATTTACAATAAGCAAATGCATATTTATCAATAATTGTAACACTGTTAGGTACAGTAAAGTTATCATCTTTTTTACCTGCAGGATAGCAAATAATAGTATCTTGTTGTTTGTTATATAAAACTCCATTAGTAGATGAATACTTAATATTATCATTATTTACAGTTATATTTGTCAAATTTGTACACTCACAGAATGCATAATTACCAATAGATGCAACACTGTTTCCTATCGTTACACTTGTCAATCCAATGCAGTTATCAAATGCACCAGCACCAATGGAGGTAACACTGTTTGGTATCTCTACACTTTTCAAACCGCTACAATAATAGAATGCTGTATTACCGATAGTCGTAACACTGTTTGGTATGGTTATACTTGTTAAACCACTACAATTACTGAATGCTCCATCACTAATTTTCGTAACACTGTTGGGTATTTCTACGCTTTTTAAATATTTACAATCACTGAATGCTTTATAATCAATAGACGTAATGCTGTAGGTTATTCCGTTATAAGTTACTGATGAAGGAATTATAACATCACCCCAATAGCTATAACTATAACTTTTGTACGTTACACTGACACTAGTTCCGTCGGAATTTTTATTGTAATAAATTCCGTCTACTTCAAAATCGTAAGCAAATACATTAATACTTGCAAATATTGCCATAAATAAGACAATAATTTTTAAAAATTTTGTTTCTTTTTTCATTGTTTTATCTCTTTATCATTTATTAATACTCTAATTTATTTACTAATTCAGACAGAATAAGAAATTCTTTATTAAGAACATCAAGTATAAAATCTTTACCTGTAATTAAAATAATATCTTGGTCAATAATTACGTCTTTTTGTCTATTACATAATTCTTTTATTTCTTTTTTATGTTTAAGTGTTCCTGCATTATTATGGCAGATGTCATTTCTCAATATTCGTATATATTTATTAATATACTTAATGTCATTAAGACACTTTTGTGAAAACTTTTTATTTTTACTATCCATTAGGCAGGTTATTTTTTTATAAGAATCTTGTGAAGAACATTCAAAACCTTTTTCCTTATCATTGGCTATTTTATTGATAAATTCTTCATAAAAAGAATAAGTCATAACTAACATGGCATTATAGAACAAAGAAGTCACGCCACTAAATTGAGATTGAAACAAATCATCATAATAATTATATATGGTGTTTTCCACTTCTCTAAAACCGTCACTTGATTGTTTTGCTATGTTTTGAAAGTTAGAATATTCTTTATCACTCCATGATTGATATATGTCAGGAAACATATCAATCATATTTCTCAAAAAATTCTTTTGATATTCCATAGAACTTACTATAGGATGTCTTACTTTTAGCATTCTTTTACTATTTATCCGTATTGCACGAAAAGGATTTCCATTTCCTGTTTAATAGTTAATAAAATTATGTCAAAAGCATAAACTATGATTTCCTTTTCAGAAGACGGGAGGGATAAAACAGAAAAAGTGTAAACTTATCTATTCTAACTCGGGTAAAGCCTAAGGAAGAATACCCACCTAACCTATAGTAAGTTCACACCGTAACAGGTGTCACTTTAACATATAACATGGTTAGGGTCGGTTCACCCTTAAACTTGTACCTTTTCAACAAATTATTTCCGAAAAAAATTCAAAAGAAGTTCCTTAGGCTTGTTTTGAGTTAGAAATAATAGTCAATGCTCAAGTTCATAGTCACAACTGACTGTTTCCGTCTGCAAAAGTACGAAAGTTTTTTGAACTGCCAATAAAATTTTGAACTAATAAAACAAAAATTTCTTCCCGCACCGATGCCGCACTGTATATAATCCTTATACTATTATAATACCTCACCTTTGCTATGTAATCCATCGCCGCCGTTTTCTTCCGCCTGATTACCGCCTTTTCTTCCTTTGCCGCTGCCCTATGGCACTTGGTTTTTGCCCTTTCTGAAAAGAATTTCAAAAAAATCACATTTTTTTACTGAAAAAACCTATTTTTTTGCAATTACTTTCGCAAAGGGCGGAATTTTTATAGCATTGGGCAAAATTTTATTGCGGTAGGGCGGAGAAAAATTATAAAAAGGAAGTATTTAATTGCGAAAAAGACGGAAATAAAGAATAAAAAGAGTTGAAATTCATTTTTAAATGAGCGGAAACATCAAGTAAGTATATTGTAATAAACGGAGGAATTGCACAATAAAAGGTCAATTCTTATCTCACTTTTTCAGAAAAGAAAAGTTATTAAACATAAAAACGCCCGAATACAAAAAACCCCTTTTCTTTTTAGAAGTAAAAGAAAAGGGGTAAGAATTATGTTGTATAGTCTATGAAAGTATTCAGTCTACTTGGGAACCTATCACTGGATTTTCCGTAAGTTGTATTCCGCCTTCTTTGTTGACAGTCATACGTACGTCGGAGATGTTTTGTTGCGACAGTTTCTCGTCAAAATCCACTGCATCGGGACGCAGGCTCTGCACAAGGCTTACTTTGCCTTGTTTCAACAAGTCATGGATACGTTTGATACGGTCTTGCTTAATGGCAGCTGCTTGGTTTGACGTAAAAGACGGCTGCGGCTGTGCATTGTTTTGCGTTCCCTGCATGGCAAGGTCTTTCAATGAGTTTACCGCAGGCTCTTCCTGCAACTGCGAAGCGGTCACCTGTGCAAACAATGTGGCTTGCGGTTGGACTGAAGTTTCGTTTTTATACTCTTCTTCTGCCATGCTGTCGGTTTCCGTTTCCTTGACGTCAAGGACAAATGTTTGTTTTACCGTG